>CAYYIV010000023.1:0-57743 GCA_964472095.1 uncultured Pelagibius sp.
TTCTACGGTTGCCTTCAGAATAGTTGCCGCTACGGGGTTCAAGTCGTTGGCAAATGCCTTGAAGCCCAGTCGATTGCTTTCGAATGGGATGCTTCCGCCGCCAGCCGTCGGATCAAGCACAAATACTTTGCCGCCAATCTGGTCGCGGATTTCAGCCATTTCCGATGGCGAAGGTGAGTACGAGAAGGCTCGCTTGTAACTATAGGCCTCGCCTTCAAACCGCTCGCCAATCCGCTTCGCACGGTCAATTCGGCGCCGCGACGCCATAGGGTCTCCATGGATTCCAAGCACGTGGAGAAAAGTGTCGTGGTCGGCATTGGCGGGTAACAGCGAAGCCAATACGGCAGCGCGAGAAGCAACCAAGGGGCGCCTCGCCCACCAGACGTGTAACCGATTGGGAGCAGGAAACGGCGTCATCGGCGTGCGTTCCCGAAGGCTCTCAATGCCTATTTCGGTAATCGGCAACCATCGTTCAATCAGCCGCACATCCGACATACGCTCTTCTTCCATTATTTCGCCGGATCGGTGAGCAGGATACGCAGCGCATTGAGCACACGGCGCGGGTTCTTGCGGTGGACCGACATGCCGAGCCAATAGCCGGCTTCTTCCTTGCCCATGGCGTCTATGCCTTCGGCCACGAGGCGCATGTTGTCGCGATTGCGCATCGGCGCGAGGGTGCGAAACAGGAGAGCCAGGCGCAGCGCGGTTTCCTCCGCCAGCACCGACCCCATGCCCTCGATAGGTAGAAGATCGAGGCGAATGCCGCTTTCCTTCAGACGCTTCAAAACGCGGTGTTCGGCCAGTTCGAGATTTCGACCGTGCAGGCCGGCAAGTCGGACAGGGGCGGTGATTTGCGGCGTCGCCAGCGAGGGAAGCTGCCAGACCTCAACCTCGGTGTCGCCGGGGCCATGGCGGCGGGCGCGCAGTTCGTAAAGGGGATGGGTCTTTGACGCCATGGAATACTCATCCTTCCGCCGCGGTACATTCATCACTTCACCTCCGCAGTGGCTTCGACATAGGCAGCCGCGCTTGCGAAGCGCGTCAGCTTTTCAATGAACTTGTCAGCGGCATCGCCATCCAGCGCGAGCCCGCCTTCGAAATCAAACAGGATACTGGCCTTAAGATCGGTGACCTTCGCGGCTCTGAATTGTGGTTCCAGATAGTCTTTGATTGTTGCAGCGTCTTGAGCAACGCCTTTGAACTCGAACATCATTTCGCTGTCCTGAGCGGTGGTGTATCCACCTTCCAGCGTGACTGAGCGTTTTGTTCCGGCGATGCTGTTTGCAATCGGGATCAACTTGAAGGCATCCCCATATTCGAACAGGCGAATAACGACCCGATCGATGGCCGCGATCTTCGCGGATTTCGCACGCTCGATGACTTGCCTTAGCGCCTCCTTCAAGACGCCTTCCGCTGTGAAGACCTTGGCGCTCGCAGCAATTCCCCCGCCCGCAGCACCATCGTTGAAGCCGCCCCGAACGCCACCTTCGCCGACACCCGAACCTCCACCGATCGGCGGCAATGGATCGCTGCCGATGGAAGGTCCGCCCGCAGACGATGCCGGTTGCGCCGCAGGCGTGGGTGCCGGGCGCGGCCAGATCCCCTTCGATTTCGCGAAGTCGGTCGTGAAGATCGTTGTTTCTTCGTCGATGTTGATCGACGGCATAGGATCGCCTGGGCCGGCCAGCAATTCCCCGCGCTTGTAGATATAGACGCCTTCTTCGATCCCCTTGCGGATCGCCTTGCGAAACACGTCATCGGACAGCAGGATCGACAGCGAGGGATCGCGGCGGAATTCGTCACGCAGATCGCGCGTCGTCATCTGCCCTTTCTTCAGGGGTGTGCGGTCGCGGATATAGGACGGTGAGTCGGGAGAATCCGAAGCGTCGCGAACCTTGTTCTGGCTTTGCAGTTGTCGAACGACCTGCAACTGGCCCGATCCGGGGCGCTCGGATGCGTTCTGGATATCTATGACGGAATGCGCGAGTTGGACCGACCCGGCGCCGCCCAGTGCGTTGCGCGATGGATAAAGGATGTGCCGATAGCATTGCTGGATCGCAATCGCGGCTTCCGTCTCCGACTTCTTCTCGAGTTCGAAGACCTTGGCCTGCTGGTGCTCGGCAAGTTCCTTGACGCGTTCCGGCCGCTTTAGCTCCTGAAGAGCAATGCGGCGCACGATCGCGCGCTTCATTTCGTTTACCTTGGTTTCGTCGGCGACGACGAAAACAAGATTGTTGCGCAGCGAGCGCAAGCCGTTGCCGTCCGCGCCCTTCCTTTCAAACATGCGGCCGACAATCTCGGGGATCTCGCGAAGATCGGCGCCGATCTCCAAGGCATCATGGGAAGGCAGGACCAGCCGCGGCCTGCCGTCCGAAACGTCGTCCGGAACATCCCAAGGGCCGCCAGGAAAGGGGATCAAATCAAAGGATTGCCCGCCGAATATTGCCTTCACGCGATCAGCAAGCTGGGTCCGGGCTTCGCCAGGATCGACGTTCTTTTCTTCGCGGCCGATAACCTGCGTGAGATTGGCTTCGGCATTGAAACGCAGCGGAGCGGTCGGACGATCATCGAGATAGGCCGACTCCGCGCGGAACTTGGTCTTGGCGTCATCGATGAAGGAAATATCCGCGGCCGGGCTCAGGATCGAATAGCGGAGGTGATCGACCGAAAGTCCCTTCAGATCATTGTTGAACGCCAGGGTATGCACGAAGATCGTGCGCGCCACATAGGTGCCGTAGGGCAAGAGCCCTTTGAAGTGCTTGGCGTCCAGTTCCTGCGCGAGGGCCAGTTTTTCCGGCGGTCCCGCAATATCATTCAAGATCGCCGGCACAAACGCGCCTTGTTGAAGCCGCGTAGTGAACTCCCGGCGAACCACATCCGACCCGAGATCGATATGGTGCAGATGGATCGCAGAGGCGTCGGCCGGCCTGTTGGCCCAGACAGTCGCGACCGTCTTGGCAAGGATACGCAGCATGCCACGCACGCGCTGGAAACCACCGAGTGTCGCCGTCTTGCCCGTTAGGGTGTCGAGAACGTCGGGATGGAAGGGATAGGTCTGCCCGAACTCAGCGCTTGTCGTTGAACGCTTGGCCTCCTCCGAAAGGATATCCCGGTGGTTGGTCCAGAGACCCCGATATGCATCGATGACTTCGACGGCGCGGGCGTCGTCGATCGAGGCGAAGAGGCGCCGCCGGATGACCTTGGCCGTTTCGTCATCCCGTGTCGGGTTGAGATTGGTCGCCTTGCGGCCGGATACGCTTTCGAGCTCCGACATGGCGCCGGCAAGAAACTCGTTCTCTTCGGCGAACGCATCGACGCCCTTGCCATCGGATCGAACTGCCAGCGTGTAGACGATCGCCGCTCGCGGCGTGCTCTCGATCGCGGTCAGAAGGGCCTTCAGGAAGGCGGTCAGCTGATCGCGCCCGCCCATGCCCTGGACCCGGCGAAGGTACTCGCCAAGCTCGTCGAGAACCACGAGCACGGGATCGGAGCCGAATAGCTCCTTGATGGTATCAGCACCTGGAGCAATGCGCTGTTCGTCAGACTGACGAACGATCTCATAGCCCGCCTTGCCCGCGAGCTGATAGGCAATTTCGCCCCATGGCGTGTGGGCGCGAACGCCATCGCCCATCGGCCTGCCGTTAGCGGGGTCGGAGTTTTCACCATCGAAAGCCGCAACCCGCACCGTTCGGTTCGGAACGAGCGCGGGATCGAGGAACTCGGAGACGTTGGATACGCCATTCATGCCAGCCGCGGCATGAACCAGCGCGATAAGACCATGCGTCTTACCGCCACCGAACGATGTATCGAGCCGGAACACCGCGGATACGCTTTCGCCGCGCCCTGAAAGCCGCCCGCAGACATTGACGAGAAGCTCTTTGAGGCCCTCCGTGGGATAGGTGTTCGTGAAGAATGTCGGCGCATCCGTATAGTCACGTGATGCCCGGCCCGTCAGAACATTGGCCAGGTTGGCGGCGTAGTCGCTATCCGCAATCGTACCTTTGGCCACGTCGTCACGCGGCTTGCAGAGGTCGAATATGTTTGGAAGCGTCATGCCCACCCCATCCCCATGCTCAAGCACCGGTTGCTAAGTTCGATCACGCCCCGCGCATTTCGTTCTTCTTGAGCCATGCATCGATGGCCTCATTCGCGATTGCCGACGCGGATGATTCGCGATCCACAGCTGCCTTCTTCAGATTCTTGATCACATCTCTGTCGAGATGAAGCAGCATTTGCCGCTTCTCTTTGTCCGTCGGCTTCTTCGAACGGGACTTCGTCCGATCATTCATCCGCTTTGACCAAGACTGATAGGAACCTATCACGAAAGACTAGAGTCGGCCGAGACAAAAGGCAACGGTTGATTGTCACCGGGAAGTACTTGATCCACAATCCGTTCCCCGGCTTGATGGCTTCCGCCGGGCTGCCGCACGCGCGCACCCCCCTGATCAGATGCACATGCGTACGGCATCGCATCGCCGGGTAGGCTGTCGCAGCCTGGAGTAGGTGGCGCCCCAGCGTAGACGAAACTGATGACTACGTTTCCGCTGGAGCGCTATGATGTTCAAGCCAATTGTGCGCGGGCGCCACCGCGAGCTTCCGAGGCTCACCCAACCTACTACGCCTCATCGCAGATAGCTGCATAGCCAAGAGCACGCTTCGCTGGCCAAATTGGTCAGTTCGAAATTTCTGCCGCTTTTTCATGCAGCTTGATCTCGCCCGCCATCTCCAGATACCGGCAGAAGGCGTTGGCGAGCTGAATCTGGCGTGGCGTGCGGCACTCGGCTTCGAATATCTCCGGGGAGCTCACCATGATCGAGATGCACTTGGCACGGGATGTTGCGACGTTGAGCCGGTTGAGGCTGTAGAGGAATTCCATGCCGCGCGGTGCATCAGCGTAGCTCGACGTTGCGGTTGAATAGATGGCGATCGCCGCCTGCTGACCCTGAAACTTGTCTACGGTTCCGACGCGCGCGGCCGGTAACCGCTGCTGAATCTCGAAGACCTGCGCGTTGTACGGGGCGATGATCAGAATGTCGTCGAGCGTGACGGGCTTTTCCTCGCCGCCGCGGTCGATCCATGTCGCCTGGCTGTCCAGGATTGCCTTGACGAGCGCGGCGACGGCTTCGGCTTCCTCCGGCGCGCTATTCTGATTGCCCCGATGCTCGACCGGCAGGTAGCGCAGGCCCGCGCCAATGATGGGGCCGGACCCCTTGATGACCTGCTGCTCAAGCCCGGCCTTCGAGCGGAGCTTGCCGTCGTAGAAGAGTTCGGAGGTGTAAGCGCAGATGTCCGGATGCAGCCGCCAGGTCTCTTCAAGGAAGAGGCCTTTTTCAGGTGGCACCGTATGTTCGCCGCCGAGAATGTGATCGAGCGCCGACACGGCGGTGCCGTCGGGGTGAGTGCCCTGCGTCGGCTGGTCGAGCTGCTGCGGATCGCCGATCAAAACCACCGTCCGTGCCGCCTGTGATACCGCCAGCACGTTCGCCAGCGACATCTGCGCCGCTTCATCGACGAACAGCACATCGACCGACTCGAATGCATCAGGCCGCGACCACAGCCACGCCGTGCCGCCGCCGACATGGACGCCGTTGCCCAGCGCGGCAATCAGGTCCTCGCTGCGCTTCGCGAACGAGAGGCGGTGCTGCGGCTCGCCGACTTCATCGGCCTTGTGGCAGCATTGCAGCGCGATCCCGTTCTCATCCGCCGCCTTGATCACTTCATCGATCAGGTTGCGTATGACCTTGTGGCTGTTCGCCGTGATACCAACCGTCTTCCCCTGCCGGGCAAGCTCGCAGATCATTTGCGCGCCGGTAAAGGTCTTACCCGCTCCGGGCGGCCCCTGAACAGGCAGGATGCCGCCGGCCAGATGGCTGCATAGACGCACGGCGGCCGCGACTGTGGTTTCTCCCGCGACGTGAAGCGGCTGCCCGCCGGTGCGCGGGATCTCTTTCAGCAAGAGATCGCGCGCCGCCTGGTAGGGGCCATCCCCGGTGATGCCGTGACCCGCGACATGCTCGCCCAACCGCACCAGCGCATCCTTGATCACCTGCGCATCGACGTATTTGTGCGCGAAGACGGCTTCAGGGTGGAGCCCGGTGCTGTCCTGACGCTTCTTGATGTCGATCGTCCCGTCACCGATCGATACGGCTTCGGCCTTGCCGAGCTTGTTGCCGCCGAGATTGCAGAGGTCCTCGCCGCCGCGCAGTTCCGTTTCCTGCGGCGGGAAGCTGTAGGTGTGAATGGGCGCTTTGGCTGTCCCGCCGTTCGCGCCGACAAAGCTCAAGCCCGACAGGCCGGCACGTTCATCGAGCAGGTCTTCCGCCGAAAGATCGGCGAGGCGGAAATACTCCCACCACACCGCCTTCTCCTCGCGCCGGTGCCAATCCAGCACGTTCGCCAACACCCACCTTGCCTGCTGCTCTTCGTCGCGCTCGTCCGGGTCGGCGGGAATTCCTTCGGTCAGCCGCTCGATCAGCGCATTGATCTTGACGAGCCAGTCGGTGATTTTTTCATTCGGCGAACCGTCGCCGGGGATGGGGCGCTGCACCTCCGCGCCGTCTGCGATGAGCCCGGCCCTCAAGCCTTCCAGCCAGTCGCGAAGGCCGCGCGCCGATTTGCAGTCGTCACGGTTGTAGGCGAGCACCGACGCCTTGGTCTCCTCGGAGATTGAAGGAACGTCATCGAGTTCGAGGTTCGCCTGAAGCATGGCCAGCGCCGTGTTCGCCACCGCCAGCGGCGTGTCCCGCTCGTGCTCGTAGAACGGCTCCAGTAGTTTGATCGAGTAACTCTCGACGCTCGCGCGAAGGCCGCGGCGGACGATCTGGAACAGATCGACGAACAGCCCCGCGCGCAGCATGCGGTCGATCTCTTCTTCCCTTGTCGCATAGCGGCCCATGAGCCGCTTGAGCGCGGCGGGTTCGTATGGCGCGTAGTGGTAGATGTGAAGGCCGGGATATTGCTCCCAGCGAGCCATGACGAAATCGACGAAGGTCTCGAATGCCTGCTTTTCAGCGGCGCGCGTAAACGCCCATTCGTGCCGGTATTCGGGCGCGCCGCTCTCGTTCTCGAAGAGATAACCAAACAGATATTCGAGGCCCTGTTCGCCGACGAATGGATCACCCTCAAGATCGAGGAAGATGTCGCCCACGCTCGGCTCGGGCAGGCGGGTGAGACCGAATCCGGCCTCAACCGGCAGCAATTCGTACTTGCCTTCACCGGCTTCGCGCGCTTCCACCTGAATGCGCGCCTGTTCGCGAACGCGCCCGTAGGTATCGGCCGAGCCGCGGCCGGGCTTCCAGGTCAGCGGGAGCGGCATGGAAGCCAAGGCCTCCACCGTCGCTATGCCGCGCGGCTTGAGTTCATTGATCTGGAGTTTCGAGATTCCGGCGACGAGGGAAAGGTGATCATCGTCGCGGCGGTGCTTGTCGCATTGGTGCTGCCAGCGGCAGACATCGCAATGCTCGATCGGGTCGGGGTAGGTATTCTGGATCGCCTCGCCGCCGAGGGAGTTGACCAGTCCGCGCTTCACCTTCCGGAAATAGGCGGCGTAGTCGGCGAAGCGGTATTGCTGCGGCTCGAATTCCGACCAGGGCGCGACGACGTACATGTTCGCGGGCGGCAGGCCCTGCGCGTGTGCCAGAAGACCGGAATAGAGGCAGAGCTGGAGCACCGCGCCCGCCCTTGTTTCGCGGGCGAGCTTGGTATCGAGCGCCTCATAGGACCACGCGCCGAGATCGCTCGGCGTATCGACACGGCGCAGGATATCGGCGCGGCCGACCCAGCCGTCGTGGGCGAGCGCGCCCTGCACTACGACGGAAACGCCCTTTTTCATGGCGGCGAGCGTTTGGGCGACGGCGTCGCCGGTCACATCGATTCCGTCAATCCGGACAACGTCCAGCCCGGCCTTTGTCAGATATTCGACATAGGCTCTTTCGTGGGCCGCGCCACGCTCCCACAGAATTTGCAGGAGGGGGTCCCAGATCTTCGGCTTCGGCAGCGCGCCCTCAGCCACGGCACGGTCGAGAGTCGAGAGATGCCGGCAGTTCAAATATCCGACCAAGTCGGACGCGCTGAGCTCAACTGAAGTCCCCGTTTTCCTCATAACAACACCGTTTCAGTATGAGCGTGTTGAAAACCTTATGAATATGGCTCATCGAGTCTGCTCAGGCGGCTGATTTTGCGCCCCTTGCCGCAGCATTGCGAAAGTAGCGATCAATATTGGCCCGGTTCCCCATCCCGCGGACCGACGTACAATAATAACAACCCTCGACGCCGGTGGTTATCCTGCGGGTAACGGTGCCAAGATCGCCGCGATAGGTCAGAAGACTGTATGGAGGCGGGGGCATGCCCGTCGCCATCACCATGAAGGCGGTGACGCCGAGCGAGGCGACCACCCCGTTGACCGAAACGACCGACGGGCCGGTCTCCGCCAGCGCGTCCGCCCTGATGCCGTAGGCGGCGGCTTCGTTCTCGACCATTTCCGCGCTGGAGAGGAACCGGCGCACCTCGTCCGGGTCAAGCAGGTCCAGGCAATGCAGGCATCCGTGCCCGCCGGTGAGGATGACGACGCGCCCGCCGAACACCCCCGGCTCCGGTACGTCGGAGGCGAGGTCGATCAGCGGCTTTTCGTAGGCAAGGCAGGCCTCGTTCAGGAAGAACCGGACCCCGTCGTTGTCCACGCAGCCGATGATGAAGTCGGCCTGCTTCAGGGCGTCGAGAAAAGCTTTCGAGACGATGTCATCATTGATCGCTGTGATCTCGATCGAAGGATCGATCAGCTGGACGTGCCGGTGCGCCAGCGCGACCTTGGACATGCCGGGGATCGGGTCAGTGTACCACGCGCCGACATAGCGGTTGCGGTTCGACAGCGTGAGCTCCTCGCGATCCACTGCGCCAACACCGCCGGCACCGAGCAGCGCTGCCTGGGCGATCACATGGCTGCCGAGTCCTCCGGCTCCGGCGACGAGAACACGCGTTCTGCGCAGCCTCTTCTGGCCCTCCTTGCCGAAGAGCCGTTCGTTGCGGTCGAAGCGGTCATCACTCATCGCCCCAGCCCTCCAGTGAATTATTCGTCGGGATCATCACCGCGCTATCGACCTCGATACCACCGAGCGGTTCGGGGATCGCCGCGCCCTGTGACCAGACAAGCGCATCGAAGCCGCTCGGCGCGACGACGATGGCGAGGTAGGGGCGCTGCTTCAGCCGCCACCGCATGTGCGGCACGGTCTCCTTCAGTCCGATTCGGTCCGAAAACGAGAAGGCGGCAGGCCACGGGCCGGGATGCGAATGAAGTTCGGCAAGGCACGTGCCCGAGTGGTGCGCGCGCTTGATCAGCCCGATCCGCGCTTCATCAGTGAGCTCGATGTAGTCCTCGTACTGGGCCGCGAAATCCGAAGGCCCGAGCAACTCAAGATCGACGGCGCCGAACACCAGTCCGCCGTTGACCGTGGTCGCCGTGCAGAACAGGAACGCGGCCTGTTCGTTGCGAGTCGTTTCCGGCAGGAGGTGGGTCCAAAGCCGGGCGCGGTCGCTGCCGGATAGCTTCAGGATATTCATCACATCAGACTCCTTCCCGCAGCCGGTGCGCGAAGGTTCTCACCCATGCCCAGAGGTTGGAGCCGGTGGAGATGTCCACCGTCGCCTGCCAGCCGACCGGATTCCACGACAGGAACCGCCATTCGCCATCGAACGGCGGCGGGTGGGGCGCCTGATGTTCCGAGGGCGGCTTGCCGCCCTTGGTGAGGCTCTTTGGGACGAAGAAGCCGTAGGGGTTAACGCCGGGGTGCCCCTCTGTCACGGCGAAGACCGCGGGGATGTCGGTGTGGGACCAGCCCTCCGGCAACTTTAGCGCATGGACCCTGAACCAGTGCATCGCATGAGCCGCCAGGTAGTCGACCTGCCGGTAGTGCTGCCGGAGCAGCGCAAGTTCGGCTTCGATGCGGGCATTCATTCCGCGCCCCGCTTGAAGCAGAGCTTCTTGCCGTAGGCGACGCCGGGCCGCAGCTTGATGACTTCGCCCGGCGCGAGGGTGCGCTCGTTCTGGTCCTCATCGACCTCGATGACGCCCTGCGACACGTCCCACCCGCCGAGCGCGGCGATCTGCTCAGTCGTAATCGTCTTGCTGTCCCAGGGGAACGGCTTGCCCTCGATGCAGATGCTGAACAGCCGATCAGTCCGGAACCGTTCGACGCCGGAGGGGTTCAGGCTGACCTTCTCGTCATCACCGATCAGTTTGTCCGGCTCGTCCTTGCGCTCCAGCCAGACCCCGAACTTGTCGGGCTCGACGCCGGCGAGCCACTTCAGGACACGGCCGAGAATCTCGCGCGCGCCCCATTCGAAGCGCTTACCGTCGATAATGCCACGCCAGGAGCGGTCGCTCCTGAAGATGATGAAGCGCTCTTCGCGCCGGTCACGCAGGTCGGTCGTCTGGTCGAGCTTGATTTCGGTCAGCCGCCGGTCATGGGAGACCTGGAAGATCAGATACTCCTCGGCAGGCCTGAAGTCCGCCGCCTCGATGATCTGCCGCCCGGTCGGCACCGGGTCCGCGAGCTTCAGATCCCGGAACTCCAGCAGTTCATTGCCAATCTGAATATCGAACAGCCGGTCCGGCGGGCGATCATCCCTGCCTGCATCTTTCCCCGATCCGTCGCGCTTCCGCGCCTCCACGTCGCTCTCGCTCATTTTCGAGTCCTTCATCTGGTCTGCTGCCGCAGCGCCTCCTAGGCACTGCTCCCGAGTCCTTTATCGCAGATTGCGGCGGCATGGTCAAGATTACGAGCACATCTAATGTTTGTGTTACAAACAAAGATGTTTGCGATGTTGACAACTTGTCCGTTTGCCATTATCAATTAGATATGGACAGCGACCGAATCTACAGTGATTTAGGAATAAGAATCAGAGATTTGCGGAAGGGCCTGCGTCGGACCCAGGATCAGCTTGCCAAGCAGGTGGGGATTTCTCGTGCGTCCCTGGCGAACATCGAGGCGGGCCGCCAGCAGGTTCTCGTCCACCATCTCTTCGGCCTTGCCGAAGCCCTCCAGCTCGAATCGCCGGCCGCATTGCTGTTGCGGCCGCACGCCGACGCGCTGCGCTCCAGACCGGCGCGCCCCGGCGCCGCATCGGACCTGCCGCTATCGAGCGAGGGGCTGACCGAGAAGCAGCGCCAGGAAGTGCTCCGCTTGATGGGGGACACCCTGAACAACAATCACGAAAACACAGGAAGAGAGGGTGCATGACCCCGAAGAGACGAAATGCGATCCGGGCTCACGCGCAAAAGCTGCTGGAGGAGCATGGCGTCACCTCCGCACCGGTGCCGGTCGAGCGCATCGCAAAATCACTGGCGCAGGTGAGGTTCTCGCCGCTCGACGACGAACTCTCCGGCATGGTCTACGTCAAGGAAGGAACGCCTATTATCGGCGTCAACGCGCTGCATCATCCAAACCGGCAGCGATTTACGATCGCACATGAGTGCGGCCACCTTATTCTTCATCGCACGGAGATCACGAAAGAAATCCACGTCGACAAAGATTTCCCGACGATGCTGATGCGCGATTCGCTGTCTTCGGCCGGCGTCAACGAGATGGAGATCGAAGCAAACCTCTTCGCATCGGAACTCCTGATGCCTGCACTTCTCCTTGCGAGTTCGCTACAGGACGAACCGTTCGACATCGATGACGAAGGGGCGGTCGCCGCGCTGGCCAAGCAGTACAAGGTGAGCGTGTCCGCGATGCGCTTCAGGCTCGGCAACTTGCTCGCCTGAGTGAGCCCGCCCGGAGGTCTCGATGAGTTTCGTCTTCTACGATACCGAGACCACAGGCACCGACACCCATTTCGACCAGATCCTCCAGTTTGCGGCGATCAAGACCAACTATGAACTGAAGGAGTTGGATCGGTTCGAGATGCGTTGCCGGTTGCTGCCCTATGTGGTGCCCTCGCCGGGCGCGATTCTTATCAACGGCCTAGGTATCGAGCGACTCCTCGACCCGGCGCTGCCCAGCCATTACCAGATGGTGCGGGCGATCAGCTCGAAGCTCACGGCCTGGTCGCCCGGCATTTTCATTGGCCACAATTCAATCGGCTTCGATGAGCATTTGCTGCGTCAGGCATTCTATAAGACGCTTCATCACCCCTTCCTGACGAACACGAACGGCAATTGCCGGTCGTGCAGCCTGCGCATGATCCAGGCCGTCGCGCGATTCGCGCCCGAGGCGCTGGCCGTCCCCGTCGATCAATGCTTCAGGCAGGTCTTCAAGCTCGACCGGCTTGCTCCCGCGAACGGATTCAATCACGGCGCGGCGCATGACGCCGTCGCGGACGTGGAGGCGACGATTCACTTGTGCCGCCTGATTGCAGAGCGCGCGCCCGATCTCTGGTCCGGCTTCGTGCGTTTCGCACAAAAGGCGGCGGTCGTGGATTTCGCGGGCGACCAGGCCGTATTCGCTCTGACCGAATTTTACGGCGGCACACCCCATTCATGGATGGTGAGCGCAATCGGCATCAATCCGGATAATAAATCCGAGATGCTGGTCTTCGACCTGGCGAACGATCCTGAAGCGCTTGGCGGCATGCCCGACGATCAGCTGGTCCTGCGCCTCGGCCATAGCCCAAAGCCCGTGCGCGGCATGAGGTGCAACGCAGGACCGGTCGTCTTTTCGTACGATGATGCGCCGGAAGATCTTCGCAGCGCAGCGCCGGGTATTGACGAACTGAACCGGCGCGCCGCGCGCCTCAAGGTTGATGGCGGACTGAGAGCCCGCCTGGTCGCCGCTTTCCTTAGGGCCCGCGGCGTCCGGGAGCCGTCAATTCATGTCGAGCAGCAGATATATGATGGGTTCACCGGCGATGACGACAAGGCAATCATGCTCCGGTTTCATGAGCGCGAATGGGCGGAGCGCCTCTCCCTGACCGAGCAGCTCGCGGATAAACGCCTGCGTACGCTCGGGCAGCGGCTGATCTTTATGGAAGCGCCGCACGTTCTGCCTGAAGCGGTGCGGCACGACTACGCCGTTGCGATTGCCGCCCGACTGACGAGCGATGACGGCGAAGTTCCCTGGCTTACCTATCGCAGAGCTATCGCCGAAGCCGACGATTTGCTGCAAGACGCGGATGCCGCCCGGGGCCAGTTGCTAAGGGAGCTCCGGCACTATCTGGCGGTTCGCGCTGAAGAAGCTGCGATGCTGGCATTTCAAAGTGCGCAATAAGAGGGTCGACTCCAGTCCTCACGCGTACACCGGCCGTCGGAGATCGCCATGAACGGCAGCCATGGCGACGCTGTCACGACATTGAAGCAATGAACTGATGAGAACGCCGAATGCCGCCGAACACCGCCCGCCCTACGACAACGAATTTCGTCCGGTGTAACCTAGCGTAGCGGATCGAAGGAAATCGTAGATTCGGCGGAATTGGCGCACCCGGCACGATTCGAACGTGCGGCCTCCACCTTCGGAGGGTGGCGCTCTATCCAGCTGAGCTACGGGTGCATCAAGCGCGCTACTAACGCAGCGACCTCACGCCGGTCAATCAACGCGTGGCAAACATTATCCCAGTTCGAACGGCCGCGTGCAACCAAGTCCCATCGCCAAGTCCCATCGCCATCGCAAAGCGCTGTCGCGCTCGTCTCCTAGCCTCAACCCCACCCCACGCGCGAAGAAATGCAGAGCAACAGAAAGCATCGGACAGAACGAATCTCTCAGTTTGCGCGCGCTGCGTTCGAACATCGCACGCACTTCACGCTGCAGCACGCTAGACCACGTCTCACGATGCTTCCGTAGTGCTTCCGCGAGCATTCCGAGCGCCGCGAGAACGAAAAACGATCTTGCTAAGTGCCCGAAAATATGAGAGAAAATGGCGCACCCGGCGAGATTCGAACTCACGACCTCTGCCTTCGGAGGGCAGCGCTCTATCCAGCTGAGCTACGGGTCCCCGGGGCCAGTGCATGGCCGGCGGGCGCGAACCCGCGGGATCGCGGCGACAATACTGCAAGAGATCGCAGGGCGCAAAGGGCTTTGGCGCGCCGGTTTGCGGCGCCGGCCTCAGCAGGTGAGGCCTTCGCAGGCGGCCTCCGCGGTCGTGTTCTCGCGATCCTGCGCGGTCGCGAGGGGCAGCTCGTCAGCCGCCTCGCGGGCCAGCGCGATGGCGGCATAGTCCTCGGCGGGGGAGGGCAGCGCGGCGGTGGGATCGCGCGTCCAGGCGGCGATGTCGTCGATCACCACCTGGCCCTGCAGGTCGCGCAGCAGCATGTGCCAACCATCGGGGTAGTAGGCGAAGCGCCGGCGCGCCATCGTCTCGGCCGGCAGGTTGCGCCAGAACTGGAAGGTCGGCTCGGCCGGCACCACCTGGTCGCGCGCGCCGTAGAGCAGCAGGGTGCGGGCCTCGATGCGGGGGGCCGCCTGCAGGGCGGCGTCCATGAGGTTGACCATGCCGTAGACGGTGTCGACCCGGGTCTCCTTGATGAACAGCGGGTCGCGGCCGAGGGCGCGCAGCATCTCGATGTTGTCGGAAGCCTGGATGCCGAGCCCGCGGCCGCTGAAGCGCGCCCAGGGAATCATCCGGGCGCCGGCCCAGAGGGCGGCGCGCTGGTGGAATGGCATGGTCGAGCGCGCCCAAACGGCTGGAGCCGCCAGGATCACACCTGCGGCCTGCGGCGCCTCGGGGCTGGCCAGGGCGGCGAGGATGACCGCGCCGCCCATGGATTCGCCGAGCAGGTAGAGCGGCAGCCCAGGATGGCGCCGCTGCACCAAGGCGGCGGCAGTGGCGAGGTCGCCGGTCAGCACCTCGACCCCCGGCCAGAGGCCGCGGTTCGGGGCCCCGCCGAAACCGCGCTGGTCGTAGGCGTAGACGAAGAGGCCGGCGGCCGCGAGGGCGGGGGCAGAGGCGGCAAAGGCGTGGCTGTAGTCGTTGAAGCCGTGCAGGGCCAGAAGCACCCCGTGCGGTGCCGCGCCCGCCGGTGGCGCCCAACTGCGCAGCGGCAGTTCGGTGCCGTCGCGGGTGATGAAGCTGGTCTCGGCGAGCGCCGGGTCGCTGAGCGCATGCGCTGCAAGGCCCGGGCCTGGCGGCGCCACGCGCGGCGTGCAGCCAGCCAGCAGCAGGACGGGCAGCAGCAGGGCCGCCAGGCGGCGCCCGCAGCGGAAAGCCTCAGGCCGCCGCATTGCCGTCGTTGGCCGTGCCGTCGGCAGCCGGCTCGCCGGCAGTATCATGGGCGCCGCGGGTGAGCTGCAGGAAGATGTCTTCGAGGTCGGTCTCCTCGGTGGACATGTCGACGACCGAGAGGCCGGCGCGGCAGACCGCATCGAGGATTTGCGGGACCGGGCTTTCACTGACGTGGTAGCGGAACTGCAGGCGCCGCGGCCCGGTCTGCTCCGGCGAGAATTCGGTGAGGCAGTCGGGCACCGCCGCCAGCTCGCGATCGAACACCAGGGTCAGCGCCTTGTTGTCGAGACGTGCCAGCAGCTTATCGGTGTCGTCGCAGGCGATCACCCGGCCGTGGTTGATGATGGCGATGCGGTCGCAGAGTTCCTCGGCTTCTTCCAGATAGTGCGTGGTCAGCAGCACGGTGGTGCCGGCGCGGTTCAGCTCGCGCACGTTGGCCCAGAGTTGCTGGCGCAACTCGATGTCGACGCCCGCCGTCGGCTCGTCGAGGACCAGCACCGGCGGCTGGTGGACCATGGCCTTGGCCACCATGAGGCGCCGGCGCATGCCGCCTGAGAGCGTGCGGGCGTAGGCCTCCGCCTTGTCGGCCAGGCCCATTGCCGCGAGGATGCGGTCGCTTATGCGCTCGGCCGGCGGCACCCCGTAGAGGCCGGCCTGCAGTTCCAGCAGCTCGCGCGGCGTGAAGAAGGGATCGATGTTCAGTTCCTGTGGCACCACGCCGATCGCCGCACGCGACTGGCGCGGGTTGCGGTCGATGTCGTAGCCCCAGATGGTGGCGCTGCCGGCGGTCTTGTTCACCAGGCCGGCGAGGATGTTGATCAGGGTCGACTTGCCGGCGCCGTTGGGGCCGAGCAGGCCGAAGAGGCAGCCGCGAGGGATGTCGAGGTCGACGGCTTTCAGCGCCGTCATGGGCTTGGTCTTGCCGCTCGCCTTGTAGGTCTTGGTGAGCCCGCGCAGGGACACGGCCAGCGCCGGCAGGCCGGCCTCGGCGGCGCCGCGGGTCGCCTCTGCGGCGGGGCCGGCGTCGTGCCGGCGGGGGAGTTCGCTGTTCATGACGGCCAGTTCCAGCTGGAAGCTTCATCGCCGGGGGCGGTGCAGCCCCGGATGGGTAGCACCGGCCGCCGGGCAGGGTCAACCGAGCGCTCGGCCCCGAGCGTCCTCGATTCGCCGACGCTTTCGGCTTGCCCTCGTGTTCGCAGGGTAGGATTTGAGTCACGTGGGCTGCGGTGGTGTGGATTCAAGCCCTTTGCCACTCCGCGGCCGCCGGTGCTATCGGAGAGCGATGAAGCGCCCGCCGCCGCCCTACCGCCCGCTGCAGTCCGGCCACGCCTCCGTGGTCTGGCCGGCCCTGCCGAACCCGGAGGCGGCGCGGATGGCAGCCCTGCAGATGCAGCTCGAAGAGAGCCAGTGGTGGACGCCGGCTCAGCACCAGGAGCGCCAGCTCGTCCAGGCTGGCGCCCTTCTGCACCACGCCTACCGCCAGCTGCCGTTCTACCGCGACCGCCTGGCCCAGGCCGGCTTCGTGCCCGGCAAGCCGGTGACGCCGGCGGTCTGGGCGCGCATCCCGGTGCTGACCCGGGCCGAGCTGCAGGCGACCGGGGCGGCGCTGCACAGCCCCGAGCTTCCCGCCGGCCACGGCCGCACCTACGAGATCTCGAGCAGCGGCTCGACCGGGCAGGTGGTGACCGCACGGGGCAGCGGCGTCGTGCAGCTGTTCTGGCACGTGCTGACCCTCCGCGAGCACCTCTGGCACGGCCGCGACTTCAAAGGGCGCCTCGCCGCCATCCGGCCCTTCACGCCGGGTGTTGCCGATTACCCCCGGGGTGGCAAGGGGACCGGTTGGGGACGTTCAACCAGGGACATCTACCGGACCGGACCGGGCTTCCTACTTTCGGTGGTGAGCCGCCCGGAGGAGCAAGCGGAGTGGCTGCAGCGGGTGCAGCCGGACTACCTGCTGATCTATCCCTCGGCTCTGCGCGACCTGCTGCTGCACTGCCGTGACCGGGGAATCAGCTATCCCCGGCTGCGCGAGGTGCGCACTCTCTCGGAGCTGCTGCCGCTGGAGACCCGCGCACTCTGCCGCGAGGTCTGGGGCCTCAAGATTGCTGACATCTACAGTACCCAGGAGGCCGGCTACCTCGCCCTGCAGTGCCCGGTCGAGGCGCACTACCACATCCAGTCGGAGGTGAACCTGGTGGAGATCCTCGATGCGGCGGGCGCGCCCTGCCCGCCCGGCGAGGTCGGTCGGGTCGTGGTGACCCCCCTTATGAACTTCGCCATGCCGATGATCCGCTATGAGATCGGCGACATGGCCGAGCCCGGTGCAGCCTGCTCCTGTGGGCGCGGCTTGCCGGTGCTCAAGCGCATCCTCGGGCGCGTCCGCAACACGCTGATCTATCCGGACGGCAGTCGCAGCTGGCCGCTGCTGGGCGACATCTTCCATGCAGAAGTCGAAGGCATCCGCCAATTTCAGATCGTCCAACATACGCGCCAGGAGGTCGAGCTGAAGCTGGCGGTCGCCGCGCCGCTCGGCCCGGAGGAGGAGGCGCGGCTGCGCGCCTGGCTGCAGCACCGCAGCGGCTACGCCTTCACCGTGCGCTTCAGCTACCATGCGGAGATCCCGCGCGGGCCCGGCGGCAAGTTCGAGACCTTCCGCAGCCTCGTGGCCGAAGGTGAGGCCACCTCCTCGTAGGGATTGATTACCAGCAATGCGGCGCTATCATCGCGCCACCTCGGCCTTTTGGAGAAGAGACGCATGGAGCCGCCCGAAATCATCGATGTCGACAGCCTTACGGTGGCCTGCGACGGCGACAGGGGTGCGCTCGGCCATCCGCGCGTCTTCCTCAACATGGAGGGCAGGGGCCAGGTCGACTGCCCCTACTGCGGTCGCCGCTTCGTCCTCAAGCAAGACACCGCTGCCGAGTAGTCAGGAAGCTGTCAGCTTCGGGCCCCGGTACGAGGCTCTGAGCGCTCGACTTCATTCGGGCGCTCCTGCATTCTCCCGGGCATGAAGAACGCCCCCTACAAGCACCTCTACCTGGTCGACGGCTCCGGCTACATCTTCCGGGCCTACTTCGCCATTCCGCCGCGCAATACCTCGGGCGGCATCCCGGTCAACGCCACCTTTGGTTTCACCAACATGCTGGTGAAGCTGCTGCGCGAGAGCGATGCCGATGCCATCGCGGTGATCTTCGACAAGTCGGCCAAGACCTTCCGCAACGCCATCTATCCCGAATACAAGGCGCACCGGCCGGAGCCGCCGGAGGACCTGGTGCCGCAGTTCGCCGCCATCCGCGAGGCAACCCGCGCCTTCAACTTGCCCTGCATCGAGCTGGAGGGCTACGAGGCCGACGACCTCATCGCCACTTACGCGCGCCAGGCCAAGGCGGCAGGTGCCGAGGTCACCATCGTCTCTTCCGACAAGGATCTCATGCAGCTGGTCGACGGCGGCATCACCATGCTCGACCCGATGAAGGACCGCTGGATCGGGCGCGACGAGGTGGTCGAAAAGTTCGGCGTGCAGCCGGAAAGGGTGGTCGACGTGCAGGCCCTGGCCGGCGATTCCACCGATAACGTGCCGGGTGTGCCGGGCATCGGCATCAAGACGGCCGCGCAGCTCATCACCGAGTACGGCGACCTCGAGACGCTGCTGGAGCGCGCCGGCGAGATCAAGCAGGTGAAGCGCCGCGAGAAGTTGATCGAGAACGCCGAGCTGGCGCGCATCTCCAAGCGGCTCGTCATGCTGGAGCAGAACGTGCCGGTCGAGGTCGACATCGACGCCTTCGGCCTGAAGCAGCCGGTGGCCGACGACCTGCGCGGCTTCCTGGAGCGCTACGAGTTCCGCTCCCTGCTGCGCCGCCTGTCGGACCAGCTGGGCGGCGTCGAGGAGACCGCTGCGGCGGCCGCCGCACCGCCGGAGTCGGCGCAAGAGGCCGCCTACGAGCTGGTGCAGGACCTGCCGGCGCTGGAGCGCTGGGTGGCGGCGGCCCAGGTCCGCGGCATTATCGCGGTGGACACCGAGACGACCTCGCTCGATCCCCTGGCGGCCGAACTGGTCGGCATCTCGCTCGCTACCGCCGCCGGCAAGGCCTGCTACATTCCGGTCGGCCACAAGGGCAGCGGGCCGGCCGAGGGCAGCCTCGACCTGGACGGCGCGACCGCGGCACCGCCGCAGATCCCGCGCGACGCGGCGCTGGCGGTCCTGAAGCCGATGCTGGAGGATCCCGCTGTCCTCAAGGTCGGGCAGAACATCAAGTACGACATGCTGGTCTTCGCGCGTCACGGCATCGCGGTGACGCCGATCGACGACACCATGCTGCTGTCCTACGTCGTCGAGGGCGGCCTGCACGGCCACGGCATGGACGAGCTGGCGCAGCTCCACCTCGACTACCAGACCATCAAGTTCAAGGACGTCGCCGGGAGCGGCAGGAACCAGGTGACCTTCGACAAGGTGCCGCTCGACAAAGCGCTCGACTACGCCGCCGAGGATGCCGACATCACGCTGCGCCTCTTCGAGGTGCTGAAGCCGCGCCTGGTGACGGATCGCCTGACGACGGTCTACGAGACCATCGAGCGGCCCCTGGTGCCGGTGCTGGCGCAGATGGAGCTGACCGGCATCAAGGTCGACCGCGATACCTTGAGGCGCATGTCCAACGACTTCGCCAGGCGCATCGGCGAGCTGGAGACGCAGATCTACAAGCTGGCCGGGCGCGAGTTCACCATCGGCTCGCCCAAGCAGCTGGGCGAGATCCTCTTCGACGAGATGTCGCTGGACGGCGGCAGGAAGGGCAAGTCGGGGGCCTATGCCACCGGCGCCGACATCCTGGAAGGCCTCGCTGCGCTGGGCCATGACCTGCCGGCGCGTGTGCTCGACTGGCGCCAGGTCTCCAAGCTGAAGAGCACCTACACCGATGCGCTGCAGACCCAGATCAACCCCGACACCGGGCGCGTCCATACCTCCTACTCGCAGGCCGTCGCCTCCACCGGACGGCTGTCGTCGAACGATCCCAATCTGCAGAACATCCCTGTGCGCACCGAGGAAGGCCGCAAGATCCGCACCGCCTTCGTGGCCGAGGAGGGCTGCGTGCTGCTCTCCGTCGATTACAGCCAGATCGAGCTGCGGCTTACCGCCCACATCGCCGAGGTCGAATCCCTGAAGCAGGCCTTCCACGAGGGCCAGGACATCCATGCCATCACCGCCTCGCAGGTCTTCGGTATTCCCGTCGAGGGCATGGACCCGATGGTCCGCCGCAAGGCGAAGGCGATCAACTTCGGCATCATCTACGGCATCTCCGCCTTCGGCCTGGCCCAGAACCTCGGCATCCCCCAGGGCGAGGCCAAGGCCTACATAGACGCCTACTTCGAGCGCTATCCCGGCATCCGCGCCTACATGGATAAGATGAAGAAGGCGGCGCGCGAACAGGGCTTCGTGACCACCCTCTTCGGGCGCAAGATCCACGTGCCCGGCATCAAGGACAAGAACCCGGCGATGCGCAGCTTCTCCGAACGCGCCGCCATCAACGCGCCGATCCAGGGCACCGCCGCCGACATCATCAAGCGGGCGATGATCCGCGTGCCCCCGGCTCTGAAACAGGCGAAGCTTGCAGCGCGCATGCTGCTGCAGGTGCACGACGAACTGCTGCTGGAGGTGCCCAAGGCGGAGGTGGAGACGACCTCGGCCCTGCTGCGCGAGGTGATGGAGAACGCCTGCGCGCCCGCCGTCGCGCTCTCGGTGCCGCTGGTCGCCGACGCCGGCACCGGCGCCAACTGGGCCGAGGCGCACTGATCGTCGTGCCGGGAATTCGCTCCCTGCCCGCGCCGAAGAGCGACTTCATCGGCCTCGAAGGCCAGATCCACCTGGCGACGGGCGGCGAGCCGCCCCTGCTGGCAAAGCACCGCGACGCCTTCGAGCGTTTCGCTCGCGACAAATCAGGCGGCTTCGACGGCTACTGGACGCACTGGAAAGTCGATGACGAGGTGCGCGCCGCCGTGGCGCGGATGGCTTGCGCAGAGCCGGGCGACGTTGCCTTCGTCGGCAATGCCTCCGACGGCATCGCCAAGGTCGTCTCCGGCATCGATTGGCAAAAGGGCGACAACGTGGTGGCACCGGAACTGGACTACGCATCCGGGCGCTATGCGCTGGCCAGCCTGAAGCCGCTGGGCATGGACCTGCGTCTGGTGCCGGCGCGCGGCTGGGTGCTGGCGGAAGAGGACCTGCTGGCCGCCTGCGATGTGCGCAGCCGCCTCGTCTACGTCAGCCAGGTGAATGCGCTGACGGGGCAACATGTGGATCTCGACAAGCTGTCGGCGGGCCTCGCAAGAACATCGACGATGCTGCTGGTCGACGCCAGCCATGCCTTCGGCGCCGTGCCGCTGCGCGCCGACCTTTCGGACTTCACCGTCAGCGCCTGCTACAAGTTTGCTCTCGGCATCCACGACGGCATCCTGGTGTGGAACCGCCGCCGGCAGCCGGACTTCGCGCCGGGCACGGCCGGCTGGGCTTCGGCCACGGCGGGGGCTACATCGGCCGACTACGTGCTGAAGCCGGACGCGCGACGCTTCGAGTATGGCAACGCCGGCCACCTCGGCGCCTACCTGCTGCAGGAGTCCCTCGCCTACCTGGAGAGCTTCGGCATCGACGCCATCGCTGGCCATGTCCGCGGTCTGGCCGCGCGGCTGATCGCCGGGCTCCATGCGATGGGCCTGGATGTGATGACGCCGGTCGGTCGCGAGACCCACGCCGGCAACGTCTGCTTCCGCTGCCCTGAGCCAGAGGCCGTGATGCGCCGCGCCGGGGAAGAAGGTATTCTCGTCTGGGCCGACAACGGGCGCGTCCGCCTGTCGGCACACCTCTTCACGGCGGAAGCGGATGTCGAGACCTTCCTGGAACGCCTGCCGCGCTATCTGGGTTGAGGGGTCGGCCAGAAAGGAGAGGGCATGGCTGAGTCACGGCTGAAGCAGACGATCAACGGCCTCTATACCGGCAGGCGGCAGCGGGCGACCAACTTCCGCTACGGGCTGATCGCCTTCGACCTGATGACCATCGGCTTCTTCATCGCGACGGCCGCGGATCATCCGACGGCCTTCATCCTGATCGCCGACTTCGTCATCGGCCTGTTCATCCTCGCCGACTTCCTGGCGCGGCTGTGGATCGCGCCCGACAAGCCGCGGATGCTGCGCCAAGTCTACACCCTGGCGGACATCCTGGTCATCCTGACGCTACTGCTGGCGCCCTTCATTTCCACCAACTTCGCCTTTCTGCGTGTACTGCGCGCGCTGCGGCTGCTGCATTCCTATCACGTGCTGCGCGACCTGCGGGAGGAGACCGCCTTCTTCCGCCACAACGAGGAGGTCATCGTCAGCTGCGTGAACCTCGCCGTCTTCATCTTCGTCACCACGGCACTGGTCTTCACGCTGCAGTACCGCCGCAATCCCGAGATCGACAGCTATCTCGATGCGCTCTACTTCACGGTCGGGACACTGACGACAACCGGCTTCGGCGACATCACCCTGGAGGGTGACAATGGACGCCTGCTTGCAGTGGTCATCATGGTGGTCGGTGTTGCGCTCTTCCTGCGCCTGGCGCAGACCATCTTCCGGCCGCAGAAGATCCGCCACGCCTGCCCCAGCTGCGGCCTCACGCGCCACGAGCCCGACGCGGTGCATTGCAAGCACTGCGGCGAGACCATCAGGATCGAGACCGAGGGCGACGGCTAGAATGTCAACGGCCCGCCCCGGCGAGGGGGCGGGCCGCTGTCATGAGGCGGCGGCGCTGGCTCAGGCCGCGGCGCGGATGCCGGCGGCCAGGACGCCGTCGTCGACGTAGGTTTCGAACTGCTTGAAGTTGGCCTCGAAGCGCTGGGTCAGGTCACGCACCGTGAGGTCGTAGGCCTGCTTGTCGCGCCAGGTGTTGCGCGGGTTCAGCACCTCAGCCGGCACGTCGGGGCAGCTCTCCGGCATCAGCAGGCCGAACTGCGGATGCCGGGCGACGCCGATGCTGCCGAGCCGCCCGTCCAGCGCCGCGCGCACCATGGCGCGGGTGTAGGCGATCTTCATGCGCTTGCCGGTGCCGTAGGCGCCGCCGGTCCAGCCGGTATTGACCAGCCAGCAGTTGGCCCCGCTGGCCGCCATCTTCCGCCCCAGCATCGTGGCATAGACCGAGGGATGACGCGGCATGAAGGGGGCGCCAAAGCAGGTCGAGAAGGTCGCCGAGGGCTCGGCGCCCATGCCCTTCTCGGTGCCGGCGACCCGCGCAGTATAGCCGGAGAGGAAATGGTACATCGCCTGCTCCGGTGTCAGCTTGGAGATCGGCGGCAGCACGCCGAAGGCGTCGGCCGTCAGCATGACGATGTTCTTCGGCTGGCCGCCACGCCCGCTCTCCACCACGTTGGGGATGAAGTCGAGCGGATAGCTCGCCCGCGTGTTCTCGGTGTGGCGGTTGTCGTCGAGGTCGAGCTGCCGCGTGACCGGGTCGAGCACCACGTTCTCCAGCACCGTGCCGAAGCGCCCGGTGGTGGCGTAGATCTCCGGCTCGGCCTTGGGGTCGAGCCGGATCACCTTGGCGTAGCAGCCGCCTTCGAAGTTGAATACGCCGTTCACGCCCCAGCCGTGCTCGTCGTCGCCGATCAGGCTGCGGCTGGCATCCGCTGAGAGCGTCGTCTTGCCGGTGCCCGACAGGCCGAAGAAGATCGCCGTGTCACCGGCCGGGCCGATGTTGGCCGAGCAATGCATCGGCAGCACGTCGCGCTCCGGCAGCAAGTAGTTGAGGATCGAGAAGATCGACTTCTTGATCTCGCCGGCATAGACCGTGCCGCCGATGATCACCATGCGGCGCGCGAAGCTGACCACAATGAAGCTTTCGCTGTTGGTGCCGTCGGTCTCCGGATCAGCGTGGCAGAAGGGGGCGTGCAGCACCGTGAAGCTGGGCTGGAAGTCGCTGAGCTCGCCGAGCGGCGGCTGGATGAACATGTTGCGCGTGAAGAGGGCGTGCCAGGCGCTCTCGCTGACCACCCGCACCGGCAGGCGGTGCGCCGGGTCGGCGCCGGCATAGACGTCCTGCACGAAGACGTCGCGTCCCTTCATGTAGTCGATAAGCTTTTCGTAAAGCCGCTGGAAGCCGGCTTCGTCGATGGCGACATTCACGTCGCCCCACCAGATGTCACCCTCGGTCGCGGCCTCGCGGACGATGAACTTGTCCTTTGGCGAGCGCCCGGTGTGCTTGCCGGTGAGGACGACGAGCGCGCCGCCCTCGGCAAGCTGGCCCTCGCCGCGCCTGAGGCTCTCCTCGTAGAGCGCGGCCACGTCGAGGTTCCAGTAAGCGGTGCCAATGTCTTTCAGGCCGTGCTGCCCAAGACCGTTACGGCTGACGGCTTTGCCGATGCTTTCCAACGCACTTTCCTCCCATGGGTTTGCCTTGCGGCGGCTTCCTCCGGCCGGGGCCTTCTGGCGGGTCCCCTGGCGGCTGCGCCGCCCTCACGTGACGGGGCGGCGCAGACCTGACAAATAGTCGATCCCCGCGGGCTTTTCCACAACGCCGGTGTGTCTTTCATGGTTCCTCGGGCGTCACCATATAGCGGCATCGATGCGCTCCGCCCGTGGTGCGGCGGGATGGTCGTGGGGCGGGTGTCGGAAATTAACCGTACACGCGCATTAAGTCACTGTTCACGAAGGTACTTTAGAAGTTATCCCCAGAGCGCAGGGTGTCGTCCGCCGGCGCCCTTGGCCGCCAAGAGCCAACTCCCGAGGGAAATGCCCCAGACATCGTCTGGAGGCAGCATGGTCACTGAAAACATTGGTGCACGAAGCACCGTCCGGGTTCGCCCGCCGACGGTGCGCGGCAGGCGTGGTGCCGGGCGCCGGCCGGGCCGCGCTTCGGCTCAGCCCCTTTCCCTTGCCCTGCAGGGTGGTGGCGCCCATGGCGCTTTCACCTGGGGTGTGCTCGATCGCCTGCTGGAGGAACCCCGGCTGGAGATCGACGGGCTGAGCGGGGCCAGTGCCGGCGCCCTCAATGCGGCCGCCCTGGCCGCCGGTTGGCAGCTCGGGGGGCGCCAGGGCGCGCGCGACGGGCTCGACCGCCTGTGGCGGCGGATCGGCGACCTGGCCGACTTCGGTCCGCCGCTGATGGCGGCGCCCGCCTTCCGGATGATGACCCGTCTGTTCTCCCCCTATCAGCTCAACCCGCTGAACCTGAACCCGCTGCGCACCATGCTGGAGGACGTCATCGACTTTGAGGCCTTGAAGGATCCGCGGGCGCCCAGGCTGTTCATCTCCGCAACGGAGTTGAAGCAGGGCCGCGCCGTGGTCTTCGAGAACGATGACATGTGCGTCGAGGTGCTGCTCGCCTCGGCCTGCCTGCCGCATCTCTACAAGGCGGTGGCGATCGGCGACGCACACTACTGGGACGGCGGTTTCATGGCTAACCCGACGATCTTCCCGCTGGTGTTCCACTGCGCCAGCCGCGACGTGCTGATCGTGCAGATCGATCCGCCGACCACGGACGACGTTCCGCGCAGCCCGCAACAGATCGACACCCGGCGCAGCCAGCTCGTGTTCAACGCGCCCCTGATGCGCGAACTGGAAGCGCTCGGATACATGGGCCGCCTCGTCGGCAAGGGTGGGGCAGGCCGTGGCCGCGACGGCCTGGCGGCCAAGGTGAAAGGCCTCAACCTGCACCTGCTGCATGGCGGGGCCGGCATGCAGGGCCTCGACGCGGCGAGCAAGCAGCGCGCCGATCGCGGCTTCCTCGGCGTGCTGAAGGAGACCGGCCGTGCGGCCGCAGAGGCCTGGCTGGCTGCGCACAGAGACGATCTGGGCGTCCGATCGACCCTCGATGTCCCTCTGCAGGCCCCGGCGTTCTAGCCGTTTCCCTCCTCCGTGCCGACGCCCAGCAGGCCGTACTTGCGCAGGCGGCCGCGCAACTGGTCGTAGCTGAGGCCGAGCTGCCGGGCGGTGGCGCGCTGGTTGTAGCGCTGCGCCGCCAGGGCCTGCTGCAGCAAGTCGTGTTCGACCCGCTGCAGGGCTTCGCGCAGGTCGAAGGCGCGGCTGGGGTCGGAGAGGATGCCGCCGAGCGGCGGCGCCTTGGCAAGCGGCCCCGGTGGTGCCGGCGTCGTCCTCGATCGGCCGTCGCGTGGCAGGTTGGCCAGCGGATAGGGGCTGTCGAAGGGATCGATTACCACGGCGTCGATCTCGCGCTCCGGCGTACCGCGGGCCACCGAGCGCTCCGCCACATTGCGCAGTTCGCGCACGTTGCCCGGCCAGTCGTGCGACATCAGCCGATCGATCGCCGCAGGGGTGAAGCCCGGAAACTGCGGCCAATCCATCTCCTGCGCCATCTGCCGGCCGAAGTGGCCGGCCAGCAGCGGGATGTCCTCTGGCCGCGCGCGCAGCGGCGGCAGGGTGATCACCTCGAAGGCCAGCCGGTCAAGCAGGTCGGCGCGGAAGCGCCCGGCTGCGGCCGCCGCCGGCAGATTCTCGTTGGTGGCGCCGATGACGCGCACGTCGACGGAGAGAGTGGCATTGCCGCCGACGCGCTCGAAGGCGCCGTACTCGATGGCGCGCAGCAGCTTCTCCTGCACCGCCTGGCTGGCGGCCGCGATCTCGTCGAGGAAGAGACTGCCGCCGTCGGCCAGCTCGAAACGCCCGCTGCGCCGCTTCAGCGCCCCGGTGAAGGCACCGGCCTCATGGCCGAAGAGCTCGGTCTCCAGTAGGCTCTCGGCCAGCGCTGCACAATTCAGCTTCACGAAGGCAGCACCCCAGCGCCGCGACAGGAAGTGCAGCCGGGCGGCCACCAGCTCCTTGCCGGTACCGCGCTCGCCGATGACCAGAACCGGGCGGTCGAGCGGGGCGACGCGGGAAATCTGCTCTGCCAGCGTCATGAAAGCGGGGGATTCGCCCAGCAGAGGCGGAAGATCGGGATCGGCCATATTGTTAATATAGCCAATAGTTGGCAAAAAAAACTGATTAGTAGCATTTACTGCTGGGTGGGATTTCCTCCGCCGTTGAGAAATTTCGGAAAATACTCAATCTATATCAACGGCTTGACGTCTGGATGTCGACTTGGCACGCGCTTTGCCAATAACCCTGATGACAGGCTCCAATGCCCGACTCCAAGCCCCCAAGCCTAAATCAGGAAACCGCACGCCGATGAATCGCTGGAACGACACCTCCGAACGACAGGCCCCGGGAAGGACCCGGGCCAACCAGGGCCTCGACCGCTGGGTCGAGCGCGCCCGTGCCTACCTGCGAAGCCGGACCGCCGACCACTGGCTGATGTTCTTCGCCGGTCTGCTGCTGGGCGCACTGATCGCCTAGAAGCAAGACCTGACCCCAATGCCGCCTGAAGGCGCCCGCACCACGGGCCCACGACACCGAGCCAACCAAGACCACAGACAAGGATCGAGACCGATGGGTATCTTCTCCCGCCTCACCGACATCATCAATTCCAACCTCAACTCCATCCTCGACCGGGCCGAAGACCCGGAGAAGATCATCCGCCTGGTGATTCAGGAGATGGAAGACACCCTGGTGGAAGTGCGCTCGACCGCCGCCAAGACCATCGCCGAGCGGAAGGAGGCGACGCGCCGCCTTGGCCGCCTCAGCGAGGCCCAGAAAGGCTGGGAGCAGAAGGCGGAACTGGCGCTTTCCAAGGGGCGCGAAGATCTTGCCAGGGGTGCGCTGGTGGAGAAGGCCAAGCTGGCCGAGGCGGGCCTCATGCTGGAGGAAGAGCTGGCGGAACTCGACGCCATGTTGAGCCACGGCGAGACCGACATCGCCAAGCTGGAAAGCAAGCTGCGCGAGGCCAAGGCCAAGCAGCAGGCGCTGACCGCCCGCCACGAGACCGCGAGCTCGCGCCTGAAGGTGCGGCGCAACCTCTATGACGGCCGCGTCGACGAGGCCTTTGCGCGCTTCGAACAGGTCGAAAGGAAGCTCGACGCAGCCGAGGGCGAGGTCGAGGCCTTCGATCTCGGCCGCGGCAAGTCGCTGGCCGAGGAGATCTCCGAGCTGGCCGCGGAATCCGGCATCGAAGACGAACTCACTGCCTTGAAGGCGCGCTTGCAGAAGACCAAGTCGGGCAAGCCGGCATCCGGCTCCGAGAGCGGCAACTGAGGCGCCCCGTCTCCGCAGAGGTCATGACAAGATGGATTTCGAACTGCCGATCATCCTGCTCCTTGCCGTGGTGGCGCCGATCTGGATCATCGCCCACTACACCACGCGCTGGCGGGCCACCAAGGCGCTCACCAGCGACGAGGAGCAGATGCTCGAGGAACTTTGGAAGTCCTCCGAGCGCATGGAGCAGCGCATCAACGCGTTGGAACGCATCCTCGATGCCGAGGTGACCGACTGGAGGAAGCAGCTGTGATGGGCTCCCACCACCACCAGCGCACCTGCCACGCCGCCGAGGGCCAGGGCAGCGGCCCGTCGTCGCAGGGCCAAGGCGAGCGCCCCGGCAGCCAGCCGCGCGGGCGGCGCCCGAGCGGGCTCTACCGCAATACCGAACGCGGCCGCCTTTTCGGCGTTTGCGCCGGCTTGGCCGACTACTTCGGCATCAGCCCCTTCGTGGTGCGCATTGCCGCGGTGATCGCCCTCTTCATGTTTCCGCCGCCGACGGTCGTCTGCTACTTCCTGGCGGTGCTGCTGATAGACCGGGCACCGGCCGACCTCTACCATTCTGACGCGGAAAAGGAATTCTGGCGTCAGGTGCGGGTGAAGCCGAGCGAAAGCCTGTCGCGCCTGCGTCATCGCTACCGCGAACAGGAGCAGCGTATCCGCAACATGGAGGCTTTCGTCACCTCCTCCGAGGCGAAGTTGCACCGCGCGTTTCGCGACCTGGAAGGCTGATCCCTAACCCGTTGAACTAATGAAAATGCCGCGCAGCATTGCGGTGGCCGCAGAGCGATCAGGCGCAGCAGGCGCCGGTCGTCTCTGCGGTTGCGTTTGCCGGCGCGCCACAGGAGGTCGTGGCGCAGCAGCCGCCGGTCGTTGCTGCCGCCGCGGCAGCCGGCAGTCCGGCACGTTCTCCGTCCTCGCCGCAGGCCGACACTTCCGCGGCCTCGCCATGGCTCAGGAAGGTCTCCCAGGCAATGCCCTGGGGATCGTTGATCCAGGCTTTGTCGGAGCGGGCATAGCAGCAGGCGATGTTCTTCTGCTCGACCGGTGCGGCACCGGCGGCGCTCATGCGCTGCGAGATCTCCGCCAATGCGCCGGCGTCCTCTACCTGGATGCCCAGGTGGTCGAGGCCGGCTGGGCGGTCGCGCTTCGAGATGGTGAAATTCACCCGCGGATCTTCCACCAGCCACTTGGCGTAGTCGTGTTTCACCAGGCCGGGCGCGGCACCGAAGAGGGTCGAATAGAAGTCGATGGACTTGGCGAGATCATCGACGCTGATGTGAACATGCAGGCGCTTCATGAGGGGATCTCCTTGTGGGATCGGCGCCGCGCCGGCGCCGCACAGGCGCCGCCGCAGCAGTTTTCGGTTAGATAGGCGACCAAGCTGCTCATGGCGGCGAAGTCGGCGGCATAGATGAGTGAGCGTCCGGCCCGCCGGCAGGTGATGAGGCCGGCCTGGCGCAGCTCTTTCAGATGAAACGACAAGGTCGCGGGGGGCAGCCCCAGGCGGTTGCCGACGTCGCCGGCCGGCTGCCCGCCAGGGCCGCTCTCGACCAGCAGACGGAAGATGTCGAGGCGGGTTTCCTGGGCCAGGGCCGCGAGGCCGGCGAGGGCAAACGCTTTTTCCATATTTCCAATATTATAGAAATATAATGGCGCCGTCAAGCGGCAGGGGCAGGCTCAGCCGTCCTCGCTGCTGCGCGCCTGCGAATAGACGAGGATCTGGGAGACGTTTTCGCCGTCCTCGGAAAACGGCAGGAGGATGCTGTATTCCGAGTGCCAGCGCCCCTCCGGCGAGACGAACTCGGCAGTGCCGTAGAGATGGCTCCTGCTCGTGCGGATCGACTCGTAAATCGCAAGCGCTTCTTCCAGGCTCGACCAGAAGAAGCCGTCCTGCACCAGCTTGCCGGTGGGATCGTGGCCGCGCAGCCGGACTTCCTCGGTGCCGACAACGCGGTACCGGTAGATGCCGACCCCTGCCTCGTCGAGGCCCTCCACGTCGATCAGAAGAAGGCCGCGAAGATGGCGCGGGACTGCCTCGGGCCGGAAGCCGCCACGCCGCGGCATGGCACGACCGCCACGCAGGCTGTCCCAGTAGCGGAAGATCTCGGCAATTTCAGCGGGGCAGTCCTCGAGGAACGCGCGGGTTGCGCAACGCGACGTCTTCGCCGGACGCGGCCGGGGGGTGTCGTCTCTCAGGGCCATCCGCAGCCTTTCGACAGGCTTATATAATCAGATTAGTTAATCCAGACTTAACCAATACACTGGTAGTTGCTCTACGCAAAGAGGTTGTCCCACCAAAGCGTTGCTACCGATTTCGGAGTGCGAAAAACTGGAGTTCTCAGTTCCCGCCGCCATCCTAGGCTCGCTGATCGGTGCTTCCGTGCTGTTCGCGGCGCTGGCCTACCTGCGCGCGATGCCGAATGCGCCGCCCGGCACCGGATACTGGACGGTAGGCTATGGCTTCTGGGTGTTGCGCCTCGCCGTATATCTGGTCGGCGGGCAGCCCGAGCCGGCGCTTGTCGCCTTTGTGGCCGAGAGTCTGCAGGCGACGGCGGCTTTGCTCCTGATGTGCGGTACCCTGTGCTTCGTCGGTCGTGACGCGCCGCCGCTGATCCTGACCATTGGCATCGTGCTGGTCACCGCCTGGGCCGCCTTCACCACCTTCGTCGTCGATGACTTCCTGCTGCGATCGATTCCGCTCTACGCCGCCTCCGGCGGTGGCCTCATCGTCGCCGGCGCAGCCCTGCTCCGTGCGCGCCGCGAGGAGGCCGCTACCGCCGCACAGCTGGTCGGCGTCGCCCTAGTCTGCTGGGGCCTGAACAAGCTCACCTATCCGTGGCTCAGGCCGGTCGAGTGGTATGCGCCCATCGGCTTCCTGCTGTCGCAGATCCTGGCCATGACCGCCGCCGTCGGCTTGCTACTGATCACGGCGGGGCGCCTTCACAGCCTCGCCACGATTGCCGCGCAGCGCGACGAGCAAAGCCGCGAGCATCTCGCGACCCTCAACCAGCTACTGCGGATCTCTCTCGGCTGCGGCTCCCTGAAGGACCAGCTCTCGGCGGCGCTCGATACCATCTTCGCGGCGCCCTGGCTGTCGCTCGAGCCCTCCGGCGGCATCTTCCTGGTCGAGGACGGCGAACTCCGTCTGACGGTACAGTGCAACTTCGCCCCCCAGCTGCTGACGACCTGTGCGAAGGTCGCCTTCGGTCGATGCCTTTGCGGGCGCGCCGCCGCCTGCAAGACCGTGGTGCATGCCGCCCATGTCGATGGGCGCCATGAAAACAGCTTCGACAACATGGGACCGCACGGCCACTATGCGGTGCCCATCGTCTCCGGCGGCGAGACGCAAGGCGTCCTGATCCTCTACCTGCCGGACGGCCGCGAGCGGAACGATGCGGAGGTTGACCACCTGCGCGCCGTCGCCGACGTGCTGGCCGGCATGATCGTGCGCAAGCGCGCCGAGGCCGCCGTGGAGCAGAGCCGCAGCCGCCTGGTGGAGGCCCAGCGCATCGCCCGCCTCGGCAGCTGGGAGAACGACCTGCGCAGCGGGACCTCGATCTGGTCGGACGAGCAGTGCCGCATCCTCGGCTACCGGCCCGGCGAAGTCGAAGCCAATACCGAGACGTTCCTCGCGCGGGTGCATCCCGACGACGTCGACAAGGTCCTACAGGCGATGTCCGTGGTCGAGCGGGAAGACAGCTTCGCAGTGGAGCATCGCGTCGTACATCCCGACGGCACCCTACTCTACGTCAGCCAGATGGCCGAGGTGGTCCGCGATGCGGATGGCCGCGCCCTGCGCATGATCGGCACTTGCCAGGACATCACCGAGGACAAGGCCGCCGAGCAGGCGCTGATGCGGGCCAAGCAGGCGGCCGAAACGGCCAACCGCGCGAAGTCGAGCTTCCTGGCCACCATGAGCCACGAACTGCGCACACCGCTCAATGCCGTGATCGGCTTCGCGCAGCTTCTCGAACAGGACCGTTTCGGGCCGGTCGGTTACCAGAAGTACAAGGAGTACGTCGGCCACATCCGCGAGAGCGGCGAGCACCTCTTGGCGGTCATCAACGACATTCTCGACCTCTCGCGGGTCGAAGCCGGCCAGGCCGCACTCAACGAAAGCGACTTCGACCTTGCCGGCCTGGTCAGGCGCACCAGCGGCCTGATGGAGACCAAGCTGCGCTCCGGCGGCCTGCGCCTGGAGCATCGCCTGCCGGCCGACCTGCCGCTGCTGCATGCCGACGAACGGGCCATCAAGCAGATCCTGCTGAACCTCCTGGCCAACGCCGTGAAGTTCACCGACCCCGGCGGCGTGGTCGCCGTCGAGGCGAAGGTCGACGGGGACGCCCTCGAACTGGTGGTCAGCGATACCGGCATCGGCATCGCACCGGCGGACCAGGAGCGGATCTTCGAGCCCTTCGTCCAGGTCGAAAGCGAGCTCAACCGCCGCTTCGAGGGCACCGGCCTCGGCCTGCCCCTGGTCCGCTCCCTGGTTGAGCTGCACGGCGGCCGCATCGCCCTCGAGAGCAGCCCCGGCAAGGGCACCCGGGTCGCCGTGCGCTTTCCGCCGCAGCGCGTCCTGGCCGCCCCGGCGGCGCCCGAAAGCAAGCGGGTCCGCTAACCCCGCCGTCCCTTTCCACGGCCCGGCTTCCCCATCTATCCCGAAAATGCCGCAAAAAGGCCACAGTCGCTTTCCAGGCTGGCCCCTGCCTGCCGATAGGTTCGCAGTCCTGCCCGCGGCGGCGGGACGTGGCGGGCGCGAACGGTGGCTTGCCCGTCCGCCAAGCGTCTGCTTTGGTGACTCGGTGCGGCCCTGCCGGTACAAGGTCACGAAGCCAAAGGGGGTAAGCAATGAGGGCATCTGCCGCTGAAATCTGGTCTAATGAGAGGGGTTTCTCAAAGTCGACGGCCATGCAAGACACCATCGCCCTGGTCGATGACGACCGCAACATCCTGACTTCCGTCTCCATCGCCCTGGAGGCCGAGGGCTTCAAGGTGCGCACCTACAACGACGGCGCCGAAGCCCTGCGCGGCATCGCCGCCAGCCCGGTCGACCTTGCGGTGCTCGACATCAAGATGCCCCGCATGGACGGCATGGAACTGCTCGGCCACTTGCGCAAGTCGTCGAACCTGCCGGTCATCTTCCTGACCTCGAAGGACGACGAGATCGACGAGGTGCTCGGTCTGCGCATGGGCGCCGACGACTACATCACCAAGCCCTTCTCGCAGCGCCTGCTGATCGAGCGCATTCGCGCGCTACTGCGGCGGGAGAAGGGCGGCGAGGACAGCGGCGCAGGCGGCGAGGCGGCTGAGGCGCCGCTGGTGCGCGGCGAGCTGACTCTGGATCCGGCGCGCCATTTGTGCAGCTGGAAGGGCGAACACATCAACCTCACGGTGACGGAGTTCCTCATCCTGAAGGTCTTGGCCCAGCGGCCGGGCCACGTGAAGAATCGCGACCAGCTGATGGACGCGGCCTACGGCGAATCGGTGTATGTCGACGACCGCACCATCGACAGCCACATCAAGCGCCTGCGCAAGAAATTCCGCGACGTCGACGACAGTTTCCAGCAGATCGAAACGCTCTATGGCGTCGGCTATCGCTACCGGGAATCCTGATCGCCGGCGGGCGTCGGAGCAGGACGACGCGGGCCTCGAGGGGCAGGGCAGGACCATGTTGCGGCGGCAGAACGGGGCAAGCAGTGGCGCGGCGGCCAGACGGCCGTCCGGCTCCGCCGTCGGTGGCAAGCTGGCCAGGGTCGAGGAGTCCCATCCGCCGCGGCCGGCGCGGCGCCGCCCGCGCGGTTGGCGCTCGCCGCTCACCCGCCGCATCCTTACCATCAACGTGCTGGTGCTGCTGATTCCGGTCCTCGGTCTGATGCACCTCGACCAGTACCGCGACAGCCTGATTGCTGCGGAGATCGATGCCCTGCGCATCCAGGCGCGCGCCTTCTCGCTGTCGCTGGGCAGCACCGCCGTGGTCGCCACCCAGGTCGGCGACGAGCGGCTGTTGCCGGAGGTGACCCGCAACCTGATGCGCGTGCTGCTGGTCGACACCGGGGTGCGTGCGCGCATTTTCGCGCGCTCGGGCGAGATCCTTGCGGACAGTTTCGTCCTGGGCGGGCCCGGCGACCAAGTGCAGATCAGGGCCCTGCCGCCGGAGCGCGAAGGCGGCCTCGGCCTGCTGCGACGGCTGCTCAACGTCGTCATCCTGTGGCTGCCCGTCGAGGACAATTTCCCACTCTACCGGGAAGCGTCGGTGCAGCAGGCCGGCGACTACGGCGAGGTGACCGGGGCGCTTGCCGGGCAGAGCCCCGGCATGGTGCGTCTCGACCGCCAGGGTCGTCTGGTGCTTTCCGTCGCGGTGCCGGTGCAGCGCTACCGCCAGGTGCTCGGCGCCCTCATGCTGTCGAAGGACGGTGCGGTGGTGGACGCCGCTGTCGACGACCGCCGCCGTGACATCCTCATCGTCTGCGGCATTGCCTTCGGCGTCACGGTGCTGCTGTCGTTCTACCTCGCCGGCACCATCGCACGGCCGATCCGCCGCCTCGCACAGGCTGCCGACCAGGTGCGCTCCGCCAAGGGCCGCCAGTTCGAGATTCCGGACTTCAGCCGCCGCGGCGACGAGATCGGCGACCTCTCGGATTCATTGCGTGCCATGACCGATGCGCTATGGGCGCGGCTCGACGCCATCGAGGCTTTCGCCGCCGACGTGGCGCACGAGATCAAGAACCCGTTGACCTCCCTGCGCAGCGCGGTGGAGACAGTCGCCCGGGTAGAGGATCCCGGGCAGCAGAAGAAGCTGATGTCGATTATCCTCGACGACGTGCAGCGGCTCGACCGTCTGATCAGCGACATCTCCGACGCCTCGCGCCTGGACGCCGAGCTGTCGCGCGCAGAGATCGACCCCGTGGACATCGGCGACCTGCTGCGTGCGCTGGTCGCCGTGCAGGAGGCCGGCGAGCGTGCCGATGCACCGCGTTTCCGCCTCGACGTACTCGACCACCAGGACCTCTCGGTGCCCGGCATCGAGGGTCGCCTCGGCCAGGTGTTCCGCAATCTCATCAGCAACGCCGTGACCTTCTCGCCGCCCGGCGGCACCATCCGCCTCGCGGCGCAGCGCCAGGGCGGCGACGTCGTGGTGTCGGTCTCCGACGAGGGGCCGGGCATCCCCGAAGGCAAGCTGGAGGCGGTGTTCCAGCGCTTCTATACCGAACGCCCGGCGGGCGAGAAATTTGGCACCCACTCAGGGCTCGGCCTCAGCATTTCCAAGCAGATCGTCGATGCCCATGGCGGCAGCATCCGGGCGGAGAACCGCTATGACGAGAGCGACCGGGTCTGTGGCGCCTGCTTCACCGTGCGCCTGCCGGCCGACGTCGGGTAGGTGCTGCCTCATGAACCAACAGGCGGAAGGCGCAGCGTCCAGCGGGGAGCGCATCCACGCCACCGCGGTGATGCTCGCCGACCCTCAGCTGGGCGAGTGGACGGTGCTGCTGCGCGGCCCCTCGGGGGCCGGAAAGTCTGATCTGGCTTTGCGCCTGATCGATCGCGGGGCCGTCCTGGTCAGCGACGATCAGACCCTGTTGCGGGCCGTCGGTCCGCGGCTCTGGGCCGCCCCTCCGGCGGCCATCGCCGGCAAGCTGGAGGTGCGCGGCCTCGGCATCGCCGAACAGCCCTATCGGCCTGCCGCGCCCGTCGCTCTCATCGCCGATTTGCGCCCATCGGCCGAGATCGAACGCCTGCCGGCTGAGGCGGAGGAGATGCTTGCCGGCATCGCGATCCGGCGCATCGCGCTGGATCCGGCGCAGCTATCGGCACCGGAGAAGCTGCGGCTTGCGCTGCGGCAGGCCGCCTCGCTTATAATGCGCGCCGAAGCGGCGGCCGGCGCCGCGGCGGGCGCTGCTGGTGAGATGATGAGCGACGAGACCCAGGTCGAGGAGAGGCAGCCTGCCGGGCGCGACGACGGACGCACGCGCTTGGTGCTGGTCACCGGCATGTCCGGGGCCGGGCGCTCGACGGCGCTGCGCGTGCTGGAGGACGAAGGCTACGAGGCCATCGACAACCTGCCGCTCAGCCTGCTGAACGCCGTGGTGCATGAGGTCGGACTGCAGCGACCGATCGCCGTCGGCGTCGACATCCGCACCCGCGACTTCGCCGTCGGGCCTATCCTGGCGCAGCTCGACGGCCTGGCGGCCGATCCGCATTTCGCCATCACCCTGCTGTTCGTCGACTGCGATGACGAAGTGCTCGGCCGCCGCTTCACCGAGACCCGCCGCCGCCATCCGCTGGCCCAGGGCCGGCCGGTCGCCGACGGCATTGCGGTGGAGCGCCGCCTGGTGGCGCCGCTGCGCGAGCGCGCCGACCTGGTGATCGACTCCTCTCACCTGACGCCGGCCGATCTGCGCCAGCAGCTGCTCGGCCGTTTCGGTCTCGAAGCCACCCTCGGCATGTCGGTCTTCGTCACCTCGTTTTCGTTTCGCCAGGGATTGCCGCGCGAGGCCGACCTGGTGTTCGACGTGCGCTTCCTCGCCAATCCGCACTACGACCCGGCGCTGAAGCCGCTCAGCGGCCAGAATGCTGCGGTGGCCGACTATGTGACCCAGGATGCCGGCTTCGCGCCCTTCTTCGGCCAGCTGACGGCGATGCTGGAGGGCCTGCTGCCGCGCTACGAACGGGAGGGCAAAAGCTACCTGACCATTGCCGTGGGCTGCACCGGCGGGCGCCACCGCTCGGTCTTCGTGGCGGAGCGCCTAGCCGCCTGGCTCGGCGAACGCGGCCGCCAGGTCCATCTCGCTCACCGAGACATCGCCCGAGATCCGGCGCGTGCGGCTGGCGACCGATGACGCTGTGGTTGAGCCGGCGATTGACCCGTGAGTTGACCTGCGGCGGCGATTGGGCCCTTATCATGGCGGCAAAGGAAGGACAGCCATCGCGGCCCCGGCCGACTCCCGGGCCTCTGCGGTGGCGACCAGGGAGCAAGGTATGATCGGTCTGGTTTTGGTAACTCACGGGCGGCTGGCGGTGGAATTCGTCCATGCGCTGGAGCATGTCGTCGGGCCGCAGCAGAACATCGCGGCGATCTGCATCGGGCCGGAAGACGACATGGAGCAGCGCCGTCGGGATATCATCGACGCGGTCGAAGCCGCGGACGAGGGAGACGGCGTCGTGCTGCTGACCGACATGTTCGGCGGTACACCGTCCAACCTGGCGATCTCCGTGCTCGACAAGGGGCAGGTCGAGGTCATCGCCGGCATCAATCTGCCGATGCTGATCAAGCTGACCGGCCTGCGCAGCTCGGCAACGCTGTCGGAAGCGGTGACCCAGGCACAGCTGGCCGGCCGCAAGTACATCAACGTCGCCTCGCAACTGCTCGATGCGGACAAGGAATGACAGGCAGGGAATGACCGCAAACCTGGACAGGCCCGACTCCAGGGTCGCGGCCGGCACGCCGGCGCGCCGCCGCGTTACCATCTGCAACCAGAAGGGGCTGCACGCGCGCGCCGCGGCGAAGTTCGTCAAGCTGGCGGAACGCTTCGATGCGCGGGTCACGGTGGAAAAGAACGAAACGCAGGTTCCCGGCTCCTCGATCATGGGCCTCATGATGCTGGCGGCGGGCCCGGGATGCGATATCGAGATCGAGGCAACCGGTCCGGACGCCCAACTCGCGGTGGACGCGCTGGCGCAACTGGTGGCCGGCAAGTTCGATGAAGACGGATAAGAAGAGCAAGAATCCTAGGGAGGAACAGATACTCGAGGGCCTCGGCGTCGCGCCGGGTGTTGCCATCGGGCCTGCCTACGTGCGCGAAGCCGGCGACGTGCAGGTCGTCGAGTACCACATCCCCGCAAGCAAGGTGAAGGCCGAGAAGGCGCGCCTCGCCGAGGCCGCGGCCAAGGCGGTGCGTCAGGTCGGCAAGCTGAAGGTCAAGGCGATCGGCATCCACGGCCTGGCCGCCGAGGAACTCGGCTACCTGCTCGAGGCCCATCTGCAGATGCTGAATTCGACCCGCCTGATCGGCGGCATCGAGCGGCGCATCGAGGTCGACCGGCGCAACGCCGAAGCTGCCGTTATGGCGGAGATCTCGGCTATCGCCCAGGAGTTCGCGGCGATGGAGGACAGCTATCTCAGCGCCCGGGCCGACGACGTGCGCGAGGTTGGCCACCGCATCCTGCGCTGCCTGACCGACGTTGAGTTCCACGGCTTCAGCGGCCTGGACCGCGGCAGCATCGTCATCGCCGAGGAGATCTCCCCGGCCGACACCGCCCTGATGGATCCGCGCGAGATCGGCGGCTTTGCCTGCGTGCTGGGCGGCGCCGAGGGGCACACCGCGATCATGGCGCGTTCGCTCGGCCTGCCGGCGGTGGTCGGCGTGCCGAACCTGCTGCCGCGGGTGCGTGCCGGCGACATGCTGATCATCGACGGCAGCAACGGCCTGGTGATCGTCAACCCGACGCCGGCGCGCCTGATCGGCTACGAACGCCGCCTCAAGGATATGGCGCGCGAGACCCGCGCTCTGGCCCGCCTGCGCGACGTGCCAGCCGAGACGCGCGACGGCCAGCGTGTCACCCTGCAGGTGAACCTCGAGCTGCCGCGCGAGCTGGAGCATGCGACGGACTCCGGCGCCGAGGGCATCGGCCTCTTGCGCACGGAATTCATGTACATGAACCGCAACGACCTACCTGACGAGGAGGAGCAATACGTGGCCCTGGCCGAGATCGTGAAGGCCATGCAGGGCCGCCCGGTGACCGTGCGCACCCTCGACATCGGCGGCGAGAAGCTGGCTACCTCCCTCGGCGACCAGATCGGCGAGGCGGTCAATCCGGCGCTCGGCTTGCGGGCCATCCGCCTGTCTCTCAAGGAGCCGCAGCTGCTGCGTCCGCAGCTCGCCGCCATGCTGCGGGCCGGGGTGCACGGTCCCCTGCGCATCCTGCTGCCGATGATCACCAACCCTGGGGAGGTGCGGGCGGTGCGCAAGGAGCTGGAGAAGACCGCCCGCCGGCTGGCCCGCCGCGGCGTGGCCATCGCCGAACCGCTACCGCCGGTCGGCGTGATGATCGAGGTACCGGGAGCCGCGCTGTCCGCCGACTCCCTTGCCCAGACGGCCGATTTCTTCGCCATCGGCACCAACGATCTCACCATGTACACCCTGGCCATCGACCGTGGCGAGGAGCGTGTAGCGCATCTCTACAACCCGCTGCATCCGGCGGTACTGCGCCTCATCCAGTTCACCGTGGAGGCCGCCCTGCGTGCGCGCATCCCGGTTTCGGTCTGCGGTGAAATCGCTGGCGATCCGCGCTTCACCGCGCTCCTGATCGGCCTCGGCGTGCGCGATCTCTCGATGACCGCCAAGTCCATCCCGCGGGTGAAGAGCCGCATCCTCAGCTGTGACATGCATGCGGCCGGGCGGCGTGCCATGATGATCATGGAGCAGGTCGATAGCGGGCGGATTGCGGCCTTGCTCGACGATTTCAACGAAACGGCAAACTAGCCGCCTGTTAGCCGATCGGGCTTCGCCGTCCCGCGGTCTTGCGGCCCGGCGCCGGGGCTGATACATGAGCCGCTCAATTCTCGATCGAGGCGCGCCCGCGCCTGTTCCGGCAAAGGGCCGACCAGTCCCGGCGGCCCGATTTAGGCGAATGTAGGAAGGACAGCATGGCCGAATTCACCGACTACGTGGTGGCCGATATCTCCCTGGCCGCCTGGGGCCGCAAGGAAATGGAGATCGCCGAGACGGAAATGCCGGGCCTCATGGCCCTGCGTGAGGAGTTTGGCAAGGCGCAGCCCCTGAAGGGCGCCCGGGTCGCCGGCTCGCTGCACATGACCATCCAGACTGCAGTCCTCATCGAGACGCTGAAGGCGCTGGGCGCTGACGTGCGCTGGGCCTCCTGCAACGTATTTTCAACCCAGGATCATGCCGCCGCCGCCATCGCCGCGGCCGGCATCCCGGTCTTCGCCTTCAAGGGCGAGAGCCTTGAGGACTATTGGGAATATACCCACCGGATCTTCGAGTGGAGCGACGGTGGCACGCCGAATATGATTCTCGACGACGGCGGCGACGCCACCCTGCTGATCCACCTCGGCATGAAGGCGGAGAAGGACCTCTCGGTGGTCGGCAAACCGACCAACGACGAGGAGGAGGCGCTCTTCGCCGCCATCAAGAAGCGCGTTGCCGAGAAGCCCGGCTGGTACTCGGAACTCGGCAAGGCGATCCGCGGTGTGACCGAGGAGACCACCACCGGCGTGCACCGCCTCTATGAGATGCAGAAGGCCGGCACCCTGCTGTTCCCCGCCATCAACGTGAACGATTCAGTGACCAAGTCGAAATTCGACAACAAATACGGCTGCCGCGAGAGCCTGGTCGACGCCATCCGCCGCGGCACCGACGTGATGATGGCCGGCAAGGTCGCCACCGTGGCCGGCTTCGGCGACGTCGGCAAGGGCTCGGCCGAATCCCTGCGCAGCGCCGGCTGCCGCGTCATGGTCACCGAGGCCGATCCGATCTGCGCCCTGCAGGCCGCCATGGAAGGCTACGAGGTGGTGACCATGGAGGAGGCGGCGCTGCGGGCCGACATCTTCGTCACCGCCACCGGCAACGTGGACGTCATCACCGTCGACCACATGCGGGCGATGAAGGACCGCGCTATCGTCTGCAACATCGGCCACTTCGACTCCGAGATCCAGGTGAGCGGGCTGCGCAACTTCAAGTGGGACAACATCAAGCCGCAGGTCGACCAGATCGAATTCCCCGACGGTAAGAAGATCATCCTGCTGGCCGAGGGGCGTCTGGTGAACCTCGGCGTCGCCACCGGCCACCCGAGCTTCGTGATGAGCGCCTCCTTCACCAACCAGGTGCTGGCGCAGATGGAACTCTGGGCCAATGCGGAGAGCTACGGCAAGACTGTGGCAGTGCTGCCCAAGCACCTCGACGAGAAGGTCGCCGCCTTGCACCTGGAGAAGGTCGGCGCCAAGCTCACGAAGCTCAGCCAGAAGCAGGCCAGCTACATCGGCGTCGCTACCGACGGCCCGTTCAAGCCGGAGCACTACCGCTATTAGCCGGTCTTGCCGGGCGCAGACGGGAGGCGGATCGACGGCCCAGCTTGCCGGTTTCCCGGCTTCGGCTTAGAATCCCGCCTTGTGAGAGGGGCCTCGACAGAGCGCCGGCACTGCCGGCGGGGTGGGACAGCGGCGATCTGCGCGGCAGCGCGGTGCTTTGCCACCGACCCCTCCTGTGCCGTGCCGGCCGCTGCCGGAGGACCGGATGGCTGAGGCCACTGGGCAGACCTGGAATCTGATCGGGGCCCTGATCTGGCCCTCGCTGCTGCTGATCTCCCTCATCGCCCTGGGGCTCTGCCTCTGGCTCGTTGCGTTGTCACGCCGCAAACTCGCCGCCAGCCTTGCCGAGACCGACACCGCGCGGCGCCGCGCCGCCGCCCTGAGCGACTCCCTGGCCGCCGCGCCCTGGCCGCAGATTTCCCTCGCCAACACGCCGCCGGGCCCGGCGCCTGCCGCCGCCGCGCTGCTCGGCCTGCCGGACGACGCGCCGGTCACCGAGGGCCTGCTGCTTGCCTCGCTCGAAGTCACCTCGCGCGCGAAGATCGAAGCGGCGCTCAAGCAGCTGCGGCAGGACGGCACCGCCTTCGATCTCGACACGCGTCTCGCCGACGACGGCGGCCTGCTGGAATTGCACGGACGCCGCGGCGCTCTGGGCGGCGTCACGCTGTGGCTCGAGGACCGCTCGCAAGCGGTGCGCCGGGAAGCCGCGCTGAAGGCCGAGGCCAAGCACCTGCGCGGCATGCTCGACGGGCTGCCCCTCGCCATCTGGCTGCGCGACGGCGAGGGCAGCCTCACCGACTGCAACCGCTTCTACGCTGAGGCAGTCGACAGCGAAGTCGACATGGTGCGCAGCGACGGTACCGAACTGCTCGGTCGCGCCAAGGTGAACCAGGCTCAGACGCTGGCCCGCCAGGCGCGCGAAAGCGGCATGGCCTGCAGCGAGACCCATCACGTGGTGATGGGCGGCGCACGCCACCTGCTGGAAATCATCGAGCTGCCTTTCGGCCGCCACGCGAGCCTTGGCCTCGCCGTCGATCGCACTCAGCTGGAAGAGGTGCAGGCGGAGCTCGGTCGCCATATCCGCGTGCAGTCGGAGATGCTGGAGAACCTCTCCACCGCGATCGCCATCTACGGACGCGACATGAGTCTGATGTTTTTCAACACGGCCTATGCGCGACTCTGGGACCTCGACGAGGATTTCCTGCAGGGCCATCCGCATCTTGGCGACGTGTTGGAGGCGCTCCGCGACCGCCGGCGCTTCCCGGAGTATCCCAACTTCCCGGCCTACAAGCGTGAAGTGCTGCAGAAGTATGCGACACTCATCGCCCAGGAAGAGGAGCTGGTTCACCTGCCCGACGGCAGCACACTGCGAATGGTCGTCACGCCTCATCCCTTCGGCGGCATTCTGCTATCCTACGAGGACGTCACCGACCGCCTGGCGCTGGAGCGCAGCTACAACACCCTGACCGAGGTGCAGCGAGAGACCATCGACAATCTCTACGAAGGCGTCGCGGTCTTTGGTGCCGACGGCCGCATGAAATTGTTCAATCCGGGGCTCTGCAGCATCTGGCAGCTCGACCCGGATTTCCTGCGCGGCGAGCCGCACGTGCGCGACGTGCTGCCGAAGATCCGGCACCTGTTCAACGTTTCGGAAAGGGACTGGCCCGAATTCGCCGAGCAGATGGTGGCGCGCACCACCGACCCCGACGCCCGCAGCGGGCGCTTCGAGCGCATCGACGACAGCGCCATCGACTGGGCGCAGGTGCCGCTGCCCGACGGCGGTGTGCTGTTCAGCTATGTAGATGTGACCGACACCCTGCGCGTCGAGCGGGCGCTGATCGAGCGTAACGAGGCGCTGGAGACTGCCGACCGTCTGAAGTCGGAGTTCATCGCCAATATCTCCTATGAGCTGCGCACGCCGCTCAATGCCATCATCGGGTTCTCCGAGGTGCTCGAGAACCAGTTTTTCGGCGCGCTGAACGAGCGCCAGATGGAATACAGCCATGCCATCGTGCAGTCGTCCCAGCAGCTCATCGCGCTGATCAATGACATCCTCGACCTGGCCTCCATCGAGGCTGGCTACCTGCAACTCGACCTGCAGCCGACCAACGTCTTTTCTCTGCTGGAATCGATCTTCACCCTGGGCCGCGAGCGCGCGCACAGCCGCAGCATCGACCTGCGCCTCGAATGCGACGAGCAAGCCGGGGAGCTTATGGCTGACGGGCGGCGCCTGCGCCAAGCCCTCTTCAACTTGTTGTCCAACGCCCTGAAGTTCACCCGCGAAGGCGGGGTGGTGACGATCTCCGCCAAGCGCGACGAAAAGGAGATGCTGCTGGAGGTTTCCGACACCGGCATCGGCATTCCCGAGGAGGACCGCGAGCGCGTCTTCGGCAGGTTCGAGCGCGGCTCGCGCGAGCAGCGCCACAGCGGCGCCGGGCTCGGGCTCTCGCTGGTCAAGAGCCTCATCGAGCTGCACGGCGGCCGCGTCGAGCTCGACTCGCGGGTCGGCGGTGGCACCCGCGTCATCTGTCACGTGCCGCTCAGCCCCCTGCCCCTGGAGCAGGATTCGACGGCCATCGACCGCGACGTGGCGGAGTAGCGGAGCCGGCCAGGTCCTCAGCTGGCGGCCGGCACGCCCCTCGTGGTGGAGTACTCCCAGTGCAGCGCCTCTCCTGGGTAGACCAGCGGGCGGATGGCGTGGGCGGCGAGGGCGGCTTCCGAGAAGCCGGCGAGGATCAGTTTCAGCTTGCCCTGGTAGTGAGAGATGTCGCCGATGGCGAAGATGCCGGCATGGCTGGTCTCGCTGGTTGCCGGGTTGACGGCGATGTGGTGGTGCTCCAGTTCGAGCCCCCAGTCGGCGATGGGGCCGAGGTTCATGGAGAGCCCGAAGAAGGGCAGCAGGCTGTCGGCCGGCAGCAGCTTGTGGTGGCCTTCCAGGTCGGCCACTACGACGCCGCTCAACCGCCGCCCGTCGCCCTCCAGGCCGGCCAGCTGATAGGGGATCACCAGCTCGACCATGCCGCTCTCCGCCAGGCTGTGGAGTTGCCGGACGCTCTCCGGCGCGGCGCGGAACTTGGGACGGCGGTGCACCACGTAGACCTTCTCGGCCAGTTCGGCCAGGGAGTTCGCCCAGTCGACGGCGGAATCACCGCCGCCGGCGATGACGATGCGCTGGCCGCGGAAGCTCTCGCGCCGCTGCACCAGATAGTGGACCGAATTGCCCTCGTAGTCCTCGATGCCGGCCAGCGGTGGGCGGTTGGGGCCGAAGGCACCGCAGCCGGCGGCGATCACCACGGCGCTGGCATCGATGACCGTCCCCTTGGAGGTGGTCAGGCGCCAGCGGCCGTCGGCTTGCCGTTCGAGGCCGGTAACCTGCTGACCGAGGTGATAGACCGGGTCGAAGGGCGCGGCCTGCTCGGCCAGGCGGTCGACCAGGTCCTGGGCCAGGATGCGTGGATAGCCGGGGATGTCGTAGATCGGCTTCTCCGGATAGAGCGCCGCGCATTGGCCGCCGATCATCTCCAGAGTGTCGATCACCTGGCAGCGCAGCTTCAGCATGCCGCACTCGAAGACGGCGAACAGGCCGACTGGTCCGGCACCGACGACGGCGACGTCTGTAATCAGCGGCGATACGAGGGGGGTGTCCGGCGTGAAGGTGGTGTCCGCCAAGCAACTTCTCCGAGGGTCGGCAGGGTCGGTGGATTCGGGGTGGGGTCCTTGCATTGTGGGCCCGGCGCCTAACATGGCGGCGGCGGCGGCGCATGACAAGCCGCTGTGGGCCTTCCCGGAGCCCCCTCGCCCGGCCGATAGCGGGACAGTTGCCGCGCCGGGGTGCGCCCGCTAAAAGTGCCCCCAGATGATGACCGCGATCGAGATGCCCGCCACTCCCGACCCGCCGCTCGACCTGTCGTTGCCCGACCTGGCGGCGACCGAGCGCCTTGGCCGCGCTCTGGCGCCCCTGCTGCGGCCGGGCGACCTGGTCGCCCTCTATGGTGACCTAGGGGCCGGCAAGACCGCTCTCGCCCGCGCCCTGATCCGCGCCCTGCCCGGCCCCGAAGGCGCCGCGACCGAAGAAGTGCCGAGCCCGACCTTCACCCTGGTGCAGACCTACGAGCGCGAACCGGCGCCGGTTTGGCACTTCGACCTCTACCGCCTCGACCGCGCGGAGGAAGTCCACGAGCTGGGTCTCTCGGAGGCGCTCGCCGAGGGCATCGCGCTGGTCGAGTGGCCGGAGCGCCTCGGCGCGCTGCTGCCGGCCGACGCTCTCTCGGTGACCCTCAGCTTCGACATGGCGGCGGGCGACGGCCGCCTCGCCCGCCTCATGGGCGGCGGCGACTGGCCGCGGCGGTTGGCGGAGTTGCGGATTTGAGCGAGGATCGCGAAGCGCGCTGCCGGCGTTTTCTGGAGAGCGCCGGCTGGGGTCAGGCGGACCGCCGGGTGCTGGCGGCCGATGCCTCCTTTCGGCGCTATGATCGGCTGACCCGCGGCGCCGAGCGCGCGGTGCTGATGGACGCGCCGCCGCCGCAGGAAAACGCCAAGATCTTCCACTACATCGCCCAGCGCCTGCTCGACATCGATCTGAGCGCGCCCCGCCCGCTGGCGATGGACGACGAGGCCGGCTTCCTGCTGCTTGAGGATTTCGGCGACCGCACCTTCACCCGCGCGCTGCAGCAAGGCGCCGACGAGGCGGAGCTCTATCGCCTCGCCACCGATACCCTGGTTGCGCTGCACCGGCGCTGGTGGCCCGATGTGCCCGGGCTGCCGTCCTACGACGAGACGCGGCTGCTCGCCGAGGCGGCCCTGCTGGTCGACTGGTACCTGCCGGCGATGACCGGGCATGAGACGCCGGCGGCCCAGCGCGAATCCTATCTGGAGGCCTGGCACGAGGTGGTGCCGGCCATGCTGGCGGTGCCCCACAAGCTGGTGCTGCGCGACTACCACGTCGACAACCTGATGGTCATCGAGGGGCGCGAGGGTATCGCCCGCTGCGGCTTGCTGGACTTCCAGGACGCCGTCATCGGGCCGGTCAGCTACGATCTGGTCTCGCTGCTTGAGGATGCCCGCCGCGACGTCTCGCAGGCGGTGGTGACGGAAATGCTTGCGCGCTACCTGGACGCCATGCGCCCCGAGATCGACCGTTGGGCTTTCAGTGCGTCCTATGCCGCGCTCGGCGCCCAGCGTAATGCCAAGATCATCGGCATCTTCACCCGCCTCTCGCGCCGCGACGGCAAGCACGGGTACCTGCAGCACATCGCCCGTGTCTGGCGCCTGCTGGAGAGCGACCTGCAGCATCCCGCCCTGGCGCCGGTAAAGGCCTGGCTCGACCGCGAAGTGCCACCCGGGCTGCGCGGCGTGCCGGCAAAGCCGGACAGCCACAAGGAAGCGCAGGCATGAGTCCGACGACGACCCGCGGCCCCACCACCGCCATGGTGCTCGCGGCGGGCCTCGGCCAGCGCATGCGGCCGATCACCGACAAGTTGCCGAAACCGCTGGTGCCGCTGCGCGGCGAGGCGATGCTCGACACCATCCTCGACCGCCTGGCGGCGCACGGCATCGCCAAGGTGGTGGTTAACCTGCATTACCTCGGCGAGATGATCGAGGCGCACCTGAAGGACCGCCGGGAGCCGGCGGTCGTGTTCTCGCCGGAGAGCAAGCTGCTGGAGACCGGCGGCGGCGTGAAAAACGCGCTGCCACTGCTTGGCGTGGAACCCTTCTTCGTACTGAACGGCGACGTCTGCTGGCTCGACGGGCTGACCCCAGCGCTGGAGCGCCTCGCCGCAGCCTGGAACGAGGAGGAGATGGACGCGCTGCTGCTGCTGCATCCGACCTGCAGCGCCTTCGGCTACGAGGGCATCGGCGACTACCTGATGGATCCGGTCGGGCGGCTGTGCCGCCGCCAGGAACGCCAGATCGCCCCCTTCATCTATGCCGGCATCCAGATCCTGCACCCGCGTCTCTTCGAAGGCGCACCGGAGGGCTCCTTCTCTCTCAACCGGCTCTACGACAAGGCGCAGGAGGCCGAGCGCCTCTGGGGTCTGCGCCACGACGGCGAGTGGTATCACGTCGGCACGCCCGCCGAGCTGCGCGCGGTGGAAGACGCCCTGCATCACCTTGCAGAGTTCTCGGGCCAGAAATAGCGCATGGCGAGCACCCCGGCCGTTTTCACGATTCCCGCCGGACAGTCCTTCGTCGATGCTCTGGCCGCGGGCCTGCTGCGGCGCTACGGCGAGAGCCCGGACAGCCTCGCCGCCGCCACGGTGCTGCTGCCGACGCGGCGCGCCTGTCGCGCGCTGCAGGCCGCCTTCCTGCGTGCTTCCGGCGGTGCGCCGCTGCTGCTGCCGCGCCTGTTGCCCCTCGGCGACCTTGATCCCGACGAACTGCTCTTCGAGGCGCCGGCGGTGGCAGCCGCCGGCGAGGCCGGCCTGCCGCCGGCGATCTCCGCCGTGCAGCGCCAGTTGCTGCTCGCCTCCTGCATCCTCGGTCACAGTCGCGCCCTCGCCGCCGAGTTCGGCAGTGCGGTGACTAGCGAGGACCAAGCCATCCGCCTCGCCGCCGAGCTGGCGCGCCTGCTCGACCAGGTGGAGACCGAGGGCCTCGACTTCGCCGCGCTCGACGGCCTGGTGCCGGAGGACTATGCCGAGCACTGGCAGATCACCCTGGAGTTCCTGCGCATCGTCACCGAGGCCTGGCCGCGCATTCTGCAGGACCTCGGCTGCATCGGCCCGGCCGAGCGCCGCCGCCGGCTGGCCGAGCTGCAGAGCGCCGCCTGGCGTGCGAGGCCGCCGGCCGTGCCGGTGATCGCCGCCGGCTCGACCGGCTCGATCCCCGCCACCGCCGAGCTGCTGCGCACCATCGCCGGCCTGCCTCAGGGCGGCGTCGTGCTGCCCGGCCTCGACCTCGAGAGCGACGCGGAAGTCTGGCGGGAAATCCGCGACGACCACGGCCATCCGCAGCACGGCATGGCGCAGCTGCTCGACCGCCTGGGCCTCGCGCGCGAAGCGGTCCGCCTCTGGGCGGAGACGGACACTCCTCAGGTGGCGTCCGGGCGCGCCCGCTTTGCCAACCTGGCCCTGCGCCCGGCCGGCGGCACCGCGCGCTGGCACGAGGCCGCGCATGAAAAGGCGCGCGACGACTTCGATGCCGCCCTCGACGGCGTGCAGCGGATCGACTGCGCAGACCCCGGCGAGGAGGCGCTGGTCATCGCCCTGCTGTTGCGTCGCCAGGCCGAGCGGCCCGGCGCCACCGCGGCCCTGGTGACGCCAGACCGCGACCTCGCCCGCCGCGTCGCCACCAACCTGCAGCGCTGGTCCATCGAGGTGGACGACTCCGCCGGGCGCAGCCTTGCCGCCACGCCGCCCTGCGTTTTCCTGCGCCTGACCGCCGAGATGGCGGCGGAGCGCTTTGCGCCGGTCGCGCTGTTGGCCGCGCTCAAACACCCCTTGGCGGCCGGCGGCGAGTCGCCGGCAGCCTTTCGCCGCAAGGTGCGCGCGCTGGAACTTGCGGTGCTGCGCGGGGCCCGCCCGGCGCCCGGACTGGAAGGCCTGCGCAAGGCCTTGGAGGAGAGCCGTGCGGCGGAAGCGCTGTTGCCCTGGTTCGACCGCCTGGCCGAGGCTCTCGCGCCCTTCGCCGCGGCGCTCGGTGGCGCTGCCGCGCACCTCTGTGACCTGGTCGACGCCCACCTCGCCGCGACCGAGGCGCTGGCCGCCACCGATACGCAGAGCGGCGCTGAGCGCCTGTGGGCCGGCGAGGCGGGCGAGGCGGCTGCCGCCTTCGCCAGCGAGCTGCGCGAGGCGGGGCTGGCGACGCCAGTCTCGCGCGGCCTGCACTACCCGGCTGCGCTGGCGGCCCTGATGGCCGGACGGGCGGTGCGTCCGCGCTACGGCCTGCACCCGCGCGTCGCCATCCTCGGCCCGCTGGAGGCAAGGCTGCAGCATGCCGACCTGCTGATCCTCGGTGGCCTCAACGAGGGCAGCTGGCCGGCGGAGGTTGACCCCGGCCCCTGGCTCAGCCGGCCGATGCAGTCGGCTTTCGGCCTGCCGCTGCCGGAGCGCCGCATCGGCCTCGCCGCCCACGACTTCTTCCAGGCCTTCTGCGCGCCGCGGGTTTGCCTCACGCGCGCGCAGCGCGTCGAGGGGGCGCCCACGGTGCCGGCGCGCTGGCTCCGGCGCATCGACGCCCTGCGCCAGGGCCTGGGCCTGACCGCCGACCTCCACCGTGAAGAGCGGCAGCTGAAAGCCTGGGCCGCGGCCCTCGACCAGCCGCCGAAGACCCTGCGCCTCGAGCCGCCGCTGCCCTGCCCACCGGTCTCGGCACGCCCGCGCGAGCTCTCTGTGACGCGCATCGAGACCTGGATGGGCGATCCCTATGCGCTCTACGCCCGCGAGATCCTGCGCCTGAAGGCGCTCGATCCGCTCGACGCCGATCCCGGCGCGGCGGAGCGCGGCACCCTGGTGCACGCGGCGCTGGAGCAATTCTTGAGGATGCATCCCAAGGCGCTGCCGGCAACGGCGCTCGACGACCTCATCGGGATCGGTGCCGAGGTGTTCCATCCGATCCGCACCAAGCCTGGCGTCTTCGCCTTCTGGTGGCCGCGCTTCCTTCGCGTCGCCCACTGGTTCTTCGCCGAAGAGCAGGCGCGCCGCGCCGGGATTGCCGAGAGCTTCGTGGAGATCAAGGGCGCGCTGGATTTCGACGCACCCGGCGGCCCCTTCCGCCTGACCGCCAAGGCCGACCGCATCGACCGCCACGTCGACGGCAGCCTGGAGATCATCGACTACAAGACCGGCGCGCCGCCGGAGAAGAAAAAGGTCGACCAGGGCTTCGCGCCACAGCTGCCCCTGGAGGCTGCCATCGCCGCGGCCGGCGGCTTTGCCGGCCTGCCGCATGCGCCGGTGGGCGCACTCACCTACTGGCGCCTCTCCGGCGGCACGCCGCCCGGCGAGACCCGGGCCGCCAGTCAGGGTGATCCGGCCCAGCTGGCCGAGGAAGCTTTGACCGGACTCCAGCGTCTCGTCGCCGCCTTCGACGATCCGACGACGCCCTATGCCTGCCAGCCGCGTCCGGAGCGGGCGCCGCGCTTCGGCGACTACGATCATCTCTCGCGCATTGCCGAGTGGTCGGTCGGGACCGACACGCCATGAGGGACCGGCCGTGACGACGCTGGCAGAAAGAATCATCGCCGAGGCGACGGCGGCACAGCGCCAGGCGGCCGACCCGGCGGCCTCGGTCTGGGTCTCTGCCTCCGCCGGCAGTGGCAAGACGAAGGTGCTGGTCGACCGTGTGCTGAGCCTGCTGCTGCGCGGCAGCGCGCCGGCGAAGATCCTCTGCCTCACCTTCACCAAGGCGGCGGCGGCGGAGATGGCCAACCGCCTTTCCGCCCAGCTCGCCGGCTGGGTCACCGCCGACGAAGCCACGCTGTGCGCCAGCCTGGAAGACCTGCTCGGTGCGCCGGTGGAAGCGGCGCTGCTGCCGCGTGCGCGCTCTCTCTTCGCCCGTGTGCTCGACACCCCCGGCGGTATCAAGATCCAGACCATCCACGCCTTCTGCCAGGCGCTGCTCGGCCGCTTCCCGCTGGAGGCCGGTGTGGCACCGAATGCCAAGGTGCTCGACGAACACGAGGCGGCAGACCTGCTGGAGACCGCCAGGGTAGAGGTACTGGGCGAGGCGCTGGAGGCTCAGGGTCGCCTCTCCGAAGCGATCGCGGTGCTGACGGCGCACCTGCAGGAGGACCGCTTCACCGCGGTAATGCAGCAGCTGATCCACGAGCGCGGCCGCCTCGCCGAGCTGAAGGCCGCGCGCGGCAACGTCGACCGCCTGGTGGTCGAGGTCTGCGCATTGCTCAGGGTCGCTCCCGACGAGACGGTGGCGGACCTCATCGCTGCGGCCTGTGCCGAAGGCGCTTTCGATCGTGCCGGACTGAGCCTGGCCATGGAAGCCTGGGCCAAGGGCTCCGGGACCGAACAGAAGAAGGCAGCGCAGCTTGCTCACTGGCTGGCGGCCGATGACGGGCGCCGCGCCGCGGGTTTCGACGACTACTGCGCCGTGTTCCTCACCCAGGGAGGCCAGCCGCGCAAGAATCCGCTGACCAAGAAAGTCGCCGAAGCTTTCCCCGCTGCACTGCAGGCTCTGCAGGACGAGGCGGAGCGCCTGATGGCGGCCTGCGAGCGGCGCAAAGCGCTCACCGTGGCGCGGGCGACGCAGGCGCTCCTCATCCTCGGCGACGCCATCCTTGCCGCCTACCAGCGCCACAAGGAAGCACGGGTGCTGCTCGACTACGACGATCTCATCCACTTCTCCGCGCGTCTCCTGGCGCGCCAGGGCGGTGTCTCCTGGGTTCTGTTCAAGCTCGACGGCGGCCTCGACCACCTGCTGGTCGACGAGGCGCAAGACACCAGCCCGGAGCAGTGGCGCATCGTCGAGCAGCTGACCGGCGACTTCTTTGCCGGTCTGGGCGCTCATGAGGACCGCGCGGAGGCTGTTCGCACGGTCTTCGCCGTCGGCGACCCCAAGCAGTCGATCTATTCCTTCCAGGGCGCCGACCCAGCCGCATTCCAGAGCATGCGCGATCTCTTCCGCGAAAGGGCGCAGATTGCGCAGCACCGCTGGCGCCCGGTCTCCCTGGCGGTCTCGTTCCGCTCGACCGAGGCGGTGCTGGCGACCGTCGATGCGGTCTTTGCTGCGGCAGCGGCGCAGGACGGCGTCCTGTTCGGCGAGGCGGAGATCCGTCATCGGGCCAAGCGCGCCGGCGAGGCCGGGCTCATCGAGCTCTGGCCGCCGGCGCCGCCGGCGGAAATGGGGCCAGAGGAGCCCTGGGCCCTGCCGCTGCCCGGCCGCAGCGACAGTGCCGCTCCGCTGCGCCTCGCCCGCCTGGTGGCCAGACGTATCTGCTACTGGACAGTCAGCCCCGAGGGCGCCGACGATCCGGCCTGCTGGCTGGCGGCGCGCGGCCGGCGCATGCGTCCCGGCGATGTCATGGTTTTGGTGCGCCGGCGCAACGCCTTCCTCACCGAACTGGTGCGCGAATTGAAGACCCAGGGCGTGCCGGTCGCGGGTGTCGACCGCATGAACCTCACCGAGCAGCTGGCGGTTAGGGATCTCATGGCGCTGGGCCGCGTGCTGCTGCTGCCGGAGGACGACCTCAGCCTCGCCTGCGTGCTGAAGGGCCCGCTCATCGGCCTCGACGAGGACCAACTCTTCGCCCTGGCCTTCGAGCGCGGCCGCCGCAGCCTCTGGCTGCGCCTCGGCGAGAAGGCGAAGGACGATCCCGCCTTCGCGGCGGCGCGAAGCTTCCTGGAAGCGCTCGCCGCGCGGGCCGACTACGTAGCGCCCTTCGAGCTCTACTCCGCCCTGCTCGGTGCCGGGCGCGGGCGCGAGAAGCTGCTGGCGCGCCTCGGCCCCGACGCTGCCGATCCGCTGGACGAGTTCCTCTCCCTCGCCCTTGCCTACGAGCGCGAGAACGCGCCCTCGCTCGAAGGCTTCCTGCACTGGCTTTCCGCCGGCGAACTCGAGATCAAGCGCGACCTGGAGCAGGAGCACGGCGCGGTGCGCCTGATGACGGTGCACGGCTCCAAGGGGCTGGAAGCGCCGGTGGTCATCCTGCCGGATACCCTGCAGCTGCCCAACGCGCCCGACGGCCTGCTGTGGGTGGACGATGGCAAGGACGCGCGGCCGCTGGCGGTGTGGCCGGTGAAAAGCGACTACGACCTGCCGCTGCTGGGCGCCGCCCGCGCGGCCCGCCGGCTGGCGCAGGAGCAGGAGTACCGCCGCCTGCTCTACGTGGCGCTGACCCGCGCGGAGGACCGACTCTATCTCTGCGGCTGGCAGACCAAGCGCTCGGCCCCCGCCGGCAACTGGTATGAGTTGGTTGAAGCCGCGTTGTCACGCCTCGCCGAGGGCGGTGAGGCCGAGGCGGTCGACTTCGATTTCACCAGAGAGATTGGCGCCGACGGCTGGGCCGGGCCGGGCTGGCGCCTGCAGCGGCCCCAAAGCGTACCGCTGGCGCTGCCGGTGGCGGCGGAGTCGCCGCAGCCCATCCCGGTCGGAGTCGGGACCGCGGCGCTGCCGGACTGGGCGCGGCACGCGGCCCCGGCGGAGCCGGCGCCGCCGCAACCCCTGGCGCCGTCGCGACCGGCAGAGGCCGAGCCGCCGTCGCGCTCGCCCCTCGGACCCGATTCGGGCCTGCGCTTCCGCCGCGGCCTGCTGATCCACCGTCTGCTGCAGTCGCTGCCGGAGCTACCCCCGGAGGCGCGCTTCGCCGCCGGCCAAGCCTTCCTGGCCAGTCCGCTGCACGATCTCGCGCCGGAGCAGCAGGAAGAAATTCTCGACGAGGTGCTGAGGGTGCTCGCAGCGCCGGAGTTGGCGCCGCTTTTCGGCGCCGGCAGCCGCGCCGAGGTGCCCCTGGCGGGCCTCGTCGAGGCGGCTTCTGGGCCGCGGGTCATCGTCGGCCAGGTGGATCGCCTTCTGGTAGAAAGCGACACGATCTGGCTCATCGACTACAAGAGCCAGCGGCCGGCGCCAGCGCGCGCAGAAGACGTGCCAGTGCTTTATCTCAGGCAGATGGCGGCCTATCGCGGCCTGCTGGCTCGGATCTATCCCGGGCGGGCGATTCGCAGCTATCTGCTTTGGACGGATCAACCCCGCCTCATGCAACTCAGCGATGCGCTGCTGGCGGGTCACGCACCTTGACGGTTCCACCCGCGGCTCCCTACATTTAGCCCAACTTCGCAATAGTCCTTGGGGCCAACCCGGCCCCTCGGCAGCATCGTCACAGGGGTATGTTTCCATGAGCACAAGAGCCACCAGCGACGGTACCTTCGAACAGGACGTCTTGAAGGCATCCGGTCCTGTCCTTGTCGATTTCTGGGCCGAGTGGTGCGGCCCCTGCAAGATGATCGCTCCGGCGCTGGAAGAGATCGCGGCGGAGATGGACGGGCGCGTCACCATCGCCAAGATCAACATCGACGACAACCCGCACACGCCCCAAAAATACGGCGTGCGCGGCATTCCCACGCTCATGCTGTTCAAGGACGGACAGGTCGCCGCCACCAAGGTCGGCGCGGTCGGCAAGGGCCAGCTGATGGAATGGGTTGAATCGGTCGTCTGAGTATCTACATGTTTAAGGGTAACAAGGTAAGTTACCTCCAAATACGGTATTCCTCCTAGAGTACGTTATCCCCCCAAAGTAGAAGTCCCAAACCCCGCCGGAGCGATCCGGCGGGGTTCTTCTTTGTGTGCGGTCGTTTGAATCCCCTGCCAGCGGATGCCGGTCTTGACAGGCGGGCGGGGAGTGCCGAAGGTCCGCCTTCGCGTTCCGTCAATAAAATAACGATCAGGTGAGAAGGCCGACCGTGGGGAAAGCAAAGTACGACTGTCTGAAGTGTCCGGGCTATTGCTGCTCCTATCCGAACATCCATGCCAAACCGGACGACATCAAGCGGCTGGCCGAGCATTTCAAGGTGACCGAAGAGCAGGCAGAGAGGCGCTTCACCAAGAAGGGCTTCAAGGAAGACGGTATGGACAAGCGCCCGCGCGTGCTGCGACATCAGGAAGACGAGCACTTCGGCAGCATCTGCACCTTCTTCGATACGGAAAAGCGCCACTGCACCATCTACGAGGCGCGCCCCGAGATCTGCCGCGACTATCCCGGCCGCAAGCGCTGCGGCTACTATGAATTCCTGCAGTTCGAGCGCGACGCCCAGGAAGATCCCGACTACGTCGCCATCACCAACAACTACTGAATCCGGTTTCAGCCGTTGTCGCGGAGCACCTGGCCGGCGAGGTAGAGCGAGCCGCAGATGAGGACGCGGCCGGGTTGCTGTGCCTTGGCGAGGACGGCCTGTAGCGCCTCGGCGACGGAGCCTGCAGGCTCGGCGTCGATGCCCGCCTGCGTCGCATAGCCGGCCGCCGTCTCGGCGGCAAGGCTCGCCGCTTCGCCGGGAATGCGCACGGCTTTCAGGGCGTGGGCGTGCGGTGCCAACGCCTCGAGATAGCCGGCGGCCACCTTGGTATCGAGCATGCCGTAGATGAGCTCGAGCGGGCGATCGTGCCAGTCCTTCAGGGTCTCGGCGAGGGCAATGCCGGCGGCCGGATTGTGGCCGCCGTCGAGCCATAGTTCCCAGCCCGGCGGCAGGGCGTCGGCGAGCGGACCCTTCACCAGGCGCTGCAGGCGTGCCGGCCAGCTCGCGCTCGAAATGCCTGCCGCCGTCGCGGCCCCCGCAAGGCCGAATTCCGCAAGCTGTGTCGCGCAGGCGGCGGCCAGCGCTGCGTTGGCGACCTGGTGACTGCCGAGCAGTGAAGGCGTCGGCAGGTCGAGAACGCCGTTTGCATCCTGGTAGCGGAAGCCCGCTGCCGTCGCCGCGAACCGCCAGTCGCGGTCGCAGACGAAGAGCGGTGCGCCGATTTCGGTTGCGTGCCGTTCCAGCACGGCGAGAGTCGCCGGCTCCTGTGGCCCGACGACGCAGGTGACTCCCGGCTTCATGATGCCGGCCTTTTCGCCGGCGATTGCCTCCAGGGTGGTGCCGAGGAATTGCTGGTGATCCAGGGCGATCGGTGTGATCGCGGTCAGCCGCGGACGCGCCACCACGTTGGTGGCGTCGAGCCGGCCGCCGAGACCGACCTCCAGCAGCAGGATATCGGCGGGGTCATCGGCGAAGGCGAGGAAGGCGGCGGCGGTGGTCACCTCGAAGAAGGTGATCGGCTCCGGCCCGTTCACCGCTTCGCAGCGTTCCAGCAGGGCGATCAGCGCCGCCTCGTCGATGAGGCCGGAGGTCAGGCGGATGCGCTCGTGAAAGCGCACCAGGTGCGGCGAGGTGTAGACCTGCACGCGTCGGCCGGCGGCCTCCAGCATGGCCCGCAGGAAGGCGAGCAGCGAGCCCTTGCCGTTGGTGCCGGCGACGTGGACCACCGGCGCGAGGCGCTGCTCGGGATGGCCGAGCAAGGCGAGCAGCCGCTCGATGCGGCCGAGCGAGAGGTCGATGACCTTGGGATGCAGGCGGGTCAGGCGGTCGAGGACCGCATCGCTGGACTTGCCGCTGGCGGCGGCTGCTGCCGGCGCGTCAACGGCGGGGGGCATCGCCCTCCCCGGTGTCGCCGGCGATCTCGGCGGCGGCGCCTTCGGGCGTCCGGACCTCGGGCGCCGGCGGAATCTCCACCTCGGCCACGCCTTGGGTCGCGGCTACGCGGCGGGCGCCGCCCTTGCGGCCGTCACCCTTGATCGGCACCACCTCGGCGCTCGGCGTCTTGTCGCGCAACAGGGCCAGGATGCGCACCAGGGTGGCGCGCAGGTCGCCACGCCGTACCACCATGTCGACCATGCCGTGGTCGAGCAGGTACTCGGCACGCTGGAAGCCCTCGGGCAGCGACTCGCGGATGGTCTCCTCGATGACCCGCTGGCCGGCAAAGCCGATAACGGCACCGGGCTCGGCCAGCGAGATGTCGCCCAGCATGGCGAAGGAAGCCGTGACGCCGCCGGTGGTGGGATCGGTCAGCACCACGATGTAGGGCAGACCGGCCTCCTTCACCATGTCCACCGCGGCGACCGAGCGCGGCATCTGCATGAGCGAGAGGATGCCCTCCTGCATGCGTGCGCCGCCGGAGGCGGGAATGACGATCAACGGTGCTTCCTGCAACACCGCCAGGCGCGCGGCCGCCAGCAGGCCCTCGCCGACAGCGACGCCCATGGAGCCGCCCATGAAGGCGAAGTTGAAGACGGCGATGACCGTCGGCTTGCCGTCCATGGTGCCGTGCGCCACCACGATGGCCTCGTCGGGACCGTTCTTGGCCTGGGCCTCGCGCAGGCGGTCGGTATAGCGCTTGCGGTCGCGGAACTTCAGCGGGTCGAGCGGCACCTCGGGAAGCTCAATCGCCTTGAAGGCGGCGTCGTCGAACAGCAGCTCGAGGCGGCGGCGCGCGGAGATGCGCATGTGAAAGCCGCAATGCGGGCAGACCCTGAGATTGTTCTCCAACTCGCGGTGAAAGATCATCTGGCTGCAGCTGGAGCACTTTTCCCAGAGGTTGTCCGGTACCTCGGGCTTCTGCACCAGGGCGCGGATCTTCGGCCTGACGTAGTTGGTGATCCAGTTCATGGGCGGGCTGCTCCCCCGAGGTTAAGCGGCGCGGCTGCTGCGTACGCCGCTGGCCAACGATTCTACCAGCGCCAGCACCTTGGCGGCCAGCCCTGGCTTGGCCTTGCCGTTCTCGTCCAGCTCCGCCTTCACCGCGTCGACGATGGCCGAGCCGACCACGGCTGCGTCGGCGATGCCGGCGATCGCGGCGGCCTGCGCCGGCGTGCGGATGCCGAAGCCGACGGCGATCGGAAGATCGGTGTGGCGGCGCAGGCGGGCGACCGCCTCGCGCACATGGTCGGTCGGCACTGCGGCGGTGCCGGTGATCCCCATGATGGAGACGTAGTAGACGAAGCCGCTGGTGTTGTTCAGCACCGTCGGCA
>CAYYIV010000023.1:57843-71515 GCA_964472095.1 uncultured Pelagibius sp.
CCCATGATGGAGACGTAGTAGACGAAGCCGCTGGTGTTGTTCAGCACCGTCGGCAGGCGCTTGTCGTCGGTGGTCGGCGTGGCCAGGCGGATCCAGTGCAGGCCGGCCTTCAGCGCCGGCAGGCAGAGCTCCGCGTCCTCCTCCGGCGGCAGGTCGACGATGATCAGGCCGTCGACTCCGGCCACCTTGGCGTCGGCGACGAAGCGCTCGACGCCGTAGCTGTAGATCGGGTTGTAGTAGCCCATCAGGATGATCGGCGTGTCGGCGTCGTCCTTGCGGAATGCGCACACCGCCGCCAGGGTCTTGGCCAGCGTCATGCCGGCTTTCAGCGCGCGCAGGCTGGAGGCCTGGACCGGCGGCCCCTCGGCCATGGGGTCGGAGAAGGGCATGCCGACCTCGATGAGGTCGGCGCCGGCGCCCGGCAGGCCCTTGATGATCTCCAGCGAGGTCTCCGGGTCGGGATCGCCGGCGGTGACGAAGGCCACCAGCGCGCCGCGCCCGGCGGCCTTCAGCGCGGCAAAGCGCCTTTCGATGCGACTCTCTCCGCTCACAGCTCCACTCACAGCTCGACTCCAAGCGCCTTGGCGACGGTGAAGACGTCCTTGTCGCCGCGGCCGCACATGTTCATGACGATGATCTGGTCGCGCCCCATCTGCGGCGCCAGCTTGCGCACCTGGGCCAGCGCGTGGGCGGGCTCCAGCGCCGGGATGATGCCCTCGATGCGCGAGCAGAGCTGGAAGGAGTCCAGCGCCTCCTGGTCGGTGGCGGAGACGTACTCGGCGCGGCCGATGTCGTGCAGCCAGGAATGCTCCGGCCCGATGCCGGGATAGTCGAGGCCGGCGGAGATCGAGTGGGCGTCGATGATCTGGCCGTCGTCGTTCTGCAGCAGGTAGGTGCGGTTGCCGTGCAGCACGCCCGGGCGCCCGCCGGTCAGCGAGGCGGCGTGCTGGCCGCTGGAGATGCCGTGGCCGGCCGCCTCGACGCCGATGATGCGCACGTCCTTGTCGTCGAGGAAGGGATGGAACAGACCCATGGCGTTGGAGCCGCCGCCGATGCAGGCGACCAGGGCGTCGGGCAGGCGGCCTTCGGCCTCCATGATCTGCTCGCGGGTCTCGCGGCCGATGATCGACTGGAAGTCGCGCACCATGGTCGGATAGGGGTGCGGGCCGGCCACCGTGCCGATGATGTAGAAGGTGTTCTCGACGTTGGCGACCCAGTCGCGCAGGGCGTCGTTCATGGCGTCCTTCAGGGTGCCGGTGCCGCTGGTCACCGGCTTCACCTCGGCGCCCAGCAGCTTCATGCGGAACACGTTGGGCGCCTGCCGCTCGATGTCGGTGGCGCCCATGTAGACGACGCAGGGCAGGTCGAAGAGCGCGCAGAACGTGGCGGTGGCGACGCCGTGCTGGCCGGCCCCGGTCTCGGCGATGATGCGGGTCTTGCCCATGCGTCGCGCCAGCAGGATCTGCCCCAGCACGTTGTTGGCCTTGTGGGATCCGGTGTGGTTCAGCTCGTCGCGCTTGAAGTAGATCTTGGCGCCCTTGTCGGCGGGCGCGCCCTTGCGCAGCTCCGCGGTCAGGCGCTCGGCGAAGTAGAGCGGGCTCGGCCGGCCGACATAATGCTTGGCGTAGTAGTCGTAGTCGGCCTGGAAGCTCGCGTCCTTGCGGGCGGCGATGTAGGCCTGCTCGACGTCGAGGATCAGCGGCATCAGGGTCTCGGCGACGAAGCGGCCGCCGAAAATGCCGAAATGCCCGGCCTCGTCGGGGCCGCCGCGGTAGGTGTTCAGCGTCTCCATGGGGGACGTCTTGTCCTTGTTCGCGTTAGCTTGGTTTGTGAAGGGCGGACTTTGCCCGATTGGGGCGGTCTCCGCAATGCCCGGAAGCTGCGGTTTCCGCCGTTTCAGGGGTCGCTAGAGCGCCCGGGCGGCCGCCAGGAAAGCCCGGATTTTCTGCGGATTCTTGAGCCCCGGCGCGTCCTCGACGCCGGAGGAGACGTCCACCGCCGGCGCGCCCGACAGGGCGACCGCCCGGGCGACGTTCTCCGGCGTCAGGCCGCCGGCCAGCATCCACGGCAGCGGCCAGGCGGTGCCGGACAGCAGAGTCCAGTCGAAGGCCACGGCATTGCCGCCCGGCAGGGCGTCCTTCATTTCCGCCGGGGGCTTGGCGTCGAACAGCAGGCGGTCGGCGACGGGCAGGAAGGGCTCGACGGCCTCGAGATCCCCGGCCTGGCGCAGCTTCACCACCTTCATGACCGGCAGGCCGAAGCGCGCCTTGACGGCGGCGACCCGCTCAGGGCTCTCGCTGCCGTGCAGCTGCAGGAGATCGAGGGGCACCGCCTTCAAAATACCCTCGATGGTGGCGTCCTCGGCATCGACCAGCAGGCCGGTCTTGACGATGCCCGGCGGGATCAGTGCGGCCAGCGGCGTGGCCTCATGCGGCGTGACGGCACGCGGGCTGCGTGGATAGAACACCAGCCCGACGAAGGCGGCCCCGCCCTCGACGGCGGCGGTCATCGACTCGGGTGTCGAGATCCCGCAGATTTTCACCTGGACAGTCATGGCGCGGGATTAGCGCCTCTCGGATGCGCGAAGTCAACCGGGTCAGTCGAAGCGCTCGAGGACTTCCTTGTCGGGCGCCGGCACCCAGCCGGTGCAGTTGCGAAAGGCGATAACATAGAAGGCGAGGGAGAGCGCCTCCACCAGCCACATGTTGGCATGCCATAGCAGTAGGGCGACGAAGGTTCCGGAATCGGAGTCTCTCAAGGAGTCCGTCAAAAGGGCGAGCAGCCGATTGATGCCTTCCGCGGGCAGAACGACGCTGAGCCCGATCGCGATGAAGAGGGTGAAGGAGATGCCGCGCGTGTGCCGCCAGGCATGGGCGAAGCTATAGGGCTCGTCGACCGCCGCTGCGACGTATACGAAAGCAAAGCGAAGGCCGAGGTAGAGCAACGGCATAAACAGCGCCCAGTAGGCGATGGTGGCCTCTGTGCCATCGATCCCCAATGCCACCGAAAGGTAATGGAAGAACGTCAGCGGCAGGTTGATGACCGAGAGCAGCAGCGCGTAGCCGAGAAAACGCCCATGCCGCGCCCGCAGCCGTGGAAATACCACGACGTCACCGGAGGTCGGTCCGAGCAGCAGGAAGCGCAGCCAGGCGACCGCCATGAGAGTCCAGGGCAGCTCGGCGCCGAACTCCCGCACCAGGCGGTATTCGAGGGGGCCGAGCAGAGTGCCCAGCACGGTGATCAGAAACAGCAAGACAAACGGCAGCACCGTCACCTTCGCCATCGTCGCCAGGTTGCCGAACACGAGACGATAGGCCTCCGAAACGGTGGGCAACAGCGGCAGCGGCGCCACGGCGCCAGATGGCGGCTCCGCCTGGATCATTCGAAGCGCTCGAGGATCTCATGGCGCGGTGTGCCCCAGCCGCTGAGTTGCGCGTGGGCGGAGGCGCGCGCGTCCGTCGTCAGGCAGAAGATGGCGCGGAAGGTTGCGCCGAAGGCCAGCTTCGCCGAGGCCAGCCGCGCTTCCGTCATGGTCATGCAAGGCTCCCTCGGACGGCTTGTCGAACTCCCAACCGGGACGATAGCCGCCGCCGGTGAACTCGACCAAAGGAAAGGGGCTGGGTGCGGCCTAAAAGCCGCCGTTGCGGTCCTCGTCCTGCGGCGCCGGCAGGGTCGCCGGTGCGGCCGGCACCCAGCCGGTGCAGGTGCGGAAGGCCAGGGCGACGATGCTGTAGAGCACCGCCAGCACCGCCATGGACAGAGCCTCGGTGACCATCTTCAGGGTGAGCGTGGCAATGGGCGAGACTTCCAGCGCCTGGCCATCATCGGTCAGTTGGCCGGCACCGGGCGCCGGGGTGCCGCCCATCTGCACTGCCGCGAGATCGAAGAGAGAGACGCCGACCACCGCGGTGAAGAGGGCGCTGACCAGCAGACTGACCGCCAGCATCAGGGGAATCCCCGCCAGCAACAGCAGCAGAGTGAGGCGCCAGCCCTGTCCCTTGGTGTGCTGCCAGGCATAGGCGAAGCTGTAGGGTTCCTCGACCGCCAGGGCGGGAAAGAGGAAGCAGCAGCGTGAAGCCAGGTACAGCAGGCCGATGGCTACCACTGCCGAAGGCACCGGCAGGACCATCGTCAACATGCCGCCGAAGACCAGCAGTCCAGTCCCAAGCATCAGCCCGAAACCGAAGAAACGCCAGTGCCGCCGATCCCAGCGCAGCACGGGCCGCACCAGTCCCGCCGGTCCGAGCAGCATCACGCGGTACCAGTTGACGCCGAAGTGGCTGTAGGCGGCGATCGGCGCCAGCAGCATGAGCAGCAGCGTGAAGGGATTGGGTGGCAGCACAAGGGCAACCACTGTGGTGGCACCAAGCAGCAGCAGGCCGCCGGCGGCGGCGCGCAGCAACAACGCCGGATCGCTGTAGGCCGCAGTGAAGGCAGCGATCAGCGTATCGAAAATCGGCAGGTTCGCCACCGCCTGGGGCGGCGGCTGGTTGTTGGCGTTCATGCGGCTGTCAGTGTCACGCCTCGACGCCGGCCGCGTCCAGGTCGGCCGCAATGCGTCGGGCGGCGGCCAGGGGGTCATCCGCCGCCGCGATGGGTCGGCCGATGACGATGTGGTCGGCCCCGGCGGCGATGGCGTCTTCGGGTGTCATGATTCGCTTCTGGTCGCCGGCTGCCGACCAGTGTGGACGGATGCCGGGTACCACCAGCAGAAAGTCCGGGCCGCAGGCCTTGCGCAGCAGGGTGATCTCCCTGGACGAGCAAACCACGCCGTCAAGCCCGCTTTCCTGCGCCAGGCGGGCCAGGCGCTCGACCTGGACCTCGAGCGGGCCCAGCTGTCCGACCTCTTTGAGGTCGGCGGCGTCCAGGCTGGTCAGCACGGTGACGCCGATCACCTTGGGCAGCTCGATGCCGAGATCCTCGGCAGTTTCGCGCGCCGCCTCGGCCGCCGCCGTCATCATGGCGCGTCCGCCGGAAGCGTGCACGTTGAGGATCCTGGGCCGAAGGTGGACGGCGGCACGCACCGCGCCGGCCACGGTGTTGGGGATGTCGTGGAACTTCAGGTCGAGGAACAGCGGCGCGCCGCCGGCGGCCAGGCGCACGCCGTCCGGTCCATGGGCGGTAAACAGTTCCTTACCGATCTTCACGCCGCCGACGGCGCCGACCAGCTGGCGCGCGATGCGCGCCGCCTTGTCGACGTCCGCCGTGTCGAGGCCGACGAAGATGCGTTCGTGGGGGGCGAGTTTCGTAGTCATGGCCTCTTCCTACCAGAGCATCGCCTGCCGGTCACCCACACCGTTGCCTAGGCGCGGGTCAGGGTCTGATGGCGGCCCTCCGCCCAGAGGCGGAACTGTTTGAAGGAGATCTCGCCCGTCGCGGTGCGGGCGAGCTGCTCGCCCATGAGGGCGCCGAACTTGAACATGTGCCCGCTGCAGCCGCCGATCAGCAGGATCGGCCCGTTGCTCTCGGTGACGAAGCGCTCGTCCGGAGACACGGCATAGGGGCAGACCTGGCCGCGCAACACCTTGTAGTCGGCGAAGTCATGCAGCAGCGGGGCGAAGGCGGAAGCCACCTCGGCCGCCTCGTTGCGGCCCAGCGGGTCCAGGTTGTCCGGGTCGCCGGGTCGCCGGTGCTGGCCGCAGCCGAATTTCAGCTCGCTGCCGCCGGCCGGCGGCGCCGCGTAGATGTCCACCTCGTTCAGCAGGTGGACCATGACCGGCGCCTTCGCCCAGCTCTCGGCATGGGCTTCCGGAGGTTCCATGTAGGCAACGACCTGGCGGTGCGGCACAGCACGGCGCTTGAGTTCCGGGAACAGCTTGGCGGTCCAGGCGCCGGCGGCCACCACGATGGCGTCGGCGGTCTCGCGCCTGCCGTTCTCCAGGGTGACGGCGCTGGCCGCCGGGTCGACGCCCACCACGCGGGCCTCGCCGCGCAGGCTGACGCCGCGGCGGCCGAGGTCGCGGATCAGCGAATCGACGATGCGCGAGGCAAACAGCAGGCCACCGGTCTTGTTGTAGAGGCCCCAGGCTTCCGGGGGCGCCTTCATGAAGGGGCAGAGCGCCTCGATCTGCTTGGCGTCCAGGGTCTCGTAGTCGAGGCCCAGGTGATCGAGGGTCTGGCGCGAGAGGTCGGCCCAGTCGCCCTCCTCCGTCGACAGCGCCAGGCTGCCGACCTCGGCATAGTGGGATTCGCCGAGATCGTCCCACAGGCGCTGCCAGGACCTCAGGGCGTCGACCGTCATGGCGCAGTAGCCGGGCTGGTCGGAATAGGGCAGGCGGATCAGGCGGTGCTGGTCGTAGGACGCGCCGCCCTCGTGCGGCAGCGGCCCCTGCTCGAAAAGCAGCGCCTCGTGGCCGCCGCGCGCCAGGGCCCAGGCCGTCGACAGACCGACGATGCCGCCCCCGATGATGATGACCTTCATTGACTTGCAACCTTCTTGCCGGGCACCGCCGCCCCTACCGTCGTCCGGGGCGGGGATCGGCCGCGTCGGATCACGCGGGTGGCGCCGCGTCTTCCATAGCGCCCGGGCGGCCCGAAATCCAGTACCGGAATTCGGCCTCTGCTCCCCGCCCGGCACCACCTCGGCCAGGGCCTCGGTCGCCGCCGAGCGCGGCGGCCCGTGCGGCGAGGCTCCCCAATATGGGCCGAGCGAGCAACGAGAATGCGCCTGGCGTCAATATCTAATAGCGCTCGAAGACCAGCTGCGCCGCAGCCAGATCCTCTATGGCGGTGCCGACCGACTTGAACAGCGTGACCTGGTCGTAATAGCGCCGGCCGCTGCGATCGCCGCGGGTCAGTTCGAAGAGGTCGCCGGCGATGTCGTCGGCCGACAGCGCGCCGGCCGCGACGGCCTGCACGATGTCGCCGCCCTCCTTGGTGGCGCCGGCGCGGGTGTCGACGAAGACACGGGCGCGGCGCATCACCGCATCGTCGGTCTCGCGCATGTCGGGCCGAAAGGCGCCGACGAGGTCGATGTGCTGGCCCGGCTGCAGCCAGTCGCCCTGGATCAGCGGAGCCTTCGACAGGGTGGCGCAGGAGATGACGTCGGCGCCGCGCGCGGCGGACTCCAGATCGTCGGTCCAGTCGACACGGAAGTCGCGGCGGTTCATGCGTTTGGCCAGGCGCTGCGCCTTCTCCGGTGTGCGGCCCCAGATCAGCACGTTGCAGATCGGCCGGACCGCCGCGTGGGCAACGATGAGCTGCGGCGCCAGGGCGCCGGTGCCGACCATCAGCAGGCGCTCCGCATCCGGGCGCGAGAGATAGCTGGAGGCCAGCGCCGAGGCGCCGGCGGTGCGCTTCACCGTCAGTGTCGGTCCGTCGATCAGCGCCAGCGGCGAGCCGTTCTTGCCGTCGACCAGCACGTAGATGCCCATCACCGCCGGCAGGTCCTGCGCGGCGTTGTCGGGAAACACCGTCACCATCTTGATGCCGATGTGGCGGTCGACCTGCCAGGCCGGCATCAGCAGCAGCGTGGCGGTGCTGCCGCCGCTGACCTCGATGTCGTGGTGATGGCGCACGGGAACCCGGATGTCGCGCCGGAAAGCCTGGCGCAGGCGTTCGACCAGTGAGGGATAGTCGAGGGCAGCCTCGACCTCGGCAGCAGAGATGATGCGCATCAGGCCGTCCGCACCAGTCAGTGACCGCTGGAAACCGTCTTCAGCCCGCTTGCCGGGCTTGCCAGCTGCGGCGCGCTGCTGCCGGCAGGGCCGCGCGATACTGCGGCGGCTCGCTTCAGTTCGACCAGCTCGCGCTCCAGGATGGCGGCGCGCTGCTCGGCGCGGCGAGCGCGGGCGCGGGCGGCGCCGAAACGCAGCCACATGAGGAAGGCGCCGACGAGAAAGCCGCTCAGCAGGCTGCCCAGCAGCACCAGCGCAAAAGGTAGGCTGAGCTGGTACTCGAAGGGCCAGAAGTCGATAGCCACCTGCTCCAGGTTCGTCGCCGTGAAGGTCACGAAGACGATCAGGAACAGAAGGGTGATGATCCAGTAGACGTAGTGCACGGTTGCAAAGATCGCTCGGGTTGCCGGCGAAGGAGTGGGCGAGTCTAACCCAATCGACACTACATCGCGAGGCCCCAAGTGATCCGGGAACGGCTGGCGTACTCAGCGGCTGTTCAGGCGCTCGCGCAGCTGCTTGCCGGTCTTGAAGAAAGGCACGTGCTTTTCCGACACGCTTACCGCTGCGCCGGTGCGCGGGTTGCGGCCGACGCGCGCCTCGCGGCGCTTGACCGAGAAGGCACCGAAACCGCGCAGCTCGACCCGGTCCCCTCGTGCCAGGGCTTCGCTGATCTCGTCGAAGATCGTCGTGACGATACGCTCCACGTCACGATGGTAGAAATGCGGATTGATATCCGCGATGTGTTGGATCAATTCAGACTTTGTCATAGCGACGTCATCCCCTCCCGACGCGCCAAGCGGTCGGAGTCCCCATCCCGTTTACCTCCCGCAGATCGCGGGCCGCCGCCGGCTTCTTGCTTGGATCAAGGAATTCACCCTGAGGCCTTCCCCTGCTCCGGCGTGCAGACCACGCTGCATCTTGTGCGTCAGGGGCTTCAGCTCCAGGCGCAAGTGGGGAAACGTTGCCAGAGGAATGCGCGGGCGTCAAGGATAAGCCTTTCAGAACAAACGTTTATTCGATGAATAAGAGGGGAGAAAAACGGCGGAGAGGCGTGGAATCTTTGCGTTTTCCCAGGCCGCGTGGCGGCAAGGCCAAAAGAAAACGGCCCGCCGGGGGGTCCGGCGGGCCGCTGTCAGGGTAGGTAGAAGGGCTTTGGGGACCGGACGCGAAGGCGCCGGCCCCGTCGCCGGACTACTTGTCCTCGTCGTCGTCGCCCTTGTCCCGCTTGCGGGCAGCTTCGGAGAAGGCGGCACCCAGGATGTCGCCCAGGCTGGCGCCGGATTCGGTGGAACCGTACTCGGCGACGGCCTCCTTCTCCTCGGCGATCTCGCGCTGCTTGATCGACAGTGAGATCTTGCGAGTCTTGGGGTCGATGGCGGTGATGCGCGCGTCGACCTTCTCACCCACGGCAAAGCGGGTCGGCTGCTGCTCGCTGCGGTCGCGCGACAGCTCGGCCTTGCGGATGAAGCCGATGACGCCGTCACCCACCTGAACCTCAATGCCGTTTTCGACCACCTGGTGCACGGTGCAGGTCACCACGTCGCCCTTCTTCAGGTTCTCGGTGCTGCCGGCGAAGGGATCCTCGCCGAGCTGCTTGATGCCGAGGCTGACGCGCTCTTTCTCGACGTCGACGTCGAGCACCTTGACCTTGACGACATCACCCTTGCTGTAGCGCTTGGCCGCTTCCTCGCCCGACAGGTTCCAGTCCAGGTCGGACAGGTGGACCATGCCGTCGATCTCGCCGGGCATGCCGACGAAGAGGCCGAATTCGGTGATGTTCTTGATCTCGCCTTCCAGCTCGCTGCCGACCGGGCAGTTGGCCAGGAAGGATTCCCAGGGATTGGAGCCGCACTGCTTCAGGCCCAGGCTGATGCGCCGCTTCTGCTCGTCGACGTCGAGGATCATGACCTCGACTTCCTGGGAGGTAGAGACGATCTTGCCCGGATGGACGTTCTTCTTGGTCCAGCTCATCTCGGAGACGTGGACCAGACCCTCGATACCGGCTTCCAGCTCCACGAAGGCGCCGTAGTCGGTGATGTTGGTGACGCGGCCGGTGAACTTGGTGCCGACCGGGTACTTGGCGGAGACGCCTTCCCAGGGGTCGGCTTCCAGCTGCTTCATGCCCAGGCTGATGCGCTGGGTCTCCGAATTGAAGCGGATCACCTGCACCTGCACCTGCTGGCCGATGGACAGCACTTCGGTCGGGTGATTGATGCGCTTCCAGGAGATGTCGGTGACGTGCAGCAGGCCGTCGACACCGCCGAGATCGACGAAGGCGCCGTAGTCGGTGATGTTCTTCACCACGCCGGTCAACACCTGGCCTTCCTTCAGGTTGGCCACCAGCTCCGAACGCTGCTCGGCGCGGGTTTCCTCGAGGACGGCACGGCGCGACACCACAATGTTGCCGCGCGAACGATCCATCTTGAGGATCTGGAAGGGCTGCGGCGTGCCCATCAGCGGGCTGACGTCGCGCACCGGGCGGATGTCGACCTGGCTGCCGGGCAGGAAGGCCACGGCGCCCGAGAGGTCCACAGTGAAGCCACCCTTGACGCGGCCGAAGATGGTGCCGGTCACACGCTCGTTGCTGTTGAAAGCCTTGGCCAGCTGCGTCCAGGCCTCCTCGCGCTTGGCCTTCTCGCGGCTGAGCATGGACTCGCCGTTCTTGTTCTCCATGCGCTCGAGGTAGACCTCGACCTCGTCGCCAGCCTTCAGTTCCGGCATCTGGCCGGCCTCGGCAAATTCCTTGAGGGCGACGCGCCCTTCCGACTTCAAGCCGACGTCGATCACCGCGGTATCGCCTTCGATGGCGATGATGATGCCGCGGAGGACTTTGCCCTCGAGGGTATCGTCAGTGCCGAGGGATTCATCGAGCAGGGCCGCAAAGCTCTCCTTCGCGGCGGTGTTGGTGGCTGCTTCAGCCATGTGGGAACGTCCTTTCTCTGTCTGCACTATCCAGGCCGGGCGGTTTGCCGCCGGTCTTCCCAGGACCATCCCGGGCGAAACGTCTTGCTGGCTTGCACGAAAAGGCCGGGCCCGGGAGGCTGTCGGGAAACCGATTTTCCTGAAACCGTTCCTGGCGGCCTCAATCGGGGAAACACCCCCGCGGGGGCTACCCTGGCTGAGGCGCCAGCCCACGCCGGGCGATCTCCGCCATGGCGACCTCGAAGGCCTGATCGGCGTCCATCGCGCTGGTATCAAGCCGGACCGCATCCTCCGCGGCCCGCAAGGGGGCGGTCGCCCGCCCGCTGTCGCGCGCATCCCTCTCGCGCAAGTCCTGCAAAACGCGGGCGTATATACTCTGCTCGCCGCGTTCAAGCAACTCTTTATGGCGTCGGGCGGCGCGTGCCTCCACTGACGCTGTTAGGAAAAATTTCACATCAGCGTCCGGACAGACCACGGTGCCGATGTCGCGGCCGTCCAGCACGGCACCGCGCGGGCCCTCCGGCGGCGCGGCGGCGAAGCGACGCTGGAAGTCCAGCAGGGCGGTGCGCACCGCCGGGATGGCGGCCACCTTGGAGGCCGCCTGGCTGACCGACTCCAGGCGCAGGTCGTCGCGCTCGAGGTCGATGGGCTGCAGGGCCGTGGCGGCGGCGGTCGCGGTCGCCGGGTCTTCCGGGTCGCTGCCGGCGACCAGGATCTTGGCTGCCACGGCCCGGTAGATCGAGCCGGTGTCGAGGTAGGCACAATCGAGGGCGGCGGCCAGGCGGCGCGCCAGGGTACCCTTGCCGGCCGCCACCGGTCCGTCGACGGCGACGATCATTCCGGCTTCCCGGACGTCGACTCCGGACCCGCAACGAAGTCGGCGCCGAGACCTTGCATCAATCCGGCGAAATCAGGGAAGGAGGTCGCCACCGGCGTCATGTCGTCGATCAGCACCGGGCGCTCGGCGGCGAGTCCCAGCACCAGGAAGCTCATGGCGATACGGTGGTCCAGCTCGGTCTCGATGGCCTCGTTGTTGCCGCCGGGCGGCCGGCCGCCACAGCCCTCGACCGTCAGGGTCTCGGGCTGCTCCCGGACGCCGATGCCGCAGCGGGCGAGGCCGCGGGCGACGGCAGCCAGGCGGTCACTTTCCTTCACGCGCAGTTCGCCCAGGCCGTGCATCACCGTGCGCCCCTCGGCGGCGGCGGCGGCCATGGCGAGGATCGGGTATTCGTCGATCATCGAGGGCGCGCGTCCGGCCGGCACCTCGACGCCATGGAGGCGGCTGCCGCGCACCACCAGGTCGGCGACCGGTTCGCCGCCCTCCTCGCGGGCGTTCTCGACGGCGATGTCGCCGCCCATCTCCTTGAGGGTGGTGATCAGGCCCGTGCGCTGCGGGTTCATGCCGACGGCGGCCAGGCGAACTTCCGAGCCCGGCAGCATGAGGGCGCCGACCAGGGGGAAGGCGGCGGAGGAAGGATCGGCTGGCACCCGGATGGCGCGCCCGGCCAGCTCCGGCTGGCCGACGAGGACGATCTCCTGCGCCGCATGCCCCTCGTCATCGATCTCGCGGCGCCGGATGACGGCGCCGAAGTGCGCAAGCATGCGCTCGCTGTGGTCCCGCGTCGCCTCGCGCTCGACCACCCGCGTCTCGCCCGGCGCGTTCAGTCCGGCCAGCAGTACCGCCGACTTCACCTGGGCCGAGGGCACCGGCAGGCGGTAGTCGAGGGGCAGTGGATCGCGCGCGCCGATCACCGTCAGCGGCAGGCGGCCACCCTCGCGGGTGATGAACGCAGCTCCGCAGGCCGACAGCGGCTCGGTCACCCGCGCCATCGGGCGCTTGCGCAGCGATGCGTCGCCGGTCAGCACCGCGGTCAGCGGATGGCTCGCCAGGATGCCCAGCAGCAGACGTGCGCCGGTGCCGGAGTTGCCCATGTCCAGCACGTCCTCCGGCTCCGCCAGGGCACCGATGCCACGGCCCCAGACGTGCCAGCGCCCGGCCGCATCGCGCTCGATCTCGGCGCCCAGAGCGCGCATGGCCGCCGCGGTGCGCAGCACGTCCTCACCCTCCAGCAGGCCGTCGATGACGGTCTCCCCCACCGCCAGCGCGCCGAACATCAGCGCCCGGTGCGAGATGGATTTGTCGCCGGGCAGGCGGACGCTACCCGAAAGCGCCGTGCCCGGCCTGGCTGTCATCGGTTTCACGAGGGGTGGCTTTCCTTGTCCTGGCAGGGTCTGCGGCGGATCCGGGGAGGTTCTGGCCGACGGCTCCTGTGCCGCTTTTGCTGGTCTTCGCAGAGGTTCTATCGGTCTTTCGGGGGCGGCCGCAATCCCCGGCTCCCCACAGCCGCCCCGGCACCGCCCGGCGGCCGTTCGACCGGCGGTCCGCAACCCGCCTCGGCAGCCGCCAATTACCTTTTGACAGCGATGCACGATCATGGCAATTGCCACGCCCAGCCAATGAACTGCAAGACCGGTGGAGGGACGCGCTGGTGGCAAATCCGAAATGGGGAACTAAGCGCAGCTGTCAGAGTTGTGGGGTCAAGTTCTACGATCTGCAGAAGTCGCCGATCGTGTGTCCCTCCTGCAGTGCGGTGTTCGACCCCGAGGCGCTCCTGAAATCGCGTCGCCCGCGCAGCGCGCCGAAGCCCGAGGCTGCCGCCAAGCCGAAGAAGCCGAAGGCCGCCCCTGTCGAGGGCGAGGACAGCGAAGCGGTCGACGACGACTTCGAGATCGATGACGACGAGGCCGATGCCGCCGTCGGCAAGTCCGATGACGACGACGATTTCATCGAGGACACCTCGGACCTGGGCGACGACGACGTGGCCGAAGTCGTGGTCGGCGACGACGACGACGAGACCTGAGTTCGTACCGCTGGCCTGGCCGTTAGCTTAAGCGTAACCCTTGCTGCCGATACTCCGCCGGGTCGGGCGTGGTCCGACAGGCGCAAAAGGGCCGCAAAGGCGGGAGAGGGGGACGGGGCGGCAGCCCGTCGACTTTTTCCCTTGCCTTGATCCGGCGGGGTACTTAATTTCCCGCACCACGCCGCCGGGAGGCAGCCGTTTCGATGGTTTCTACCGGTGGTTCCCATGGGGCCGTAGCTCAGTTGGGAGAGCGCTACAATGGCATTGTAGAGG
>CAYYIV010000024.1:0-71115 GCA_964472095.1 uncultured Pelagibius sp.
CACAGGGGGCCCCGGTATTCCTCGCACTTGATGCGGTCGAAGAGGCGGCGAAGCAGCGCCTCCGCCTGGAGGTACGCCATCGGGTCGCTGAAGATGTCGGGGATCAGGATGGGCATGACTATTGTTTCGCTTCGGCCGAGCGCAGCAGACCGTAATTCGGGCATATCCGTCAAGCGGCTGATTGGCGCCGCGCGATGACGGCGCTAAGCTCCTTCCCAAGAAGAATGACAAGGGAGGAGTGGGGCATGTTTCCGGAGTACGATCCGCGCGACCGGCGCTTCAACGATTACATCAACGGCAACTGCCAGCTCGAAAAGCTCTACACGGGCACGCTCTGGGCCGAAGGTCCGGTCTACTTCTGCGACGGCGATTTCCTCTTGTGGAGCGACATCCCCAACGATCGCATGCTGAAGTGGACGCCGGGCGGCGGCGTCTCCGAGTTCCGCCGGCCCTCCAACTACGCCAACGGCCATACCAGGGATCGGCAAGGCCGTCTGGTCTCCTGCGAGCACGGCGCCCGGCGGGTGACCCGCACCGAGTGGGACGGCTCTATCACCGTGCTGGCCGACCGCTACAAGGGCAAGCGCCTGAACTCGCCCAACGACGTGGTGGTGAAGTCCGACGGCTCGGTGTGGTTCACCGACCCGCCCTACGGCATCCTTTCCGACTACGAGGGCCACAAAGGCGAGAGCGAGATCGGCGCCTGCCACGTCTACCGCCTCGATCCGAAGTCCGGAAAGCTGGCCATCGTCGCCGACGACTTCGACAAGCCAAATGGTTTGGCTTTTTCCCCCGACGAGAAAATCCTCTACATCGCCGACACCGGCGCCTCTCACGATCCGGAAGGGCCGCGCCATATCCGCGCCTTCAAGGTCGGCAAGGATGGCAAGCTGACCGGCGGCAAGGTCTTCGCGGTCTGCGACGCCGGGCTCTTCGATGGTTTCCGGCTGGATGAAGACGGCAACATCTGGTCCAGTGCCGGCGACGGCGTGCACTGCTTCTCGCCGAAGGGCGAACTGCTCGGCAAGATCAAGGTGCCGGAGGTGGTCTCCAACGTGACCTTCGGCGGACCGAAGAAGAACCGCCTCTTCATCACCGCCACCACCTCGCTCTACGCGGTCACCCTGAATCGCCGCGGCGTGCAGTGGCCGTGACCTGGAAATCTTCTCCCCCGCGGCCACTCCATTGTCATGCTCGGACTTGTTCCGAGCATCCATTCCTCCGTTCGCACGAGCGGTGCAGGCTGCACCATGGACCCTCGGAACAAGTCCGAGGGTGACAGGAGGAGAGGCGGAGAGAGCAATGCGTTATTCCACCACCGTCACCCCAGCACCTTCTGCCCCCGCCCGTAGACCATCAGCATGCCGACGATGACGCAGCCGTAGATGATCTGGCGGCCCGCCTCGGGCATCTGCATGACCGAGAGGATGGAGGCCAGCAGCGAGATCAGGATGACGCCGGCGATGGTGCCGAGGTAGCTGCCGCGGCCGCCGAGGATGTGGGTGCCGCCGAGCACAACGGCGGCGATGGCCGGCAGCAGATAGGGGTCGCCCATGGCCTGGTAGCCCTTGCTGGAATAGCCGGCGAGCAGCACCCCGGCCAGTGCCGAGCACATGCCGGAGATGGCGAAGCAGGTGATGATGACCAGCTTGGTGTTCACGCCGGAGAGGTAGGTGGCGCCCTCGCGGTTGCCGATGGCGTAGATGTAGCGCCCGAGCGGCGTGCGCTTCAGCATGACCACGATGGCGATGCCGAGCAGCGCCCAGATGAAGACGGCATTGGGAATGCCGAGGATGACTCGCTGCACCGCCAGCCAGTGCATGAGGTCGGTGGCGTGGTCCTGCGGCGCGAAGCCGCCGGTGTGCAGCACCATGATGCCCTGTGCCACGGCGTTGATGCCGAGGGTGAAGATCATCGAGGGCACCCGCAGGATGGCGACACCGAGGCCGTTGACGATGCCGAAGACCAGGCCGCAGAAGACGCCGAAGGGGATGGCCCATTCGGCTCCCCACCAGCCGGCGGCCGCCGTCGACATCATGCCGCCGACCGTCACCAGCCAGGGGATCGAGAGGTCGATGTGACCGAGCAGGATGACCAGCATGACGCCCGAGGCGATCAGGCCGAGGAAGGCGGCGACCTGCAGCTGCTGCAGCAGGTAGTTGGCCGAGAGGAAGCTCGAGGAGTAGAGGCTGCCGGCCAGCAGCAGCACGATGATGAAGCCGAAGGCGATGGCGACCGGGCGGTCGACGCGTTTGAGCAGCGCTTGCATCAGTTGAACAGCTCCAGCCGGTTCCTGATGCGGAACACCCGAGCGGCGCCGAGGCTGACGGCGCCCAGCAGCACGACGCCCTGGAACAGCGGCTGCCACAGCGGCGGCAGGTCGAAGACGAACAGCAGATCGTCGATGGTGCGCAGGATGAAGGCCCCGAAGATCGAGCCGATGGCCCCGCCGGCACCGCCGTAGAGCGAGGTGCCGCCGATCACCACCGCGGCGATGGAGTTGAGGGTATAGGTGCCGCCGATCGGCGCCGAGGCCTCGCCGGAGAAGGTGACGAAGGTGAGCATCAGCCCGGCGACGCCCGCCAGCAGGCCGGCAAGGGTGAAGGCGGCCAGGCGCGAGCGGTCGATGGCGACGCCGGACATGTAGGCCGCGCCCTCGGCGGAGCCGACGGCGTAGCAGCCGCGGCCGACGACGGAGTTGCGGAACGGCAGCCAGATGATGAGCACGACGGCCAGCAGCAGCACGAGCGAGGTCGGCACCACATCGAAGATCGTGTAGGTCATGAAGTCGGCGAGGTCGGGGGCGACGTCGCCGCCTGGCACCGGCCGCAGCAGCAGAGCGACGCCGTAGTAGATCGCGCCGGTCGCCAGGGTGGTGATGATCGGCTGCAGGCGGCCGTAGACCACGATGGCGCCGTTCACGAAGCCGGCCAGGGCGCCGGCCAGCAGCACCCCGACGATGCCGAGCGCTACCTGCCAGGGCTCGCCGCTGACGATGGAGGAGGCGAGGCAGTTGGTCATCACGAAGACCATGCCGACCGAAAGGTCGAGCCCGCCGGTCAGCACCGGCAGGGTCTGCGCCATGGCGACCAGGGCCAGCAGCACCGCTTTGTTGGCGGCGGTGGTCACCACAGGCACGGTGAGGCCGGCCGGATGGTTGCCCACGTAGAGGGTGAACATCAGCAGGAATACCACGATCGCCAGGATCAACCCCTGGCTCTGGCTCGCCCGCAGCTTCCAGTCGGCCACCCTCATGCGCCCGGCTCCGCGGCCGGACGTCCTGACGCGAGGTCGATATTGAGGGCGCTGGCCACGATGTTCTCCTCGGTGATGTCGTCTCCGCGCAGCTCGCGCTTGATGCCGCCGGCGTACATGATGGAGACCCGGTCGCAGCAGCCGATCAGCTCGTCGTAGTCGGTGGTGTAGAACAGGATGGCGGTGCCGGCATCGGCCAGCTCGCGCAGCAGCTGGTAGATCTCCTGCTTGGTGCCGACATCGATGCCGCGCGTCGGGTCGTTCAGCAGGATGATTTGCGCCTCGGTCATCAGCCACTTGGCGATCACCACCTTCTGCTGATTGCCGCCGGACAGCGTGGCGACCGGGCTGTCGGGATCGCCGACCTTTATGGCGAGGCGGCGGATCACCTCCGCGATGCGCGTGTCCTGGCGCGCGCGGTCGATGAAGAGCCCCTTGGTGAAGCGGCCGATGGAGGCCATCGAGATGTTGTCGCGCACCGACATCGGCAGCAGCAGGCCCTCGGACTTGCGGTCTTCCGGGATGAGGGCCATGCGGATGCGCGGCGACTTGGCCGCACCGGGGCTGCCCGGCTTGGCCGGCTTGCCGTTGACCTCGATGGTCCCGCCGACCCCGCGCAGCACGCCGAAGAGGGCGAGCAGCAGTTCGCGCTGGCCCTGGCCGTCGAGGCCGCCGAGGCCGACGATCTCACCCTTGCCGACGGTGATCGAAACGTCCTTCAGGCGGCTGCCCCAGGAGAGGTTCTTCACTGCCAGGGCCGGCGCCGGCGCCTCCGGCCGCGCGGGCTTGGCCGGATAGACCTGGGTGTACTCGCGACCGATCATCAGGCGCACGATCTCGTTGTCGCTGCGGGCGCCTTTCTCGAAGGTCTCGATGTGGCGCCCGTTGCGGAACACCGAGCAGGTGTCGGCCAGCTGCTTGATCTCGTTCATGCGGTGCGAGATGTAGAGGATGGCGAGGCCGGCGCGGCGCAGGTCGTGCAGGATGCCGTAGACCTTCTCGACGTCGGCGGCAGTCAGGGCCGAGGTCGCCTCGTCGAGGATCAGCAAGCGCGGCTCGCGGCCCAGCGCCTTGGCGATTTCGACCATCTGGCGGCGAGACAGCGGCAGGTTCTTCACCAGCTCCAGGGGATTGACGTCGGCGCAGCCGACGCGGGCGAGCAGCGTCTCGGCGCGGCGGCGCTGGGCACGGTGGTTGATGAAACCGAAGCGCCCCGGCGGCGAGGTCATGCAGATGTTGTCGGCCACCGAGAGGTCCGGCATCAGCGAGAGCTCCTGGAAAATGCAGACGATGCCCTCGGCATGGGCGTCCTGCGGACCGGCGAAGTTCACCTCGTGACCCTCCAGCATCAGCTTGCCGGTAGTCGGCGTCACCACGCCGGCCGCGATCTTGATGAGGGTCGACTTGCCGGCGCCGTTCTCGCCGAGCACGGCGTGAATGGAGCCGCGTTCGCAGGCGAAGTCGACATCGTCGAGTGCCAGGATGCCGCCATAGCGCTTGGAGATGCCGTGCATCTGCCAGAAGGGCGCTGACGTTCCCACCTCTCCGGCCGGACCGGGGACAGCTGCGCCAGACGCCTCCTGGCGGTGCAGACTCTGCTGTTCGTTCATGGTCTCGACCGGAAGCGATGGGGACAGCGGACGGTCAGGAAATCGGGCGCCGCACCCCAAAACGCGGGGTGCGGCGCCACGGGACCGATGCGAAGGCGGGCGGGCCTACTGGTCGCCTTCGCTCTTTGCCATGATCTCCGTCGCCGTGATGTTCACGCCGCAGGGCGGAAACTCATTCGGCGTGAAGAAGTTGTCGGTCAGGTCCGGGTAGAAGTTTTCGCCGGCCTTGAAGTCCGGGTGCTCGACCAAGGGGATCGGCACCGACACGTACTGCGGCAGCACCTCGCCCTGCAGGGCGGTCAGCGCCGTCTTGGCGGCGATCGCCACCAGCCCCGGCGATTGGCCGGCGGAGGAACACAGCAGGCCCTCATCGGCATGCTTGGCGCAGAGCTTGCGGAAGCCGTTCTCGGCCTCGCCGGCAACCGGCACGAAGGGGTGGCCGGCGTCGATCATGGCGCGTACGGCGCCGGTCGAGCCGCCCTGCACGAAGACGCCGTCGAACTTGCCGTGCACGGCAATGGCGTCGGCCGTCACCTTCTGCGCGGTGCCGTCGTCCCAGTTGCCGACCACCTCGACAATGTCGTAGCTGCCGCCGGCTCCCATGACATCGCGGAAGCCGAGATGGCGGTCGCGGTCGACGGAGTTGCCGGGCAGGCCGCGGACTTCGAGGATCTTGCCTGAATTGCCGACGTTGTTGACCAGCCAGCGGCCCATGATGCGGCCCATCTCCGACTGGTCTTCGTTGACCTGCAGGATCTCGTCGCTGTCGAGCACGTTGTCGAAGGGGACAAGCACCACGCCGGCGCGGTTGGCGCGGCGGATCACCGGCCCGAAAGCCGTCGGGTTGACGGCGATGGTCAGGATGGCGTCGTAGCCGGCGTTGATGAAGTTGTCGATGGCGGCGATCTGCGCGGCCACGTCGGTGCCGGTGGAGACCACCTTCAACTCTTTGATCATCGGCGCGACATCGGGCTGCTCGGCATAGGCCTTCAGGGTCTTGATCATCTGAATGCGCCAGGTGTTGCCGACGAAGCCGTTGGCCAGGGCGATGCGGTAGGGCGGATCCTTCTTGGCGAACTTGAGAAACTTGGTCTGGTCGCTGAAAGGCGCGAAGCAGGTCGGATTCACGCCGGGGCCGCTGACGACTTCAGGACCGGCGGCAAGGGCAGACGAGGCGGCTCCGGCGGCCAAGAGGGCAGCCAGACTCATCCCGAAAATCGATTTCGTGAGCATTTCTCTTCCTCCCTATCGTCGGGCGGCTGCCCGTTGGAGGGCCGGCGCCGACTGCGTTCTTGTTTTATGCCTCTACGCCCGGGGCTGGTCGGGGATTTGCCGTCCAACCGGGCGCTTGGGTTCATTTTTGATAGCGCTACCCTGAACCACCTTTTTTAGCCAGTCAATCCACTCAATGGTCCAATGGCTGTCCTGCCAGCGCGATTTCGCCGTCGGCCACCGCCGCCGCTCGCGCGGTGGCGAGCGTTCTGTTCAAGGCCGCGCCGCTCCGCTACGATCCGCTTCGAACCACCCCTTTTTCAATGGAGTAAGCCGGCAGGATGAGACGCGCGATCTGGTTGTTTTGCCTCGCCTTGGCGGCGGCGCCCTTTTCCCTGGTCCTGCTCACCGTTCCGGTCACGGCAGGTTGCGGCGACGCCCCGGCCGCCGGTGTCGACTGGTCGAAATGCGAGAAGCGGCGCCTCATCCTGCGCGACAGGGATCTCAGCAAGGGCACCTTCGTGCGCACGGACTTCGCCCGCAGCGACCTGGCCAACGCCAAGCTGACGGGTGCCGATCTCAGCGAGGCGAACTTCGAGCATGCCCGCCTGGCAGGTGCGGATCTCAGTGGGGCCGTCCTGACGAAGGCCAATGGCGACCGCGCCGACTTCACCAAGGCGGTGCTGAAAGGGGCAGACCTGACCAAGGCGGAGATGTCGCGCACCGACTTCACCGGCGCCGACTTCACCGGGGCGAACCTCGAGAAGGCCGAACTCGGCCGGGCGGTGCTGGCCGACAGCCGGCTCGACGGGGCCAACCTCAGCGGTGCGGAGGTCGCCCGTGCCGTCTTCGCCGGTGCCAGCCTCGAGGGCAGCGACATGACCGGCGCCTACACTTTTCTGGCCAGGTTCGAGGCCACCGACCTGTCGCAGGTGAAGGGTCTGACCCAGGAACAGCTCGAGGCGGCCTGCGGCGACGACAAGACCAGGCTGCCGGAGGGCCTGACGGCCCCGGCGGCTTGGCCCTGCAGTTCGGAATGAGAGCGTGGGCCTGCAGCGGAGGGGCGTTGGGCGGCTTTCCCAGCATTCTCACAGGAAATGGCGCCGCGCTCTGCAGTAGAATGACCCCGTTGACAGCGCTGTCCCGCGCGTCGACTATGCGTCAAAGAACGATAGAATCGTTGTAGCGATCAACTGTGGCGGGCAGCACCGCCGCGGTCCCAACAGGGAGGAAATCATGAATCCATTGAAGCGTGGAATTGCCGCGGCGCTGGTGGCCGCAGGTGTGGCGTTCTCGGCCCCGGTCGCCCAGGCGCAGGATCTCGTCGTCGGCGTCAGCTGGTCGAACTTCCAGGAGGAACGCTGGAAGACCGACGAGGCCGCAATCAAGGCGGAACTCGAGCGGCTCGGCGCCACCTACATCTCCGCCGACGCGCAGTCGTCCAACGAAAAGCAGATCGCCGACATCGAGGGCCTGATCGCCCGTGGCGCCAATGCCTTGATCGTGCTGGCGCAGGACGCCTCCGCAATCGTGCCGGCCGTCGAGAAGGCGAAGGCGGAAGGCATTCCGGTGGTCGGCTACGACCGCCTGATCGAAGTGCCGGAAGTCTTCTATCTGACTTTCGACAACAAGGAGGTGGGGCGCATCCAGGCGCGTGAGGTGATGAAGGTGCAGCCGGAAGGCAACTACGTCTTCATCAAGGGCTCCTCGGCCGATCCCAATGCGGACTTCCTGCACGCCGGCCAGCTCGAAGTGCTGGAAGAGGCGATCGCAGCCGGCAAGATCAAGGTGGTCGGCGAGCAGTACACCGACGGCTGGCTGCCCGAGAATGCTCAGAAGAACATGGAGCAGATCCTGACGGCCAACGACAACAAGATCGACGCCATCGTCGCCTCCAACGACGGCACCGCCGGCGGCGTGGTGGCGGCCTTGAGCGCGCAGGGCCTGGAAGGTCTGGCGGTCTCCGGCCAGGACGGCGACTACGCCGCGTTGAACCGGGTGGCCAAGGGCCTGCAGACCGTGAGCGTCTGGAAAGACGCCCGCGAGCTCGGCAAGGCGGCGGCCAACATCGCCGTTGAACTCGCCAGCGGCACCGAGCCGACGCAGATCGCCGGCGCCGAGAAGTGGAGCGACGGGCCGAAGGGTGTCGCCATTGACGCCATCTTCCTGAGGCCGATTCCGATCACCCAGGAGAACCTCGGCGTGGTGATCGACGCCGGCTGGGTCGGCAAGGACGTGGTCTGCCAGGGCATCGACGCCGGCATGGCGCCCGGCGCCTGCCAGTAGAAGCTGACGCCCGCCAGGGCAGGAGCGACCAGGCCTTCAATGTCCAGGGGGCCTGGCCCTGCTCCTGGGCGGGTTCGGTCCAAGGGTGACCTCGCAGGATCGCGCGGACGGGTGGCGCATGACGAGCAACGTCGAAGTCGGCAAGCTTGAGACTGAGGCCTCGAAGCGGGGTGCCCAGCGGCGCGCGCCGGTCGAGGAGTTCTCCCGCCTGACCGGGCTGGACACCCGCCTGCTGGCCATGCTGGGCGCGCTGGTCGTCATCTGGATCGTGCTCGATATTCTGGCCGGCGGGCTCTTCCTCACGCCGCGCAATCTCTTCAACCTGGCGGTCCAGGGCTCCGCTGTCGGCATCATGGCGACCGGCATGGTGCTGGTCATCGTGGCGCGCCACATCGACCTTTCGGTCGGCTCGGTGCTCGGCTTCATCGGCATGTCCATCGCTTTCCTGCAGGTCGAGATCCTGCCGCTGGGCGCGGCCTGGAACTGGCCCCTGACCATCCTCGCCGGGCTGGCGCTCGGCGCCGTGGTCGGGGTGTGGCAGGGGCTCTGGGTGGCCTACGGCGGCGTGCCGGCCTTCGTGGTCACCCTGGGCGGCCTGCTGATCTTTCGCGGCGGCGCCTTCGAGATCACCGACGGACGCACCGTGGCGCCGCTCGACCCGGTCTATCAGCTGCTCGGCGGCGGCGTCGACGGCTCCATCGGGGCGACCGCCAGCTGGGCGCTCGGCCTGGTCGCCGTCGCTGCCGTGGTGTACTTCTCCGTCAGGGCGCGCGGCAAGCGGGCACGCTACGGCTTCCCGCTGAAGCCGCTGTGGGCGGAGGTCGCCATGATCTGCGCCTGGTCCGCCATCATCATCGGCTTCGTCATGGTGATGAACGCCTATACCAAGCCGCGCAGCGACATCCCCCGCGGCATCCCGGTGCCGGTGCTGATCCTGCTGGGCGTGGTCCTCATCATGACCTTCATCAGCCGCTTCACCAAGTTCGGCCGCTACGTCTTCGCCATGGGCGGCAATCCGGAGGCGGCGGCGCTCTCCGGCATCAACGTGAAGCGCACCACGGTGATGATCTTCGTCGTGATGGGCGTGCTCTGCGCCGTTGCCGCGGTGGTCACCACCGCGCGCCTCAACGCCGGGACCAACTCCATGGGCACCCTGGCGGAACTCAACGTCATCGCCGCGGCGGTGATCGGCGGGACCTCGCTGGCCGGCGGGATCGGCACCATTCCCGGCGCCATCCTCGGCGCCGTCATCATGCAGAGCCTCGACAACGGCATGGTGCTGCTCGGCGTCTCCAGTTCGCTGCGCAGCATCGTCATCGGTCTGGTGCTGGTCGCCGCAGTGTGGTTCGACGTTGTCTACAACCGCAACCGGCGCTGAGAAGGAGGCGGCGGCCCATGCCCACACCCCTGGTCGAGATGCGCAACATCTCCAAGCGCTTCGGCGGCGTGCAGGCGGTCGACGACGTCTCCATCGACCTCTTTCCCGGCGAGGTGGTCGGCCTGCTCGGCCACAACGGCGCCGGCAAGTCGACCCTCATCAAGATGCTGGCCGGCGCCTACCCCTGCGACAGCGGCGAGATCCTGGTCAACGGCGAGAAGGTCACCATCGAGACGCCGCGCGACGCCCGCCGCTACGGCATCGAGACGATCTACCAGACCCTGGCGCTGGCCGACAACCTGGATGCTCCCGCAAACCTCTTTCTCGGCCGCGAACTGACGACGCCGCTCGGCCTGCTGGACGACGGCGCCATGGAGCACGAGGCGCGCTCCGTCCTGCACCGCCTCAATCCCAACTTCAAGAACATCAAGGATCCGGTAAAGAACCTCTCCGGCGGACAGCGCCAGTCCGTGGCCATCGCCCGCGCCATCCTGTTCAATGCCAAGATCCTCATCATGGACGAACCGACGGCGGCCCTGGGGCCGCAGGAGACCTCCATGGTCGCCGAGTTGATCCTGCAGCTGAAGAAGGAGGGTATCGGCATCTTCCTCATCAGCCACGACCTGCACGACGTCTTCGACCTTTCCGACCGTGTTTCGGTGATGAAGAATGCCCGCCTGGTCGGCACGCGCGCCACCGCCAGGGTCAGCAAGGATGAGGTGCTCGGCATGATCATCCTCGGCAAGCTGCCCGAGGAGGAGACGCCGGAAGAGCTCGCCGAGCTGCATTGAATCCGCTTTCCCGTCTTTCAGGGGCCGGTCTGCCGGCCGGCCTCTGCTTATCCGCGAACCCCATCGAGCAAGAGGTCTTTTCCATATGACTGCACCTGCGATCTATCCCAGCCTCAAGGACCGCGTCGTCTTCGTCAGCGGCGGCGGCAGTGGCATCGGCGCTTCGATCGTCGAGCACTTCTGCCAGCAGGGAGCGAAGGTCGGTTTCGTCGACATCGACGAGGCGGCGTCCGCCGCCCTGGTCGAGGCCATGGTGGCGGCCGGCCATCACAAGCCGGTCTTCGTGAAGTGCGACTTGAAGGACGTCGATGCGCTGCGCGTCGCCATCGGGCAGGTGCGCACCAGGCTCGGCCCGATCACGGTGCTGATCAACAACGCGGCCAACGACCAGCGCCACTCCATCGACGAGGTGACGCCGGAATACTGGGACGACCGCATCGCCGTGAACCTGAAGCATCAGTTCTTCGCCGCCCAGGCGATCTATCCGGACATGGAAGCGGCCGGCGGCGGTGCCATCGTCAACCTTGGTTCGGTATCCTGGATGATCGGGCAGGGCGGCATGCCCTGCTACACCACGGCGAAGTCGGCCATTGCAGGGCTCACCCGCTCGCTGGCGCGCGACCTGGGGCCGAAGAACATCCGGGTCAACTGCGTGGTGCCGGGCTGGATCATGACCCAGCGTCAGATCGACCTCTGGCTGACACCTGAAAGCGAGGCCGAGTTGATGCAGCGCCAGTGCCTCAAGCGCAAGCTGGTGCCGGCGGACATCGCCCGCGCGGTGCTGTTCTTTGCTGCCGAGGACTCCGGCGGCTGCACAAATCAGAGCTATATCGTCGACGGCGGTTGGGTGTAGGTTCGGGAACCTGCGCCGAAGGGTTTGTCCGGCCAGGCGGGAAGTGACCACCGCCGTTAGCGCCGCTCTGCCGCGGACGGTGGCCACCTCGCCTGAACGCAAGGGGCGAACCCCCTGCTTCAGCCTGTTTCGCTCGCCCGGCCTTCCAGCGGCCCGATGAGGCCACTGGCGTCATGGCATCGGAGCTGCCCGCTACCGGGCCGTGCTTCTCATCCTCAATTCGACACGCCACCACCGCTAGGGTTGCAGCCCATTCGCGGCGACTTCGGCAATATCTACGTAGGGGAGGCGCCGGGCGTTTCAGCGTCGAAAATTTTTTTATGGGCAGACCGGCAGTCGCCGGCGGCCAGGCCTGCATCCAACCGTCAATAATCGATGGGGCCAGGGACCAAACGCCCGGAAATCCTGTTATCTTTGCTGCTGCAATCAGTTAGAAGCGATGCTCAGGATTTTCACAAAGCTTTTGCAGGCAGAGCCGGCCGCCGAACGCGGTTGGGCCATGCGGCCGTAGCTGCAGACGGCCGCGCCACTGCGGGCAGGGCGCAACGAGAACGCCGCAACGGCGCAACGGACAGGGCAGGACAGGGAGGATTGATGGTCAGCAGCCCACTGGATACCCCACGCGAAGACGTCAATACCTGCCCGGATGTTGCCGACGAGATCAAACAGACAACCTGCTACATGTGCGCCTGCCGCTGCGGCATCAACGTCTACCTGAAGGACGGCAAGATCCGCTATCTGGAGGGCAATCCAGACCATCCGGTGAACAAGGGCGTGCTCTGCGCCAAGGGTTCGGCGGGCATCATGCAGCACTACTCGCCCGCCCGCCTGTCCAAGCCCCTGCTGCGCGTCGGCGAGCGCGGCAGCGGCGAGTTCAAGGAAATCGAGTGGGAAGAGGCATTGGCTCTGGCCGTCGACTGGCTGGGCGCGGTGCGCCGTCATGACCCCCGGCGTCTCGCCTTTTTTACCGGTCGCGACCAGAGCCAGTCCCTGACCGGCTGGTGGGCAGCGCAGTTCGGCACGCCGAACTTCGCTGCCCACGGCGGATTCTGCTCGGTCAACATGGCGGCGGCCGGGCTCTACAGCATCGGCGGCTCGTTCTGGGAATTCGGCGAGCCGGACTGGGACCTGACGCGCTACTTCATGCTCTTCGGCGTCGCCGAGGACCACGACTCCAACCCCATCAAGGCGGGCCTCGGGCGCATGAAGACCCGCGGCCAGGCGAAGTTCGTCTCGGTGAACCCGGTGAAGACCGGCTATTCGGCCATCGCCGACGAGTGGGTCGGCCTGCGGCCCGGCACCGACGGCCTCTTCGTGCTGGCCCTGGTGCACGAGCTGCTGAAGGCCGAGAAGATCGATTGGGACTACCTCGGCCGCTACACCAACGCCACCTGGCTGGTGATCGACGATCCGGGCGGCGCCGAAGACGGACTCTTCGCCCGCGACGGCGAAGGACAGGCGCTCTGCTGGGACGCGGCGCGTGAGGCGGCGGTGCCGGCTGATGACGTGACGGCCAAGGCCGCGGTGGTCGGGCGCTACCGATTGGCGGACGGCCGCACGGCGGTGCCGTCGTTCGAGCTGCTGGCCCGGCGCTATCTCGACCCGGCCTATGCGCCGGAGGCGGTGGCCGCGCGCGTCGGCATTTCCGCTACGACCATCCGGCGCATTGCCGCCGAATTGGCCGAGGCGGCCTTCGAGAACGAAGTCGTGCTCGACATTCCCTGGACCGACTGGGCCGGACGTCGCCAGGAGAAGATGATCGGCCGGCCGGTCTCGATGCACGCCATGCGCGGCATCTCGGCCCACTCAAACGGCTTTCACACCTGCCGCGCCATTCACCTGCTGCAGATGCTGCTGGGCTCGATCGACAGCCCCGGCGGCTTCGGCTACAAGGCGCCCTTTCCCAAGCCGGTCCCGCCGGGGCCGAAGCCGGCCGGCAAGACGGTGACGCCGGGCCAGCCGCTGGGCGGCATGCCGCTCGGCTTTCCGCTCGGCCCCGAGGATCTGCTGGTCGATGCCGAGGGGCGGCCGACGCGCATCGACAAGGCCTACAGCTGGGAGCATCCGCTGGCCGCGCACGGCCTCATGCACATGGTGATCCACAACGCCTGGGCCGCCGACCCTTACTCGATCGACGTCCTCATGCTGTACATGGCGAACATGGGGTGGAACTCCGCCATGAACGTCGAGGGCACGCTGCACTACCTGACCGACAAGGACCCGGAGAGCGGCGGCTACAAGATCCCGCACGTCATCTACTCCGATGCCTACAGCTCCGAGATGGTGGCCTATGCGGACCTCGTGCTGCCGGACACCACCTACCTGGAGCGCTGGGACTGCATCTCGCTGCTCGACCGGCCGATCAGCAGCGCGCACGGGCCCGGCGACGCCATCCGCCAGCCGGTCTGCCCGCCCGACCGTGACGTGCGGCCCTTCCAAGAGGTGCTGATCGATCTCGGCGCGCGCCTCGGGCTGCCCGGCTTCGTCGCCGAGGACGGCACGCCGAAGTATCCCGGCGGCTACCCCGACTACATCGTCAACCATGAGCGTCTGCCCGGCATCGGTCCGCTCGCCGGCTGGCGCAACCCGGACGGCAGCGGCCAGGGCACCGGCAAGCCCAATCCGGACCAGCTGCAGCGCTACATCGACAATGGCTGCTTCTGGACCCACCGCCTCACGCCCGACCAGCTCTACTTCAAGCACGCCAACAAGGGCTACCTGGCCTATGCCAAGTCGATGGGTTGGCTCCCCAGCGAGGATCAGATCACCCTGCAGCTCTACAGCGAGACCCTGCAGAAGTTCCGCCTGGCGGCACGCGGCCACGGCGCGGTGCAGCCGCCGGACAGCGAGCGGCAGCGCATCGAGACCTATTTCGATCCGCTGCCGATCTGGTATCCGCCCTTCGAGGAGGCTGCCGACGACAGCGGCGCCTTCGACCTCCATGCGATCACTCAGCGGCCGATGCACATGTATCACTCCTGGGGGTCGCAGAACGCCTGGCTGCGCCAGATCACCGCGCGAAACCGTCTCTTCGTGCATCCGGACACTGCCGCGCGCCACGGCATCGCCGACGACGACTGGGTCTGGGTGATCAGCCACTACGGCCGGGTGAAGGGGCAGGTGCGCCTGATGCATGGCGTCAATCCGCAGACGGTGTGGACCTGGAATGCCATCGGCAAGCGGCGCGGCGCCTGGGGCCTCGACGCCGACGCGCCGGAGAGCAACAGCGGCTTCCTGCTGAACCACATCATTTCCGAGCTGCTGCCGCAGCGTGAAGGCGGCCACCGCTACTCCAATTCGGACCCGGTCACCGGGCAGGCGGCCTGGTACGACCTGCGGGTCCGGATCGAGCGCTGCCTGGCGGAGGAGTACGGGGCCACCGAGCCCCTGATGGCAGCGGTGAAGGCGCAGCCGCGGCGCGGTTACGACGGCGGCGAGTACCTGCGTTACGGCGCCGATCTGAAGTGCGGCAAGCCCGCCGTTGCCGGTCGAGGCACCGCGGCCCGGGAGTGGATCGGCAACCGTCACGAGATCTCGCTCAACGTTGCCGGCGTGGCCGACGGCAGGGGCAATGTGCCGAAGCCGCAAGGGAGCCGGAAGGCCGGCGAGGGCGAACCGGAATGACCAGCCTGCCGCGCAATGCCGGGCCGGTAAAGCTCGGCCTGGTGATCGACCTCGACATCTGCGTCGGCTGCCACGCCTGCGCGGTGAGCTGCAAGGAATGGAACGCTTCCGGCCACTCCGCCCCGCTCACCGACAGCGACCCCTACGGCGCCGATCCTTCCGGTGTCTGGTTCAACCGCATCCACAGCTTCGAGGTCGTGCAGGACGACGGCAACAGCCGCACGGTCCACTTCCCGAAGTCCTGCCTGCACTGCGAGGACGCGCCCTGCGTCACCGTCTGCCCGACCGGCGCCTCCTACAAGCGCGCAGAAGACGGCATCGTGCTGGTCAACGCCGAGGCCTGCATCGGCTGCAAGCTGTGCTCCTGGGCGTGCCCCTACGGCGCCCGCGAGTACGACGCCGATGCCGGGGTGATGAAGAAGTGCACCCTCTGCATCGACAAGATCTACAACGAGAACCTGGAGCCGCGCAGCCGCGTGCCCGCCTGTGTCTCGACCTGCCCGGCGGGCGCGCGCCACTTCGGCGACCTCGGCGACCCGCAGTCCGAGGTCTCGCTGCTGGTGGCCGCGCGCGACGGCTACGAGCTGATGCCGGAGCAGGGCTGCCGCCCGGTCAACCGCTACCTGCCGCCGCGCGCCAAGCAGATGCCGGAACGCGATGCCGTCGATCCGACCGCAGGCGGTGCGGAGGCCTCAGAGGATTCAGCCGGCCTGCTGGCGCGCTGGGTCGACCGGATGCTGAGCCGCTAGGAAAGGAAGAGTCCCGTGCATCCGGCAAAGTCCGTCATCCTCTTCACCACAGCGTCGGGTGCCGGCTACGGTCTGCTGGCCTGGCTCGGTCTGCTGGCTGCTCTCGGGCGGCTGCCGGCCGACCGCTGGTTCGGCCTGGCCGGCTTCGGGCTCGGGCTCGCACTTGTGGTGCTCGGCCTGCTGTCGTCGACCCTCCACCTCGGCCATCCGGAGCGGGCCTGGCGGGCTTTCAGCCAGTGGCGCTCGTCCTGGCTGTCGCGCGAGGGTGTCGCTGCCGTGCTGACCTTCCTGCCGGTCGGGGTCTTTGCGCTGATCTGGATCTTTGCGCAAACCAACAGCGGCTTTGCCGCGGCCGTCGGGCTGCTCGCCAGTCTCAGCTGCGCGGTGACGGTGGTCTGCACCGCGATGATCTATGCCTCGCTGAAGACCATCCGCGCGTGGTCCACTGGCTGGACGCTGCCGGGCTACCTCGTCCTCTCGGCGCTCTCCGGCGCCGTCCTGATGAACCTGCTGCTGCAGCTCTGGGCGCTGCCTCTGGCAGCACCCTATAGCTGGGTGCTGCTGCTGCTCTTCGTCGCGGCGGTGGCGGTGAAGCTGCTGTACTGGCGCGCGATCGATGGGGCGCCGGGTTCCAGCAGCGCCGAGTCGGCGACCGGACTGGTCGGCGGGCGGGTGCGACTGCTGGAGGCGCCGCACAGCGAGTCGAACTATCTGATGCAGGAGATGGGCTACCGGATCGCACGCAAGCACGCAGCGAAGCTGCGCGGCATCGCGCTGCTGGCCGGCTTCGCACTGCCCTTCCTGCTGATCGTCCTAGGCCAGGCGCTGCCCGGCATCGTCAGCCTGGTGGCGGCGGTGGTGGCCGTGGCGCTGGTCGCCGTCGGCCTGGTAGTCGAGCGCTGGCTGTTCTTTGCCGAGGCCAAGCACGTCGTCACGCTTTACTACGGGGAGAGTCGCGCCTGACATGGCGAAGACAATAACCGTGCTTCGGTCGCATGATTAGCAATGCTTTTATTGCAATGCGGTATCCACGGAAGATAAGCTTCAGTCACCCAGACGAGTCCCCGCGCGGCGGGGCTGCGTGAAAGCCAGCCTTGATGAACATCTACCTGCCCATCGCAGAGATTTCTGTGAATATCTTTCTGCTCTTGGGCATGGGTGGGGCCGTCGGCTTTCTTTCCGGACTCTTCGGCGTCGGTGGCGGGTTTCTCATGACGCCTCTGCTGATCTTCATCGGCGTTACGCCTGCCGTGGCGGTGGCCACCGAGGCCAACCAGATCGTCGCCTCTTCGGTATCCGGCGTGCTGGCCCATTGGCGGCGCGGCAACGTCGACTTCCGCATGGGCCTGGTCCTGCTGATCGGCGGCACACTCGGGTCGGTCTTCGGCGTCTGGCTGTATGGCTACCTGCGCGGCCTCGGCCAGCTCGATCTCGCCATCTCGCTCTGCTACGTCATTTTCCTGGGCGTGGTCGGCGGCCTGATGTTCCTCGAGAGCAGCCGGGCTCTGTTCCGGCGCCGCCGGCAGGTCGACTTCCGCCGCAAGCTGCACCAGCATTATTGGCTGCACGGCCTGCCCCTGAAGATGCGCTTCCGCAAGTCGAAGCTCTACATCTCGGCCCTGCTGCCGATCATGATCGGATTCCTGGTCGGCATCCTGGCCGCGATCATGGGCGTCAGCGGCGGCTTCATCATGGTGCCGGCGATGATCTACCTGCTCGGCATGCCGACCTCCGTGGTCGTCGGAACCTCGCTGTTTCAGATCATCTTCGTCACGGCGACGGTGACTTTCCTGCAGTCGGCGCAGAACCAGACGGTTGACGTCATCCTTGCCCTGATCCTGCTGACCGGTGGAGTGATCGGTGCCCAGATCGGCACCCGCGCCGGCACCCGGCTGCGCGGCGAGCAGCTGCGCATCCTGCTGGCGCTGATGGTCCTCGCGGTCTGCGGCAAGCTCCTCTTCGACCTCGTGGTGACCCCGGACGATATCTTCGCCATCGGCGCGGAAGGGGGACACTGAGATGCATCTGCGGGCCGTGCTGCTGTCGCTCGTCGTCATGGTTCTGGCCCTCCCGGGCTTCGGCCAGGCGCCGCTGATCGCCGACCTCTCCGAGCACCAGATCCAGATCACCACGGGTTTCGTGGGCACCGACGTGCTGCTGTTCGGCACCGTGGCACCGGACAGCAACGTGGTGGTCGTCGTGCGCGGGCCCGAGGAGGCGACCGCGGTCTGGCGCAAGGGCCGCTTCGCGGGGATCTGGGTGAACGACCGCCGCATGATCTTCGCGCGGGTGCCGAGCTTCTATGCGGTGCGCAGCAATGCGCCGCTTGAGGACATTGCCAGCCAGACCACTCGCACGCGCCATGGCATGGGCGCCGAGTTCCTGCGCTTGCGTACCGAAGAAGAGGGTGTGAGCGAGGGGGACGTGGACATATTCCGCCGGGCGCTGATCCGCAACAAGGAGCGTGCGGGACTCTTCGCCACCGGTGGCGACCACATCACGTTCCTGGGCGGTCAGCTGTTTCGCACGCGGTTGCACTTCCCGGCCAATGTGCCGACCGGCTTCTACGACGTCGAGGTCTTCATGCTGCAGGAAGGCCGCGTCGTCCACGCCCAGACGACTCCCTTGATCGTGCGCAAGGCCGGGCTGGGTGCCGACGTCTTCTACTTCGCCCACAACTACTCTGCGGTCTACGGCATCATCGCGGTGCTGCTCGCGGTGGCCGCCGGCGTCCTCGCGGCGTTCATCTTCCGCAAAAACTGAGCTCGCACGCGCGTTTGAGGGGCTGCCTTCGGGGCTGCGGCTCAGTGGGCGGCGGCCCCTTGCGGCGCCGGCGCGCCGGACGGTGCCGGGTCGCTGGATTGCCAGGCCAGGGCATGCAGGGTCGCCATGCTGGTCGAGTCGCACAGCAGGTCGCGCTTTTCGTCGCGGCTCAGGCTGTCCGGCCCGTTCTCCTGCAGCCGCGCGATCAGCCCGTCGAGCCGCAGCCTCTCGCTCTTGGCGCGCGGCTGACGTTCCAGCAGGGTGCGGTGCAGGGCGTTCATGAAGGGATCGGCGATGGCCTCTTCGAAGAGCGAGGTGGTGGCAAACTCGGGCACTGTCGCCGGTGTCCGGTCGCTGAGGTTGCGGGCCAGCAGTTGCAGCACCCGCGGCGGATCGCTCTCGCAAGGCGTCAGGAAGATGCCCCAGTCCCTCAGCCGCCGGCCGATGTCGCCGCGGCTGGTGAAGCGCGACAGCGGAATGGAAAGAGCGGGGCCGAGCAGCACCGGGGTGAGCCAGAAGAAGAAGGTCGGGATGTAGAGGTAGCTGGCAAGGCCGGCGGCCAGGGCGATCGCCGTGTGACCCCAGTGGGCCGCTATCGCCTCGCGCCAGGAGGTTTCATCGTCGTCCCTTTGCTGCGGCGCCCAGTGCACGCTGCGCCCGGCCAGGATGGAGACGATGAAGCCGCTTTGGAACAGCATCAGGATCGGTGCCAGCAGGATCGACATCAGGCTTTCCAGCACCACGCTGACGAACGCCCTGGCTGCCCCGCCGTGGGCCGTCAGGCGCCGGCGCTCGGCGAAGAGGGCGAAATAGCCGAGCAACTTCGGCAGGTAGAGGATGACGAGGGAAATGGCCAGCAGCGTGGTGGCCTCGAAGGCATAGGACACCGGCCAGTTGGGGAAGAGGTCGCCCTCGATGAAGTAGCTGTGCTCGGTCTGCTCCTGGCGCAGCGCCTCGAGGCCGGAGAGCACCAGCAGCAGCAGCCACAGCAGGGAGGAGAGGTACGACATCACCCCCATGCCGAGGTGGAGCCGGCTGAGCGGGCGCAGGCCGCGGGCCATCAGGACGCCAACGTGCTGCAGGTTGCCCTGGCACCAGCGGCGGTCGCGCTTGGCATGGTCGATGAGGGTCGGCGGCGGCTCCTCGAAGCTGCCGCCGAGGTCGTCCGCCAGCCAGACTTCCCAGCCGGCGCGCCGCAGCAGCGCCGCCTCGACAAAGTCGTGGCTGAGGATCTCGCCGCCGAAGGGCTCGCGCCCGGGCAGGACCGGCAGGCCGCAGTGCTCGAGGAAGGGCTGCATGCGGATGATGGCATTGTGGCCCCAGTAGTTGGAATCACCTTCCAGCCAGTAGGCGAGCCCAGCCGCGAAGGGCGGGCCGTAAACGCTGCCGGCGAACTGCTGGCTGCGCGCGAAGAGCGTTTCGCGCATGACCGGTACCGGCGGCACCTGTATGAGGCCGACGCCTGGATTGCGGTCCATCCGGGCGACGAGCCGGGTAACGCAGTCGCCGGACATCACGCTGTCGGCGTCGAGCACGATCATATAGTCGTAGCGGTAACCCCAGGACTCGCAGAAGTCGGCGATGTTGCCGCTCTTGCGCGCGAGGTTGCGCGGTCGATGGCGATAGAAGACGTCGACGCGCCCGGCAAACTCGCGATTGATGCGGCTCCAGGCCAGCTCTTCGGCAAGCCAGATTTCCGGATCGGTGGTGTCGCTGAGGATATAGAGATCGTAGCGGCCGGTCGACTTGTTCTCGCAGAGCGACTCCAGGGTCGCACGCAGACCGGCAACGACCCGCTCGGGGTCTTCGTTAAAGACCGGCATGGCCAGGGCCGTTGCTGAGGCTTTGGCTTTGGGATCCGGCGCCGGGGCCGTTTCTCGCTGGCGCCGCCGCCGCGATCCGGCAAGGCGGACGGCGAAGCCGATCACCGAGATCCAGCAGGCGGTGTTAATCCAGGCAAAGAGCGCCGCGAACAGGCCGAGGATGACAAGCTCCAGGATGGAGATGCCGTCGGCGCCGAGGATCGTCCCGAGAACCAGGACCGCGGCGCAGGTGGAGGCCACCACCACGAGCAGCAGCAGCAGGCGCCGCCATCTCGGCTTGGCGCGAGCTGACTCGGGGTGGCCCATGGTTCGCCTGTGCTTAGGGAACGACGACGACGGCGAGCCAGCAGAGGCAGGCTGCCAGGCCCAGCAGCGGACGGCTGACCTGCAGGCGCAGCAGGCTTTTGGCGCTGGGGCGCCACAGCGAGAGATTCTGCGCGCGCATGCCGCGGTGCTGGCGTGGCGGCGTTCCCCATTCGGCGCCGACGGCGCGCGCTCCGGCCGCGCGGTCTGCAACGGCCAGGCGCAGCGCAACGCGGCCACGCGGCGTCGGCAGGGCACTGCCAGCGCCGTCCGCCGACAGCTCGCCGGCGAGGCTGCGGTCGACCGCGGCGATGATCTCAGCCCAGGCGGGCTCGGCGCTGACGCCACGGGCCAGCAGGTCGCGTGCCGTCGCTGCTGTCAGGCGACTGAGCAAAGCCGTATCGCTGGCCCCGGCGGCACGCAGGTAGCGGTCGATACGGATAACGAGTTCGCTGTGGCGTACTTCCGGCTGGGTCAACAGCTGGTTGGCGATGGCGTCGTCGGCCCCGGCGTCGAAAGGAACGGGGGCTTCGCTGGATAGGTCGGTCAAGCGCGCTTCCACAGATAGCTCCAGGTCTCGGTCAAGGCGTGATCACGGTCTTTAAGAAAGGCGCGCAACTCGATGGCAGCTTCGCCTTCCGGGTCCAACTCGAAAAGAGCCAGCCAGGTTCCCGTGGCTGGATTGTGGCGGCTCTTGGCGTCGATCAGCTTGCCGGCGGAGGCACTGACCACCAACTCAACGGCGTTCTCGTCGGAGAGTTCCCCAAGCGGGCCACCGCCGAACTCAACGGCGAATCGCCGCAGCTCCGTACCGCCGTCGCCGGCCCCCGCCTCGCGGGTGGCCAGGGCGTGGCCAATGGCCGGAAACCCAGGGTGCTCGCTACCGAACCGGAGCCTGTATGCGAAGGACCAGACCTGGCCCGGCTCCACCGCCCGCTCAGGCACCCAGAACAGGCCGATGTTGTCGTAACGCTCGGAATCGCTGGGAATTTCGATCAACTGGGCGACACCCTTGCCCCAGTTGTCGAGCGGCTCGACCCAGGCGTTCGGCCGGCGCTCATAGTTAAAGTCGAGATCCAGGTAGCTGCGGCTGTCGCGGTCGCGCTGCATCAGGCCGAAGCCGCGCGGGTTCTCGTCGCCGAAAGAACTGATTTGCAGCGTGGCCCGGTTGGTCAGCGGTCGCCAGATCCATTCGCCGCGCCCCGACGCCAGCAGCATGCCGTCGGAATCGTGCACCTCCGGGCGCAGGTCGTCGATCGGCCGGGTGGTGTTCTCGCCGTAAAGGAACATGGAGGTGAGGGGGGCGAGACCGAGCTTCTCCACCGCGGCGCGGGTATAGAGCCGGGCGCGCACTTCCATCACGCTCTCCGCGCCGGGGGTCAGTTTGAAATGATAGGCACCGGCCAGGCTCTCGCTGTCGAGCAAGGCATAGACCTCGATGCTATCGGCGCCGGATGCGGGCTTCTTCAGCCAGAAGTCCCGGAAGTAGGGGAACTCCTCCTTCTTCGCCAGGCCGGTGTCGATGGCCAAGCCGCGCGCCGAGAGCCCGTAATGCTGGCCGGCGCCGAGGACGCGGAAATAGCTCGCGCCCAGAAAGACCGCCAGCTCGTCCAGGTGATCGTCGCGGTTCAGCGGATGGATGATGCGAAAGCCGCCGAAACCGAGATCCTCAGGCGGCGGCTGATCCAGTTCGGCACCCGCGAAGTCGAAGAGGTCGGGCGTGTAGGCGACCGGCGCGATGTTGTCGCCGTCGACCACGTTGATGGCGACCTGGTGGCGAAAGTAGGAGCCGCGCGGGAAGAACTGCACCTGAAAGGGCAAGCCCTCGCCCCGCCACAGGTTGGCCTCCGAATTGAAACGGATGGCGTGATAGCGCTCCGGGGTCAGTTCGGCCAGGCGGTCCGGCATGGCCTTGGCGTTCGGCTTGTGGGTGTCGGAGGCGAGCCGTTCAGCCATTGTGGCGACCTGGTCGAAACCGAAGCCGGCGCCGGGCATGGCCAGGGACCACTCCTTGGCTGCATGGGCAGGCGCCGAAGGCCAGAGCGTGGCCACAGGAACCATGGCACCGACCCCCACGCTCGTCAGGAACGTCCGTCGGTCAAGGTAATGAATGGACACTCTCGCCTCTTTTACTGGGGGCTGGATGCCAGGCCGCAACGGCCGTAGATCAGGCGCTCCCAGCTCGCCGACTCGCCGATGTGGCGATGCGATATCCCGCTTTCAAGCGGCGCTGGAAGCCTCCTTCAAATAAAGACGCGCAGCCTCGGGAATTGTTCCAGAGGTTGAACCCAACCAAGCAGCGGTACTTTGCTAGGCGTTTGAAATTGCGGCCTTAGCGGCCGTTTTTTGCATCGATCATCCGATATAAGCCGGCCCATCCGGACGGCGGAAGAGTCAAGGAAGTGGCATCGCGGAGGTTCTGTTCGTTGGCTGCCAAATCCTGCTACGCCGTTTCGCCACAGTACCTGCGGCCGGGTTCCCGCAGCGGTGGACGCCAACCTGCAACTGGACGCTGCAGGGCAGCATCCTCCGCAGCCGGCGATCGGGGGTGCCGGGTCGGGCCCCACGAGCGTGACGCCGTCGCCTTCGGCCACAACGTCGTCGCCTCCGGCTCCGTGGCCGCAACGTCGTCGCCTCCGGCTCCGTGAAAGCTTCACCCCGGATGTCGCGAGCGATGGTGGTCCGGGTGGTGGCTGCGCTCTGCCCGTCGTCCGGCAGGTCGCTGCAGCTGTCGAAGCCGAAGTCGAGTCGACCTCGTCGTGGACTGCCGGCGCCCGGCGGAGGGACTCGACTCCGCGATGTCGCCAATCAGAGGCATTGTCCTTGACTCGCTTTCGGCGTTCGACGTGGCTGTGCGAGAGCGCGCATCCGGAGCTCGAAACGATGGCGGCGTTCGTCGATAGAACTCACGAAGCAACATCGACGCGTTGAACGAATCATCAGGTGCATAGTGACATCTGCCCAAGCAACAGATGGCGCTCTCGGCGCACAATGCTGTGCGGTCGGATGCTGTTCTCTTGATGCTGATGTCGGCTTCGCTCTCAAAGCCCTCGAGAAAACTTTTGGCGATTGCTTCTTAGGGCTCTCTCTTTTCTTGTCACTGCTTCATCAAAGATGCACAATTCGCCGCGCAGAGTGGCATCACCGGATTCGTTTTACCTTTAGGGGATTAGACATTGGCAACCAAGACCACTTCGAAAAAGCCTGCCGCTAAGAAGAAAGCGGCGGCTAAGAAACGCGCAGCCGCTAAGAAGAAAGCGCCGGCGCGGAAATCCACCGCGAAGAAGAAGGCTGTGAAGAAGACAGCCAAGAGGACAGCCAAAAAGGCGACCAAGAAGAAGGCTGTGAAAAAGACAGCCAGGAAGGCCGCCAAGAAGAAGGCTACGAAAAAGAAAGCGGTAAAGAAGACCGCGAAAAAGAAGACCGCGAAAAAGAAGGCCGCGAAGAAGAAGGTGGCAAAAAAGAAGGCCCCCAGGAAAGCTGCGAAAAAGGCTGCAACGCCAGTAGCTTCCTGAAGCCTGTCACCTTGCCTGGAGGCGGCTTAGCGCCGCCTCTGGCTGCCGCTGGACGGCAGTGACGAAAGTCGAAAACGGCGACCTCCGATGCGGGGGTCGCCGCTTTCTTTTCTGCCTGCAGTGAAGCGCGGGAAGGACGCGGTCTGCGCTTCGGCGGTGGTGCCTGTCGTGCGATTCAGATCGCTACCGGCGACCTTGTCGAGGCCGTGCATGGTGCCTTCTGCGGTGCCGTCAGTTTTCGCGTGCGAAGATCGAGATGGCGTCGCTGAGGTCGGGCAGGACGCGTTCGACGGCGGCCTCACCTTCGGCGATGATCTCGTCGGCGCGGTCGAACTCGAAGAGCCCGAAGGTTCCGAGTCGCGGGGTGATGTGAACGTCGGGCGGCTCCCCGGCAAGTCGGGACCGGGAGATACGGTCCTGGACGATCCCGAGGGCGGAGATCATCACGCCGAACATGGAGGGGTGAGTCGGTTCGCGCCGGAAGATGCGTTTGGCGAGGGTGCCGATGCGCGACCGCTTGGCTTCCTCCTCGTGCTCTTTCAGCTCATTGAGCAGGTCGAAGCCGGCGACGGTCGGAATGGAGGCGCCGATCCGACGCTCCTTGCCGAGGATGTCGGCATTGAGATTCACCGCGATGGTCATCTGTGCGCCGAGCGCGTGGCAGACCGATACCGGAACCGGATTGACCAGCGCGCCGTCGACGAGCCAGCGGTCGTTGTGCTGCATCGGCTCGAAGACGCCCGGCAGCGAGAACGACGTGCGCATGGCGTCCACCAGGTTGCCTTCGCGCAACCACACCTCGTGGCCGGTGACGAGATCCGTAGCGACAGCGGCGAAGGGGATGCCGAGATCCTCGATGCGGATGTCGCCGACGTTCTGGCGCAGCGCTTCGACCAGATGGCGGCCGCCGATCATGCCGCCGTTTCGCCCGCGGAAGTCCATGTAGGAGATCATGCGCAGCCGGGTAAGGGATCTGGCCCAGGCTTCCAGCACGTCGCTCTTGCCGGCCAGGTGCACGCCGCCGACCACGGCGCCGATCGAGGTGCCGACGATGACGTCGGGCTCGATGCCGTGGCGCGCGAGCGCGCGGATCACGCCGAGGTGCGCCCAGCCGCGCGCCACTCCGCTGCCCAGAGCGAGGCCGATGCGTGGACGCGTTTGCGGATGCAGGGGCTGGACCATGGCGAATCATACTGCCGCGCGGATTAATCGATTCATAATTAAGAACCCGTCGGCGGAAAGCCAGGGATCGGCGCCGCGCGGCGGCTCGGCGGCGTTAATGCGGGCCCGGTGCGGTCCCCGAAGGTGGCGGAAAGCCGCATGTCGCGCTTGACATAACGATATCTTTATATCCTTATTATAGCATCTTGCTTCCGTAATGCCTTGCCGGGAGAGCAGCCATGGACAATCTCCTGTCCGCCATGAAAGCAGCCGCCGAGCCGACCCGGCTTCGGCTCCTGGTGCTCTGTGCCCATGCCGACCTGACGGTTTCCGATCTCGTCCATATCCTCGGCCAGAGCCAGCCGCGGCTGTCACGGCACCTGAAGCTGCTCGCCGAGGCCGGCCTGCTCAACCGCAACCGGGAGGGCAGCTGGGCCTACTTCCGCTTGGCTCACGAAGGGCCCGCGGCGGCCCTGGCACAGACCCTGGTCGATGCCCTGCCGGCTGACGACCCGACGGTGGTGCGCGACCTGCGCCGCCTCGACGAACTGATGGGCGAGCGCGCCCAGCGCGCGGAGGACTACTTCCGCCAGGTCGCCGACCGGTGGGACGAGCTGCGCGCACTCTATGTCCACGACGACGAGGTGGAACGCCAACTGGCCGCCCTGATCGCCGCCGAGCGGGTCGGCGACCTGCTCGACATCGGCACCGGCACCGGGCGCATCCTGGAAGTCCTCGCCGACAAGGTGGAGCACGCCGTCGGCATCGACTTTTCCTCGGACATGCTGATGCTGGCCCGCTCCAAGCTGGAGCGCGCCCGCCTGCGCAACTGCGTGGTGCGCAAGGGCGACATGAATCACCTGCCGCTGGGCGAGGCGAGCTTCGATGCGGTGACCATCCATCAGGTACTGCACTATGCCGAGCGGCCGTCGCGGGCCATCGAGGAAGCGGCCCGCGTGCTGCGTCCCGGCGGGCGCCTCTTCATCGTTGATTTCCTGGCCCATGAGCTCGACTTCCTGCGTAGCGAGCACGAGCACCGCTGGCTCGGCTTCGAGGAAGACAAGATGGCCGATTGGCTGCAGTCGGCCGGCTTGCAGCCAGAGGACTGTCGACGCCTCAAGGGCAAGGCTCTGACCATCTGCATATGGACGGCGCGCCAGACCGCGGCGCGCGACCGTTCCGTAGCGGCTTGAAGGAGGACAGCGCTCATGGCCGATAGCATCCGCAACGCCGCCGCCGCCCCACGTGCCGTCACCAAGGGAGACAGTTTGTTGCCGCGCTTTTCCTTCGAGTACTTTCCACCGGCTACCCCGGTCGCCGAAGAGCGCTTCCGCGACACGGTGGTGCGTCTCGGCGCCTTGGGGCCGGACTTCGTCTCGGTCACCTACGGGGCCGGCGGCACCACGCAGGAGCGCACCTTCAAGGCGATCGACTGGGTGCGCCGCGAGACCGACCAGCAGCCGGCGGCGCACCTGACCTGCGTCGGGGCGAGCCGGGCGCAGATCGACGCCATCGCTGAAAAGTATTGGGAGTCGGGGGTGCGCCGGATCGTCGCCATCCGTGGCGACGCCCCCAAGGACAGCAGCGGCTACCGGCCGCATCCTGAGGGCTATGCCTATGCCGCCGATCTGGTCGCCGGCCTGAAGCGGGTAGCCGATTTCGACATTTCCGTCTCGGCTTATCCGGAGGTGCACCCGGAGGCACGCAATGCCGCCGCCGACCTGGACAACCTGAAGCGCAAGATCGACGCCGGCGCCAGCCGCGCCATCACCCAGTTCTTCTTCGATCCGGACGACTACCTGCGCTTCATCGACCGCGCGCGGGCGGCCGGCATCAAGGTGCCGATCGTCCCGGGCATCCTGCCGATCGTGAACTTCGACCGCACGCGGCAGATGGCGGAGAGCTGCAAGGCGGCGATGCCGCGGTGGCTGGTCGACCTCTACGCCGAACTGGAGGAGGACAACGAGGTGCGCTTCCCGGTAGCGGTCTCGGTCGCCGCCGAGCTCTGCCGTCATCTCCTGGCCCGCGGAGTCGAGGACTTTCACATCTATACCCTGAACCGGGCAGACCTGACGGCGGCGCTCTGCCGGCTGCTGCGCAGCGACAGGCGGTCCCGCGCATTCCTTGTCGAGGAGCCCATGCTGCTGGCCGGAGGCCTTTCGTGAGTCGCTTTCTGGACAAGCTTTCCGAGCAGGTGCTGCTCTGCGACGGCGCCATGGGCAGCCGCGTGCAGGCCATGGACCTGACCCTGGATGACTACTGGGAGCAGGAAAACTGCACCGAGGTGCTGAACCTCTCGCGCCCGGACATCGTGCGTGAAATTCACCGCGGCTACTTCGAGGCCGGCGCCGACATGGTGGAGACCAACACCTTCGGCGGCTCTCCGGTGACGCTCGGCGAGTTCGGCCTCGGCGCGCGCGCCTTGGAGATCAACCGCCGCGCCGCCGAGCTCGCCCGCGAGGCGGCGGAGCTCTTCGCCGCCGACGGCCGCGAACGCTTCGTGGTCGGCTCGGTCGGTCCGGGCACGCGGCTGCCCTCGCTGGGCCATGTCGACTACGACACCTTGGAAGCCGCTTTCCGGGTGCAGTGCGAGGGGCTGCTCGCCGGCGGCGCCGATGCCATCCTGATCGAGACCTGCCAGGACCCGCTGCAGGTGAAGGCGGCGGTGAATGGCGCCAAGCTCGCCCGCGTGGCGGCCGGCAGCGACTTGCCGATCATGGTGCAGGTGACGGTGGAGACCACCGGCACCCTGCTGGTCGGCGCAGACGTGGCGGCGGCGGCTACCGTGCTGAAGGCGCTCGACATTCCGGTCATGGGCCTCAACTGTGCCACCGGCCCGCAGGAGATGGCGCCGCACCTCGAGTGGCTGGCTGAAAACTGGCCGGGCTTCCTCTCCGTCCAGCCCAACGCCGGCCTGCCCGAACTGGTCGACGGCCAGACCCGCTACCCGCTGCGTCCGCGCGAGCTGGCCGGCTGGATCGAGCGCTTCCTGGCCGAGGACGGCGTGAACCTCATCGGCGGCTGCTGCGGCACCACGACAGATCATATTGCCGCCCTCGATGCCATGTTGCGCAAGCGTGCCGGAGACGACGCGCGGGTCGGTGCCCGTCCGGCGCCGAAGCAGCGCCAGAGCTTCTGGGTGCCCTCGGTGGCCTCGCTCTATAGTCAGATCGGCCTGCGCCAGGAGAACGCCTATCTCTCCATCGGCGAACGCTGCAACGCCAACGGCAGCAAACGCTTCCGCGAGCTGCAGGAGGCTGGCGACTGGGACGGCTGCATCGCCATGGGCGTCGAGCAGACCAAGGAAGGCTCCCACGCCATCGACGTCTGCACCGCCTTCGTCGGCCGCGACGAGATTGCCGAGATGACCGAAGTGGTCAGCCGCATGCGCGGCTCCGTCTCGGCCCCGCTTGTCTTCGACTCCACCGAGCTGCCGGTGCTGGAAGTCGCCATGAAGCTCTACGGCGGCAAGCCGATCCTCAATTCCATCAACTTCGAAGACGGCGAGGAGGCGGCCCACAAGCGGCTCGAGCTGGCCCGTCGCTTCGGCTCGGCGGTGATCGCTCTCACAATCGACGAGGAGGGCATGGCCAAGAGCGCCGACCGCAAAGTCGAGGTCGCCAAGCGCCTGCACGACTTCGCCTGCGTGCAGCACGGACTGCCGGCCAGCGACCTGATCATCGATCCGCTGACCTTCACCATCTGCACCGGCAACGAGGACGACCGAAAGCTTGGCCTCTGGACCCTGGATGCCATCGAGGGCATCGTCCGCGAGCTGCCCGACTGCCAGATCCTGCTCGGCCTCTCCAACATCTCCTTCGGGTTGAATGCCGCGGCCCGCCATGTGTTGAATTCCGTCTTCCTCGACCACGCCATCAAGCGCGGTCTGACCGCCGCCATCGTGCACGTCAGCAAGATCATGCCGCTGCACAAGATCCCCGAGGAGGAGGCGAGGGTCGCCGAAGACCTTATCTTCGACCGCCGGAGGGAGGGCTACGATCCTCTGCAGGTCTTCATGGGCCTCTTCGAAGGTCGCAGCGCCGAGGCCAGCGAGAAGCGCGCGCGCGCCGAGGACGTCGAGACCCGCCTCAAGGACCGCATCGTCGACGGCGACCGTCAGGGCCTGGAGGACGACCTCAACGAGGCCATGACCAAGCATTCGCCGCTCGACATCATCAACATCCACTTGCTGGCCGGCATGAAAGTGGTGGGCGAGCTCTTCGGCGCCGGCAAGATGCAGCTGCCTTTCGTGCTGCAGTCGGCAGAGACCATGAAGGCGGCCGTGCGCTTCCTGGAGCCGCATATGGATAAGGTGAAGGGCAAGGAGAAGGGCATCATCGTGCTGGCCACGGTGAAAGGCGACGTGCACGACATCGGCAAGAACCTGGTCGACATCATTCTCACCAACAACGGCTACAAGGTGATCAACCTCGGCATCAAGCAGCCGATCGACAGCATCCTGGCCGCGGTCATCGAGCATGAAGCCGACGCCGTCGGCATGTCCGGCCTGCTGGTGAAGTCGACCGTCGTCATGCGCGAGAACCTGGAGCGCATGAGCCGCGACAACGTGAAGATTCCGGTGATGCTGGGCGGCGCGGCGCTGACCCGCAACTACGTTGAGACTGACTGCGCGGCGGCCTACGGCAGCGGCCAGGTCGCCTATGCCCGCGATGCCTTCGACGGACTGTCGCTGATGGACAAGGTGGTGAACGGCAACTTCGCCGCCCATGTCGGCGCGCAGCAGGAGAAGCGCAAAGCCATGCCGACCGGCGGCAAGCGTGTGCTGGGCCAGGCAACCCGCGCCGACCAGCGACCGGTCGACTTCGAGGAGACCCGCCTGCGCCGCGACGAGCTGTCAGCCGGTGTCGAGGTTCCGGAGCCGCCGTTCTGGGGCGCGCGGGTGCTGGCCCGGGTGCCGGTCGACGCCCTGGTGCCCTTCCTCAACGAGCGCATGCTCTACCAATTCCAATGGGGCTTCCGCAAGAGCGGGCGCAGCCTGGAAGAGTACATGGCCTGGGCGCGCAAGGAGCTGCGCCCGATCCTCAAACGCATGCTCGGGGTCTGCAAGCAGCAGGACATTCTGGTGCCGCAGGCGGTCTACGGCTATTGGCCGGCCAATGCGGAAGGCAATGACGTCATCCTCTATGATCCCGAGGCGCAGGACCGCGAGGTCGCGCGCTTCACCCTGCCGCGCCAGGCGCGCAGCGGCGGGCTGTGCATCGCCGACTTCCTGCGCGACGTTTCCTCCGGGGAGCGCGACGTGCTCGGGCTGCAGATCGTCACCATGGGCCAGCGCGCCTCCGACGTGGCAAGGGAGTGGTTCAAGGACGACCGCTACCAGGACTACCTCTACCTGCACGGCCTCGGCGTCGAACTGGCGGAGGCGCTGGCCGAGTACGTTCACAAGCGCATCCGCGGCGAGCTCGACTTCAGCCACGAGGATTCGCGCGACCTGGACGCGATGCTCAGCCAGGGCTACCGTGGATCGCGCTATTCCTTCGGCTATCCGGCCTGCCCGAACCTGGAGGACCAGGATCAGCTGCTGCGGCTGCTGAAGGCGTCGGAGATCGGCGTCGAGCTGTCCGACGAGTACCAGCTGCATCCGGAGCAGTCGACCTCGGCGATCGTGCTGCACCATCCGCAGGCCAAGTATTTTTCCGTCTGAACCGCCTCAGGCGCCGAATTGGGGAGCATTGTCATGGCCGCAGAGAAGTCCGTTTTCGATCTCGAGGCGTACCGTCGGGAGGAGGACGAGGCCGTCCGCGAAGCGGCGCGGGCCTCGACCTGGTGGGATGAGGAATGGTTGAAGTTCCCCACCGTCAGCAAGGGCGCGGACGGAGCCTGGCGCTATTGGAGCGTACCGGCCGACAGCGGCGTCTACCAGGACGACTGGCCGCTCGGCGAGCGCCTGGCGCGCGAGACCGTGGCACAGATGCGCCGCTTCCCAGAGGGTAGCACGGTGCTGCGCCGCATCCTGCGCGAGATGGATCCTGAATCGACGGTGGGGCAGGGCTTCCTGACGGCGATCGAGGAGATGCTTTGCCAGGGCGGGCCGACGCTGCAATCGGTCTGACCGGTCCGGCGGCGCGCCGGGGCCAGCGATCAATAAATTCTTGCGGGCCAGCGCGGGCGACCGGATGCTGCTTGCCATGAAGGCAGGAAACAAGCAGGTCGGCGCGCGGATCAGGATCGTCCTCGAACCGGACATCGCCATCGGCCCCGGCAAGGCGGACCTTCTCGAAGGCATCAAGCAAACCGGCTCGATCGCCGCCGCCGGCCGGGGCATGGGCATGAGCTACAAGCGCGCCTGGCTTCTCGTCGAGACTATGAACGCCTGCTTCAGGACACCGGTGGTCATCACGCGCCGCGGCGGCCGTGCCCACGGCGGCGCGTCGCTGACGCCGACCGGCGAAGCCGTCCTCGCCGGCTACCGGCGCATGGAGGCGCTGGCCGAGGAGGCCCTTGCGACGGAAATGGCCAGGTTGAGAGCCGTGCTGCGCGACATGCCCGGCGAGACATGAACGTTGACCGGCACGCCGGGCTATCGATATGTTCATCTGCACATATCGATAGGAAACCCATGAACCGCCCCGCTTTGAAGCAGCGGTCCCGCCCGGGTCGTGCCGCCTGCCTAGCGGTCTTGCTCGCTCTTTCGGTCCTGGTCTCGGCGTTCCAGCCGGCAGCGGCGCAGGAGTCGCCCGTTATCGCCGGCGCCTCCGATCTGCAGTTCGCTCTCGAGGAGATCGCCGAGGCATTCCAGGCCGATACCGGGCAGGCGGTGAGACTGTCGCTCGGCTCCTCGGGCAACTTCGCCCGCCAGATCCGCCAGGGCGCGCCCTTCCAGATGTATATGTCGGCGGACGAGAGTTACGTGTTCGGGTTGGAGCGCGACGGGTTTACGCGCGGCGCCGGTACGCTCTATGCCGCCGGCCGGATCGTCGTAATTGCGCCGCACGGCTCCTCCCTTGCCCCGGACGCCGGGCTCGACGACCTGGCCGCGGCCCTCGCCGACGGGCGGCTCGAGCGCTTCGCCATCGCCAATCCGGAGCACGCGCCTTACGGCAAGCGCGCAGAGGAGGCCTTGCGGCACAGGGGCCTCTGGGAGGCCATCCGGCCCAGGCTGGTGCTTGGCGAGAACGTGACCCAGGCAGCTCAGTTCGCCACCTCGGGCAATGCCGAGGGCGGCATCGTCGCCTACTCGCTCGCGCTCTCTCCGAAGGTCTCCGCCCTCGGCACCTACGCCTTGATCCCGGCGGCGTGGCATTCCCCGCTGCGCCAGCGCATGGTGCTCCTGCGCGATGCCGGGCCGGTCGCGGAGCGCTTCTACGACTACGTCCAGCAACCGGCGGCCCGGGCGATCCTGCGCCGGTACGGCTTCCTGCTGCCGGGCGAGGAAAGCTGAACGGCAACGACGGGGGCGACCTTCATGGACTGGACCGCGCTTTTCCTGTCGTTGCAGCTCGCCGCCTTCACCGTCGTCATCCTGCTGCCCGTCGGGATCGTCATGGGCAGGTTCCTGGCCTACCGCGACTTTGCCGGCAAGGGCCTGGCCGAAGCGCTGGTGGCGCTGCCGCTGGTTCTGCCGCCCACCGTCTTCGGCTACTACCTCCTGGTCGTGCTGGGCTCGGCCTCGCCCGTGGGGCAGTTCTGGGAGGCGTTGTTCGGGCGCCCGCTCGTGTTCACCTTCGAGGGACTGCTGATCGCCTCGGTGGTCTTCAACCTGCCCTTCGCGATCCAGCCGATGCAACGCGGCTTCGAGGCGATTCCCGACGAGGTGCGGGCGGCGGCTGCCTGCTGCGGCATGCCACCCTGGCGGGCTCTGCTCAGCGTCGAACTGCCGCTTGCCTGGCCCGGCATCCTGACGGCCCTGGTGTTGAGCTTCGCGCATACCCTGGGGGAGTTCGGCATTGTCCTCATGGTGGGCGGCAGCATCCCCGGAGAGACCAGGACCATCGCCATATCCATCTATGACCGCGTGCAGGCCTTCGACGATGCGGGTGCGGCGCAGATGTCAGCGCTGCTGCTTGCATTTTCGCTCGTCACCATCGCGCTGACCTTCGCCTTCTCGCGCCGGATCGGGCGGCGGCTGGGGTGAGCGGCATGCCGGGCCTGGTCGTCACCCTGCACCAGGAATCGCCGATTCCGCTGGCAGCGGAGTTCTCCTGCGCGCCCGGGGAGGTGCTTGCCCTCGTCGGCCCTTCGGGCAGCGGCAAGTCGACGATCCTGCGTTCGATCGCCGGCATCTACCGGCCGGCTCGGGGCAGCGTGACGGTGGACGGCGAGACCTGGCTCGACGGCGCCCGCGGCTATCACCTGCCGACCCATCGGCGCGCCGTCGGCATGGTGTTCCAGAGCTACGCCCTGTTCCCGCACATGACCGCGCTCGGCAATGTGATGGCGGCCTTGGGGCACCTGCCGCCGGATCAGCGGGCGGCGCGTGCCCGCAGCCTGCTCGATCTCGTTCACCTGACCGAACTCTACGGTCGCCGTCCGCAGGAGCTCTCAGGCGGTCAGCAGCAGCGCGTGGCGGTGGCGCGGGCCCTGGCGCGCGAACCCAGGGCCCTGCTGCTCGACGAGCCCTTCTCGGCCGTCGACAAGGCGACGCGCCAGCGCCTCTACCGGGAGATCGCCGTGCTGCGCCGGGGGCTGAACATGCCGATGGTGCTGGTGACGCACGACCTCGACGAGGCCGCGATGCTGGCGGATCGTATCGCCGTGCTGTATCGCGGGCGCACGCTGCAGACCGGGACGCCGAGCGAGGTGACGATGCGTCCGCTGTCGGCGGAAGTCGCCCGGCTGGTCGATCTGCGCAATGTCTTCGAGGGCGTCGTCGCCAGCCGCGACAGCGATGGCGGGCGCACCGTCGTCGACTGGGCCGGGCTGAAGCTCGAAACCCAGGGAGGATCGGACGTTTCCCCGGGTCAGCGCGTGTCCTGGGTGATCCCCGATGGCTTCGTGGTGTTGCATCGCCGGGATCGTCCCTCCAGGGGCGATCACGAGAACCCCGTTCCAGGCAGGGTCGAGTCCGTCCTCGGCATCGGCCAGATGGCGCACGTCGTATTGCGGCCCAGCCATGCGCCCGAGCTGCCCGTTCACTTCTCACTGCCGCTGCACGTGGCGCATCGGAACGGCATTGAGCCGGGCGTCGCGGCCACCGTATCGCTGCTCGGAGAGGGCATCCACACGATGCCGCCGCCGGCATTTTCATCAGCCTGCTAGCGAGCCGCGACCGCCACGGAGGTTACCTCAGGCGCGAAAGACTCGGCGACAGCCGGGGATTTCGCTTGTCGGGTCGTGCCGCTGCGCCTGCTCGCCCATGGCCGCGGCTCTCCTGACCGCCTTTTCCATATCGGCCGCGGGAATCATCAGGCCGCCGCGGCTGCGCCAATAGCGGTGCTTCACCACGCTGTAGCCCTGCTTCTCGTAGAACGCCAGGCCGGCCAGGCTGGCACCGATCACTACTTTGTCGTGGCCGGCGGCGGCGATCATCGCTTCGGCCCGCTGCAGCAGGGCGCGGCCGACGCCGAGGCCCGACCAGTCGGGATCGACATAGAGGCTGCGTAACTCCTGGTCCTTCACGGCACAGAAACCGACGATGCCGCGCAGGCGAGAGACCGCTACCTCGAAGACTTCACCTTCGTCGCGCATCGCTTCGACGTAGTGCACCGGCGCGTTGCCGTGGACCCAGCTCTCGACCTGACTGTCGTTGTAGGCGCGGCGGCCGAGCACCCTGACCGCCCGCTCGTGCACGGTATAGAGGCCCTCGGCATCCGAGGGCCGGCCGCGCCGGATGCGGTAGCGAGGGACAAGCTTGGCCAAAAGCATAGCTCAAGCCTAGGCAAAGAAGCCTAGACAGGCAAGGGTGCGAAAAAATTGGGGCAGGGTGGACGGATGATCCGGAAAGTGGATCGGAAGCCAGGGATGCTTGCGGCGATCAGGACTGGTGGGGATGGACCTTCGGGAGGCGGTCCGGAGCCTCTTGCTCGCTTGCCGGCGGTTCGGCCGCTGTCTGTTCCGCGGCTTCCTTGGCAAGGCGCAGATCGCGCAGGCGCGCCATGCGCTCGTCACGCTCGCGCTGCGTCTTTTCTTTCTGCTTCAGGACTTTGTCGTCCTTTTTCTGGGTTGAGGCGAAGTGTTGCTCGGCCCGTGACTTGTTGGATTTCCACATGTCGATTTCCCTTCGGTTCGCTTGATCACAACAAGGACGAAGGATGCCGCCCTGCAAAAGGGGCGAGAGCATCCGCGGACGGCTTTGCATGGTCCGGCTGCTCGGGGCCAGCTTGCCTGGCCCGGCCGCGGCGATTGGCCGTGGCGGTATCGCCGTGGCGGTGTTTTTGCCGCTGAACGGCGACCGCCCCCAAACGGGAGCTTGGGGGCGGTGTCTTGGTCGATCAGTCGATGACGGAGAGATTTTCCGCCGATGACTTGCCGTTCTGGCCCGGCTGAAGCTCGTAAGAGACTTTCTGACCCTCCCTCAGGGAGGTGAGGCCGGCGCGCTCAACGCTCGAGATGTGAACGAACGCGTCCTTGGATCCATCCGAGGGCTCGATGAAGCCGAAACCCTTTGTCGCGTTGAACCACTTAACGGTACCAGTAGCCATAGTTCTATTCCTCTAACGGGAGTCTGAATGCCGCCCCACGCTCATAGCGAAAGCGCGGCTGCTGAAACGCTCACAATGTCAGTGGGTCACTAAGGCAGTCGGCGTACCGGTGTATTAGGTAGCATCCAACATGTGCGTCGCGTATAGAAGAATATGTAGCGAGAATCCGGAAGAAGTCAATGCACGACGAAGCACTCCTTCGCCGCAACTGCCGCCTTGCGACCCTTCCGGCGCTTGATTCAGCGCGCTGCGCGACGGAAAGGTGAGTTGGAACAACGACATGAGCGGATGTCGTGACCTTCGAAGGCAGGCCACCTCAGCAAGAGAGTCAGTCAAGGATGCGCTTCCTAATGGTGGCGCGGCAGGGTTGGTTGCGGATCAAGATTCGGCCTGGCCAATTGTTTGATTTCTTCTTTGGCATTTGTTTGAAGCTTATTTATGCATCTAAAATATCACCGCAAATATTGCCCGGCACGATTTTCGTGACGTCTGTAGTGCTGTAGAAAAACACGAAGTACTATTGTAAAGTACTTATACCGATCCCATATTTGCAAGAGCGACTAAGACCTTCGCCGCGGCTGCATTGAGCGGTGGATGTCTGGCGCTGCCCGCAATCGACGAGCAGGAAAAGCCCGTGAGCAGGACGCCCGGCAGCGATCGGTCTTTCGGGTCGGGGCAGGGCCAGTGAGAGCCGTCCTGAAAGGGCCGAACGCCCAGCCGCAAGGAAGCCGATAGACCATGACGGATGAGCCCGTCGATCTCGACGCGCACCGCAATTTCGCGGCGATGAGGGCCACGGAAGGGCGCCGTCAGCGTCTCTATGAGTGCCACGCCGACCGCGAGGTGCAGTACTACCGGCAGGAAGATCTGGAAAGGTCCCTGGCCACGCCGGCGGAGAGCTGGCCCGAGGCCGCGGCCAAGGCGCAGTATCTCATTCAGCTTTTCTCCGCCACGGCAGAAGCGCAGGACCCGCACCGCAAGGGGCTCGTCGCGCAAACCCTCGACGACTTGAGCAAGTTAAGCGAACGCGCGAAGGAGCATCCATGAGCGAAACCCGGAACATCGAAACGCCGGACGACCCGCTGCACACGGATGACCCTAAGGTCCGTCAGTGCCTCCGCTGCCAGGCGGCGTTCGAGAGCCAGTGGGCGGGTGAGCGGATCTGCGCACGCGGCAAAGGTTCGACGACCTGGCGCAGCGGCATCCCGGTGAGGGCGGCGTCATCCGGCAACAGGCGCTGAACGCTTCGCTTCGAAACGCGGCCCGCCGGCTATTCAGGCACTGACAAAGGATCCCCGGAATATGGACAGTGTGGATCGCGGGCTGAAGCACACCTGCTCGGCGTGCGCGACCAAATACTATGACCTGCGGAAGACCATCGACGCCTGCCCGAAATGCGGCAGCAAGCGCCCCGCCGCAAAGATCGCGAAGGCGACCCGGAAGGGCCAGCGCGTGTCGGGCATGCCGATGCGCAGGTACCCCTAGAAGCGAAGAAGCGATAGGGCGGCTGTCCTTCGCTGCGCCGTTGAACGCCGCTCAGCGTCGCCGGCATGCGCCGGCGCAAAATAAAGAATAAATTACCAATCGTATTTATTCCCACCAACGGCAATCAACCGTAAATATGAATAAGAATATCAATAATAATATTATTGTGTATAATAGTAGTTATTGAGAGGGAGAAACGGTTTTTCCCTGATTAGGAGGACCTGTACATGAATGCTCCCGAATGGCTCAAACCCGTAGCCTATGGCTCCGTCGCCGGCGCAATTGCACTGGCGATCGTTGGTTTCTCCTGGGGTGGCTGGGTAACCGGCGGCACCGCCGATAAGATGGCCAACGACCACGCCCGCCAGGAAGTCGTCGCCGCTCTGGTGCCGATCTGCGTCGAGCAGTCCAGGCTGGACCCCCGCTTGACCGAGACGCTGGCGCAGCTGCAGGCAGCCACCAACTACAAGCGCAGCGACATGCTGATGGAGGCCGGCTGGGCCACCATGCCGGGCTCGACCGATCCCAACCGCGCCGTTGCCAGCGCCTGCATGGAAAAGCTCGCGTCCCAGTTCTAGATCTTCTATCCGACCCGGTGGATCAGGCCGTGGACGAAGCGCAGCTTCCCCATGACCCGCGGCGCCAGGACGAAGGGGTAGAAGTCCGGCTGGCCCATGCTGTGATTGAGGCTGTTGACCGCTGAGGTAAGCGGCAGCCAGGCCTCGACCAGGGCATTGAAGTCGACATGGCGATAGGGGTCGAAAGCGATCTTCATTTGCAGTGGCGGATCGCGACCGGCGTCGGGACGGATGGACAGGCCGAAGGCGGCCGCCGTATCCAGCGTGTCGACGATGTGCAGGTAGTGCGCCCAGGTCTCGGCGAAGTCTTCCCAGGGATGGGCACTGGCGTAGCTGCTGACGTAGTCCTGCCGCCAGTCGGGCGGCGGGCCATTGGTGTAGTGCCTGTCCAGGGCCGTGCCGTAGTTGCTGCGCTCGTCGCCGAAAAGCTCGCGGAAGGCGTCGTGCCAGACGCCGCCGCGCACCAGACGTTCCCAGTAGTGATGGCCGATCTCATGGCGGAAATGCCCGAGGATGGTCCGATAGCTCTCCGCCATGTCGCGGCGGTGGCGCTCGCGCTCGACGTCGTCGGCTTCGGCCAGGTTGATGGTGATGAGGCCCTCCGCGTGCCCAGTCATGACCTGAGGACCTTCCTGGAACGCCGTCTGTCCGTCGGAAAGGAAGTCGAAGGCGAGGCCCCTTGCGCTGTCGTCATGCTTGCTGACCAGCGGCAGGTCGAGACGCAGCAGGGCGTAGACGAGGCGGTGCTTGGCCGCTTCGAGGCGCTGCCAGAGCCGGCGGTTGTCGCCGCTGTCCAGGTCCGGGATCGTGCGATTGAGGCGGCAGGCGCGGCAGAAGGCATCACCGGAGTTGGCGGCCACCAGCCAGTTGCAGGCGTCCTGCGCCGAGTTCGCGCAAAAGCGGAAGAGTTCACCGGGCGCCGCCAGAGCCCGCCAGGTGCCTTCTCCCGTCGCCGTGAGGGCGCTGAGGGTCGATCGGTCTGCCAGAAAGCCGAGCAGGTGTCCGCAGCGCTCACAGTGCGTGTTCTCGAAATACAGCAGCTGGCCGCAGCTTTGACACTCGAAGAGTTTCACCCGGCGGACCTGCGGTGCGCAGCAAGTGTTAGCAGCCGCCAGACACGAAGGGGCCGAAGCTCAAGCGTGAGGCAGCAATCTCCGCTCATGGATGCCCTCCCGATGGACTCGTGGTCGCAAACCAGCGCTTCCCCCAGGAGCCTAGCGGCTCGCCACGGCCGGCGCACTGCCAGAAACGCGCAGCGCTGCCCTTGGTTCCGCCGCGGCGGCCGCAGCCCAGCCACTCAGGCGCTTAGCCGCCTTTCTTCATCTCGGCTTCGTAGCGCGCGCGGTTCTCGTCGTTCATCGGATAGAGGCCGGGTAGTTTGGCGCCATTCTGCACCTCCTTCATGATCCAGCCTTCAAGGCGCTCCTGTTCCAGGCCGAGCTCGGCGACCTCCTGGATGAGGTCCTGGGGCACCACCACGGCACCGTCGCGGTCGGTGACGATGAGATCGTCCGGGAAGACCGCCACGCCGCCGCAGGCGATCGGCTGCTGCCAGCCGACGAAGGTGAGGCCGGCGACCGAAGGCGGCGCGGCGACGCCGCTGCACCACACCGGCAGACCGCTCGCCTCGACGCCGTCGAGGTCGCGCAGCACGCCGTCGGTCACCAGGGCGGTGACGCCGCGCTTCTGCATGCGGGCGCAGAGAATGTCGCCGAAGATGCCGGCGTCGCTGACGCCCATGGCATCGACCACGGCGATGACGCCTTCAGGCATGTCCTCGATGGCCCCGCGGGTCGAGGTCGGCGAGGACCAGGAGGCCGGTGTCGCCAGATCCTCGCGGGCAGGGACGAAGCGCAGGGTGAAGGCCGGGCCGACCAGGCGGCCCTGGCCGCTGCGCAGCGGCCGCGTGCCGCGCAGCCAGACATTGCGCAGCCCCTTCTTCAGCAGGATGGTGGTGATGGTGGCGGTCGTGATGTTCTCGTAGGCTTCGAGCAGCGCGGGATCGAGGGACACGGGACGGAAGCTCCTTATGCGGAAAGTGCTCCAATAGCCGAGGGCGCAGCCGTCCTTGCGCGGGTCGGACCCGCCGGCCAGGGTACCTGCCTCCCAATCGATCTGGATGGCCTGGCTGCCGCCGATCGGCTTGGACGGCGCCTGGAAGCTGTGGCCCATGTCCTCCAGCCTGGCCAGCACCTCCGCCGGCACGCCGCTTTCGGCCTCGACGACCGTTTCGCCGGGCGGCGGGAAGATGCGCGCCAGGTCCATGGACTGCTGCACGTCGAGCCCGAAGTCGACGAGGTTGGTGAGGAAGCGGGCATGGCCGGCGGCCTGGTAGTGGCCGCCCATCACGCCGAAGGGCATCACCACCCTCTCGCCCTTGGCCGCCATGCCGGGGATGATGGTGTGCATCGGGCGCTTGCCCGGGGCGATGCAGTTCGGATGCTCCGGGTCGAGCGAGAAGGCGGTGCCGCGGTTCTGCAGCACCACGCCGCTCTTCGGTCCGGTGATGCCGCTGCCGAAGGAGCTGAACAGCGAGTTGATGAAGCTGACGGCGTTGCGGTCCTTGTCGACCACGCTGATATAGACCGTGTCGGCATGGGCGGCGACCGGTGCCGGGGCGCTGGCGACGCTGGCGCGGCCGGTCCTGATGCGGGCGCGCAGCCGGGCTGCGTAGTCGGCCGACAGCAGTTCGGCGGCCGGCACCTCGGCCAGGGCCGGATCGGCCAGGTGGGCGTCGCGCTCCTGGTAGGCGAGGCGGGTCGCCTCGATCTCCAGGTGCAGGCGCTCGGCGCTCATGGCGCCCAGCGACGGCAGGTCGAAGCCGGCGAGGATGTTCAACAGCAGCAGCGCGATGATGCCCTGACCGTTGGGCGGACACTCGTAGATGTCGTAGCCCTTGTAGCTGGTCTTGATCGGATCGACATACTGGCCGCCGGCGGCGGCGAAGTCCTCCAGCGCGTGCAGGCCGCCCAGCGCGCGCAGGTGCGCCACCAGATCCTCGGCGATGCTGCCTTTGTAGAAGGCATCGCGTCCGTCACGGGCGATCAGCTCCAGGCTCGCCGCCAGCAGCGGCTGGCGCTGGACGCTGCCGAGCGCCGGAACCCCGCCGTTCGGCAGGTAGATGGCGCTGGTCGCCGGATCGTGCGACAGCGTCTCGACCTCGCTCTGCCAATCCCTGAACACCCGCTCGGTGACGGCGAAGCCCTCGCGCGCGAAGCGGATGGCCGGCAGCAGCAGCTCGCCCAGGCTGCGGGTGCCGTGGTCGCGCAGCAGCTGCGCCCAGGCATCCACCGCGCCGGGCACGGTCACCGCATGGGGCGTGAAGCGCTCGATCTTGGCGATGCCCTGCCTGGCGAACCACTCGGGCGTCGCCACCTGCGGCGCGCGGCCGGAGCCGTTGAAGGCGACGATCTCGGCGCTGCCCTTGGGGGCGTAGAGCACGAAGCAGTCGCCGCCGATGCCGGTCGACTCGGGCTCGACGACGCCTTGTACCGCGCAGGCCGCCACCGCCGCGTCCATCGCGTTGCCGCCGCCGCGCAACACGTCGAGGGCGGTCAAGGTCGCCAGGCCGTGGGAGGTCGCCGCCATACCGTTCAGCGAGCGGGCGACCGAGCGGCCGGGCAGGTCGAGATTTCGCATGTCTTGCAGAATTCCTTTGCGTGAGCGCTGACGCCGCCACTCGCGGCGGCGGCTGGTCCTTTCAAAAGACCATAGGCGATGTTCCCCGTTTCCTCCTGATGTAGCGGCCTGGGCGGGGCTTGGAAAGGGGCTGTCGGCTGCCCCTTGACCTTCCAGTCGCTGGAAGCCCCATATCCACGTCAGGAATTGGAAACGGCCCGTCGCGCCGGGCAGGAACGGAATGAGTGCATGAAGAATCCTCTGCCGTCGGAAAAGTCCCGCGAACCGCATCACGGTGGACATCGTCACGCCGAACACAGCTGCGGCGGCGAGACGGCGGGCGGAGATGCAGCCGTTGCCGAGACGGCGGTGGATCCCGTCTGCGGCATGACCGTCGCGCGGGAAGGCAATCCCCGGCGGGCCGAGCACGCGGGCGAGACCTATTACTTCTGCTCCGACCACTGCCTGAAGAAGTTCGGCGCCGATCCGCAAGGGGTGCTTGACGGCTCGGCCCTGAAGCCGCCGTCCGCTGCCGCCGATGCTCTCTATACCTGTCCGATGCACCCGGAAGTGCAGCAGAAGGGGCCCGGGACCTGCCCGCTTTGCGGCATGGCGCTGGAGCCGATGGACGTGACCGCGGACAGCGGCCCCAATCCCGAGCTGGTCGACATGACGCGCCGCTTCTGGATCGGCGTGGTTCTCGCCGTGCCGCTGGTGCTGCTCACCATGGGCGCGCATCTCTTCGGCCTCGAGATCCTGCCGCCGGCCTGGTCGAACTGGATCGAGCTGGCCCTGGCGACACCCGTCGTCCTGTGGTGCGGCCTGCCGTTCTTCCAGCGTGGCTGGTCCTCGCTGGTCAGCCGTCACCTGAACATGTTCACGCTGATCGCCCTGGGCACCGGGGCTGCCTATCTCTTCAGCCTGGTGGCGACCGTCGCGCCGGAGTTCTTTCCCGCCGGCCTGCGCGATCACTCCGGTCGCGTCGGCGTCTACTTCGAGGCGGCGGCGGTGATAATCGTGCTGGTGCTGCTCGGGCAGGTTCTGGAGCTGCGCGCCCGCGAGCGCACCGGCGGCGCCTTGCGCGCGCTGCTCGACCTGGCGCCGAAGACCGCCAGGGTCATCAAGCCCTGCGGTTCCGTCGTCGAGCGCGCGGTCGAGGCGCTGCAGCCCGGCGACCGCATCGAGGTGCGCCCCGGTGAGAAGATCGCGGTCGACGGCAAGGTGCTGGAAGGCGAGAGCGCGGTCGACGAATCCATGCTGACCGGCGAGGCGGTGCCGGTCTCGAAAACATCGGGCGACGCCGTCACCGGTGGTACCGTGAACGGCACCGGCAGCCTGGTCTTCGAGGCCGAGCGTGTCGGCCGCGACACCGTGCTGGCCCAGATCGTGAAGCTGGTGGGCGAGGCGCAGCGCAGCCGCGCACCCGTACAGCGCCAGGCCGACGTCGCCGCGGCCTACCTGGTGCCGGTGGTGGTGCTGGTCGCCGCGGTCACCTTCATCGCCTGGATGATCTTCGGGCCGGCGCCGGCCTTCGCCTACGCCATCGTCACCGCGGTCTCCGTGCTCATCATCGCCTGTCCCTGCGCGCTCGGCCTGGCGACGCCGATGTCGATCATGGTCGCCGTCGGGCGCGGCGCCGGGCTCGGCGTGCTGGTGAAGAATGCGGAAGCGCTGGAGCGGCTGACCCAGGCGGATACCCTGGTGATCGACAAGACCGGGACGCTGACGGAAGGCAAGCCGGCGGTGGTCTTCCTGCTGGCGGGCGAGGGCAGCGGGGAGTCCGAGCTGCTGTCCCTGGCCGCCGGTCTCGAGCGCCGCAGCGAGCATCCCCTGGCCCACGCCGTGGTGGTCGCCGCGGAGCAGCGCGGCCTCACCCTGCCGGAGATCGCCGGCTTCGCGGCGATGCCCGGCAAGGGTGTGCGCGGGACGCGCGGCGGCGAAGCGGTGCTGGCGGGCAAGGCCGGCTGGCTGCAGGAGGAGGGCATTGACGTCGCGGCCTTCGAGCCGGTGATCGCCGAGCGCCAGAGCCGGGGCGAGAGCCTCATCTTGGTGGCCGCCGGCGGCCGCTGCCTCGGCGTCATCGCGGTGGCCGATCCGATCAAGGAGACGACGGCGAAGGCGCTGGCAGCGCTGCGCGACGACGGCCTGGAGATCGTCATGCTGACGGGCGACAGCAAGCGGGCGGCACAGGCGGTGGCCAGTCAGCTCGGCATCGACCGCGTCGAGGCCGAGGTGCTGCCCGGCGACAAGGCCGCTGTCGTCGCCGCGCTGCAGCGGCAGGGCCGTACGGTGGTCATGGCCGGCGACGGGGTGAACGACGGCCCGGCGCTGGCCCAGGCCGACATCGGCGTCGCCATGGGCAGCGGGTCCGACGTGGCGCTGGAGAGTGCCGGAATCACCCTGCTGAAAGGCGACCTGCTGCGCCTGGTGGCGGCCCGCCGGCTCAGCCGGGCAACCCTGCGCAACATCCGCCAGAACCTGGTTTTCGCCTTTCTCTACAACCTGCTGGGGGTGCCGCTGGCAGCGGGTGTGCTCTATCCGCTGACCGGCTGGCTGCTCAGCCCGATGATCGCGGCGGCGGCCATGAGCTTCTCTTCGGTCTCAGTGATCGGCAATGCCCTGCGCCTCCAGCGCGAGCGCTTTTCGGTCGACTAACCCGAATTTTTTCGTCAACTCGACTGACCGTTTCGATTATAGTGGGCGACGTGGAGCGATAGAGCCACGGCTACTCTCGCACGCGTCAGCGCAAACGGGGCTGCGTCGAGATGCACGGTCTCAAGAATTACAACCTTGTCGTAGAACCTTGGCTGGGGAATCCGGGTCCGAACGGACCGCGCGGGCGGCCCGGCTATCGCTGGCGCGTGACCTGGAAGCTGCAGGGGGAGTTCTACGCCGAGGGCTTCGAGGATTCGCACGCTTCCGCGCGGGCCGCCGCCGAAGCCTTTCTGACCAAGCAGGGCGTCGAGATCATGTCCCTCAGCCGGCCGGCGTTGGGCACGCCGCTGCCGCTTGCGGCGCCCGTGAGACAGTTCAGCCAGCGGAGCTGAAGGTCGTCACCGGCAGCGTCTCATTCCCGAATGCCGCCGACGGAGGAACGCCACAGATCGAGGAAAATCTCCCGTTTCTGCCGGTCGAGGCCGACCAGCAGGGCCGGCGAGAACGGGATCGGGTGGAGCGTCGACGGACCGCCCGAGAGCAGTGGCTGGTCGCCGTCTTCGCTGCTCCCGAACGAGACGATCAAGGACGCTTCGGCAAGCTGTTGCCGGCCTTCTTCCGACAGCAGGAAGTTGATGAATCGCTTGGCAGGCTCCGGGTTCTCCGCCCAACGGGGAATCAGTGCGGCGCGCGCCAGGACCAGCGTGTAGTCGGCCGGCGCGACGACGCCGATCCGCGGGTCTACCTCGGCCCGCGCCAAGGCGTAGGAGCCGAGCATGTTATAGGCCAGCAGGTAGCGCCCCTCCGCCACGCCATCGATGATCTCGGCTGAGCAACAGGTTGCGACCATCCGATTGCGGGCGAAGGCCTCGATCAGGCGGCCGAAAGTGGTCGCGTGCTGCGAGTCGACGAAGGCGAATAGGTAGCCGAGACCGGATTGCTCGATGTCGTAAGTAGCAATCCGCCCGGCGTAAGGGTTCTCGGCCGGTCGCACCATGTCGATGAGGTCGAAACGCGACCGCGGCACCTGCTCGGGCGGAACGCGATCGCGGTTGTAGACGATCACCGCCGGCTCAAAGGTGATGCCGAACATCTCGTCGCGCCAGTTCGCCCAGTCGGGAAGCGCCGCGGTGCGGTCCGACACATGCGGCTGCGCACAGCGGTCGTTCACCAGCTTGACCTGCAAGTCGATGGCTGAACTGATCACCAGGTCGGCGCTCGCCGCGCCGTCATCACAAGCGCGCATGGCACGCTCGTAAAGCTCATTGGTCAGGATCTCCTCGTAGCGGATCGCGAGGTCCGGGACGCGAGCGGAGAAAGCCTTGAGGACCGGCGTGAATGGCTCGACGTCGGTGGAGCCCTGGATCAGGAGCCTCTCACCAGCCTCGTTCCAGGGCGGACCGAGGGTAACGATCTCGTCCTGTGCCAGGGCGCCGCTCGTGGCGAACGCCAGGGCCAGGTAGGTCAGGATGACCCGGGAGCACGATTTCATGATCCCGCGTCCCGACGCAGTGGCAGGTGCAGCGCCGCCCGGAACCGGCCATCGGCGGTATGCGAGAACTCAAGCCTGCCGGCGTGCGCTTCGGCGACCGCGTTGACGATGGCAAGCCCAAGGCCGGCGTCACGCGCTGCCGATCCGGCGGTGCTGGCGAAACGCCGCCCGCTGTCGGCCCAATGGCAGGTTGGCACTCCAGCACCGCAATCGGTGACAGCAATCTCGGCCCTGCTTTCGCCGGCGAGGGTCTCGACGGTTAGGCAGACGGGACGTTCGCCGTGCCGAAAGGCGTTGTTCACCAGATTCTTGGCTGCCTCCACCAGACTGAATGCATCGCCCCGAACCTCGACCGGATCGTCGGGAAGATCGAGCCCAAGGTCGCGGCCCATCTCCGGCAGGTCGTGGTCGGTCTCCTCAGCCACCCGGACGGCGATGGCGCGGAGATCGAGGCGTTGCTGCTCAACAGCGTCGGCGCGATGGATAATGAGGGCCTGATTGAGAAGCTGGTCGGCGAGCCGGCTCAGGCCCACCGTGCGCTGGTGGATGCGCCTGACGATGCTGCGAAGCCGCTCCGGATTCTCCTCTGCGGCTGCCAGCTCAGCCTGTGCGCGCAGGGCTGCGATCGGGGTGCGGAGCTGGTGTGTTGCGTCGGCGATCAGGGTCTGCATGACCGTCACCCGCCGCGACAGCCTATCCATGAACCGGTTGATAGCGACGACGATCGTCTCGATCTCCCTGGGGCTCGAGACGTGCAAGGGCGATAGATCCTTTGGGTTGCGGTCCAGGATCGCCCGCTCGATCCGCCCCAGCGGGCGCAAGGACGAGCGCACGGCAAACACCGTCAGCGCCACCATTGCCAGCCCCGCCGCCACCAAAATCAAAAGTGCCTTCGCCGTGATGTCCCACGCGAGCGCATTGCGCGCCCGGGTTGTATGGCCGACAACGATGCCGACCTCTCCGCTGTAAGCCCGCTCGGCGAAGCGGCGGCGGGTAGCAGCAAGCCGTACGGTCTCGCCGCCGAACTCAGCGGCATAGAAAACGACGTCGTCGGCGCTCTGCGGCGGCCGCGGTACGGCATCGTAGCCGGTAACTGTATTGCCGTCGCGATCGAGCACGCGATAGATCACACGGTCCTTCGGCGCCAGCGCCAGCAGCTCGAAGGCCGAGGTCGGCAGGTCGGCAACGACGCGGCCGGAGGTGACGGAAACCGAACGGGCGATCTCGAACGCTGCCCCTGCCAACAGCCGGTCGTATGCCTCGCCCGCCGCCTGCCGGCCGTAAGCGTAGGCGGCGACAGTTATAAGGAGGCCGCCGGCAGCAAGGATCAGCGTGATGGCGAGGGCGAGGCGCCAGGCGATCGAGGGGGGCCGCGCAGTCCGGCTATTCATGTCGCTCGAGCTGGTATCCAAGGCCCCTGAGCGTGCGGATAGACACTTTCGAGGCCGCGAGCTTGCGCCGGAGCCGCGCGATATAAAGCTCGATCGCGTTGAGGCCGACGTCAGTTTCCTCAAATGAGAACAGTTTGCCGAACAGGCGGTCTTTCGGGATCACCCGGCCCCGGTTGGCGAGCAGGATCTCCAGCAGCCTGAACTCGCGCCGGGTGAGTGGAAGCGGTGTGCCATTCACGCTCGCCGTCCGTGCGGCGGCGTCGAGGCTTAGATCGCCATACAGGACGACGCCTGAGCGCACTTCGCACTGGCGGCGGATCAGGGCGCGCGCCCGCGCCTCCAGCTCGCGCAGGTCGAAAGGCTTTGTCAGGTAATCATCGGCGCCGGTGTCGAGGGCATCGACGCGGTCGTCGACGTCAAGCCTGGCGGTGAGGACGAGTACCGGCGTCGGGCAGTGCGCAGAGCGCAAGCCACGCAATACCTCCAGGCCGGAGCCATCCGGCAGCATCAGGTCGAGAATGATGAGATCATACTCCTGCACGGCAAGGGCATCCTCGGCCGCCTCCCGCGTCGCCATATGATCGACCGCATGCCCGTGGCGGGAGAAGGTGGCAACGATAGGCTCGGCCACATCCTCGGTATCCTCGACAAGCAGAATCCGCATGTCTTGCTCCTCCCCAGACAAGACACTTCGCCCGCTGCCGGGCTGCCTTTTCCGGCAGCGAGCCGAACAGCAGGCGCAGGATCAACTTGCATCAACCGCTTACCGAAAGCTAGTCTTCGAGGCTGGGCCCGGGCCAGACATCAGGGGCGCCGGCATTCCAGCGACAGGTTCGTGACAGGTTCCGGCTGTAGAAGTCACCGTGGACGAGAAGGGGAGACGAGTCCCCCAAGTCACCACTGCAAGAAACGTAATGGGAGGAAACATAATGTCCGCGTTCACGCGTGCGAGCCTCGCCGCGGCTATTGTCGCGTCCACAGTCTGCCTGGCGGGCGGCCCCGCGGCCGCATTCCAGCCGGAAAACGTCGAGTGCATCGCCCCCGCCAACCCGGGCGGCGGCTGGGACTTCACCTGCCGCCAGGCCGGCAAGGCGCTCTATGAGATGGGCAAGACCCCCGGCCCGGTGCAGGTGACCAACAAGACCGGCGGCGGCGGTGCCGTCGCCTATGCCGAGGTCGTCGCCAAGCGCAACAGCGAGAGCAACCTCTTCGTCGCCGCCTCGACGGCGACCACCACCCGCCTCGCGCAGGGCCAGTTCTCCGGCTTCACGGCCGACCAGGTGCGCTGGCTGGGCGCGCTGGGCGCCGACTACGGCGTCATTGGCGTCGCCAAGGACAGCCCTTACAAGTCCCTCGGCGAGCTGATGACCGTGCTCAAGGAGGACCCGGGCAAGGTGTCGATCGCCGGTGGCAGCGCCGTCGGCGGCTGGGACCACCTGAAGGTCCTCATCGCTGCCAAGGCAGCCGGCATCGATGATGTCCGTACCATCAAGTACGTCGCCTACCAGGGTGGTGGCGAGGCGGTGACGCAGCTGGTCGGCGGCCACGTTCAGGCCTTTACCGGCGATATCTCCGAGGCGCTGGGCTTCATGGAGTCCGGCGACCTGCGCATCCTCGCCGTTCTCGCGCCGGAGCGTCTGCCGGGCAACCTCGCCGACATTCCGACAGCCAAGGAGCAGGGCATCGACGCCGTGGGCGCCAACTGGCGCGGCTTCTATGGCCCGGGCGGCATGTCTGACGAGGCCTACGAATACTGGTCGCAGACCTTTGAGGAGCTCTACGCTTCCGACGCCTGGCAGAAGATCATGGCCGACAACGGTGTCATGCCCTTCGGCTTGTCCGGGCCCGAGCTGCAGATCTTCGTCGACGAGCAGATCGCGGAGATTCAGGCAATCTCGCGGGACATCGGGCTGATTAAATGATCAAGACGGACCGCATTCTCGGTGCGGTCGGTCTGATCCTCGGGGTGGCGTTCATCTGGGGCGCCACCCTCATCGAGACTGGGTTCATCGTCGATCCGCTCGGGCCGAAGACCTTCCCCACCATCATCGGCAGCATCCTGGTGCTGGGCTCCGGCTACGTGCTGGTGCGGCCGGACCCGGAGCCGGCCTGGCCGGCGCTCGGCGGGGTGTTCGAGATCGTCGGCGCGGTCGTCGTGCTGATCGGCTATACCTATGCGCTCGAGCCGCTCGGCTTCGTCATCTCGACGGCCGTGGCGGCAGCGCTGCTGAGCTGGCGGCTTGGCAGCACGCCGCTCTGGGGAGCGGTCTCCGGCATCGGCATCTCGTTCGGCATCTACGCAATCTTCCACCTCGTCCTCGGCCTCTCGCTGGCCCAGGGCCCGCTGGGATTCTGACGCTTGGACATTTTCGACTCGCTCGCCCAGGGTTTCGCGGTCGCCCTCACCTTTCAGAATCTCGGCCTCGCCCTGCTCGGCTGCTTCCTCGGCACCATCATCGGCGCCATGCCGGGGCTGGGCCCGTCGAACGGCGTGGCAATTCTCATCCCGCTGGCCTTTACCCTCGGCCTGCCGGCGACGCCGGCACTGATCCTGCTGACCAGCGTCTACTACGGCGCCATGTACGGCGGGCGCATCTCCAGTATCCTGCTGAACATTCCCGGCGACGAGCCGGCGCTGATGTCGACGCTCGACGGCTATCCGATGGCCAAACAGGGCCGCGCCGGCGAAGCCCTGGCGCTTTCCGGCCTGGCTTCCTTCGTCGGCAGCTTCATCGCCACCATCGGCGTTGCGCTCTTCGCCCCCCTGCTGGTCAAGCTGGCACTGCTGTTCGGTCCGGCGGAATACTTCGCCCTCTTCACGCTGGCCTTCGCGACCCTGGGCGGCGTCTCCAGCAAGAACCAGGCGAAGGCGGCCATAGCGGCCGCCCTGGGCCTCGGCATCGCGATGATCGGCATCGACGGCTCGACCGGCGCGCAGCGCTTCACCTTTGGCGAGATCCACCTGCTCGACGGCATCGACTTCCTGGTCGCCATCGTCGGTCTCTTCGCCATTTCCGAGGTGTTCCTCTTCATGGAGCACAAGGGCATAGATTCGGCGGTAGGGGCGAAGCTCGACCGCATCACCATCCCGCTGGCGACCCTGAAGCGTTGTGTCGGCGCGATGATGCGCGGCACCGGCATCGGCTTCGTCGCCGGCGTCCTGCCGGGCGCCGGGGCCTCGCTCGGCAGCTTCGTCGCCTACACCGTCGAGAAGCGGGTTTCCGACCGCGATGGCACCTTCGGCAAGGGCGACCCGCGGGGGCTCGCCGCGCCGGAGGCGGGCAACAACGCCTCCGCCGGCGGCGCGCTGATCCCCATGCTGTCGCTCGGCGTGCCGGGCTCCGGCACCACGGCGGTGCTGCTCGCCATGCTGCTGACCCTCAACATCACGCCGGGGCCGCTGCTGTTCACCAAGAGCCCGGACATCGTCTGGGGCCTCATCGCCGCCCTCTTCATCGCCAATTTCATGCTGCTGCTGATGAACATCCCGCTGGTAGGGCTGTTCGTGCGGGTGCTGCAGGTGCCTGCGCGGATCCTCATGCCGGCGGTCGCGATGATCAGCTTCGTCGGCATCTACGGGATCTCCGGCAGCACCTTCGACCTGCTGGTGATGGTCGGCTTCGGGGTGGCGGGCTATCTGCTGCGCAAGATGGAGGTGCCGCTGGTGCCGGTCATCCTCGGCATCCTGCTCGGCAACCAGATGGAGGACAACTTGCGGCGCGCCCTCACCATCTCGGACGGTGACTGGAGTATTCTCTGGGGCAGCCCGCTCGCCATCGGCCTCTGGGCCTTCGCCGTCGTCGGCTTTGTCGCGCCGATGGTGATCGGCCGCATGGTGCGGCCGCGGGTGCCGGCGGCGATCGCCGAGACCAGCGATCCGGACTGAAGCATCCCGGCAGGCGGTCCTATCCGGCAAAATCTGCTAACACTTCGGGGCAGAGGTGATTCGGGAGCCTGCTCCCGGTCCGATGGCGTCGGAGAGATTTTGCCGCATGAACGTGACCGCCCTGGCTATTCCGGAAGTCCGCCTGATCTCGCCGCAGAAGCACGGCGACCATCGCGGCTTCTTTTCGGAGACATACAACAAGCAGGCCTTTGCGGCGGCGGGCATCGAGGCCGCCTTCGTGCAGGACAATCACTCGCTGTCGGGCGAGGCGGGCACAGTGCGCGGGCTTCACTTTCAAGTGCCGCCGCGGGCCCAGGCGAAGCTGCTGCGGGTGGTGCGCGGCGCCGTCTTCGACGTGGCCGTCGATCTGCGCTGGGGGTCGCCGAGCTACGGCCGCCACGCCAGCGCGGTGATCTCCGCCGAGGCCTGGAACCAGATCTTCATTCCGGCCGGCTTCGCGCACGGCTTCTGCACCCTGGAGCCGGGTACGGAGGTGCTCTACAAGGTAAGCGACTTCTATGCGCCGGAGGCCGAGCAGGGCCTGCTGTGGAACGACCCGGCGCTCGCCATTGATTGGCCGGCCGGGGCCGGGGCGGTGCTTTCCGAGCGCGACCGTGGCTGGCCACGGCTAAGGGATTTATCAAGGATTTTCCAATATGAACAAGGGCGTTAGAGCGGCTTCTCAAGCCGATCTGCGAGGCTGAAGGGGGCCGCCCATGAATTCGCCCAAGAAAATCCTGGTCACCGGCGGGGCCGGCTTCATCGGTTCGGCGGTCATCCGCTATCTGCTCCGCACGGGCGGGCCGGCAGTGGTGAACGTCGACAAGCTGACCTACGCGGCGACACCGGAGGCCCTGGAAGAGGCGGCCGAGAGCCCGCGTTACGCCTTCGCCAGGATCGACATCTGCGACGGCCCGGCGCTGCGCGAGGTCTTCGCCGAGCACCGCCCCGACGCGGTAATGCACCTGGCGGCGGAGTCCCACGTCGACCGTTCCATCGACGACGCCGCCGATTTCATCCAGACCAACGTGGTCGGCACCTACCGCCTGCTGGAGACGGCGACCGCCTGGTGGCGCGAACTGGGAGGCACGGCGCAACGCGATTTCCGCTTCCACCATATTTCTACCGACGAGGTCTTCGGCGCCCTCGGCGCCGAGGGGCTGTTCACCGAGGAGACGCCCTATCGGCCGAACTCGCCCTATTCGGCGAGCAAGGCGGCGTCCGACCATTTCGTGCGCGCCTGGCACCGCACCTATGGCCTGCCGGTGGTCACCAGCAACTGCTCCAACAATTACGGCCTCTACCAGTTTCCCGAGAAGCTGATCCCGCTGATGATCATCTCCGCGCTGGAGGGCAAGCCGCTGCCGGTCTACGGCAAGGGCGAGAACGTGCGCGACTGGCTGCATGTCGAAGACCACGCCCGCGCCCTGGTGGCGGTGCTGACGCAGGGCCGGCCCGGCGAAACCTACAACGTCGGCGGCGACAGCGAGCTGCGCAACATCGACGTGGTCGGCATGATCTGCGACCTGGTCGACGAGCTGCGCCCGCGCGCCGGCGGCGGCTCGCGGCGCGATCTCATCACCTTCGTCGCCGACCGCCCGGGTCACGATCTGCGCTACGCGGTGGACAGCGCCAAGATCCGGCGTGAGCTGGACTGGACCCCGCGGGAGAGCTTCGCCTCAGGCCTGCGCAAGACCGTCGCCTGGTACCTCGACCATGAAGACTGGTGGCGGGCGATTCTCGCGCGGCGCTACCAGGGTGAACGGCTCGGTCTCTCGAAGGCCCAGAAGGCCGTCTAGATGCCGCCGGATCGCGACAGGCCGCTGCTGCTGCTCGGCGCCGACGGGCAGGTCGGCCAGGAGATCACCCGGCTGGCGGCGGCCAGAGGCCTGCCGCTCACCGCGCTGGCACGCGGGCAACTCGACATCACCGAGCGCTCGGCGGTGAAGGCGGTCGCCGGCCGCGGCTACGGCGTGGTGGTGAATGCCGCCGCCTACACCTCGGTGGACCGCGCCGAGAGCGAGGCGGCCAAAGCTCTGGCGGTCAACCGCGACGGCGCCGGACATGTGGCCGAGGCCTGCGACGCGAGCGGGGCGGTGCTGATCCAGCTTTCCACCGACTACGTTTTCGACGGCGCCAAGGGCGCGCCCTACCGGGAGGACGACCCCGTCCACCCGCTCAGCGTCTACGGCCGCAGCAAGCAGGCCGGCGAGGCGGCGGTGCGGGCGGCCTGTCCCGCGCACGTGATCCTGCGCACCGCCTGGGTCTTCGGCACGGCGGGGACCAATTTCGTGAAGACCATGCTGCGCCTTGGCGGCGAACGCGGGGAGCTTTCCATCGTCGCCGACCAGTTCGGCTGCCCGACGCCGGCGGCCGCTCTCGCCGAGGCGGTGCTCGCGGTGGCCGCGCAGCCCGGCAAGCAGGCCTACGGCACCTATCATTGCGCCGGGGCTGAACCCAGCTCCTGGTACGATTTTGCGGCGGCGATCTTCGACGGGCAGCTGTCGCTCACCGGCCACGCCGGTCCGCGGCTGCATCCCGTCGCCACTGCGGACTATCCGACAGCGGCCCGGCGTCCGGCTGATTCGACGTTGGATTCCAGCCTGTTTCAGGCCACCTTCGGACAGCGGCCGATCGACTGGCGCGGCGGTCTCGCGGAAGTCCTGCGCGCACTGCTGGCGCCGCGGACATAGAGGGGGAAGATGAAGGGTCTCATTCTGGCGGGCGGCGCGGGCACGCGGCTGCACCCGGTCACCCTGGCGGTCAGCAAGCAGCTGCTGCCGGTCTACGACAAGCCGATGATCTACTATCCGCTGTCGGTCCTGATGATGGCCGGGATTCGCGACATCCTGATCATCACCACGCCGCACGATGCCCCGCTGTTCCAAAACCTGCTGGGCGACGGCAGCCTTTGGGGCCTGAACATCAGCTTCGCGGTGCAGCCGAAGCCGGAGGGCCTGGCCCAGGCCTTCCTCATCGGCCGCGACTTCATCGCCGGCGACAAGTGCAGCCTGATCCTCGGCGACAACATCTTTTATGGCCAAGGCCTGCAGGACGTGGTGATGCGCGCGGCGGGGTTGCAGCGCGGCGCCACCGTCTTCGGCTACCAGGTCTCCGATCCGGAGCGCTACGGCGTGGTCGAGTTCGATCCCGCCGGCCAGGTGGTCAGCCTGGAAGAGAAGCCGCGCCGGCCGAAATCGCGCTTCGCCGTCACCGGCCTCTACTTCTACGACGAGCAGGTCGTCGACATCGCCGCCGACCTGCAGCCCTCGGCGCGCGGCGAGTTGGAGATCACCGACCTCAACCGCCGCTACCTGGAGGCCGGGCAGCTGCGGGTCGAGCGCCTGGGGCGCGGCTATGCCTGGCTCGACACCGGCACCCACGACAGCCTCATCGACGCCGCGCAGTTCGTGCAGACCATCGAGCACCGCCAGGGCCTCAAGATCGCCTGCGTCGAGGAGGTTGCCTGGCGCAAGGGCTTCATCAGCACCGACGATCTGCGCCGCCTTGCCGAGCCGCTGCGAAAGAACGATTACGGCGAATACCTGCTGCGCATCGCGGAAGGGCTCGCCTGAAGCACTTGCGGCTCAGGGCTTCGCCAGCCGATGCAGAAAGGCTTCGACGCGCTCGGTGTAGTTCCCCGGTTCGCCGAGGTCGGTGTTGATGCCGCGGTGCGACAGATCGACCGGCAGCAGACTTACGTCTCCACCCAGCGCGGTCGCCTTCGCGGCGAAGGCCTCGGCCTGCGCGCAGGCCACCGCGCGGCGGCTCGAGCAGACCAGCAGCATCGGCGCCGGGGCTGCGGCCAGTCGGTGCAGCGGCGAGGCGCTGCGCCAGAAATCAGGGTCACCGCCGAACGCGCGGTCATAGAGGCCGAGGTGCCGATCCTGCATGATCGCGATGACGTCGAAGGCGGCGCTGTCGAGCGGCACCGTGCCGAGCCACGGCCGGGCACCCTGTCGTGTCGCGATGGCCGGACTCGCAGCCAGCAGGGCGACGAGGTGGGCGCCGGCGGAATGCCCCATCAGGATGAAGCGCCCCGCATCGCCGCCCCAGGAAGCCGCGTTCGACTGGGCGAAGGCGAGAGCCGTTGCCACATCGTCGGCCTGCTGCAGCGGATCGGCTTCCGGCAGCAGGCGGTTGTTCACCGAGATGAAGATGTAGCCCTGTGGCACCCAGCGCGCTGCCTTGCTGGCGACCACGCTGCCCAGGGCCTTGTCGCCGCGCGACCAGCCGCCGCCGTGCACCATCAGGATGACCGGTGCGCCCTTGGCGTTCGGCGGCAGGTAGACGTCCAGGCGCTGGGCAGGGTCGGCGCCGTAGGCGAGGTCGCGCAGAATGCGCGCGCCGTCCGGCAGGTCGCGCTGCGCGGCGGCTGCGCAGCCCCCCAGCATCGCCATCGCCAGCAGGGCGACGACACAGAGCAGCAGCAGCGGCTTGCCCGGCTGCGAGCCGGGATTGGCATGAAAGTGCTTCATGGCAATGCAAGGTCTACAAACACCACGGCCTCCGCCCAAGATTCCGCCCCGCCGACTTCGTCTCTACCCGCTCCGGAACGGGCTGGCAAGGGAGGTGCCGCCGGATTTCCCTTCGATTGTCAGCAGGTTGGCAATTGAAATCGCGTGGCGCCGAGGTCAGGCTGCCTGCTGAGGAGCAGACCCATGCCGCGTGTCACATTCACCGCCAACCTGCAGCGCCATCTCGACGTGGCGTCGCTCGACGTCGGCGGCGGGCGCGTGGGCGAAGTGCTGGCGGGAGTCTTCGCACAGAAGCCGCTGCTGCGCTCCTACATCGTCGATGACCAGGGGCGCCTGCGGCGCCACGTGAACATCTTCGTCAACTCGACCTTGATCGCCGACCGCGAGGGCTTGAGCGACGCCGTGCGTCCCGATGACGAAGTCTTCGTGTTTCAGGCGCTTTCAGGCGGATAGGTGGGATAGGAATGGCGGAAGAACTCTATGTCGCGACCCGCAAGGGTCTCTTCGCGGTCGACAGCAGCGGCCTGCAGGCGCCGCGCAGCCTCGGCTTTCTCGGCGATCCGGTGAGCGCCTTCCTGGAGGACCGGCGCGACGGCTGCCTCTATGCGGCGCTCAACCTCGGGCACTTCGGAGTCAAGCTGCACCGTTCGGAGGACGGCGGCGCCAGCTGGACCGAGCTGCCGGCGCCGGCCTTTCGCGTCGGCCTCGCGGCGGACGGGGAGGGCGACAAGGCGCCCAGCGTCTCGCTGATCTGGACTCTGGCGGCTGGCGGCACCGACCAGCCGGGACGCCTCTGGGCCGGCACCCTGCCCGGCGCGCTGTTCCGCTCCGACGACCGCGGCGAGACCTGGCACCTGGTCGAAGCCCTGTGGAAGCAGCCCTCGCGCTCCGAATGGTTCGGCGGCGGCTACGACGATCCCGGCATCCACTCGATCTGCGTCGATCCGCGCGACAGCCGCAAGTTGGTCATCGGCATCTCCTGTGGCGGGGTGTGGCGCAGCGAGGACGACGGCACGAGCTGGACCATCGGCGGCAAGGGCCTCGCCGCCGCTTACATGCCGCCCGACCGCGTCGACGATCCGTCCATCCAGGATCCACACCGCCTCGCCGTCTGCGCCGCCGCGCCGGACACGGTGTGGTGTCAGCACCACTGCGGCATCTTCCGCTCCGACGATGGCGGCCGGACCTTCGTGCAGATCCACGACGCCAAGCCCTCGGCCTTCGGTTTCGCCGTGGCGGTGCATCCCGCCGATCCCAAGACCGCCTGGTTCGTGCCGGCGGTGAAGGACGAGTGCCGGGTGCCGGTCGAAGGCCGTTTCGTGGCCACGCGGACCCGCGACGGCGGGGCCAGCTTCGAGACCCTGTCGCGCGGCCTGCCGGAGGCGGCCGCCTACGACCTGGTCTACCGCCATGCCCTGGACGTCGACGGGGCGGGGGAAACCCTCGCCATGGGCTCGACCACCGGCGCGCTCTGGCTCGGCCGCGACGGCGGTACCGACTGGCAGCTGCTCTCGGCCCACCTGCCGCCGATCGCGCAGGTGGCTTTCCGGGCCGCTTGATCCCCCTCACGTTTTGGGGTTGGCTGGCTGGCGGCCTGGGGCCGCCGGAGGAACCCGAGTCGTGAGCGAAGACGCCAAGCCGCTCTACTACGCCGACTACCTGCAGCTCGATCGCCTGCTCGCCGCCCAGGCACCGGAGAGCGCGCGCCTCGGCCAGCCGGCGCACGACGAGATGCTGTTCATCATCGTGCACCAGGCTTACGAGCTGTGGTTCAAGCAGATCCTCCACGAGCTGGCGCGGGTCGACGCGATCTTCGCCGGCGAGGGCCTCGACGACCGCGACATCGGCCGCGCCGCCGCGGCGCTGGAGCGCATCGATCGCATTCTGAAGCTGCTGATCGGCCAGCTCGACATCCTGGAGACCATGACGCCGCTGGATTTCCTCGAATTCCGCGACTTGCTGTTTCCGTCCTCCGGCTTCCAGTCGCTGCAGTTCCGCCTGATCGAGGTCGGCCTCGGCCTCAGGCGCAGCGACCGTCCCGGGGCCGCGACGCGGCCCTTCGATGCCAGCCTCAATGCCGCCGACGGCGTCAAGCTGGCGGCGGCCGAGCGGCGGCCCAGCCTCAGCGACCGTATAGAGGCCTGGCTCGAGCGCACTCCGTTCATCGAGCTCGGCGGCTACCGCTTTCAGGAGAGCTACCGGGCGGCGGTATCGCGGATGCTGGAGCAGGACGCGGCGACCCTGCGCGGAAACGCCGGGGTCTCGGCGGAAGTGCGTGCTGCCGGCCTCGAAGGCCTCGCCGCGGCACAGGCGCGCTTCGAGGCGATCTACGACGAGGCGCGCCACGCCGAACTGGTGGCCGCGGGCGCCTGGCGCTTTTCCCTGCCGGCGCTGCAGGCGGCGCTCTTTATCACCCTCTATCGGGACGAGCCGGTACTGCAGCTGCCCTTCCGCCTGCTCAGCCTGCTGATGGACATCGACGAGACCATGACCGCCTGGCGCTACCGCCACGCGCTGATGGCCCAGCGCATGATCGGCATGAAGCTCGGCACCGGCGGCTCCTCCGGCCACGACTACCTGAGCGAGACGGCGCGGCGTTCGCGCGTGTTCGGCGACCTCTTCGCGCTCTCCACCTTCCTGATCCCGCGCTCGGCCCTGCCGCCGCTCCCCGAGCCGCTGCTGAGCGCCATGGGCTACCGCTATTCGGCAGGCCAGACGTGACCGCGAAGGTGAGCTACAAGGCCCACTTCAGCCGCTTTCTGGAGGCGGCGCCGCAGCGCCTGCACTTCGCGGCCCACAGTCACCACTACTGGCCCGATGTGACCTTCGATGCCCAGGTCGCCTGCTGGCAGGATGCGGCGCGGCTGGCCGACGGCAAGTGGGCCCACGTCTTCGCCGAGGTGGTGCCGGCGGTGCAGCGCGGCATCGCCCGCCACCTCGGCCTCGACGACGCGGAGAGCCTCGCCTTCGCGCCCAATACCCACGAATTCCTGCGCCGCCTGCTGTCCTGCTTTCCGGCCGACCGTTCGGTCCGCATCCTCACCAGCGACAGCGAGTTCCACAGCTTCACCCGCCAGGCGGCACGCCTCGAGGAGGACGGCCTGGTGGCGGTGACGCGGGTGCCGGTCGAGCCTTTCGGCGACTTCACCCGGCGCTTCATTGCGGCGGCGGAGGATGCCGCCCACGACCTGATTTTCGTCAGCCAGGTGTTCTTCAACTCCGGCTTTGCGCTGGCCGAGCTCGACGGGCTGGTGCGCCGCCTGATGGACGCCGAGGCCTACATCGTCATTGACGGCTACCACGGGTTCCTCGCGCGGCCCACCGATCTCAGCGGCATCGCCCGGCGGGTGTTCTACCTCGCCGGCGGCTACAAGTACGCCATGGCGGGTGAGGGCGCCTGCTTCCTGCACGCGCCCGCCGGCTTCGGCCCTCGCCCGCGCGACACCGGATGGTATGCGGCTTTCGGGACCCTGGAGCAGGGCGACGGCGATGGCGTGGCCTATGCACCGGACGGGCGGCGGTTTCTCGGCGCCACCTTCGATCCCGTCGGCCTCTATCGACTGCGGGCGGTGCTCGGGCTGCTGGAGGAGCTCGGGCTCGACGCGGCCGCGATCCACGCTCATGCCCTCGATCTCCAGCGCCGGTTCCTGGCGGGATTGCGGGCGCGGCCCGCTGCGGCGCTGCCGCTCGACCGCCTGTTGCTCGATCCGCAGCGGCAGCCCTGCGGCAATTTCCTGACCTTCGATCTCGGCAGCGATACGGCGGCCGCGGCGGCGCACGCGCGCCTCAAGGCGGCGGAGGTCTCGACCGACTTCCGGGGCAGGCGCCTGCGCCTCGGGTTCGGCCTCTACCAGGACGCTGAAGACGTCGACGCGCTGCTGGACCGGCTGGCGGCACTTTGACCGCGGCGCCGGCGCAGGGCTCAGTCCGCCTCTTCCGATGCAGGTGAGCCATCGAGTGGCAGGATGACGATGACCCGCTTGGCGCGTTCTTCGGCTTCCAGCCGGCTCTCGAAGGTCTGCTTGCAGAGGGTGATGCCGATGAGACCCTCCGGCTTGCTGTCCCGGCTCACCAGCGGCAGCAGCAGCCGCTCACCATAGCCGGGCCGGTCCCACGCGTGGTACAGCCGTCCCAGGAGTATGCTGACCGCCGGCTTCTGGACGCAGGCGAGGAAGTAGGGCAGCACCTTCTTGCGAGCCTCCGGTAGCAGGGTGTCTTCAAGGTGCTTGCCGACAAGAGGAAAGCGGTAGCGCCCCCGGATATTCTCGCCGACGAGGCGATAGCGCAGGCGCTCGTTTTCCGGCTCGTAGTCCATCAGCCAGGTGTCGGCGAGGATGGCAGAGATGAGTTCCGGCTTCAGGTCGCTGCGGGCCGGCGGGCGCTCGGGGCTGCCGACGGCCAGCCACATGTCGAGCAGCATCATGGCCTCGTTGCTGACCAGATAGCTGCCCGCGCCTTCGGCGATGTCGCGCCAGTGAGGGTAGGACGGCGACGAGAGTCTTGTAGAAGACAGGATCGGAGAGGCCCCTTAGCTGTGTGTTCGACCAAGCCGCAACTCGATCGGCGACCGAGTCCGCAAGCTGCCCCAGGGCCGGGCCATCTTCAAGCAAATTGACCGATTATCTGCAGGTTGCCGGAGCGCGGCGCTGCGAGCCGATCGCATGCCGGCAACCTGCTGAGAGAGAGGAACAGCCTGCGAGCGGTCCTAGCTGCTCGACCCGTCGGTTGGGCTGGCTGCCGGTGCAGGCATCGGAGTGGGCGCGGGTACGGGCGTCGGTTCGGCTGCCGCAGCTTTTTGCATCGCTTTGCGGACGGCCGCCTTCTTGGTTGCGCGCTGCGCGGCGGCGATCTTCTTGGCGCCCGCTTTCTTGGCGGCCGGCTTTTTGGTGGCGGGCTTCTTCGCCGCAGACTTCTTTGCCACCTTCTTCTTGGCCGCCGACTTTTTCGCGGCGGTCTTCTTCGCAGCGATCTTCTTGGCGCCCGACTTTTTGGCGGCGGTCTTTTTTGCGACCTTCTTCTTGGCGGTCTTCTTCGCGACCTTCTTCTTGGCCGCAGCCTTCTTCTTGGCGGTCTTCTTCGCAGCGATCTTCTTAGCGCCCGCCTTCTTGGCGGCAGTTCGTTTGGTTGCCATGCAGGTCCCCCTAATTGCTCCTAGTGTCTGTCAATCGATGACGAGCGGTTGAGGCGGTATGGTTCACACGGAATTGCGGCTTCACCCCTGCGACGGACCGGAGGTCTCCCGACTCGCGTCCACAACTGAATCCGCCCCGCATCTTCAAGCAAAACGAAGCCGCTTCACAAGAGGCAACATCATCGCGGAGCTACGAAGGTCTGCGGTTGTGGCGATCGCGTCGCACCCGGCCGCGCATCCCGCGGTCGGATCGCAAACAGCTGGGAGGGAGGGCTGCATCGCTGCGACCACATGGGTGGCCTTGCCTTGGCGATGCAATGAAGACGGGGCCGGCCATTGCTGGCCGGCCCCGTCTTCTTGTATTGGCTCCGCGGGCAGGACTCGAACCTGCGACATGGTGGTTAACAGCCACCCGCTCTACCAACTGAGCTACCGCGGATCAGGGTTTGATCGGCGAGCCGGGGCGGACCCCGGCGCGACGCAGCGGGGTTATATCAAACCGCTTCAGGGCCTGCAAAGTTTTTGCGGCGCTGGGACCGCTCTTTTCCGGCTCCCTTCCGCAAGGGCCGCTTCAGGCGCCGGCCACCACCGCCAAGACGCACTCCGCCACCGTGAGGTAGGCGGAATTGGGCATGTGGAACCAGCGCAGAAACTCGGCCGTCGCCAGATCCCCGGCCAGCCAGTGCTCGAGGAACATCCGGCTGACCGGATGCAGGTGATCGGGCAGGCAAACGAGGATGTCCTGTCTGATGGCCCCGGACTCCGCGCGGCGGCGGGTTGCCGCCTTCCACGAAGAGTGTAGACAGCCGCCGCCACGCTGGACAGCCCCTATGGTTGTGAACAAATGTTCCTGATTTGTTCTTGACGCGGGGCGGCACCCGGGCATAGCCTCATGGCTTGCGGCGCGGTGCGCGCGGGTGCGGCCGGCTCGAAAGAGGGAGAGTGGACATGCGCGATTACGGGATCAATGGACTTCAGCCGTCACCATGGGAGCGCCTGGCCAGCGGCCTTGCGGCGTTCGGCACCTTCACCTTTTTCTTTTCGGCGGTCGGCTACGGCTGGTACAGCCTGCTGCTGGCGATGGCGCGCTGACCCGGCGCAGGCTTCCGCGCCCGCCGCAAAGCTGCGGCGGTGGTGGACGGGATTCGGGGGCAGGGGTGGAGGCCCGGGCCGGAATCGAACCGGCGTGCAAGGATTTGCAGTCCTCTGGATAACCACTCTCCCACCGGGCCGTCGGTGGCGGGGCGAAGCTATACTGCCGGCTTATGCTTGGGTCAAGCTGACTGCAGGCCGGCGGGCGAGGGCTCAGCTGCGTTGTTTTCACGCGCGGAGACGCTTATAAACCGAGGCCGGATCAACAACGGCCTTGAGGCCGGATCAACAACGGCCTTGAGGCCGCAGCAACAACGGCCTTGAGGCCGCAGCAACGCGGAACGGTTGTCGGAATGACGGACTTTGCAGCAGCGCGGCTCAACATGGTGGAGAGCCAGATCCGCACCAACAAGGTGACGGATCCGCGGATCGTCGCGGCCTTCGAGGCGACGGCGCGGGAAGCTTTCGTCGGCGAGGGCAAGCGCGGCATCGCCTACATCGACGAAGACCTCGAAGTGGCGCCCGGCCGCTATCTGTTGGAGCCCATGGTGCTGGCGCGCCTGCTGCAGGTGGCGGCGCCCCAGGCCACCGACATGGCGCTCGATATCGGCTGCGCCACCGGATATTCGACCGCGGTGCTGGCCCAACTGGTGCAGACCGTGGTCGGCCTGGAGTGCGACCGCGGCCTGATGGACCTCGCCAACCGGACGCTCAATGGCCTCGACGTGGACAATGCCGTGGTGGTCGAGGGTACGCTCAGCGCCGGCTACCAAAAGCAGGCGCCCTATGACGTGATCGTTTTCCAGGGCGCGGTCTCGGAGGTGCCGGAGGCGATCAAGCGCCAGCTTGCGGACGGCGGGCGACTGACTGTCGTGGTGGTCGACGCGATGGGCATCGGTCGGGGCACCCTGATCCAGCGCGCCGGAGACAGCTTTTCCACGCGCGCACTGTTCGACGCGTCGACGCCGCTGTTGCCGGGTTTGGCGCGGGAAGCGGGCTTCGTCTTCTAGCCTGGCGCCGGCTTGCACTTGAAGTTGCTGGCCGCCTTGCTCAGATACGATCTCAGATATGATGACGGGGGGGACCGTTCTCACGCCAAAGGGCCGGTCTTTTTCATAGAACGGGGATAGCGGACGGATGCGATCGATGACAGGCGTGCGGCAGGCGAGCCTGCTGGCGGGTTCCCTGGCCGTGATGGCGGGTCTTTGCGGTGGCCTGCCAGCGGCGGCTCAGACCCTGGATGAGGCGCTGGTTCAGACCTACCAGTCGAACCCGACCCTCAGCGCCGCACGGGCGCAGCTGCGGGCGACCAACGAGCGGGTGCCCCAGGCTCTCTCCGGCTGGCGGCCGACGCTGGAAGCCCAGGGCTCCGGCGGCAAGGCCTATGACGACGACATCCGGCCGACCAGCGACGGCGACGGCCGCAGCCCCGCCGGCGCCGACCTGACTTTGACCCAGCCGATCTACCGCGGCGGCCGCACCATTGCCGGCACCGATCGGGCCGAGAACGAGGTGCTCGCCCAGCGCTCGCGCCTGGCAGTGACCGAGCAGGACGTGCTGCTGAGCGCGGTGACGGCCTACGCGGATGTCTGGCGCGACCAGTCGGTGCTCGAGCTCAACATCAACAACGAGCAGGTACTGTCCCGCCAGCTGGAGGCGACCCAGGACCGTTTCGATGTCGGCGAACTGACGCGCACCGACGTCGCCCAGTCGGAAAGCCGCCTGTCGAGCGCCACCGCCGATCGTATCGGCGCCCAGGGCAACCTTTCCTCCAGCCGTGCGACCTTCGAGAACGTGATCGGTGTCTATCCCGGCACTCTGGAGCAGCCGTCGCTGCCGGGCGGCCTGCTGGCGAGCCAGGAGGCCATCGTCGACATCGCCGAGGCGGCGAATCCCTTGGTGCTCGCTGCCAACTACGACGAACTGGCCGCCCTGCGCAGCGTGCGCGAAGTGGAGGGCGAACTGCTGCCGTCCGTCGAGCTGCAGGGCTCGCTCGGCTACCAGCATGAGCGCTCGTCGCGCAGCAGCGAGGGCAGTACTGCCGAGGTGCTTGCCGTGGTGCGGGTGCCGCTCTACCAGCAGGGCGCGGTATCGAGCCGTGTGCGCGAGGCCAAGCAGGTCGCCAGCCAGCGCCGCCTTGATGTGCGTCAGGCCCTGCGGCGGGCGCGCGAAGACGCCATCTCCGGTTGGGAGCGGTTGCTCACCGCCCGCGCCCAGATCGCCTCGCTGCAGCAGAGCGTGCGCGCCAGCGAGATCGCCCTGGAGGGTGTACGCCAGGAGAACGCCGTCGGCGCACGTACGGTGCTCGACGTGCTCGATGCCGAGCAGGAACTGCTGGATGCCCAGGTCGGCCTGGTGAGCGCCCAGCGCGATGAGATCGTGGCCAGCTACCAGGTGCTTACCGCCGTCGGCCGCATGACCGCGGCGGATCTCGGCCTCGCCACAGCAGTCTACGATCCGGAAGCGGACTATCGCGCGGTGCGCGAGAAGTGGTTTGGGCTCGATGCGCCCGGCACCGAGGATTAGATCGGATCGCGGTCAGACGGAACCACTCGGTGGTTCCGTCTGACCGCGTGAATCCGATCTCATTCAAACGGGTAGAGCAGATTCACACGGTCGATGGATCGCCGAAGGCGATTCCATCCGACCGTGATCTGCTCTAGCAGGCTGCTGAAAAAGTCCTCGCAACAGTGTTGTCCTCGTACTTCGAGACGCTCGCTAGCGCTCGCTCCTCAGCATGAGGACAACATATCAATCTCTTACCTCATCCTGAGGAGGCGCGTCAGCGCCGTCTCGAAGGATGCGCCACAGGTCCGAATGACTTTTTCAGCAGCCTGCTAGCGGCTGCTTTAGCTTGTTTGGTTAACAGAAAATTTCCGCTTTCCGGCTATCCAGTGCTACAAGACCCTGCAGATGACGGACCGTTCCGTCTGGTCGGGACCTGGATTTTTGGGGCCGCAGTGGCCGGAGTGGCATGAGCAGCAAGCCGGAAGCACAGAACGAACCGACGATGGAGGAGATTCTCGCCTCCATCCGGCGGATTATTTCTGAAGACGAGCCGCAGGACGCAAAGCCCGCGGAAGCCGCGCCGTCGGCGCCGTCAGCGCCGCCGGTCGTCAAGGCGAAGCCGGCAGTCGCCGCTGCGCCGGCCGCGGTCGCCGCGCCGCCGCAACCGGCGGCAAGCGTGCGGGGCGCCGACAACATCCTCGATCTGACCCGGATGGTGACCGAGGACGGCAGTATCGTCGACCTCGAGGCGGTGAACGCGCCGGAAGAGGCCGCCGAAGCCGAAGCCGCCGCTGAGGTGCCGGAGCCGCCGGCCGAGGAAGCGCCCGACATGGCTGCGGAAGTCGAGCCGGAGCCCGAGGCCGCCGAGGCGCCCGAGGTGCCTGAGGTCGAAGACGCCGCCGTGGCAGAACCCGTCGCCGAAGAGCCGGCGGCGGAAGAGGCAGCGCAGGACGCGGCCGAGGACGCGGTCGAGGACAGCGCCGCGGACGCCCCTGAAGAAGCCGCTCCCGCCGAAGCGGCGCCCGAAGAAGAGGCGCCCGAAGAAGAGGCGCCCGAAGAAGAGGCGCCCGAGGAAGAGGCGCCAGCCGCTGCGTCGCTGGTGCCGGCCCCGGTCGGCGAGGAAAGCGAATTTGTTTCCGCGGCGACCGCCGTGGAAGCCACGGCCTCCCTGGCCGCGGTCACCAAGGCCGCGATGGCCAACCGCCAGAGCGATGCCGTCGCCATCGGCGGCGGACGCAGCCTCGAGGACCTGGTGCGCCAGTCCCTGGCCCCGGAACTGAAGGGCTGGCTGGATGAGAATCTCCCCGACTTGGTGGAACGCATCGTTCGCGAGGAGATTCGCAAGATGGTACGCCGCGCCGAAGACCAGTAGGCAAATTATTTCAGCTAAGACAGTATATTAGGCGGCGTTGCTCAGATTGCACTTCCGCTTCGATCGTCATGCTCGGACTTGACCCGGGCATCCCTTCCTCCGCTTCTTCGCTGCGGCTCGGTGGACCCTCTGCTCACGGCCGAGGGTGACGACGGAGAGGATGCCCCGCCACAGCCATCTCCCCGCTGCAATCACGCCACCGCCCGCGGTATGGCGCTACGGCCTTTCGTCTGCTAGACCCCTGCGCTGACGCGCGCTCGCGCGCGACCCAAAGCGACAGATCAAGAGGATCGCCAGCGATGCTGGATAAGACCTATCGGCCCGACGAGGTCGAGGATCGGCAGTATTCCCGTTGGGAGGCCGCGGACGCCTTCTCGGCGAAGCTCGACGCCACCAAGGAACCCTTCACCATCATGATCCCGCCGCCCAACGTCACGGGCAGCCTGCACATGGGTCATGCCCTCAACAACACCCTCCAGGACATCCTGGTGCGCTACCAGCGCATGCAGGGCAAGGACGTGCTGTGGCAGCCGGGCACCGACCACGCCGGCATCGCCACCCAGATGGTGGTGGAGCGCCAGCTCGCCGGCGAGGGCATCGAGCTCGACCGTGGCATGCCGCTGGCCCCGGGCAACTCCCGCAAGATCGGCCGCGAAGAGTTCATCGAGCGGGTTTGGGCGTGGCGGGAGGAGTCCGGCGGCACCATCCTGAAGCAGCTGCGCCGCCTCGGCGCCTCCTGTGACTGGCAGCGTGAGCGCTTCACCATGGACGAGGGACTTTCCAAGGCGGTGCTGAAGGTCTTCGTCCAGCTCTACCGCGAGAAGCTGATCTATCGCGACAAGCGCCTGGTGAACTGGGACCCGCGCTTCCATACGGCGATCTCCGACCTGGAGGTGGAGCAGCAGGAGGTGAACGGCCACCTCTGGCACTTCCGCTATCCCATCGAGGGCGAGGAAGGCCGCTTCATCACGGTGGCGACGACGCGCCCGGAGACCATGCTGGGCGACACCGCGGTGGCGGTGCATCCGGAAGACGCGCGTTACAAGGATCTCGTTGGCAAGCATGCGATCCTGCCGCTGGTTGGCCGCCGCATCCCCATCGTGGCCGACGACTACGCCGACCCCGAGCAGGGCTCCGGCGCGGTGAAGATCACCCCGGCGCACGACTTCAACGACTTCGAAGTCGGCAAGCGCCACGACCTGGAGATGATCAACGTCTTCGACCGCGATGCGCACCTGAACGACGCGGTGCCGGAGGCCTACCGCGGCCTCGACCGCTTCGAGGCGCGCAAGAAGGTGGTTGCCGATATCGAGGCGCTCGGCCTCCTGGAGAAGATCGACCCGCACAAGCACATGGTGCCGCACGGCGACCGCTCCGGCGTGCCGATCGAGCCCTACCTGACCGATCAGTGGTACGTCGACGCGGCGACCCTGGCCAAGCCGGCCATCGAGGCGGTGGAGCAGGGCCGCACCGTCTTCGTGCCGAAGCAGTGGGAGAAGACCTATTACGAATGGATGCGCAACATCCAGCCCTGGTGCATCTCGCGCCAGCTGTGGTGGGGCCACCAGGTGCCGGCGTGGTACGGGCCGGACGGCGAGATTTTCGTCGCCCACGATGCGGGCGAGGCGGCCGCGCTGGCTGCGGACCACTACGGCAAGGCGGTCGCGCTGACCCGCGACCCCGACGTGCTGGATACCTGGTTCTCTTCGGCGCTGTGGCCGTTCTCGACGCTCGGCTGGCCGGAGGAGACGGAAGCGCTGAAACGCTACTACCCGGGCGACGTGCTGGTCACCGCCTTCGACATCATCTTCTTCTGGGTCTCCCGCATGATGATGATGGGCCTGCACTTCATGCCGCGCGAGCCGTTCCACACGATCTACATCCACGGCATCGTCCGAGACGCCAAAGGGCAGAAGATGTCGAAGTCCAAAGGCAACGTGGTCGACCCCATGTCGCTGATCGAGGAATTCGGGTCCGATGCACTGCGTTTCACCATGGCGGCGCTGGCCACTCCCGGCGGCGATGTGAAGCCGTCGAACGAGCGTATCGCTGGCTACCGCAACTTCTGCACCAAGATCTGGAACGCGGCGCGCTTCTGCGAGATGAACGAGTGCCGCTACGGATCCGGCTTCGATCCTGCCGCCAACGAGCAGCGGGTCAATCGCTGGATCGTCAGCCAGCTGGCCCAGCTCGAGCCCAAGGTGCGCCGCGCCATCGAGGACTACCGCTTCAACGAGGCGGCCCAGGCGCTCTACCAGTTCGTCTGGAATACCTACTGCGACTGGTACCTGGAGTTCGCCAAGCCGCTGCTGCAGGGCGACGCCGATGCGGCCCAGGCGGAGACCCGCGCGACGGCGCTCTGGGTGCTGCACAGGGCGCTGTTCCTGCTGCACCCGATCATGCCGTTCCTCACCGAGGAACTCTGGCAGCAGACGGGCAAGGGCGACTCGGAACTGATGATCACCTCGGCCTGGCCCGCCTTCGATGCCGGCCTCATCGATGCCGAGGCAGACGCCACGCTCGGCTGGGTGGTGCGCCTGATCGGCCAGATCCGCGCCGTGCGCTCCGAGATGAACGTGCCGCCGGGCGCGCGAATCGCCCTCCTCGTGAACGACGCTTCCGCCGGGACCAAGGCACGCATCGCCGACCACGAGGCGCTGATCAGGACCCTGGCGCGGGTCGAGGCCATCGCCTTCGACCAGGCGGTGCCGAAGGGCTCGGTGCAGGACGTGCTCGACGAGTGCTCGCTGGTGCTGCCGCTGGCAGAGGTCATCGACCTCGCCCAGGAGCGCCAGCGCCTGCAGAAGGAAGTGGATAAGCTGAAGGGCGAGATCGTGAAGCTCGACAAGAAGCTGTCCAACGAGCAGTTCCTCGCCAAGGCCCCGGAAGAGGTGGTGGTGGAGCAGCGCGAGCGCCTCGCCGACAGCCAGCAGACCATGTCGAAGCTGCAGACGGCCCTCGAGCGCCTGGCCTCTGCATAACCCGGTGGGGTGATGCTGTGAATGATCAAGGAAGCTTTTTTCAAATCAAAGACTTGGAGGAGTTTCTTAAGGGGGTTTGGTGGTTGAGGCGGCAGCTTCATGACCACGCTGCCGGTCAGCCGGGGCGGCTGGTCGGCAGCGCCGTCTTCAGCCCCTCCGGCGCGGATCTGCATTACAGCGAAAAGGGTCGCCTGGTCATCGGCGATCAGGCCAATCCGGTGTATGAGGGCCCGGCGCTGCAGTCCTACCGCTATGCCTTTCCTGAGCCCGATCGCGCGGCGGTCCATTTCCGCGATGGCCGCTTCTTCCACGACCTCGACCTGACGGCGGGTCGCTGGACAACCACGCATCTTTGCGATCCCGACCGCTATCGCGGCGAATTCAGCGTCCTGGACGCGGATCACTGGCGCGTCGTCTGGCAGGTGACGGGGCCGCGCAAGGACCTCATACTTGACAGCAGCTATCGCCGGGGGCTGTAAGATGCGCTGAGGATTGGCAACCGCCGGCGTCGGAACATCTCGGATGAATCCGGCGAAGAGACCGACAACGAAGGGGAACGGCAAGACATGGCTATGATGGACCTGCAGGCAAGGCACGACACCCTGGCGGCGGCGCTGTGGCCGAACCAGGGCAAACTGGCGGAGATGAACGGCCTGCTCCGGGCTTGCCTGCTTGCCTTCGCCGGCTCGCTGTTGTTGTGGGCCTGCGCCAAGATCAGCATCCCGATCGGGCCGGTGCCGATCGCCATGACCACCTTCGGCGTGCTGGCCATCGGCATGGCCTACGGCTGGCGCCTCGGTGCGGCGACCGTCCTGCTCTATCTCGCCGAAGGGGCGATGGGCCTGCCGGTCTTCGCCGGTACGCCGGAAAAGGGCATCGGGCTCGCCTACATGGCCGGCCCGACCGGCGGCTACCTGCTGGGCTACGTTCTGGCGGCCGCCGCCTGCGGCTGGCTGGCCGAGCGCGGCTGGGACCGCAATGTGCTCTCCGCGGCGCTCGCCATGCTGGTCGGCAACGTCGTGCTCTACCTGCCGGGCCTGCTGTGGCTGGGCACGCTGCTCGGCTGGGACAAGCCGATTCTCGAATGGGGCCTGACGCCCTTCCTCCTCGGCGACCTGCTGAAGCTGGCCCTGGTGGCGGCCGCGCTGCCGCTGGCCTGGAAGGCGATTTCCAGGCGCGGGTGATTACTTGAGCTGCATCTTGCCTCGCCCTTCGAGACGGCCCCTGCCGGGGCCTCCTCAGGGTGAGGCAAGATGTTGAGATGATTGACCTCATGGTGAGGAGCCCCGCAGGGGCGTCTCGAACCACGAGGTCGATCATGCTGCCATCCTCACGCATGGCGGCATTCGTATTTCGCGGTGGTGGCGCCCTGCCGCGCCCGCTATCCTCCGCGCTAAATCTCCGAAAAATATTGCGGGATCAAAGAGGGAGCCGTCCGACATGCCGCTCGATTCCAAGTCCAAGCCCACCTTCGACAAGTCCAAGCTGCCGAGCCGCTACGTCTCGGTCGGCCCGCAGAGCGCGCCGCATCGCTCCTACTACTATGCGATGGGCATGACGGAGGAGGAGATCGGCCAGCCCTTCGTCGGCGTGGCGACCTGCTGGAACGAGGCTGCCCCCTGCAACATTTCGCTCTCGCGCCAGGCCCAGGTGGTGAAGCGCGGCGTGAAGGCCGCCGCCGGCACACCCCGCGAGTTCTGCACCATCACGGTGACCGACGGCATCGCCATGGGCCACCAGGGCATGAAGTCCTCCCTGGTCAGCCGCGACCTCATCGCCGATTCCGTCGAGCTGACCATGCGCGGCCACTGCTACGACGCCCTGGTCGGCCTCGCCGGCTGCGACAAGTCGCTGCCCGGCATGATGATGGCCATGGTGCGCCTGAACGTGCCCTCGGTCTTCATGTATGGCGGCTCCATCCTGCCCGGCCGTCTGAAGGGCAAGGACATCACCGTGCAGGACGTCTTCGAGGCGGTCGGGGCGCATTCCGCCGGCAACATGACCGACGAGGAACTGCATGCGGTGGAATGCGCGGCCTGTCCGTCGGCGGGCTCCTGCGGCGGCCAGTTCACCGCCAACACCATGGCCTGCGTGTCGGAGGCCATCGGCCTCGCGCTGCCCGGCTCGGCCGGCGCGCCGGCGCCCTACGAGTCGCGCGACGCCTATGCCGAGGCTTCGGGCCACGCGGTGATGAACGCGCTGGCGCTGGGCATCCGGCCGCGGGACATCGTCACCCGCGAGGCGCTGGAGAACGCCGCCCGCGTGGTGGCCTGCTCCGGCGGCTCGACCAACGCCGGCCTGCACCTGCCGGCCATCGCGCATGAGGTCGGCATCGACTTCGATCTCCACGCGGTGACCGAGATCTTCCGCTCGACCCCCTACATCGCCGACCTGAAGCCCGGCGGGCGCTACGTCGCCAAGGACCTCTTCGAGGTCGGCGGCGTGCAGGTGATCATGCGGGCGCTGCTCGACGGCGGCTACCTGCACGGCGACTGCATCACCGTCACCGGCAAGACCATCGCGC
>CAYYIV010000025.1:0-66823 GCA_964472095.1 uncultured Pelagibius sp.
CCCGGCCAAGCGAGCAACGCGAGCGCGAGCCGGGATCCATGGCAGAGGCCGGGTGCCAAGCCCAACCATGGGCCCCGGGTCAAGCCCGGGGTGACAATCGGGAGGGTGGGTCGATTGGTGCGACCGGGACGGACGGTCCGCTGAAGTCACCGCAGCGGCTGCAGGTTCTCCAGGAACATCTCGGCGCAGGCGGTCCAGGAGTATTTCAGGGCGTGCGCGCGGCATAGTTCGCGCGGCAGCTTGACGGCTTCGCTCACCGCTTTTCCAAGATCCTCGCTCAGCGAGCCGACGCCGACGCCGTCGACGATGTCGAGCGGGCCCGGCACCGGAAACGCGGCGACCGGCAGGCCGCTGGCGAGAGCCTCCAGCATGACAAGGCCGAAGGTGTCGGTGCGGCTGGGGAAGACGAAGACGTCGCCGGAGGCAAAGTGCGCGGCCAGCTCTTCGCCCTGCTTGGCGCCGGCAAAATAGACCGCCGGGAACTCGGCCTGCAGGGCAGCACGCTGCGGGCCGTCGCCGACCACCACCTTGGAGCCTTCCAGGTTCAGCTCCAGGAAGGCGCGGATGTTCTTCTCCACCGCCACGCGGCCGACGTAGAGGTGGATCGGCCGCGGCAGATCGAGGGTTTCCAATGCCTGGGGCGCGTCGGGACGGAACAGCACTGTGTCGACGCCGCGGGTCCAATCGACCAGGTTCGTAAAGCCCCAGTCGGTCAGTTCCTTCTTCATCGACTGGGTGGCGACCATGATCCCGTTGGAGGGCTTATGGAACCAGCGCATGAAGGCATAGCCCCAGGAGACCGGCACCGGCACGCGCGCGCTGAGGTATTCCGGAAATCGGGTGTGGTAGGAGGTGGTGAAGCGTAGGCCGCGCTTGACGCAGTAGTTCCGCACGGCAAGGCCGATCGGGCCTTCGGTGGCGATGTGGATGGCATCGGGCGTCGCGGCCTCGATGCGCTTCCTGAGGCCGAGGCCGGGCAGGATCGCCAGCGGAATCTCCGGGTAGGAGGGACAGGGAAAGGTGCGGAACAGCTCCGGGCAGATGACCTCGAAGACGTGCCCTTGCCCTTCCAACTCCTCGCGCACGCGGTGCAGGGTGCGCACCACGCCGTTGATCTGCGGGTACCAGGCGTCGCTCGCCAGCAGGATCTTCATCGGGCGGCCGGAGCCTCAGGCCGCCGCCGAGACCGGCTGCAGCATGGGGAAGGCGCGCAGCTCCGCCCAGGGCAGGATCTCCAGGCGGCCGTCCATGTGCTCGACCAGGGCGGTGCAGCTTTCCACCCAGTCGCCGTCGTTGATGTAGAGCACGCCGTCGATCATGCGCATCTCGGCCAGGTGGATGTGGCCGCAGACGACGCCGTCGACGTCGTGGCGCTTGGCCTCGGCCACCACCGCCTCCTCGAAGTTGCTGATGAACTGCACCGCGTTCTTCACCCGGTGCTTCAGGTAGGCCGACAGCGACCAGTAGCCGAAGCCGAGCTTGCGGCGCAGAAAGTTGAACCAGGTGTTCACGTGCAGCATGGTGACGTAGGCCCAGTCGCCGAGCAGCGCCAGCCAGCGCGCGTACTTCACGATGCCGTCGAACTCGTCGCCGTGGATCACCAGCAGGCGCTTGCCGTCGGCGGTCTCGTGGATCGCCTCCTTGGTCACCTCGACGCCGCCGAAGTGCATGCCGAGGTAGCCCCGCAGCACCTCGTCGTGGTTTCCGGGCACGTAGATGAGCCGCATGCCCTTGCGCACCTTGCGCAGCAGCTTCTGCACCACGTCGTTGTGCGCCTGCGGCCAGTACCAGGTGCGCTTCAGGCGCCAGCCGTCGAAGATGTCGCCGACCAGGTAGAGCGTCTCGCAGTCGCAGTGCTTCAGGAAGTCGAGCAGGTAGTCCGCCTTGCAGCCCCGCGTCCCGAGATGGACGTCGGAGATGAAGATCGTGCGGTAGCGCGAAGCGCGCGGGGGTGCCAGGCCGTCCATGTCTCGACTCCGCAGAAATCGAACAGATCACAAAAAGCAGCGATCTTTCTGCGGCTTATAACAATATGTTGTTGCAGTACAAGGCCTAGAGGACAAGTCGGCCCAAATATAATGGCACCGTCATCACAGTGTCATGGAAAGTACATATTGGATCGGTTCTTGGTTAAATTCTTGCCTTCATTGGTGTCGCGCCGAGAGGCGGCTGGCGACTTCATCAGGGCGCCACGAAACTGTAAACACACCGGCCCTGTACGCCGCGCCCTGCGCTGGCTACAAGACAACGGCAACCGATAGATCCAGCGATTCCTCCGGAGCAGCCGTGAATCATACGCCGCAGCCGCGCTATGCCGTCTACTACGCCCCGCCCGCCACCGGCGCGCTCTGGCGCCTGGCCCAGACCTGGCTGGGTCGCGATTGCGAGAGTGGCGAGAGGCTGGCGCAGCCGAAGCTCGACGGCTGGACGGCCGAGGAGGTCGCGGCGGCAACCGAGAGCCCGCGGCACTACGGTTTCCACGCCACCCTGAAAGCGCCCTTCCGTCTGGCTCCCGGAATTTCCCTGCGCGACCTGCACAACAGGCTGGCCGCCTTCGCCAGCCGCCAGCAGGCCCTCCAGGCGCCGCCCCTGAAGGTTTCGGCCATCGGCCCCTTCATTGCCCTCACCTTTTCCGCCTCCGCGCACGAGATGCAGGCCCTGGCCGCAGCGGCGGTGACCGAGCTCGACGACCTGCGTGCGCCACCGGCGCCTGCGGACCTGCAGCGCCGGCTCGGCAAGGGATTGACGCCGCGCCAGGAGGAGCTGCTGCACCGCTGGGGCTATCCCTACGTGCTGGAGGAGTTCCGCTTCCACATGACCCTGACCGGGCCGCTGGCCGAGGCGAAACGGCGCGAGCGCCTGCAGACGCAGCTCGCCGCGCTGTTCCGGCCAGTCCTTACCGAGCCCGTTCCGGTGAGCGAGATCTGCCTCTATAGTCAGGCGGATTCAGACCAGCCTTTCCTGCTCGCGGAGCGCTTCCGCTTCGGCGGCGCGCCGGCAAGGGCAGGCGGCGACACAGCACAGGGACAGACCATCGCATGATCGCCCCGCTCCGCAGCGAAGAAGCCGCCGCCGACCCCGTCGACCACCTGCTGGGCTTGCTCGCCGAGCTGGGCAACGACCGCTACGGCGGCGAGGACGTCAGCCAGCTCACCCATGCCCTGCAGTGCGCGACCTTCGCCCAGCAGAGCGGCGCCTCCGACAGCCTGGTCGCGGCGGCGCTGCTGCACGACATCGGCCATTTGGTGAACCCCAAGGACGAAGGCGCCACGCTGCGCGGCATCGACGCCGCCCACGAGAAGGTCGGCGCCGCTTACCTGGCGCGCTGGTTCGGTCCGGCGGTCACCGCGCCGGTGGCCCAGCACGTCGCCGCCAAGCGCTATCTCTGCCACGCCGAGGACGGCTACTTCGCACAGCTTTCCGACGAGTCGGTGCGCAGTCTCCAGGTGCAGGGCGGCCCGTACAGCGCCGAGGAGGCCAAGGCCTTCCTCACCCGCCCCTACGCCGAGGCGGCCGTCGCGCTGCGTCGCTGGGACGAGCTGGCGAAAGACCCGGAGATGCGCACGCCGCGCCTGGAAGACTTCCGGCCCGTTCTCGAACGCGCCGAGCGCCGAAGCGGGGGCTGACTTGACGGAGGCCGCGACAAGCCCCAGGGGGCGCCTGGTCCTGGTGGTCGGGCCGAGCGGCGCCGGCAAGGACAGCGTCATCGAAGGCGCTCGCCAGGCCCTCGCGGACCGTCCGGAGTTCGTCTTTCCGCGCCGTATCATCACCCGCCGCAGCGATCCCGGCAGCGAGGATCACCTCACGCTGACAGAGGCGGAGTTCGCAGCGCAGCGAGAGGCCGGCGCCTTCTTCCTGCACTGGCGCGCGCACGGCCTCCACTACGCCCTGCCCGCAGCAGTCGCCGACGCCCTCGGCAGCGGCCGCTCGGTGATCGCCAATGTTTCCCGCGCGGTGATCGAGGAGGCACGCCGCCGGCACCCGGCGACCACGGTGGTCGTCGTCACGGCGCCGCCGGAGGTGCTGGCCGAGCGTCTGCTGGCGCGCGGCCGCGAGGATGCCGCCGCGGTGCAGGGCCGCCTCGCCCGCAGTGCCGCCCAACCGAGCGGGGCCGGCGTGGTCACGCTGATGAACGACGGGCCGCTGGAAGCCACCGTCGCGCGCTTTCTCGAGGTGCTGAAAGCACCGGCCGCGGCGTAGCCGGCCCCGCGCGCGAAATTTCCGACGCCTGTCTGAAACCGCTTCCCGCCAGCCCGCGTAGGTTTGAGCAGGAAGCCGATTTCGCTTCCCTGGGCGGCCGAAAGAGCGAAGCCGCCGGCAGAAGACAATCTGTGGTTAAGGAAGCATTAGATGTTTGCCGTTGATATTCATCCAACTTCATTCTACGCCCGGTTCTCCGGGCTGGCTCGCCGCACCCGCAGCAAGAGCGTTTACACCATGGATCAGAGAGATACAGCACATCAGCCGCAGGACCTGATCTGCGGTGCCCTCGCCGAGATGCTCCCCTCGACCGCCGAGGAGATCGCAAAGGCGACCAGCCTCGATTTCGTCACCGTTTCCGCCTGCCTGGACCAACTGGCAGGCCGCTATCGCGTGATGTTCAATCCCCTCACCAAGCGCTTCAGCCTGCCGCGGCACCGTTCCGCCCCCGGGCTCGCCGCCTGAGCCTGAAGCACCGGAACCGCTTCTCTTCCGCCGCGGCCCGCCACCGGCAAATTCAAGGCCGGCGGCGGGGCGGCGGGGCCAGGCAACCATCTTCGCCCGATCTGCGTTGCATCTTCGTCCGACCCGCCGACGATCTTTGTTAGCGGCGAATTAACCGCTTCTTTCCATCTCTCTGCTGGAATTGATCCTGAGGAGCTAGATCCATGCTGTTCAGAGCACTTTCAGTTGTCCTACTGATCCTGACGGGCTTGGCGGCCACGCCGGCAACGGCACAACATCGCGACATACAGCATCGCGACATGGCGGAGCTCGCCTCGCGCGACCATCCGCTGCCGCTCGCCACCGACTTCAACCTGATCACCGCCATCGACGTCTCGGACTCCATCACCCGCAACGACGAGTGGCTGCAGTACAGCGGCCTGGCGCGCGGCGTGGTCGATGCCGAGTTCCTCGGCCGCATCGCCGAGGGCGCCGAGCAGCGCATCGGCTTCGTCGCCTTCACCTGGTCGAGCGGCGGCCAGGTCGCGGTAGTGGTGCCCTGGACCGTGATCGAGACCCGCGCCGATGCCGAGCGCGTGGCCGCGCAGCTGAATGGCGCCCCGCGCATCGATCGCTCGGCCTTCGGCCGCTACCGCCCCCTCTCCTCCAGCGTGGACCGCAACCGCGGCGGCATGACCGACATCGCCGAAGCGATCGAGGCCGCCGTGCGCCTCAGCGTGGCGGCGCCCTACGCGGCCCCCCGCTCGGTCGTCAATATCCTCTCCAACGGCGTCGACAACAACGGCCAGGATCCCACCGTGGTGCGCGACAACGCGATCCGCATGGGCATCACCCTCAACGGCATCGTGTTCGGCGACCGCGACGAGCTGCCCGACTATTTCCGCCAGAACGTCATCGGCGGCCCCGGCGCCTTCCTGATGACGGTGAACAAGCCCGAAGACCTGCCCTCCGCCCTGGAGAAGAAGTTCTGGCAGGACCTCGTCGCCGGGCTCGATCTGCCCGCCGCCGGCTGATCCCGAACCACGGCATCACTGCCGCGGCGCTCAAATCGCCGCGATCCCGATAGCCTCGGCCGAGCAGCGCGACGCGATCTGCCGGTAGCGGCGGTTCAGCGGGCTCTCCGGCTTCATTCCAATACGTTCGTTGGCCAGCGCCCGCAGCAGCGCGTAGTGGTTGTCGCGCCGCGCCGCCTCGATCAGCGTGAGGTCGAAGACGTCGCGCTGGGCATGGCTGCCACCAAAGCGGTTGAGGCGGCTGCGCAGCGGACGCAGCAGACCGATGCAGGTGGCATAGTCGCCGCGGCCGAAGGCGCGCAGGGCGGCACAGAGCGGATAGCCGACCTCCCAGGTCATGCGTGCGTTGCCGGTGCTGCCGCTCATCGCCTGCTGCTGGGCCGCGAGCAGCGCATCGGCTGCCTTGTCGCGGCCGTCGGCGACGAAGGCCATCATGGCGTGGGCGTCATTGAAGGCATAGAAGCCGTCGGCGGCCAGAGGCTCCCAGCAGTCGGCCAGCTCGTGCCAGCGCTGGCCAACGTCGACGCCACGCAGGTGGAGGCGCCACAACAGCGCCGAGGCGTCGATAAGATCGAGCACGATGCGCGACGGCGTTGCGCGGACCGCTTCGTCGTAGAGCGCCAGCACACGATGATTCTGGTCGAGGTCCAGGTGGAACAGCGCCAGGTGCCACCAGTTGTGCACGGCGAAGAAATTGTCCTCGGCCCAGAACTGCCGGCGCCGGACCATCCAGTCGATGCCGTCCTCCTGGCGGCCCTGCATCTCCATGACGTGGGCCACGGCATGCTGGGCCCAGGCGTCCCACGGGTTGAGGTCGATGGCCCAACGGCCGGTCTCCTCGGCCCGCCGGTAGTCGCCGCACTCCTCGAGGCCGAAAGCGTACATGCCGAGCAACGCATGGTAGCCCGGATCGTCGCTCGACCACTCGGGCAGAACCCGGGCGACCTGGTCACGCAGGTTGCGGGCATCGCCGACATAGAAACTGGAAAGGTGGAGCACCTGCACGGCCAGGGCATCTCGCGGATAGTTGGTGAGCACCTCCTCCAATGCCGTGATCGCGCCCTCCCAGCTGCCCTCCATGAATTGCCGCAGGGCCACCAGGTGGCGCCGCTCACGGGCGTTACTGCCCAATCCGGCCACGGCGTCAAAGCTTGCACGCGCCTCTGGCTGGGCCTGAGCCTCTGTGGAAAGCACATGGATATAGGCGCGAAAGCAGTGTGCGATGACGAATTCGGGGGAGTCCGCGATGGCCCGCTCGATAGTGGCCAAGGGATCGCCGCGATAACACTGCAGCTCGGCAAGCGCCTGTTCGTAAAGCGTAACGGCCGTGTCGGAGGCGCCGCTGATGGGCTCCCCCCGTGCATCGACGCGTGTGATCATCTGTCTCTCTCTGGTTGCATCCGGCGCGGCTTATCGACTGCACTATAGTACAGGGCATCGGCCCCGGCTGCGGGGCAGCGACCCAACTTTGTGCGAAAGACCACAGTGCTACACTTGAAACAGAGCGCGGTGGAACCCGCCGCCGTTCACCTGATTGCGTCGTTCAGCGCCCAGTCGTATGCGGTGCCGTCGATGGCGTCGTGCTGCGCCAGTTCCGCCGCCAAACCTGGCTCGGCATAGCGGCGCAGGTGCGCCAGCAACCCCGCCGTGGACCCGCCGAAGTCCTCCAGAAACCAGTCGTAGATCTTCGAGACGATGACCCGGCCATCGCGCAGGGCGACGCCGCGCGGATGGTTGATGTAGGCACGCGCCGCCGCGTCCAGCCGTTCGCCGATATCGGCGCCGCGGAAGGCAGCCGTGGCGAGGTCGGGGCAGCCGAGGGAGGCGCAGTTGACCGCGTAGTGGATGCGGGCATCGCGCCAGATCGGCCGCAGGATCCGGTGCTCGATGTCGTTGAGGGTCAGCGCCTCGCCATCCACCGTAACCACGGCCGCCCCCCAGGGCCCGTCGGCAAACCAGCCCGGCGAGATGTCGATGTCGCGGATCGAGGCGACGGGGTAATGCCTGGCCACAACCTGCAGGGTCACGGCGTTGTAGAGGTTGATCCAATAGGCCAGCTGTTGATCGCGGCCGTAGCGGTCGACCGGTACCGCCGCGAGCTCCTCCACCACCCGGTCGAGCGATGCGGCCTCGGTGCCAGCGAGAGCCCGGTAGTCGACCCGGTTGATGCCGTCCGGCCCCGCGACCACGACGCGGCCCAGCAGGGCATCCCAGCGTTCGAAATCGAGGGCGGCACCGCTGTCGGGGTCGTGCTGCTGCCAGCGCGGCCAGAGGTCCGCCGAGGGCGCGAAGAGTCGCTCGGCCGAGGTGAAGGCGGTGAGTGCGAGAACAAGGCAGACAGAGAGCAGGAGCCGGCGCATGGCATTCCTAAGCGAGTGGATGGGGCTTGAGAGCCAATTTGGAGCGCGGTGGTCGCTGCGCCAAATCACACCGCCGCGAGCCGCAACATGCACTGGCTGTCGCGCCCGGCGCTGACTATAGTAGCGGCGAAATCAAGAGCTTCCGGATAGAGACATGACCGCTTCGCAGATCGCCATTCCCTGCATCATCATGCGCGGGGGGACCTCCAAGGGGCCCTATTTCATGGCCAAGGACCTGCCTGCGGACCCGGCCCTGCGCGACCGGGTGCTGCTGGCGGCCATGGGCTCGCCCGACGCACGCCAGATCGACGGCATCGGCGGCGCCACCACCCTGACCAGCAAGGTGGCCATCGTCAGCCCCTCGACACGGCCGGACGTCGATGTCGACTACCTCTTCGCCCAGGTGGAGGTCGAGGCGGCGCGGGTCGACACCAACCCGCCCTGCGGCAACATCATGGCCGGGGTCGGGCCCTTCGCGCTGGAGACCGGGATGGTCAAGCCGCAAGGCGACGTCAGCCGCGTGCGGATCTACCACGTGAACATCGACGCCAAGATCGAGGCGGTGGTGCAAACCCCCGGCGGCGTGGTCAGCTACGAGGGCGACACCGCCATCGATGGCGTGCCGGGTACCTCGGCGCCGGTCTATCTGAACTTCATGGACGTGGCCGGCTCGACCTGCGGCAAGCTGCTGCCGACGGGCAAGGCCATCGACGTCATCGAGGGCATCCCGGTGACCTGCATGGACGCCGCCATGCCGGTGATGATCCTGGCCGCGGAAACGGTCGGCAAGACCGGCTACGAGACTGCTGCCGAGCTGGATGCCGACAAGGAACTCTTCCAGCGCATCGAGAAGATCCGCCGCATCGCCGGCGAGATGATGGGGCTCGGCGACGTCTCCGAGAAGGTCGTGCCCAAGGTGATTCTCCTCGCCAAGCCGCGCAACGGCGGCACCATCACCTCGCGTTACTTCGTGCCGCACAAGACCCACGCCGCCCACGCGGTGACCGGGGCCATCTGCCTCGCTTGCTGCTGCGTTCTGGAGGACGGTGTCGCCGCACCGCTCGTCGAACTGCCGGCCGGGCCGCCCTTCCCGATCCGCATCGAGCACCCGTCGGGCGAACTGGAACTGCTGCTGGACGCCGACCCGGGCCGCGGCGGCATCACCCTGCGCTCGGCCGGGACGCTCAGGACCGCCCGCAAGCTGATGCGCGGCGAGGTCTATGTGCCGGCGAGCCTCTGGCCCCAGGCGGCAGAATAGCGGCAACGAGTCAGGGATCGATGACGTTGCGGGGCTGGCCGGACAGGAAGGCGGCAATGTTCTCCGCCGTCTCGCGGTAGAACACGGCGTAGTTCTCGCGCGAGACGTAGCCGACGTGCGGCGTGGCCACCACATTGTCGAGGCGGCGCAGTTCGTCGTCCGCCGGCAGCGGCTCGACGTCGAAGACATCGAGCGCCGCACCGCCGATGCGGCGCTCCTTCAGGGCGCCGAGCAGCGCCGCACGATCGATGATCGGACCGCGCGAGGTATTGACCACCCAGGCATCCGGCTTCATGAGGGAGAGCATCTCCACGTTCACCAGGCCGCGCGAGCGATCGCTGAGGCGCAGGTGCAGGGTGATGAAGTCGGACTCGCCAAACAGCCTCTCCTTGTCGACCGCTTCGACCCCCTGCGCGGCCGCCCGCTCGGCCGTCAGGTTCTGGCTCCAGGCAATCACCTTCATGCCGAAGGCCCGCCCATAGCCGGCGACCAGGCTGCCGAGCCGGCCAAGGCCGATGACGCCGAGGGTGGTGCCCTTGAGGTCGCGGCCGAGGCCGACCTGCCAGCCGCCCTCGCGGAAGGAGGCGGCCTCCAGGTCGATGCGCCGCGCCGCCGCCATGATCAGCGCCCAGGTGAGTTCCGCCGCGGCATGGGCCGACGACGGCGTGCCGCAGACCGTGATGCCGCGCGCCCTGGCGGCCTTGACGTCTATGGAATCGTTGCGGTGTCCGGTGGTCACCAGCAGCTTGAGATTCGGCAGCCGCTCGATCAGGCTCCGCGGAAAGGGGGTGCGCTCGCGCATGATGCCGATGATCTCGAAATCCTTCAGCCGCGCGGCCAAGGCCTCGGGGTCGGTGAGGGTATCGCGGAACACCGTGATCTCGCCCTGCGGCACAATGCCCGGCCAGTCGGCGCGGCTCAGCGCCACGCCCTGATAGTCGTCCAAGAGCGCAATCTTCATCGCCACCGCCCCAAGCCGCCGGACGACCGCCTAGCGGCCGCCGTTCCCGTTCTTCTTGATGAACATCATGTAGTAGAAGTCGCAACCAGCCAGGACGACGACCACGACGGTAACGGCGATCAGGTCGAGGCTGGGCACGAAACCTACGAGAATGCCCATGAAGCCGATCAGAACGGCCATGGCGGCAAAGCCGATGAACTTGTCTAGCATGTTTCTCCGTCCCGTTCCCTGCCGGCCATTCTACGCCGCATTAGATAGAAAGTTAACCAGCCAACGCGCGCTGCGCAGCAGCCGCCCGTCGTCGCCGCGGCGCCCGACCAGCTGGACGCCCATGGGCAGCCCGCTCTCTGACCGCAGCAGAGGCAGGGTCACGGCCGGCACGCCGCAGAAGGTCCAGATCGCGTTGAAGGCCGCGCTGCCGGTGGATTCGAGGCCCTCCGGCGCCGGGCCCGGCGCCGCCGGCGTCAGGATTACGTCGTAGCGGCTGAAGATGGCTTCCAGGACGTCGTTCAGCAGGACCGGCCAGTCGCGCGCCGCCAAGTAGTCGTGCGCCAGAATGCTGCGGCCACCGTCGATGGCCTTCTGCATGCCCGCGCTCAGCTGATCGCGGCCACGCCGCTCGTAGTGGTAATAGGACTTGGCGAGCTCCGCCAACTGCACCGTTTCGCTGAATCTCAGCGCCTCCGCAAAGTGGCTCGTCAGCTCGACCTCGTCGCAGTCATCGCCCAGCGCTTCCTGCAGCTCGGTGAAACCTTCCTGCATCTCGGGCGAGGCCGTGTCCCAGGCCGGCTGACGCACGAAGGCGAAGGTCGGCTTGACCGGTGCGTCGCCGATGGCGGTTTCGAAGAGGCGCGGTGCCGGCGCCAGGGTGGTCGCCGAGTCCGCCGCGTCATAGCCGAAGAGGCTGTCGGCCAGCAACGCCGCCGCACCGACGCTGCCGGCGAAGACGCCGAGGGTGTCGAGCGAGGGTGACTGGCTCAGCACACCACGGCGCGGAATCGCCCCGAAGGTCGGCTTGAAGCCGACGACACCGCAGAAGGATGCCGGGCGGATCACCGAGCCGAGGGTCTGGGTGCCGAGGGCGAAGGGCACCATGCCGGCGGCCACCGCCGCCGCCGAGCCCGAGGAGGAACCGCCGGGCGTGTGGGCCGGGTTGTGCGGATTGCGCGTCTTGCCGGGATGGCGCAGCGCCAGCTCCGTGGTCACCGTCTTGCCCATGATGACGGCGCCGTCGCGCTTCAGGCGCTGGACGACGTAGGCGTCCTCGGCCGGCTTGCGTCCGGCATCCAGGGGCGTGCCGTTCTCAGTCGGCAAGCCCGCCGTGTCGATGATGTCCTTGAGGCCGACCGGCAGGCCGTGCAGCGGCCCGATCGGGCGCCCCCGGGTACGGTGGTCGTCGAGCGACTTGGCCTGTGCCATCACGTGGTCGCCGTCGAGGTAGGCCCAGGCGCCGACCTCCGGCTCGCGTCGGCCGATCTCCTCGAGGCAGGCCTCGGCCAGCTCGACGGCGCGCAGCGCCCCGCGCGCCAGACGGTCGCGCAATTCGACCGCGTCGAGCTGCAGGATCGGATTCATGGACGCCCCACTACCGGCCGTAGATCAGCTTCGGCAGCCAGGTGGCGATCTCCGGTATGTTGTAGAGCACCACCATCGCGACGAAGACCAGCAGCAGGAAGGGCATGCTGCCCTTGAAGATCTGCACAAGCTGGACATGCGGCGGCGCGATGCCCTTCAGGTAGTAGGCCGACATCGCCATCGGCGGGGTCAGGAACGAGGTTTGCAGGTTCAGCGCCACCAGGATGCCGAAGAACAGCGGGTCGATGCCGAAGAAGGGCAGCAGCGGCAGGAAGATCGGCACGAAGATGATGATGATCTCCGACCACTCCAGCGGCCAGCCGAGCAGGAAGATGATCAGCTGGGCCAGCAGCAGGAACTGCAGCGGCGAAAGGTTGAGACTGGTAATGAACTCGTAGATGACGTGTTCGCCGCCGAGGTAGGAGAACACCGACGAGAAGGTCCAGGAGCCGACGAAGAGCCAGCACACCATCGCGGTGGTGCGCACGGTGAGATAGACCGCCTCGCGCAGGCGGGGCCAGGTCAGGGCGCGGTAGGCAACCGCCAGCACCAGGCCGCCCAGGGCCCCGATCGACGCGGCCTCGGTGGGCGTCGCCAGACCGAAGAGGATGGTGCCGAGCACCGCCAGGATGAGGAAGGCCAACGGGAAGAAGGAGGTGGCGAGCATGAGCAGCAGACGGCTCATAGGTATGTCCGGCACCTCCTCGGCGGTTGGCCTGGGGGCCACGCTGGGCTGCACGATGGAGCGCCCGATGACGTAGATCAGATAGAGGCCGGCGAGCAGCAGTCCCGGAAGCAGGGCACCGGCATAGAGCTGCACGATCGAGACGCCAGAGGACGCCGCATAGACGATCAGCATGATCGAGGGCGGAATGAGGATGCCGAGGGTGCCGCCGGCGCAGATGATGCCCGAAGCGAAGCTGCTGTCATAGCGCGCCTTCAGCATCGCCGGCAACGCCAGCAAGCCCATCAGCGTCACCACGGCGCCCACGATACCGGTGGCGGTCGCAAAGAGCGTACAGGTGATCAGCGCCGCCACGGCCATGGAGCCGGGGATGTTCCGCGCCGCAACGTTCAAGGTGGAAAACAGCCGCGCGACGATATTCGCGCGCTCCACGATGTAACCCATGAAGAGGAACAGCGGGACCGCCGTCAGCACCTCGTTCGTCATGACCGAGTACGTCTGATTGACGAAGAGGTCGAATATTCGGTTGTTGATGAACCCGTTGAACCAGAGTTCGGTCTGGGTCCAGCTATCGGCCCCGCTCTCCACCGCGCGGTTATAGGCGCGCCACATGCGCGAGGCGTCGAAATAGGCGTAGTAGCCGAAGCTGATGCCCATGGCCATCAGCGTGAAGGCGATCGGGAATCCAAGGAAAATGATGATCAGGAACACGCCCAGCATGAACAGGGCGACTTGGGGATCTGTCATGGTCGGCTGCCGTCCCCATTGCCGGCCCGGTTCCTGTCGTAGTCGGAAGGCCTGATGATGTCGATGGCCTCGCTGCCGTGCGCGAGAACATCGTGCGCACCTTGTTCCATCAGCAGCACCTCGGTCTCCTCGATGTCGTCCGCCGCGCGCAGCCACTCGTTCGTGCGCGCGCAATGAATGCAGCGCATCACCTGCGCGATCCCCTGCAGCAGCAGCAGCAGGCCGGCAGCGACGATCACCGTCTTCAACTGGAAGACCGGGACGCCGGCCGGGCTGTTGACGCTGACTTCCAGGTAGCCCCAGGACCGCGCGGCGTACTTCCATCCGGCGATGACAAGGGCAAGGACGCCGGGGAAGAAGAACAGGAAGTAAAGTACCAGCTCGACCTTCGCCTGGGTGCGCGGCGCCCAGAGGCGGTAGATGAAGTCGCCGCGCACATGGCCACCGCGCGACAGCGTATAGGCGCCTCCCATCATGAACATCGTGCCATACATGATGAAGGCGACGTCGAGGGACCAGGAAGTCGGCGCATTGAACAGGTAGCGGACAATGACCTCGTAGGCCATGGCAAAGGTCATAAAGAGGATCGTCCAGGCGAATGCCTTGCCGAACCACGCCGAGACACTGTCGGCGAACTTGATGAAGCGGATCATCGCGATGTCATAGCCTTGCCGCTGCCAATCAGCAAGCCGCTCCGGGGCCCTGAGAAGCGGGCCGCCGGAGCGGGTCGTGCTGCAGAACTAAAGCTTACAGCTTCAGCTTGCCAGGGAAATAATGCTCGTAAGCCAATGCCAGATCGGCACCGTTCATCAGCTCGTAGAATACCACCCGCTCGACCCAGGCCCGCTGACTGTCGAGCACCTTCTTCATATAGGGATCCTGCTCCAGCTCCGGGATCAGCTGGTCCCAGGCCTTCAGCTGGGCGTCGAGAATTTCCGTCGAGGTGCGGTGGACCGTCACGCCGTGCTCGCTCTGCAGCGTCTGCAGGTCGGCAGAGTAGTGGTCCATCGCCAGGAAGGTGTTGGAGGTGCTTACCGCCTCGACGCCGTACTTCAGGATGGCCTGCAGGTCCTCCGGCAGGTCGTCGAAGAAGTCCTTGTTGAACAGGAACTCGAAGGACTCGCTGGCCTGGTGGTACGACGACAGGATGTAGTGCTTGGCCACGTCCTGCGACCCGAAGCGCATATCCGAGGAGGGATTGTTGAACTCGAAGGCGTCGAGCACGCCGCGCTCCATGGCCGGCACGATCTCGCCGCCCGGCAGCTGCGCCACGCTCATGCCGAGCCGCTGCAGCAGGTCGGCGGCCAGGCCCACGGTGCGGTACTTGAAGCCCTGAACCTCGGCTACCGTGGTGACGGGGTTCTTGAACCAGCCGAAGGGCTGCGCCGGCATCGGGAAGCCGTAGAAGCCGTACACGTTGAAGCCCAGGATGTCCTGGGTCAACTCGCGGTAAAGCTCGTCGCCGCCGCCCTGGTGGAACCAGCCCAGCATGGTGTTGGCGTCGCCGCCGAACACCGGGCCGGTGCCGAACAGCGAAGCGGCCTTGTGCTTGCCGTACCAGTACACCGGCACGGTATGCGCGGCGTCGAGCACGCCGTCGTTGACCGCGTCGAGCACCTGGAAGGCGCCGACCACGGCGCCGGCCGGCAGCAGGTCGATCCTGAGGCGGCCGCCGGACATCTGATCGACCCGGTCGACGTACTCGCGGGCGAAGTCCATCCAGATATCGGACGCCGGCCAGGAGGTCTGCATCTTGACCACGGTCGGGCTCTGGCCCAGGACAGCCGGCGCAGCCAGGGTGCTCGCGGCGGTCGCGCCGGCGGCGATGGCACCGCCCTTCAGCAGCTTGCGGCGCGACAGGGTTTTGTTCTCGGTATTATCTTTCACAGCTTTCCTCCCTAGGGATGGTTGACCCATTTGATTGTTGACCCTTTGTGGATCGGCCCGTTCCAGTCTTGTCGCTGACGTCGGGATCAGACTCGCCGACCCGCAAAACTAACACAAATCGCCACGGCTCCTTGTGTGATTCAACGTGTGATTCAACGTATGATTCAACGCTATCGGGGAATTCGGCAGCAGGGCGCGCGACCGTACCATATCTGACCGCGGGAACGACACGTTCCACCTGCGGCCGCCCATGGTTGTGGCCGGATCGTGCCTTGGTGAGGGATGCCCTGAGTCGGATCCACCGGTCCCGACAGCAGCAATCCGCGACGTGCCAGCAGCGCCGACTTGCTTTCCTCCCCGTTTGCTTCTTCGTTTCCACTGCCCCTGTCCCGGGGCTTTCATCGTGGTCGGTTCCCGCACAACGGAAACCGTTTCCATAATGCACGACTTCCGAAACGCTTCACAGCAGAAAGTGGTAGCCCAATGGATTGTTTCTCATACCAATTTCCGCCGTGACGACGCAATTCCCGCACACACCCAACAGCTACCACAGATATGGCCAAAGCCCAACACCGGTCTGGCGCAAAGGCCGCAACCTACCCCAGCATGCGCTCGCGTTTGGGGTCGAACAGCGGCTCCGGCTGCAGATTGGCCGGGCGGCGCGCGCCGAGGATCTCGATCTCGAAGCCGCCGTCGGCCTGCGCCAACGCCGCCGGCAGGTAGGCCAGCGCCACCGAGCACCCGGCCCAGTGGGCGTAGCCGCCTGACGTGACCCAGCCGACCACCTTACCGCCGTGCCACACCGCCTCGTCGCCCACCACGTCGGCCTCCTCCACGTCCACGATGAAGGTGACGAGGCGCAGCTTGGGGCCGGCCTCCTTCTCCCGCAGCACGGCGTCGCGGCCGACGAAGGCGTTCTTGCGCAGGTCGACGAAACGCTCGAGCCCGGCCTCGCCCGGCGAGTAGATCGGCCGGTACTCGCGTGACCAGCTGCCGTAGCTCTTCTCCAGGCGCAGGGAATTGATCGCGCGGAGGCCGAACTGGCGCAGGCCGAGGTCCTCGCCGGCCGCCAGCAGGTCGTCGTAGAGGCGCCGCAGGTCGTCCGGCGCCACCCAGAGCTCGTAGCCGAGGTCGCCGGTGTAGGAGATCCGCCCGACCCAGGCCGGGATCATGCCGAGATCCAGACGGCGGAAATCCATGAAGGGAAAGGCCGCGTTGGAGACGTCGGCGTCGGTGAGCCGCGCCAGCAGTTCGCGCGACTTCGGCCCCGCGACGATGAAGCCGTGCATGTCGCGGCTGCGCGATCGCAGCGACACCCCGCTGTCGGGGAGCTGCTGTTGGAACCAGCGCAGGTGATAGTCCTCGGCCAGGCCGGAGCCGAAGATGAAGAAGCGCTCGGGGCCCACCTTGGCGACGGTGAAGTCGCCGATGATCTTGCCGGCGGGACTCAGCATCGGCGTCAGCACGAGGCGCCCTTCGCGCGGCATGCGATTGGTCAGCAGGTGCGAGAGCCAGCCCTCGGCCTCCGGGCCCGTCACCTCGTACTTGGCGAAGATGGCCGTCTCCGTCATGCCGACCGCCTCGCGCACTGCTTTACACTCCGCTTTCACCGGCTCGAAAGCGTTGGAGCGGCGGTAGCTCGGCGTCTCGACCGGCTCGGCACCTTCCGGCGCGAACCACAGGGCATGTTCCATGCCGTAGTAGGCGCCGAAGACGGCGTTTTCCTCCTTCAGGCGGTCGTAGATCGCCGTGGTGCGCAGCGGCCGCGCCGCCGGCAGTTCCTCGTTCGGAAAGGTGATCCTGAACCGCCGGCCATAGTTCTCGCGCACCTTGGCGTTGGTGTAGGCCATGGTCGCGTAGTCGCCGAAACGCGCAACGTCCATGGCGAAGACGTCGAAGCCCGGGTCGCCTTCGACCATCCAGTTGGCGAGCGCGAGGCCGACGCCGCCGCCCTGGCTGAAGCCGGCCATGACGCCGCAGGCGACCCAGAAGTTCTTCAGGCCGCGCACCGGGCCGACCAGCGGATTGCCGTCGGGCGCGAAGGTGAAGGGGCCGTTGATGACCTGCTTGATGCCGGCGGTCTCCAGCGCCGGGAAGTGGTCGAAGGCCATGGCGAGGTTGCCGGAGATGCGGTCGAGGTCGGGCGGCAGCAGCTCGTGGCCGAAGTCCCAGGGCGTCTGCTTCGGCGACCACGGCACGCAGTTGCGCTCGTAGGTGCCCATGACGAGGCCCAAGCGCTCCTGGCGCATGTAGATCTCGGCGCCGAAGTCGATGCAGTGCGGCAGCTCCTCGTCGCGACCGCTCACCTCCGGCATCTCGTCGGTGATGAGGTAGTGGTGCTCCATGGCCAGCACCGGCAGCTCGAGGCCGACCATGCGGCCGACCTCGCGCGCCCAGAGGCCACCGGCGTTGACCACGTGCTCGGCCTTGATGCCGCCCTTGTCGGTCACCACCTCCCAGCCGCCGTTCTGCAAGGGCTGCAGGTCGACGACGCGGGTGAAGCGCTCGATCTCGGCGCCGCCGATACGGGCCGACTTGGCGTAGGCCTGGGTCACGCCGGCGGGATCGACGTGGCCCTCCATCGGATCGTGGAGCGCGCCGAGGAAGCGCTTCTCGTTGATCAGGGGATGAAGCGCCTTGGCCTCCTTCATCGAGATGAGCTCGGTCTCCAGGCCCAGCACCCGCGCCTTGCCCTGGGTCACCTTCAGGAAGTCCAGCCAGGCCGGCGAGTCCGCCAGCATCAGGCCGCCCGGCATGTGGATGCTGCAGGATTGCCCGGAGATCGCCTCGATCTCCTTGTAGAGGCCGATGGTGTAGGTCTGCAGCTTGGCGACGTTGGGATCGCTGTTCAGGGTGTGCATGCCACCGGCGGCATGCCAGGTCGACCCGGAGGTCAGCTCGTCGCGCTCCAGCAGGACGACGTCGCGCCAGCCGGCCTTGGTCAGGTGATAGAGCACGCTGCAGCCGATGACGCCGCCGCCGATGACCACGACCTGGGCATGAGATTTCATAGGAATGTCCTTGTTTTAACGCCTGTACCCCGCGACCTGACCCAGGAATAGTCGGGGTCCAGGAGCCCTTCAGGCCCGCCAGCGACCTGCAGTGGCGCCCAGAGCAAAGCCGAAGGAAGATAACCGCCGGTGAAAGTGCCAGGGAACAATTTCCGTCGACGGGCGTCATCCTTGCGATGCCGCCCTCCCCCTGCCCGGCCCGGAAAATGCTCTTGGCCAAGGGGTGGCGCCGTCTCTAGGAGTTCGACCCCGAGGCAAGACAGGCCGAGCCTCCCCCTACTCTTCAACCGACAGCGAAGCGAGACCATCCATGCCGAATGCCCTTTCCAGACGCAGGCTGCTGCAATGGGCCGGTGCCGGCGTGGCTGCCCCCGCCCTGCTGGGGCCGCTGGAAAGCTGGGCTCAGAGTTCGTCGGGCGGCGGCCTGCACTTTGGCCCGGCCCTGCCCTTCAGCTTCGAGGCGCTGACCGCGCGTGCAGAGAACATGGCCGGCCGACCCTACGAGCCGCCCTACCGCCCGGCACCGGAGGTCGTCCAACAGATCGACTACGATGCCCACGGCAAGATCCGTTTCGATCCCGACAAGGCGCTCCACGGCCCCGACTCCCCCGGCAGCACCAGTGCCTATCCGGCGACCTTCTTCCACCTCGGCCAGTTCTTCGGCAAGTCGGTGAAGATGCACGCGCTGGAGGATGGCGCAGCCCGCGAAATTCTCTACTCGCCCGACTATTTTGAGATGCCCGAGGATTCGGTTGCCCGCCAGCTGCCCGAGGACTCCGGCTTCGCCGGCTTCCGTCTGCAGGAATCGAGCGCACGCGACGACTGGCAGACCCACGACTGGGTCGCCTTCCTCGGCGCCTCCTACTTCCGCGCCATCGGCGCCCTGGAGCAGTACGGCCTCTCGGCACGCGGCATCGCCCTCGACGTCGCCGCCGCCGGACCGGAGGAGTTCCCCGACTTCACCGAGTTCTACATTGCTCCCGCCGCCGCGGCCGATGCGCCGGTCGAGGTCTATGCACTGCTCGACGGACCCAGCGTCAGCGGCGCCTACCGCTTCTCGCTGATCCGTGCGGAGGGAGTGGTGATGGAGGTCGAGAAGCACCTCTTCCTGCGCCAGGCGGTCGAGCGGCTCGGCCTCGCCCCGCTCACCTCGATGTACTGGTATTCCGAAGGCAGCCGACCCTATCGCACGGACTGGCGTCCGGAGATTCACGATTCCGACGGCCTCGCCCTCTGGACCGGCGGCGGCGAGCGCGTCTGGCGGCCGCTGAACAACCCGGAGCGGGTGACCACCTCTGCCTTTCTCGACGACAGTCCACGGGGTTTCGGCCTGCTGCAGCGCGACCGCAATTTCGATCACTATCTCGACGGCGTGCGCTACGAGCGCCGGCCCAGCCTCTGGGTCGAGCCGCTGGAGCCCTGGGGGCCCGGCTCGGTACAGCTGGTGGAGATCCCGACCGACGACGAGATCCACGACAACATCGTCGCCTTCTGGGTACCGCGCGATCCGGCCGAGGCCGGCAATCGCTACCACCTGCGCTATCGCCTGCACTGGCAGGCAGACGAGCCCTACCCGGCCGAGAGCTCCGCCCGTGTCGTCGCCAGCCGCATCGGCCGCGGCGGCCAGCCCGGCAAGCCCCGCCCGCCGGGACTGGTGAAGTTCGTCGTGGAGTTCGATGGCGGACGCCTGGCGGAGCTGCCGGCGAAGAGCGCGCCGCTGCCGATGGTCAGCGCCTCGCGCGGCGAGATCTCCCGTATCTTCGCCGAGCCGGTGCCCGGCACGGAACGCTGGCGCGCGGTCTTCGATCTGTCCGTCGAGGGAGACGCGCCGGTGGAGCTGCGCCTTTACCTGACGCTCAGACAGGACCCCCTCAGCGAGACCTGGCTCTACCAGTACCGCCCCGCAGCGGGTGTGCGCAGTTAGCGGCTGAAGCGTTGAAAAACACCCGGGCTATCCAGCTTAAGATCAGCCGCGAGTGTGACGATCGAGCAGCGCGGGCAGCAGACTAACTGCCCTCAGCCCCCTCCCCGTAGCCGAAGCGCCGGGCGGTCGCGCCGGTCGCCGCTTCGATGACCGCGAGGTCGGCAGAAGTGAAATCGGGCCGGTAGTAGCTCGGCGCGTGCATCCGGGCCGCCGCCTCGGCGACCAGGTTGTCGCTGTCCGGCAGCGCGCAGTGCTCGAAGATGCCGCTGAGCGTCTCGCGCGGGCTGCGGCAGAGGTCCTCGAAGGGCACCACCCGCACCGCCGCGCGCAGCGCTGCATCGGCCTCCAGCCGGTCGGCCAGCCAGGCGTGCAGGCTGGCCCAGTAGAGCGCCCAGCCCCGCACTTCCTCCCCATCCCCAAAGGACTGGAGGATTTCCGCCATGGCGCCGTCATCGACGTTGATCGGGCGACGGTCGAGGCCGAATTCGAAGTGGCCGATGCGCCGCATGTGCTCCAGAGCCCGCGGGTACCGCTGCTCACCCGCGCTGAACAGTCGGTGCTGTTTCGCCAGGGAGGCGATATGCGCCACGGGGTCGCGCAGCGGCACCACGAAGCGCGCGTCCGGAAAGAGCTTCAGGAGGTAGGCCATGCGCGTCATGTTGTAGTTGGCCTTGGAGAGATAGCGCCGCCGCCCGCGCACCCACAGCAGCTTGCGGATATGGTCGCGAAAGAACGCCTCGAAAGGCGGACAGGAGGCCTCGGCGTCCAGCACGCCGCTGCGGCGCGGGTCGTGCAGCCGGTCGAAGAAGGCCATCCAGATCGCCTCCTCGAAGGCCTCGGGGCTGTCTGCCGTCACTTCGATGCCGTCGGCGTGGGCGCGCTGCGCCGGCGTGCTGCGCTCATTGGGCAGCCGGGCCAGGAACAGGTTCCAGAAGATCGGCGTGAAGATGAAGGGATCGTCGCGGTAGCGATGGCTGCCGAGCTGCGGGTGCGCTGCCAGGGTTTCCAGCAGGATGGTGGTGCCGGCGCGCGCCAGGCCGCAGACGAAGACCGGCTTCTCGATCGCGATGGCCTCGATATCGGCGGCCCGCATCCGCGTTTCGGCGTTGCCGAGGCGGATCCAGAGGCGCCGGTGGCGCGCCACCAGACGCCCGCAGTGATGCACCCAGGGCATGACGCGGAAGGCCTCGCTGCGCGCGTCGGCCGGCAGGGACTGGGGCGCTGGCGCGTCCAAGGTCACACCAGGCGGAACAGCAGCTTGATGGCGAGTGAAGCCGCCACCAGCGTGGTGAAGAAGACGAACTCCCAGCTGCGCACCCACCAGGGGCCGAAGGGCAGCACCTCCTGACGCGGCAGGTCGATCTCGATCCACTCCAGCGGGCTGTCTTCCGCAAGATAGCCGAGCGGATTGGCGATCAGCACATTCCACCACTGCTCCTTGTGCAGGGAGGTGACGGGCGCGTTCAGCGGACGCTCGTCAACAACGCGGCCCCTCCCGTCGCGCACGACCAGCAATGGCGGTGCCTCAACCGTCACGCCTGAATAGGACCGCGCATCGTTGTCGCGCAAGATCGCCTCATATCCCGCGGGCAGGGTGCGCAGATCCACGGACTCGCTGCGCTCGGGCACCACGTAGCCGAAAGCGCCATACAGCCAGACCAGCATGAAGAGCAGCGGCAGGGAGGCGAGCACTGCCGGCGTCAGCACCAGCACCAACTGCTTCATCGAGGTGGCGAACATGGTGGCCATCAGCGGGCGGGCCTCGGCGAAGCTGCCTTCGTGCCTGTCCAACGCGCGGCGCGCCGCGACGGCCGCTTCGCGGACACGGCGAAGTCGCTGTTGCGGCGAGAGCAGCGCATAGACGGCCATCGACGTCACCGCAGCGAGAAGCCCCCAGAGGACCAGCCGCCCCGCCGCCGGCACGACGCCGGCCAGCACCTGGTCGAGCCACGTGAGAACCGGGCCGGCCAGATCGAAGAGTCCCAAGGTCATCGGGCCTATGGATCAGAGCTGCGGGGAAAGCGGGTTCAACGGCGCTGCGGGGGTGTGGAGCCTTCCTGCGGCTGGGCCGACGCCCGCGCGGTCTGGCTGCCCGCGGCGGCAGCACGCTGCCGCCGCATCATCCGGCGCAGCGGCCAGACCAGCAGGAAGAGCAACGCGGCGACGACCGCTGCGACGATGCCCCAGAGGGCACCCAGGAGCGACAGCCCCGCCCCTGGTCCGATATAGGCCATGGCGGGGCCGGCGCCGAAGGCGAGCCCGGCGGCTGCCAGAGCGGCAAGGACCGAGAACTTTCTGTTCATGAACTACTCCTTTCGTTCAGACGTGACGCAAGCTCATCCCGGAAAGTCGGGTCCAGCGTCTGCGGCGAATAGCGCTGCCCCCAGGACACGATCGGCACGATCGTCTGCCCGGGCTGTTCGGGATGCTCGGCGCGCAGCGGATTGATGAACTCCCAGACGATACGGCCGTCCCGGGTCACCTCGAAGAGTCGGCCGCCGGCCGTCTCGGTGATCAGGGTGTTGCCGTTGGGCAGGCGCTCCTGGGCGCCGCGCGCCTCGCTGAAGAAGGGCTGCTCGACGCTGCCGGAATAGCTCCAGACCACCTCTTCCGTCAGCGGATCTATTTCCAGGATGCGGGTGCGCCCGCCCTCGCCGAAGCCGCCGAGGTTGTCGTACATCAAAATTCGGCCGTCAGGCAGGATGTCGGGGTCGTGCTGCGCGATCCAACTGCCGCGCTGGGCCCAGACGATATCCTCCGATTCCAGGTCGAGCACGGCGATGGTGTCGATGTCGCGGAACGACAGCAGCACTTGCCCTTCCGAGGCGAAGGGCAGGACGGCCGCCGCCTCGGCATCGATCAGGTCCACGTTGTTGGTATGGATGAAGTCGTGCTTGTTGTACCAGGACACGCGGTTGAGCAGCCACTCGTACTTGGAATTCGCCAGGGCATCGAGAATCGAGACCTTCTTCACCTCCTCGCCTTCCGGCGACAGCACGACGACGAAGTCGTCGAGGCGCGGCACGGTGAGCTGCGGATGCTTTTCATAGGTGGTCCGCCGCATCTCGTGGGTCAGCCCATAGACGCTGCCGTCCGCGGCGATGTCGATGTCGTGGTGGGTCTGGCCGAGATAGCTCCAGAGGACGTTGGACTCCTTGTCGAGCTTCACCATGCCGTAGCCCCAGGGGGTATCCCCCGTCGCCACGAAGATGGCCAGCAGGTCGCCGTTCGGCAGCAGCATGGCCTTTCGCCAGTAGAGGAAATCATCCGGCTGCGGGTTCTTCACCGGCGAGGTCTCGTTCCAGATCTCGCTGAACGGCAGCTGCCAACTCTGCACGACGGTACCGTCGAGGGCGATCAGCGAGGCCTCGCTGCCATGGCCCGAGGTGTAGAGGGTGTAGCCGGGATAGGCCTCGGCCGCGTTCACGGTGACGCCCCTCTCCGGGGTGCGTTCCGGCTGCCAGAAATCCGAGGTCAGCGGGTTCTGCGACTGTTTCATCTTGGAGTAGTAAGCCTCGCCACCGCGGTAGGCCTCGGTCAGTGGCCCCGCGGGAAAGACCTGCATGAACATGACGAAGGTGCCGCCAAGGAAGCTCAGGAACAGCAGCGCCACGACGAAGGCGGCGAAACTGATTCCGTCGAACAGCGATCCTGCCGGCTTAGCATCCGTCTGCGGCGGCAGTTCGCTATAGGGCGTCCGGCTATCCATGGCGGCAGCCACCGGCCTGGGACTGCCCAGCAAAGTTTGATTTCAAGCAAGGGTTTGGCATGGTGTGGCCTCCTGCTAGAGAGACCGTACAACGCCGTGAATTATTCCCGGGTTCCCTGCACTCTCACGTGTATACGTGCAAGCGCCAGGTTTCCACCGTCTTGCCCGCGACCAGCGGGGCCGTGACCGCGTTGAAGTTTTCGAAATGCGCCGTCTCGCGGTGGCGATCGAAAGCGGCGCGATCATCGTAGACTTCGTATAGGAAGATCCGCGCCGGCCGCGCGTCGTCGAAGCAGACATCGAAGCGCCGGCAGCCCTCCTCCTTGGTCAGGGAGTTGGTCGCTTGCTGCAGAACGGCCGCCCGAAAGGCCTCGATTGCCTCATTTTTGATCTCGAACACCACCGTCACCGCAAACATGCCCTCACCTCCCCGTTTTGCCGGGAAGACCTTAGCGGATCGAATCGCTAGACTGAACCGTCGCAACCACGAGGCCGCAGAATGATCCCCACCAACCGCCACCCCTGGTTCGCCCCGCTCTACCGGCGCATTGCCGTGGTCGCGATCTGCCTGGTCTGGCTGGCAATCGAGGCTTATACCGGCGAACAGGTCTGGACCTTCATTGCCGTCGTCGTCACCGGCTACGCCATCTGGTCCCTCCTCATCAGCTACGGGGACGCAGAAGACTGACGTCGGAACGTCTTCAGCGTGCAATTGTAAATAGCCTTCACCCTTGCTCTTGTCGACAGGAGGCTAATACTATCGCTTCGATCATCATTGCATGATGAAAGCGCTAGCTAGGATGCCTATGGTGGAGCCACAGGTGGTATCCGACGCGCAGAGCCGGAATGGCTCGTCCATTGCGACCCTGGTCAGCGATCCTGACCTACGCAGGCTGTTCGAGTACTGGCGTGCGCAGCGGCGCGGGCGCCTGATGCCGGCCCGGAGGGACATCGACCCCCTCGAGATCAGCTGGGCACTCTCGCGCATCTTTCTCTTGGACTACGATCCCGACAACGGCCTCATCTATCGACTGGCCGGGGACAACATCGCCGGTGTGTTCGGCCACGGCAATCTCAAAGGGCTGCGTCTGGGAGACTTCCTGCTGCCGGCACAGGCCGAGGCCATCGAGCAGATCTTCATGCGCGTCATCCAACATCGCTGCGTGATGGGCATGCAGGGGGTGGTCTATCTGCGCGCCGGCCGGCTGCCCCTGGGCGAACGCCTCTTCCTGCCGCTGGCCAACGGCGCATCCGGTGCGGTCAACGGCGTCCTGGGCATGTCGATCGTGCAGTCGACGCCCGTCGAGAGCCCGGCCGCAACCCTACCGGCCGGGCCGAGATACATTCCCGTCAGCGACATTCCCTGAGACTGCCAACGGCTGCCTGCTGCCCTCAGCTCCAGGGGAACGGGCTGTGGGAGACCGGGTGCAGGTCGCCCTCGGCGTAGCGGGCGAAACGGAAGGGCTTCAGCAGCTCCGGCGTGGCGCCGAGCAGTTCCTCGGCGACCAGCTTGCCGACGCCGATCATCTTGTAGCCGTGGTTGGAGTCGGCGATGACATAGGCGTTCTCGCGGAAGCGGTCGAAGACCGGGAAGGAGTCCGGCGTGAAGCAGCCGATGCCGCCGGAGGGCTCCTTCTTGTAGAGGCCGAGTTTGCCCACGAAGCGCTTGTGGCAGTGGGCCAGGGCCGAGCACCACATGTGGGCGAAGTCCGGCGAGGAGACGAACTCCGGCGAGGCCGGGCCATAGGGGTCGATGGCCACCTCGTCGACCGGCGTGGTGACCTCGTAGGGCGAGGCGCCGCCCTGCACGCCGTTGAAGTGGAAGTCCGGCTTGTAGTAGATGCCCCAGAGCTGGTCGGTGATGAGCGAGCCGTCGACGTCGGAATGGAGCGGCGCGTCGGTATCCACGTGCATGACCGGCGGCATGGCGCCGTCGTTGGTGGTGAGGTAGCCGGGCTCGACGCCCAGCACGCCTTCCTCCAGCTGCCAGTAGCGCCACATCGGCACGTCTTCGTGCTGCACGCCGTCGCGGCCCTTCACGGTGATTTGCTTCGGCAGCTCCAGCATGTCCCAGAAGTCGCGCACCCAGGGGCCGGTGCCGATGACCAGCTGGTCGCAGGCGATGCGCCCGCGGTCGGTCTCCACCGCCGCCACGGCCTCCGAGTTGTGGCCGAACTCGAAGCCGGTGACGGTGACCCCGGTCAGGATCCGCACGCCCCGCGCCTCGGCCTTGTTGGCGAGGCCGTAGATGGCGGCGGTGTTGTTGGCGTAGCCGCCCTTCTTCTCGTGCAGCACCGAGGTGATGCCCTTGGCCTGCCAGTCGTCGTAGAGGCCCTTCATGTAGAGCGCACTTTCCTTCGCCCCTTCGATGAAGGTCGACTCATAACCGATGGCCCGCTGCTGCCGGTAGATCGAGGCGACGTCCTCGCGCATCACCTCCGGGCTGATCTGCATGTAGCCGACCGGGTGGTAGCTGAAGGCCTTGGGATCGCTCTCCCAGACCGCCACCGAGTGCGCCATGAGCTCGCGCATCGCCGGCTGGAAGTAGTTGTTGCGCACCACCCCGCAGGCGATGCCGCTGGCCCCGGCGGCGATGCCGCCCTTGTCGATAACGAGGACATCCTTGCCGCCGCCCTGCCCGCGCGCCTCCAGCGCCTCGGCCAGGTGCAGCGCGGTCGACAAGCCGTGGATGCCGGCGCCGACGACGACATAGCGGCTGCTGTCAGGGATGGCCATGGGGACTCCTCCGAGGGACAATTTTCATCGCAGACTAGCGCCCGCCGCGCCGCCCGGGCGCACAATCGGCCAGATCGATAGCCCTCCATCAGCGCTCCCGATAGAGGGGAAAATCAGGGGAGCGAAGGTCGGATTGAGGCTATCGTGCAGTGGCGCGATGGCCCTCGGGTCAAGCCCGAGGGCGACAGTTGGGGAGGACGCAGGACTCTCGCCCCACCCCCACCGTCATTGCCGGACTTGTTCCGGCAATCCATTGCGCCGAAGCGCCGGTTCTGCGAGCCGAGGAATGGACCCGCGGAACAAGTCCGCGGGTGACAGTTGGGTGTGGCCTCCATCACCCTAACCGATCCCCTCTATTGAATTAGCCGATACCGCCCGCCGGTCCTGGACGCGCGCCCTTCCCTGCGTCCTAATGGCCACTGGCTTCTCTCCTGGGACTCCTTCATGGCGCGCTATTCCGTCTTTTCGCTCCTCGGCAATGCCCTCACCGGCAACCGCAAGTGGGAGCGCGTGTGGCGCTCGCCAGAGCCTCAAGCGGCCTACGACGTGGTCATCATCGGCGGCGGCGGGCACGGCCTCGCCACCGCCTACTACCTCGCCAAGAACCACGGCATCACGAATGTCGCGGTGCTCGAGAAGGGCTGGCTTGGCAGCGGCAACATCGGGCGCAACACCACCATCGTGCGCTCCAACTACCTGCTGCCGGCCAATACCCATTTCTACGAACACTCCATGAAGCTCTGGGAGGGCCTTTCCCGGGACCTCAACTACAACGTCATGTTCTCCCAGCGCGGCGTGCTGAACCTCGCCCACTCGCCGGGCCAGATGGACGCCTACGCCCGGCGCGGCAACGCCATGCGCCTCGCCGGCTTCGATGCCGAGTTGCTCGACCGCGACCAGGTGGCCAAGTATGCCCCCGGCCTCGACATGTCCCGCAACACGCGCTTTCCGGTCGAGGGCGGCCTGCTGCAGCCGCGCGGCGGCACCGCGCGCCACGACGCGGTCGCCTGGGGCTTCGCCTACGGGGCCGACCGCCAGGGCGTCGACCTCCTCGAGAACTGCGAGGTCACCGGCTTCCTACGCGAGGGTGGCGCCATCGTCGGCGTCGAGACCACCCGCGGCACCATCCGCGCCGGCAAGGTCGGCGTCGCCGTGGCCGGCAACACCTCCGTCGTGCTGCAGAAGGCCGGCCTCGCCAATCTGCCGATCGAGAGCCATGTGCTGCAGGCTTTCGTCACCGAGGCGCTGAAGCCGCTCATCGACGGCGTCGTCACCTTCGGGGCCGGACACCTCTACATCTCCCAGTCGGACAAGGGCGGCCTGGTCTTCGGCGGCGACATCGACGGCTACAACTCCTACGCCCAGCGCGGCAACCTGCCGGTGGTCAAGCATGTCGTCGCCGCCGCCGTCACCATGTTCCCCAACCTCGCCCGCCTGCGCCTGCTGCGCTCCTGGGGCGGCATCATGGACATGTCGATGGACGGCAGCCCGATCATCTGCAAGGGACCGGTCCCGGGCCTCTACATCAACGCCGGCTGGTGCTACGGCGGTTTCAAGGCGACCCCGGCCTCGGGCTGGTGCTTCGCCTCGACCATCGCCAACGACGCGCCGCACGCGCTGAACGCCGCCTTCACCCTGGAACGCTTCTGCCAGGGCCGCGTGATCGACGAGCGCGGCGCCGGCCCGCGCCCGGAATTGCATTGAGGGGACGGGAATGAATTGGATGGATCGCCTCGCCCTTCGAGACGCCGCTTCGCGGCTCCTCAGGATGAGGCTCTTTCTTATCGACCTCATGCTGAGGAGGGCCGAAGGCCCGTCTCGAAGCACGAGGTCGCTCGGCACCGCTTCCAGCCGGGGAGCCGCTTCATGCTGATCCCCTGCCCCCACTGCGGCCCGCGTGACGTCGGCGAGTTCACCTACGGCGGCGATGCGACGAAGCAGCGGCCGGACCCCGGCAGCGCCACCGCCGCGGACTGGTGCGACTACGTCTTCCACCGCGACAACCCGCGCGGCCGTCACGTCGAGTACTGGCACCACGGCCAGGGCTGCCGCCTGTGGCTGAAGGTCGTCCGCGACACCGTGACCCACAAGATCGAGGGCGCGGAGATCGTCGGCCCCTGGGCCGCCGCCGAACCCAGGAAAGAGCGGGGCGTGGCATGAGCGGCTATCGGCTTGCATCCGGCGGCGCGATTGACCGCTCCCGCCCGCTGAGCTTCACCTTCGACGGGCGGCGCTACCAGGGTTTCGCCGGCGACACCCTGGCCTCGGCGCTGCTGGCCAGCGGCGTCGATCTCTACGGCCGCAGCTTCAAGTACCACCGCCCAAGGGGCCTGTTCTCCGCCGGGGTCGAGGAACCCAACGCGCTGGTCACGCTGCGCTCCGGCGCGCGGGCCGAACCCAACACCCGGGCAACGGTGGCCGAACTCTTCGACGGCCTCGAAGCCACCAGCCAGAATCGCTGGCCTTCGCTCGGCTTCGACCTCATGGCCGTAAACGGGCTTGCCGGGCCGATCCTCTCGGCCGGCTTCTACTACAAGACCTTCATGGGGCCGACGCGCAAGGCCTGGATGTTCTACGAGCACTTCATCCGCAAGGCGGCCGGCCTCGGCGCCGCCACCAAGCTGCCCGACCCGGACCGCTACGAGGAGATGCACGCCTTCTGCGACGTCCTGGTGGTCGGCGCCGGGCCGGCGGGCATCATGGCGGCGCTGGCCGCTGCCGGCAGCGGCCTGCGCGTCGTCCTCGCCGACGAGCAGGCGGAGCTCGGCGGCAGCCTGCGCGGCGCCGCCCTCGGCGTCGGCGGCACCACCGGCGAGGCTTGGCGCCGCGCCCGCCTGGCCGAGCTGGCGGCCCTGGCGAACGTCACCCTGCTGCCGCGCACCACGGTCTACGGCTACTACGACGACAACACCCTCGGCGCCGTCGAGCGGGTCGCCGACCATGTGGCGACGCCGGCGACGGGCCAGCCGCGCGAGCGCCACTGGACCTTCCGCGCCCGCCAGGTGGTGCTGGCCTGCGGCGCCATCGAGCGACCCATCGTCTTTGGCGACAACGACAAGCCGGGCGTCATGCTGGCCGACGCCGGGCGTCTCTACGTCGAGCGCCACGGCGTCTCGCCAGGCCGCCAGGTCGCGCTCTTCACCAACAACGACGGCGCCTACCGCAGCATCGCGGCGCTGTCCGCTGCGGGCGTGACGATCAGTGCCGTCGTCGATCCCAGGCGCGAGATCGGCAGCACGGCGCGCGCCATCGCCGAGGCCTCCGGCGCCGAACTGCTGCTGGGACAGGTCGTCACCCGCGCCCTCGGCGGACAGCGCCTCAGCGGTATCGCGGTGGCGCCCTTCGATCCGGTGCACGGCGCCAGCGACGGGGCGCCGCGCCAGCTCGCCGCCGACTGCCTGCTGGTGAGCGGCGGCTGGACGCCGACCATCCACCTGGCCAGTCAGGCCGGCGGCGCGGCGCGCTGGGACGACGCCTTGACCGCCTTCCTGCCGGGTGAGGCACTGCAGCCCTGGCGCGCGGCGGGCGCCTGCAATGGCCCGCTGGGCACCGCCGACAGTGTCGCCGAAGGCGCGCAGGCCGGCGCCGAGGCGGCGCGCGCCTGCGGCTTCGGGGCGAGCGTCGTCCCGCTGCCCGCGGTGGCGGAGGAGCCCCTTGCCGAGGCGCCGCTACCGGTCTGGGACGCCCGTCCGCCGCACGGCAAGGGCAAGGCCTTCGTCGACCTGCAGCACGACGTGACGGCCTCCGACGTCAGCCTTGCGCACCTGGAGGGCTTCCGCTCGGTCGAGCACCTGAAGCGCTATACCACCCTCGGGATGGCGACCGACCAAGGCAAGACCTCCAACATGGTCGGCCTGGCCTTGATGGCGCGCGAGCGCCGGCTTTCGATTCCGGAGGTCGGTACCACCCGCTTCCGCCCGCCCTATACGCCGGTGTCGCTCGGCGCGCTGGCGGGCCAGGGCGTCGGCGCCCACTTCCGCCCGGTCCGGCGCACGGCGCTGCACGACTGGCACGTCGCCCAGGGTGCCGAGATGATGGCCGCCGGCATCTGGGAGCGCCCGCGCATCTACGGCCAGCCCGGCGAGACGGTGGAGCAGGCCTACGTCCGCGAGGCGCGGCAGGTGCGCGCAAGTGTCGGCATCGCCGACGTCTCCACCTTGGGCAAGATCGACGTGCAGGGGCCGGACGCCGCCGAGTTCCTCAACCGCGTCTACTCCAACGGCTTCCTGAAGCTGCCCGAAGGCAAGGCGCGCTACGGTCTGATGCTGCGCGAGGACGGCTTCCTCTGGGACGACGGCACCACCTGGCGCCTCGGCGAGACGCAGTTCCTCATGACCACCACCACCGCCAACGCCGCGCCGGTGCTCTCGCAGCTGGAGTTCCTGCTGGCGGCGGTCTGGCCGGAGCTGAAGGTCGCGGTGACCTCGGTCACCGAGCAGTGGGCCGGCATGGCGGTCTCCGGCCCGAACAGCCGCGCCGTGCTGGCCGCCGCGCTCGACGACATCGACATGACCAACGAGGCCTTCCCTTTCATGGGCGTGCGCCGCGGCCAGCTTGCCGGCGTTCCGGTGCTGGTCGCCCGCCTCTCCTTCTCCGGCGAGCTGGCCTACGAAGTCTACTGCGGCGCCCATCACGGCGAGACTGTCTGGACCCGCATCCTGGAGGCCGGCCATCCCTTCGGCATCATCCCCTACGGCCTCGAGGCACTGGGCACCCTGCGCATCGAGAAGGGCCACGTTGCCGGACCGGAGCTGGACGGCCGCACCACGGCGGCGGACCTCGGTCTCGCCGGCATGGTCTCGACGAAGAAACCCTACATCGGCGCGGCGATGGTCGAGCGCGAGGGCCTGACCGATCCCAAGCGCCTGAAGCTCGTCGGCTTCGTCTCCGCCGACGGCGGCAAGATCCGCCCCGGCGCGCATCTGGTCGCCGCCAACGATCCGGGAAGCCCGCCGAGGAGCCTCGGCCATATCACCTCGACCGCGTACAGCCCGGCCCTGGAGAAGTACATCGCCCTCGGCCTGCTTGAGGACGGCCCGAAGCGCATCGGCGAAAGGCTGGTCGCCACCTACCCGCTGAAGAACATCGACGTCGACGTCGAGGTGGTGTCCTCCCACTTCTTCGATCCGGACGGGAGCCGCATGCATGCCTGACACGATCTCTCTGCAGGTCTCTCCTCTCAGGGGACACAACGAGGCGCGTGTCGCCGCCCGGGGTGAACCCGGCATCGTGCTCGCCGAGCGCAAGCTCGTCAGCCTGGTGCAGGTCGCGGCCTGGCCGGACACGGTCGAACAGGTGACGGACACCGTCGCCTCCGTCGTCCGCTGCGCGCCACCGCAACTGCCCGCCGGCTCCAGCGGCGACGCCGAGGGCGCCTTGCTCGCCATTGCGCCTGGCCGCCTGCTGGTGGAGAGCCGCGACCCGCAGCTTGCCGCCCGCCTCGCCGAGCAGATCGGCCCCGCGCTCGGCGCCGTTACCGACCTCGGCCACGCCCGCATCGCCATCCGCGTCGCCGGCCCGAGGGCCGCCTGGGTGCTGGCCAAGGGCCTCGCCCTCGATCTGCATCCCAGCGCCTTTCCCCCGATGAAGGTGGCGCAGTGCGCCATCCACGAGGTGGGCATCATCCTGCGCCGCCTCTCGGCCGACAGCTTCGACCTTTATGTCTACCGTGGCTTCGCGCTATCGTTCTGGGACTGGCTGACCGAGGCGGCGGCTGAGACCGGCTATCGCGTCGACCCGCCCGGATCAGCCTAGGAACGGCCGCGCCTGCGGCCTGCAACGCCGGGACCGCAGAGCTTCTCATGGACCTGCCGCAGAGCTTCGATCTCAGGTCGCTGCGCGTCTTCGTCATGGTGGCGGAGGCGGGCGGCATGACCTCGGCCGCCCGGCAGCTCGGCCTCACCCAGTCGAGCGTCTCGCAGATCGTCGGCAACCTGGAAGAGGCCCTCGGCAGCGACCTCTTCGACCGTTCGGTCCGCCCCCTGGCGCTGACCGCCGCCGGCACCACGCTCTACGAGCGCGGCCGGGTCATTCTGGCCGAGGCGGGCGACCTCTACCGCGGCCTCCGCGAGCGCGACCTGCGCCAGCTGTCCAGCCTCACCCTCGCCATGGCCGAGAGCATCGCCAACACCGTCGGCCCGCTGCTGGTGGCCGAGCAGCGGGCACTCGCCAAGCGCTGGCGCATCTGGGCCGGCATCTCGCCGGACAACCACGCCGCGCTGCTGAACCACACGGTGGATGCGGTGGTCACTACCACCGACGAGCTCGACGGCATCGAGGGTCTGGAGAGCCACGCCATCCTCACCGAGCCCTTCGTGCTGGTGTTCCCCGCCACCTTTACGGGCCCGAGCGAGCCGCTGGAGGCACTGGCCGCCATGCCCTTCGTGCGCTACTCGCTGCGCTCGGCCATCGGCCGCCAGATCGAGGGCCAACTGAACCGCCTGCGCCTGAACGTGCCCATCGATGCGGAATTCGACACCGCGAGCAGCCAGCTCTCCGCCGTCGCCAACGGCATGGGCTGGAGCCTCTCGACGCCGCTCTGCCTGCTGCAGGAGGTCCGCCAGCTCGAACGCCTCAGGGTCGAGCCGATGCCGCGCGGCCGCTTCACCCGCCCGATCTCGCTGGTCGCCCGCCGCGGCGACCTCGGCGCCACGCCGGAGGTATTGGCCGCCGCCATCCGTGACATTCTGAAGCGGCGGCGCCTGCCGGAGCTCTTCGCGACGCTGCCCTGGATGGCGGAGATGATTGCCTGGCCGGAGGAAACCCTGCCGCCGCTGCGAAGCATCGAAGGGCGGCGGTAACGCCCCCTCATCCAGCTCCGTCTAAGCTCGCTTGCGCTCGCCAAGTCTACGCAACCTTCTCCCGCCAGGGGAGACGGTAAACAATGGATGCAGCGAAGAAAATTCCCTCTCCCCACCGCGGGAGAGGGAGGGGCCCGCGAAGCGGGAGGGTGAGGGGGCGCCTGCCGCATGCCGAGTCGACAACCCGGTGGGACTGGACTAGAACGGACAAAAGCGCGCTCTGCGCTCTCACGCCTTCTCCACATCCCCTGGCACAAGCTCCGCGTCAATGGAGATCTATCTGCCCATCGCCGGCGTTTCCGAGGATCTCTTCCTGATCCTCGGCCTGGGCGCGGCCGTCGGCATGCTCTCGGGCATGTTCGGGGTCGGCGGCGGCTTCCTCTTGACGCCGCTCTTGATGCAGATCGGCATCCCGCCGGCGGTGGCCGTGGCCTCGGCCGCCAACCAGGTGGTCGGTGCCAGCGTCTCCGGCTGCCTTGCCCACTGGCAAAGACGCAATGTCGACGTGAAGATGGGCGGCATCCTGCTGATCGGCGGCTTCGCCGGCTCCTCGCTCGGCATCTGGGTGTTCCGCCTGCTGCGCGAGCTCGGACAGATCGAGCTGACCATCTCGCTCTGCTACGTGATCCTGCTGGGCGCCCTCGGCACCCTCATGCTGGTCGATGCGCTGAAGATCTACGTCCGGCAGCGCAGGAGCGGCGGCAAGCCTGTGGTGCGCGGCGCCCACCGCCACACCTGGATCCACCACCTGCCCTACAAGATGCGCTTCCGCCGCTCACGGCTCTACATCTCCACGCTGGTGCCGGCGGGCGTCGGATTCCTGGTCGGCTTCCTCTCGGCCATCATGGGTGTCGGCGGTGGCTTCGTCATGGTGCCCGCCATGATCTACCTGATCGGCATGCCGACCGGCGTCGTCGTCGGCACCTCGCTGTTCCAGGTCACCTTCGTCGCCGCCAACGTCACCATCCTGCAGGCAGCCACCAACCAGACGGTCGATGCCATGCTGGCGATCCTGCTGCTCGTCGGTGGCACTATCGGCGCCCAGCTCGGCGTGCGGGTCGGGGCCCGCATGCGGACCGAACAGCTGCGCGTCCTGCTCGCCCTGATGGTTCTGGGGATGAGCGTGAAGGTCTTCCTGGAGCTGACCGTGACGCCCGAGGATTTCTACGCGATCAGCGAGACCTTGCCTTAAGTCACTCGACCTCGCGCAGCCCGGCAATGGCCTGCAACAGCCCGACGGTCGAGGCGTCGCGCCCATCGCTCGCGGCCTCGCCCTTCAGCATCGGCAGCAGTTCGCCGGCCAGCTGCTTGCCGAGCTCGACGCCCCACTGGTCGAAGGAGTTGATGCCCCAGATGCGGCCCTGCACGAAGACCTTGTGCTCGTAGAGGGCGATGAGGCGGCCGAGGGTGCGGGGGTCGAGCCGGCGGTAGACCAGGGTGTTGCTGGGACGGTTGCCGGGAAAGACCTTGTGCGGCACCAGCGCCTCGACCGCCGCCTTGTCCATCCCAGCCGCCGACAGCTCGGCGCGTGCCTCCGCCGCTGTCTTGCCGCGCATCAGCGCTTCCGACTGGGCCAGGCAGTTGGCGATCAGCTGCAGGTGATGGTCACCGAGGCTCTCGTGCGCCTCCGCCGCCACCAGGAAATCGCAGGGCACCACGTCGGTACCCTGGTGCAGCAGCTGGTAGAAGGCGTGCTGGCCGTTGGTGCCGGGCTCGCCCCAGACGACGGGACCGGTCGCCTCGGCCACCGGATGGCCGGTAAGGGTCACCCGCTTGCCATTGGACTCCATGTCGAGCTGCTGCAGGTACGCGGTGAAGCGCTCCAAGCGCTGGTCGTAGGGCAGAACCGCATGGGCGCCGAAGGCCCAGACGTCGCGGTACCACACGCCGAGCAGGGCGAGGAGCACCGGCATGTTGGCCGCCAGCGGCGCGCTGCGGAAATGCTCGTCCATCTCGTGGGCGCCCTGCAGGAACTCAAAGAAGCGCGCCGGGCCGATGGCGATCATCACCGGCAGGCCGATGGCCGACCACACCGAGTAGCGCCCACCGACCCAGTCCCAGAAGCCGAAGATGCGGGACTCCGCGATGCCGAAGGCGGCCACCTTCTCCAGGTTGGTGGAGATGGCGGCGAAGTGGCTGGCGACCGCCGCCTCGCCCAGCGCGCCGACCAGCCAGGACCGTGCCGAGCGGGCGTTGGTCATGGTCTCCAGGGTGGTGAAGGTCTTCGAGGCGACCAGAAGCAACGTGCGGCGCGGGTCGAGGCCCTGCAGGGTATCGCTCAAGTGCGCGCCGTCGACGTTGGAGACGAAGTGGCAGCGCAGCTCGGCGCGGCCGTAGGGCGACAGTGCGCGGGTCACCATCGCCGGGCCGAGATCGGAGCCGCCGATGCCGATGTTCACCACGTCGGTGAAACGCTCGCCGCTGGCGCCGCCGATGGCACCGTCGCGCACGCCCTCGGCGAAGGCCGCCATGGCCTCCAGCACCTCGCGCACGTCGCCCATGACATCGTGGCCGTCGACCAGCACCGGCTGCTCCGAGCGGTTGCGCAGCGCCGTGTGCAGCACCGCGCGGCCCTCGGTCGCGTTGATCTTCTCGCCGCCGAACATGGCCTCGCGGGCACCCTCGACGTCGGCGGCGCGGGCGAGAGCCAGCAGCTTCTCCAGCGTCTCCGGCAGGAGGAGGTTCTTCGAGTAGTCGAGCAGCAGGTCGTCGAGCCGCAGCGACAGCCGCTCGAAACGCTGGGGATCCTCGGCGAAGAGATCGCGCAGGCGGTTGCCCTTCATCTGCCAGTGATGCGCGCGCAGATCTTCGAATGCTTTCTCAACAGCCGCCGTCATCTTGTTGAATTCCTTTAGCCTGTGAGGCCGGCCGCATCGCGCGCCAGCGCCTCGATATCGCCCCAGGCCGCGGCCGCGACCCTGTCCGCCGGCGCCACCCAGGAGCCACCGACGCAGACCACGTTGGCGAGCGCGAGGTAGCGTCCGGCGCTGTCGCGCGAGATGCCGCCGGTCGGGCAGAAGGTAATACCGGCGAGCGGCGAGGCCAGCGCCTTCAGATAGGCGACTCCGCCGGCGGGCTCGGCGGGAAAGAACTTCTGGTAGGCATAGCCCTGCTCCAGCAGGGTCATGGCCTCAGAGGCCGTCGCCGCGCCCGGCAGCAGCGGCACCGGGCAGTCGCGCAAGGCAGTCAGCAGGTCGAGCGAGGCCCCGGGCGAAACCATGAACTCGCATCCCGCCTTCACCGCCTGATCGACCTGCGCCGCCGTCAGCACCGTGCCGGCGCCGACCACGGCACCCTCCACCTCGGCGACGATGGCGCGGATCGATTCCAGCGCCGCCTTGGTGCGGAAGGTCACCTCGATGGCCTTGAGGCCGCCGGCCACCAGTGCCCTGGCGAGCGGCACCGCCGTCGCCACCTCGTCGATGACCAGCACCGGCACCACCGGCGCCAGCTTCAGAACCTCCGCGATGCCTTCCTGCCTCCTGCCCCGCTGTCCCGTCACAGTCCCCCTCCGAAAATATGAGCACCCTGGTCGGCCGTGCCCGCCGTGGCGCGGAAGGCGGCAAAGAGCTCCCGCCCGATGCCGCTATGGCTGGCCGTGAGATCTTCCGTCACCACCGCGCGCGCAGACCACTCCGTCTCGGACACCAGCGCCATCAGCGTACCGGCTGTAGCGTCCACGCGCACGACGTCGCCGTCGCGCAGCTTCGCGAGGGGTCCGCCGCTCGCCGCTTCCGGCGTCGCGTGGATCGCCGCCGGCACCTTGCCGGAGGCGCCGGACATGCGCCCGTCGGTGACCAGGGCCACCTTGAAGCCGCGGTCCTGCAGCACGCCCAGCGGCGGCGTCAACTTGTGCAACTCCGGCATGCCGATGGCCTGCGGCCCCTGGAAACGCACCACGGCAACGAAATCCTTCTCCAGCTCGCCCGCCTTGAAGGCCGCCATGAGGTCATCCTGGGAATGGAAGATGACCGCCGGCGCCTCGACGACGTGGCGCTCCGGCTTCACCGCCGAAACTTTGATGACCGCGCGGCCGAGATTGCCGTGCAGCAACTTGAGGCCGCCGTTGGCCGAGAAGGCCTGGGCCAGCGGCGCCAGCACCTTCTCGTCGTGACTGCGCTTTGCCGCCGGCTGCCACACCACCGCGCCGTCCTTGGTCAGCTTCGGCTCCTGCCGGTAGTTGTCCAGGCCCTGGCCCCAGATGGTCATGACGTCGCCGTGCAGCAGGCCGCCGTCAATCAGCTCCGAGATCAGGTAGCCCATGCCGCCGGCGGCATGGAAGTGGTTCACGTCGGCAAGGCCGTTGGGATAGATGCGGCAGAGCAGCGGCACCACGTCGGAAAGATCGGAAAGGTCGTCCCAGGTGAGCTTGATGCCCGCCGCCGCGGCCATGGCGACCAGGTGCATGGCGTGGTTGGTCGAGCCACCGGTGGCGTGCAGGCCGACAACGCCGTTGACCACCGCGCGCTCGTCGATCATTGCGCCGACCGGGGTGTAGTCGTTGCCAAGCGCGGTGATGGCCAGCGCCCGCCTGGTCGCCTCCGCCGTCAGGGCGTCGCGCAGCGGCGTGTTCGGGTTGACGAAGGAGGCCCCGGGCAGGTGCAGCCCCATGACCTCCATCAGCATCTGGTTGGAGTTCGCGGTGCCGTAGAAGGTGCAGGTGCCGGGGCCGTGATAGGACTGCGATTCGGCTTCCAGCAGTTCGTCGCGGCCGACCTTGCCTTCGGCGTAGAGCTGGCGGATGCGCGCCTTCTCGTCGTTCGGCATGCCCGAGGGCATCGGCCCGGCAGGGATGAAGACCGCCGGCAGGTGACCGAAGGACAGCGCGGCGATGACCAGGCCCGGCACGATCTTGTCGCAGACGCCGAGGTAGACCACTGCGTCGAACATGTTGTGGGAGAGGCCGACCGCGGCAGCGAGGGCGATCACGTCGCGCGAGAACAGCGAGAGCTCCATGCCGGGTTGCCCCTGGGTGACGCCGTCGCACATCGCCGGCACGCCGCCGGCCACCTGCGCCACGCCGCCGGCGTCGCGCGCCGCCTGCTTGATGAGTTGCGGAAAGCGCTCGAAGGGCTGGTGCGCCGAGAGCATGTCGTTATAGGCGGTGATGATACCGAGGTTGGGCACCACGCCGCCCTTCAGCGCCTGCTTGTCGGAAAGGCCGCAGGCAGCAAAGCCGTGCGCCAGGTTGCCGCAGGACAGGGTGCCGCGCCGCGGCCCGGCCTCGGCGGCGCGGCGGATGCGGTCGAGGTAGGCCTGGCGCGAGTCGCGGCTGCGCTCGCGCAGGCGGTCGGTCACTTCTTGCACGCGGTCATGCAGGGTCATCGGAACTCTCCTTGCCGTCCGCCGTTGGGGGGTGATGCCCTCAGGGGCACCAGTATACTTCGAGCAGCTTCTTTCGGCCGCGCAGGACGGCGCGCAGCGGCAGTTCTTCGGGCGCTCCCTCTTTCAGCGCAGTCTCCAGCACCGTCGCCTTCTCCGCCCCCTCGATGTGAAGATAGACCGTAGCGGCCGCGGCAATCAGGGGCAAAGTCAGGGTGATGCGCGGCTCGCCGGCGCCGGGCGCGCGCATCGGCAGCACCGGCAGGTCGCCGGCCGGGTCGAGCGCTTCACCCAGGCGATCCCCGCCCGGAAAGAACGAGGCGGTATGGCCGTCGGTTCCCATGCCGAGCACCACGACGTCGAGGGGCAGCGGCAGGCTGGCAACCCGTCGCGACACCTCGCCAAGCCCCTCCTCCGGGCTCGCCGCCTGCGTGACCAGGCTGACCAGACGCGCGGCCGCTGCCGGCCCCTGCAGCAGCTGGCGGCGCAGCAGCGCCTCGTTGGACCGGTCGTGGCCCGAGGGCACCCAGCGCTCGTCCACCAGGGTGACCACGACGTCCGCCCAGGTCAACGGCTGCTTTGCCAGGGCGGCGAAGAAGCGCTCCGGCGTGCGGCCGCCGGAGAGCGCCAGCGAGGCCGCGCCGCGCGCCGCGATGGCCGCGCGCAGCCGCGCCGCGACCGCAGCAGCCAGCGCCCCGGCCAGGGCCGCGGGGTCGGCAAAGTCGTGGCGCGGCAACGGCGCGGCGGGCCCGCACCGGCTCATCGGCGCTGCGGGCGCATCAGTCGAGGTCCTCGTACCAGGTGCGCCCGTCGCGCTCGATGAGCGCCACCGAGGCGCTTGGCCCCCAGGTACCTGAGGTATAGGTACGCGGCGCCTCGCCCTTGGCCTTCCACGCATTGAGGATGGGATCGACCCAGCGCCAGGCCGCATCCACCTCGTCGCGACGCATGAACAGCGTCGGATTGCCGCGCACCACATCCATCAGCAGACGCTCGTAGGCGTCCGGATTGCGCCCGCCGAAGGCCTGCGCAAAGCTCATGTCGAGCGGCACGTGCTTCAGCCGCATGCCGCCCGGACCGGGATCCTTGATCATGATCCACAGCTTCACGCCCTCGTCCGGCTGCAGGCGGATCACTAGGCGGTTCGCCACCACCTTGCCGCCATCGATGCCGAAGATGGAATGGGGGATCGGCTCGAAGGCAACGACGATTTCCGAGACCCGGCTGGCCAGGCGCTTGCCGGTGCGCAGGTAGAAGGGCACGCCGGCCCAGCGCCAGTTGGCGATCTCCGCCTTGATGGACACGAAGGTCTCGGTCAGCGTGCCGTTGCCGACCTCTTCGGCATAGGCGCTGACTGCGCCCCCGGCGGAGGCGCCGGCGCCGTACTGGCCGCGCACGGTCATGCGGCCGACGTTTTCCTCATCGATCGGCGTCAGTGCCTTCAACACTTTCAGCTTCTCGTCGCGCACCGCATCGGCGTCCATCGAGGTCGGCGGCTCCATGGCGACCAGACAAAGCAGCTGCAGGATATGGTTCTGCACCATGTCGCGCAGCGCGCCCGCGGTGTCGTAGTAGGCGGCACGCCCCTCGGCGCCGATGCTCTCGGCGACGGTGATCTGCACGTGGTCGATGTGGGCGCTGTTCCACAGCGGCTCGAAGAGCGCGTTGGCGAAGCGCAGCGCCATGAGATTCTGCACGGTCTCTTTGCCGAGGTAGTGGTCGATGCGGTAGATCTGATGCTCCTCGAAGACCGCGCCGACCGCCTCGTTGACTACCTGGGCGGTCTTGAAGTCCTTGCCGATCGGCTTCTCGATGACCACGCGGGCCTGCCGGGTGACCAGGCCGTGGCGGGCGGCGCCCTGGCAGATCGGCCCGAAGAGTTCCGGGTTGACTGCCAGGTAGAAGATGCGGATGAAAGCGTCGGCGTTGCCCAGCCGGGTCTTGAGCGCGTCCCAGCCGTCCTCGCCGGCGCCGTCGACGGCAACGTAGCTCACCCGGTCGACGAAGTGGACGACCCCCGCCTCGTCGCGCTCCTCCGCCGGCACGAAACGCTCGATGGCCTCGCGGGTCGCCTGCTTGAACTCGTCGTCGGACATCGTCCGACGCGACACCGCGATGATGCGGCTCGGGCCGACGATCTGGCCGGCGCGGTCGCGCAGGAACAGCGCCGGCAGCAGCTTGCGGTAGGACAGGTCGCCGGTACCGCCAAAGACGATGAGCTCGAAGGGATCTACGGGGATTGTCTGCGCAGTCACGTGAGATTACCCGGGTAAGTCATGGTCGGAGCGAAGTTTTCCAGCGGTGCCGCGAATTCGGACGCGCACCGCCGCGTAGCCTGCCGAAGCTCTACACCAAACGCCACCGATAAATCAACCTTGTTGATGAAATAATCCCTTCTACGGCGTTGGAGAACCGGCGCCGGCCAGTTGATGCGGGCTGCACCCGGCCCTATCTCATAACCCAAGGCGAAACAGACAAGCGACGCCAAAGGCATGGGAGCAGCAGCATGAAGCAAGCAAAGCCGAGCACGTCACCGCGCGCCATGATCGCCCTTGCCGTCGGTTCTCTGCTTTACCTGAGCACCGGGGTCGTCGTGCTTCCGGCGGCGGCCGACGAAAGCACCGAGCGCTCGCAGCAGCATGACTTCCGCGTCACAACCCTGGCCAGGGGGCTGGACCACCCCTGGGGCATGGCCTTCCTGCCCGACGGCGGCATCCTCATCACCGAGCGGCCCGGCTACCTGCGGCTCTTCAAGGATGGCGCGCTGCAGCCGGAGCCGATCTCCGGCGTGCCCGACGTGTCGGCGCGCGGCCAGGGCGGCCTGCTCGACATCGCGCTGCACCCGGCCTTTGCCGACAACGGCACCCTCTACCTCTCCTACGCCGGCGCGAGCGATGGCGAGGTCGGCACCGAAGTCGTCCGCGCGCACTTCGACGGCAGGCAGCTAGGCGAGTCGGAGGTCATCTTCCGGGCCGCCCCGAAAACCCCGGGTACCGCCCACTACGGCGGACGCCTCGCTTTCGACCGCGAAGGCAAGCTCTACCTCGGCCTCGGCGACCGCCGCAGTTACATGGAAGAGGCGCAGAAAGTCAGCTCCCACCTCGGCACCGTCATCCGCCTCAACGACGACGGCAGCGTGCCGGGAGACAACCCCTTTGCCGGCGACGCGCAAGCCCTGGCGGAGATCTACAGCTACGGCCACCGCAACGTGCAAGGCATGGTGCGGCATCCGGCGACCGGCGCGATCTGGACCCACGAGCACGGCCCGCGTGGCGGCGACGAGGTGAACATCCTGATACCCGGCGCCAACTACGGCTGGCCGGCGATCACCTACGGCATCGACTACAGCGGCGCCATCATCTCGGACCAGACCAGCGCCCCCGGCATGGAACAGCCGCTGGTTTACTGGGTGCCCTCCATCGCGCCCAGCGGCATGGCCTTCTACGATGGCGACCTCTTTCCCGAATGGCGGGGCGACCTCTTCGTCGGCGCTCTCGCCGGGCGCCACCTGCGCCGCCTGGAAATCGACGGCCAGGAGGTCGTCGGCCAGGAGGAACTTCTGACGGACCTGGGCGAGCGCATCCGTGACGTGCGCGCCGGCCCCGACGGCTACCTCTACCTTCTCACCGACCACTCCGACGGCCGCCTGCTGCGGCTGGAGCCGGTCGCTCCCTGAGGCGGTTGCTGCCGGAAACCTCATGATTCCCTGGGCGGACTTTTCCCGCCAAATCGCTTTGAACCTCCCAGCCGGCCCGCACGACTGACGGGAAGTGGGCAAGCTCGCCTTGCCCGAACACCGCCCGTCCGGCAATACCCTGGGAGAACCTGGAATGCAGCCGCTCAATACCTTCGCCAAGGGGGCGGCCGTCTTGGCCCTCGGTCTCGCCGCCCTCGCCGCCCCCGCCCTCGCCGACGACAGCCAACTCTACAGCGCCACGAGCATCGACGTGAAGCTGTACGACCCCGCGCCGGAGATCACCGTCAGGAACGTCGCCGGCAACCACCAGCTCAGCGCCCTGCAGCTCGCCGTGCAGGAGAACACGATTCCCTTTGCCATCGGCGGCCATGTCGATTGCCTGGGCACCACTTCCGAAAATCTGACTTGGCGCCATGGCGCTTACCTGAGCAGTGGCGCCTACGGTATCGGCCGCACCAGCCTGCTGATGTCCAAGTCTCTGCCGGACTCGAGCAACATCAATCATACCAGCGATATGGACGCCCACACCTTCCAGATGCCGGTCGGCCTGCTTGGCAACCCTCAAATCGGCGTCGACCCGGTCGCCATCGTGCTCGCCGCGGCCGAGCAGACGCCCAGCAAAATCGCCTACTTGCGCCAAGATCGTGTGATCACGGTGCAGTTTCCGATCCGCTGGGAGTCGACCTGCGCGCCTTACTCCCGCAACAAGATTTCGAAGCAGACTGTGGTCGAAGCAAACAACCCCCGGTCCTTCATCACCAAGGACGTCACGCTGAAGATCGTCTACCAGGGCGATCCGCAACTCTTCGAGGTGAACGCGCAGCTCGCCCAGGGCGGCGGCCTGCCGAACCAGGTCGAGGTCGGCGACCAGCCCTTCAAGGTCACCTCCATGCAGTTCCAGCCGAACATGCCGCACCATGTCGGCGCCTGCCCGGCGACCACGACGATCCGCGTGTTCTACCAGGGTCAGGGCAAGGGCGAGATCCGCATCCGCGTGAACGACGGCGGGAGCACCATCTACAACTCGCCGAAGATCGCCTTCGACAGCAAGAACGGCAAGCAGCACCACGACTTCGAGATCGCGACACCGAAGGCCTCCATCTTTGACCTCAACAAGACCGTCGCCCACGCGCTGAAGGTCTACGTCCGCGGCAAGGCGGACAACGAGCAGATCTGGCCGGTGCACTACCAGTTGATGGACCAGGCGGCCTGGAATCACCGCTGCACGCCGCAGATGAACCCGACCATCGGCGGCGCCACCGGCAGCGGCAAGGTGGCGGGCGGCTCCCAGAGCGGCGGCGCCGGCCAGGCTCCCACGCCGACCCTGCAGCTGAAGCAGCCCGAGACCCAGCCGGCACCCCGCATCATCAAGCGCGCGCAGTAGTATCCAGGCACACCACTGTCGCCCCGGCACTTGTTGCCGGGACGACAGCCTTGGGTGCGGCAAGAGCGAGCCTCTCCTGCATGGGATGTGTGAATGCCGCAGGTGTAATCGCATGCTAGGGTTGCGGCCTCCGCATTAGGAAGCGCGGCGCCAGGGCGGCTAGACTGCGCCTTCCTTTCAGCTGACCGCACCCTTCCTCCCCGATGTCCGACCCGACCGCCAAGCCGCCGCTGCGCATGCCCGAGTTCGTCGCTCTCTTCTCGCTAACGACCTCGCTGACCGCGCTCAGCATCGATGCCATCCTGCCGGCCCTGCGCGACATGGGGCAGGCCCTCGCGGTGACCGAGCCCAACAACACGCAGCTGGTCGTCACCATGTTCATCCTCGGCATGGTGTTCGGCGAAATCTTCTTCGGCCCGCTTTCCGACGCTCTCGGCCGCAAGCGCGCGATCCTCATCGGCCTGGCGCTCTTCGCGGTGGGCGCCGTGGTGGCGATGACCGCGCAGTCCCTGGAACAGGTGCTGCTCGGGCGCGTCATCCAGGGCATCGGCTGCGCCGGTCCGAAGATCGCTTCGCGCGCGCTGGTCCGCGATCAGTACGAAGGGGCGGCGATGGCGCGCATCCTGTCCTTCATCTTCATGGTCTTCATCCTGGTGCCCATGCTGGCGCCGGCCCTCGGGCAGCTGGTGCTGACCGTGGCCGACTGGCGCGCCATCTTCTTCGTGTTCCTCATCATCGCCGCCATCAACGCGCTGTGGCTTTGGCTGCGCCAGCCGGAAACCCTGGAGCCGGCCCGGCGCATCCGCTTTTCGCCGTCCAACCTGCTGCTCAACGGCGCGCTGATCCTGCGTCACGGCAAGGTGATGGCCTATACCTTCGCGGCCGGCTTCCTCTTCGGCGCCCTGCTGCTCTACGTCAGCACCGCGCAGGCCATGTTCTTCGACCTCTACGGCATCGACGAGACCTTCCCGCTGTACTTCGCGATCATCGCCCTGGGCATTGGCATCGCCTCCTACTTCAACAGCCAGCTCGTCATGCGCTACGGCATGCACCGCCTTGCGGTCATCGCCCTTTCGGGCCTGGTGCTGTTCAGCGCCGCCTTGCTGGCCGTGGCCGTGACCTACGACGGCGTGCCGCCCTTCGGTGCTTTCATGACGCTCTGCTTCCTCGCCTTCTGCTGCAACGGCCTGCTGTTCGGCAACATCAATGCCATGGCCATGCAGTCGCTCGGTCGCGTCGCCGGCCTCGGCGCCTCGATGATCGCCTCGGTTTCCAGCCTGACCGCCGTGGTCATCTCGGTCGCCCTGGGACGCTTCTACGACATGACGGTCTATCCGCTGGCCATCGGCTTCCTGTTGGCCGGGATCGTCTCCCTGGCCCTGGTGCTGGCCGCCCACCGCAGCCGGGCCGGCGCCGTCTGACGACGGCACAGGCGGGGTAACGCCGCTGGGCCGGCGGCCTACATCCGAATTGCCTACCCCTGCAACCACTTCAGCATTATAGTTAATCGTTTCATTCAAGACGCCGGGTTTCCTTTGCATAACCGCTGAACCGCGCCAAGTCGGGGGAGGTTATCGATGTCAGGGTCCCTGTTGGAAGGTGAGCTGCCGCGCCAGGCGCCCGCAGCTTCCTTGTCCCATGAGCCGACCGTGCTGGGGCTGCGCCCGAAGCCGGCCCTCGTCTTCCTCATCGCTGCCGCTGTCTGCCTCACCCTCATCGGCTATGGCTGGTGGGCGCTGGGCGGGGCCAACGGCGCGGCGTCGTTCTCCGCGCCTGTCGTCTACCGGGTCGGCGTGGTTGTGGTGCTGATGCTGTTCATCCCCTTCACCGCCATCAGCTTCTACGTGGTGCGCCGCGACGTGCGGCGGCGTCAGCTGCGCGAGGACTGCCGCGCCCTCGGGCTCGACTACGAGCACTACTACCACATCTACAAGCGCGAGACGCGGGAGAGCCACTTCCTCTATGCCGTCTGCTTCACTTCGGTGGTGACGCTGCTCGGCCTCACGGCGGTGATGCTCGGCATGGAACTGGGCCTCAACGAGAAGCCCAACCTGCTGCTGCTCGGCGCTTTCGCGTCCAACAATCCGGAAGCGATAGAGGCCTACCAGACGGGCACGCTGCTGTTCTTCGGCATGGCCTTCCTCGGCGCATACCTCTGGGGCCTGCAGCACATCCTGCACCGCTATTACACCAGCGACCTCGTGCCCGCGGTCTACTACGGGCTCGGCACCCGCATGATCTTCGCCGCGATCATCGCCCTCATGGTCTATCACATGCTGCCGGACATCGCCGATCCCAGCGGCGCCGAGGGCGGGATGGCCAGCAGCTTCCTGCCGGCACTGGCCTTCATGATCGGCATCTTCCCGCAGCGCGCCCTGCAATACCTGACCGACCGTCTCAACGTCATCGTCAGCCCGGCCGAGGGCAAGGCGCGCGAGATTCCGCTGGAACTGATCCAGGGTATCTCGGTGAACGACAGGCTGCGCCTGGCCGAGGAAGGCATCGAGTCCTGCTTCGATCTTGCCAACGCGGAGTTCGTCCAGCTGCTCTTCACCACGCCCTACCAGCCGCTCGAGTTAATCGACTGGCAGCTGCAGGCGCGCCTGGTGCTCTACCTCGGCAAGGCGGCCGAGGAGATGCGTGACCACGGCGTGCGCACCATCAGCGACCTGAAAATGCTCGACGACACCGCTGCCGTGGAACTTGCCGAGAAGACCAGCGCCACCAAGTCGGCCGTGGCGATGGCACGCCGCAGGGCGGCCGACGACGGCTCGGTCGAGTTCCTGGAGTCCCTGCGCCGCACCCTGGTGGCCGGCCAGGCCCTCAAGCGCTGCCCCGAAACGCCCGCCGATGGCGGACCGGCGCGGCAGAGCGAGATCGGCAACAGCAAAGAGCGGGTGGTGATCGCCAACGCGCTGCCATCGGCCACGCCACGGCCTGTACCGGACCAGCCGAGCGCCGCAGCGAGATAGCCGAAGAACGACGCTCCACGACGGTGAAAGGCTTGCCGCCGCCGCCAACCTGCTTTAATGGCGGGGCTGCCCGGGCCGCCGACGCGCCGAGGGCCGACTCCCTTGCGGCGCAGGACCGTTCATGACCGTTGTCCCCCAAGCCTTCTCCCTCAATGCGGTGCCGGAAATCCACTTCGGCCCGGGCCGCGTCCGCGACCTTGCCGCCGACGCAACCGCCGTCTCTCCCGGCGCAACCCGGGTGCTGCTGGTCGCCGACGCTGCCCTGGTGAACCTCGGCCTCGTCGCGCCGATCCAGCGCGCCTTGGAAGACGCCGGCCTGAGAACCGCCCTCTTTGACGACATCGCCGGGGAGCCCAAGGCCTATCAGATCGACGCTGCCGCCGAGGCGGCCCGAGCCATCGACGCCGGCGTCGTGATCGCCATCGGCGGCGGCTCGGCGCTCGACATCGGCAAGGTCGCCGCCGCCATCGCGCCGGCCGGCCACGAGGCCATGCACTACGCCCTCGCCGCCCATCTCCTGCCCGCCGCCGGCGTTCCGGCGATCTGCGTGCCGACCACGGCAGGCACCGGCTCGGAGCTTTCGGCCACCAACATCTTCGCTAACGAGGCCGGCAAGAAGCTGTGGATCTGGGGTCAGGAGACCAAGCCCAAGCGGGTCGTGCTCGACCCGGAGCTGACGGTCTCCCTGCCACCGCCGCTGACCGCCTGGACCGGCCTGGACGCCTTCGTCCACGCGCTGGAATCCTGCACCAACCGCAACGCCAACCCGGGCAATTCGCTGACCGCCTGGAAGGCGCTGGCGCTGATCGCTGGCGCCCTGGAGACGGCTGTGACCGAGCCGCGCAATCTCAAGGCGCGCGGCGACCTGCTGTTCGGCTCGGCGCTGGCCGGCATCGCCATCGACAACTGCGGCACCGCCGTGGCCCACAACATCTCCCACGCGCTGGCGGGCCTCGCGCCGGTGCACCACGGCCTCGCCACCGCGCTCGGCCTGGAGACGACGCTCGCCTGGTCGGTGGCAGCCGACGACGGGAGCTTCGCCGCCGCCGCACGCGCCTGCGGCCTTGCGGAGGCAGCGGCGCTGCCGGCCTGGTACAGCGACCTCATGACCCGCTGCGGCGTCGCCCGCCGCCTGCCCGAAGCGTTCAAGGCCTTCGACGCCGCCGCGCTGGCCGCCGAGATGCGCGCGCCGGAGAACCTGCCCATGCGCAAGGCCACGGCGCGCCCGGTTGAGGAAGCCGACCTCGACCGCTTCGCCGCCGCCGTCATGGCGCTCGCCTGAAACCCGGAGCTATCCCCTCATGGTCACCATCGCCGCCATCGACGTCAGCCACCATCGCCTGCCGCTCGACCCGCCCTTCGTGGCCAGCTGGGACGGGCGGCCGCGCCGCCAGTTCGACGTCACCGTGGTGCAGGTGACCGACAGCGAGGGGCGCGTCGGTATCGGCTCCGGCGACCTGCTGCTCGGATTGAAGGGGCACGAGGACCTCTTCATCGGCGAGGACCCGCGCCGCCTGGAGCGGCACTACGAGGTGCTCTCGCACATCCAGTTCCACTACGGCCGCTGCTGGCCGCTCGACCTGGCGCTCTGGGATCTCACCGGCAAGATCACCGGCGAGCCGGTGTGGCGCCTGCTCGGCGGGCGCAGCGACCGGGTGCGCGCCTATGCCTCCTCCGGCGTGCTGCGCGATCCCGGGGCCCTGGCCGAGACCGCCGAGCGTTTTGCCGACGCCGGCTTCGGCGCCATGAAGCTGCGCTTCCGCCGCGGCGACTGGCGCGACGACATCGCCGCGCTGGAGACCGTGCGCGAGCGCATCGGCAGCCGCATGGAGCTGATGGTCGACTGCAATCAGGGCTGGCGCATGCCCTGGGACACCGAAGCCCCCTGGACCTTGAAGGACGCGCTGGCCGTGGCGCGAGAGCTGGAGCGCCTCGACGTCTATTGGATGGAGGAGCCGCTGCACCGCGCCGACCGCGGCGGCCTGAAGCGCCTGCGCGACAGCGTCGACCTGCGCATCGCCGGCGGCGAAATGACCCGCGAGCTCTACGAGTTCCGCGACCTCATCGCCGAGGGCTGCCTCGACGTGGTGCAGCCTGACTGCGCCCTGGTCGGCGGCATCACCGGCCTGCGCCGGGTGGCGGTGATGGCGCGGGAGTTCGGCATCGCCTTCACGCCGCATACCTGGTCGAACGGCTTCGGCGTGGTGGCCAACACCCACCTGACGGCCGGCCTCGGCGAGGCGGCCTTCATCGAGTTCCCCTGCGATCCCCCCGAATGGAGCCTGGAGCGCCGCGACTACCTGCTGGCCCGGCCCTTCGACCACCAGGACGGCTGGTTGCAGCTCAGCGACGCGCCAGGCTTCGGGATCGAGCTGGACAGGGACCGCCTCGCCGCCACCAGAATCGGCTGAACCGACGCGGCTGCGCCGCAAGCCGGCGGCAATCCGACTCTACACACCACTTACGCGATTGAGATGCCGGATCGCCTTGACCTATAGATGCAACGCTTTCACACCTGGAGCGGGAACCATCAAGCGACAGAACATAGATATTTATCATTGATCTATCGGTTAATATTCAGACTCCATAGCAACAGGGTCCGAAACTTTTCCCGGAGGACCGCAACCGCTTAAGCTTCGGTTCACCAAAGCGCCGTCAGAATGCGCGCGTTCCACGGCCGGACCCAGAAGCCAAGCGGAATGGCTCGGATCGCCGGGGGCCTGGGCAAGTGGAGACTTTCACGCGAGGGGTTGAAGCGCGTGTTCGACGGAAAGCAGCGCAACGCCGATCGGGCCAACGACTTCGTGGTAATCCAGGAAGGCCTGGACACGCTGCACATCGGCCTGTCCATTTTCGATGCCGGGCTGCGCCTCCTCGCCTTCAACCAGGCTTACCTGACGCTGTTGCAGTTCCCGCCTGAACTGGGCCGGTTGGGCACGCCGCTGGAAGCCTTCTTCCGTTTCAGCGCCGAGCGCGGCGAGTACGGCGAGGGTGACATCGGCGAACTGGTCGAACAGCGCCTCGCCCTGGCTCGCAAGTTCGAGCCGCACAGCTACCACCGGCGCCGCCTGGACGGCACTGTGATCGAGGTGACCGGGCGCCCCCTCGCCTCCGGCGGCTTCGTCTCCAGCTACACCGACATCACCGACGTCGTCCGCGCCCGCGAGGCTGTGGAGGCCAAGGAGCAGGAGATGACCCGCCACCTCGAGGACATCGACCTGGAGCGGGCGATGGTCGAGCAGCAGGCGCAGCAGATGGTCCACATGGCCGAGGACCTGGCCCTCCGCAACAAGGAGATCGAGAAGAGTCGCGCGGAGAGCGATTTCCAGGCCAGGCACGACGTGCTGACAGGCCTGCCCAACCGCCGCTACTTCGTCGACTACCTCGATCAGGTGCTCTCCGTTGCCGCCTCTGCCGGCGCCAGCAAGGCCCTGTTCTTCGTCGACCTCGACAACTTCAAGCCGGTGAACGACCAGCTGGGCCACGACCACGGCGACAAGCTGCTGCGCAAGGTGGCGCTGCGGCTGACCTCCTCGGTGCGCGACAGCGACTTCGTGGCGCGGCTCGGCGGCGACGAGTTCGCCGTCATCGCCGCCATGAAGCCCGAGAACGGCGTGAACGGCGTTCGGATGGTGGCCGAGCGCATCCTCGAATCGCTGAGCCTCACCGTCGAAGGCGCCGAGCCGCCGATCACCATCGCCGCCAGCATCGGCATCGCGCTCTATCCGACCGACGCCGACGACCGGGAAGGCCTGCTGCGGGCGGCCGACACCGCGATGTACGAAGCCAAGGGCGCCGGCCGCAACCGCATCGTCTTCGCCAGCGAGATCGAGGGCGCGAAAGACAGCCGCTAAAGGTACCGAACGCGGGACTCCGCAGTTCGCTAGGAGCCGGAGACCTCCGTCAACGTGTCGAGGTAGGTCGCGTTGCCGCCGGTCAGGGCCACCGCCTTCAGGGCGGCCTCGATCGCTTCGTCGCGCCGCCCCTGACGGCTCAGCGCATAGGCGAGATTGTTCCAGGCGGCCGCCGCTTCCGGCGCGCCCGCGATCGCCGTACGAAACGCCTCCTCCGCCGCCGCGAAGCGCCCGAGCGCGAACCAGGCATTACCCTGGCCGATCCAGGCCGCGGTTTCCTGCGGCCAGCGCTTCACGATTGCCTGGTAGGCCGTGGCGGCGGCCTGGTGCTGCCCGGCCTGCTCCAGCCCCGCGGCGGCCAGCAGCACCGCGCGGCGGTCATGGCTTGCCGGCAGCCGGGCCGGCGGCAGCGTCACCAGGGCCCACTGGTCGCTGCGGTTCCAGGTCCGCTCGAAGGCATGGAGGGGCGTCACGAGGCGCTCCGTGGTGCCCGAATGGAGAATGATCTCGCGCCGCTCCAGGTCGTAGCCGGTCACGACGGCGAAGTGCCACTGCGGCCACCATTGCAGCGCGAGGTTCTGGAAGACGAGAACGGGGTTTCCGGCCGCAACTTCCGCCAGCAGGTTATCGAGGCCGCCGATCTCCACCGCCAGGCGCCCCTTGCGCCGCGCCGCCGCGACGATGTCAGGGGCGAGCGTTCCTTCCCGCCCGGGCGTGTAGACCAACGGCGCAACGCTGTCAGGCGTTTCATCCAGGCCCGACCATGCCAGGGTCATGGCCAATGCGGCCGGACCACAGTAGTAGGCTTCCTGAGGGAAGAACGGCACCGACTCCAGCTCGGTGCGCGGCGGCAGTTCCCCCGGCGCATCGATCAGCCGCGCCGTCTGCGGCGCGGCGCAGGCCGCGACGGCGATCAGCAGGACAACGGCCAGTCCCCCCTTGCGGAAGGGACCGGCCATCGCGCGGAAATTCACCTCGCGCAGCGGGTGAAGTTGAAGATGCTGGTCAGGCAGAGCAGGTCGGTGACCAGGAGCACAATGAAGATGAGCACCGCAGCGCCGATGATGATGCCAATTGCGCTTTGGCCTGCCGGCAACTCGTCGAGGCGCGCGGTGACCTGCGCGACCTCTGCGTCGGACAGGGCCGCCACGCGCGCCGCCGCCTCATTCGGGTCGATGCCCTGGCGCTGCAGCTCCTGGCGAACTTCGCCACGCTGCATCAAGGCGTTCAGCCGGTCGCGATCGGTCGCCAGCGAGGTGTCCTCGTTGATGACCTCACCGGTCGTGACCATGGCAGCCTGCGCGGGCACCAGCACCACGGACTGCAACCCGAGTGTCGCAACGAGCAACGCAACGATCAGATGCTTCACGATCTCCTCCCGTCTTTGACTGCGGCCGAAGCAGGGCTCCGGCCGCCTTTGTAATGGGATTTTAATCGAAGCGTCGCAAGAGGCACAAGCGAAGGTGCTCGCGGGACACAGCAAACGCAGACGTTGACCCAGCTTTGCCTCAGATCACCGCTCTGGCCCTGGCGTACTGGCCTGGAGTCACGCCGTAGATCTTCTTGAAGTGGCGAGACAGCGCCGACTGGTCGTAGAAGCCGACGGCAGCCGCCGTCTCGGCCAGGCCCAGGCCTTGGGCGAGCAGGCGCCTGGCCTGCTGCAGGCGTAGTTGCGTAAGGTAGACGTGCGGCGGCAGGCCGAGCTCCTTCTTGAAGCTGCGCACCAGGTGAAAGGCGCTCATGCCGGCCAGGGCCGCCAGGTCCTCGAGCGAAACCGCTTCGGCGTAGTGAGCCTGCAGGTAATCCGCCACCCGGCCGATCCGCGAGCGCTCCTGCCCCGGCACCGCCTGCCGCGGCCGCGGGCTGCCATGGCGGCGGTAGAGTTCCGCCATGGCGGCGAGCAGAGCGCTCTGCCGGCCCAGCACCGAGCCTCCGCCTTGCGTCGCGACGTGCAGGTTCCGCAGGGTGGCGCTCAATGCCGGGTCCGCCAGTTTGTTGGTGCAGAAGCCCGGCAGCGATTCCCTGGGCACCTCCAGGTCGGCCGCCAGACGCTCCAGCGCCCGGCCGTCCAGGTAGAAGGCGCGATAGCACCAGCGCGCGCTGCGGCCCATGCGCCCGGCATGCGGCTCACCCGGATTGAACACCAGGGTGGCGCCCTTCTCCGCAACGTCGTTGACCCCGCGGCTGTCGAATTCGGCGCCGCCCTGCTCAGTCACCGCGATGACCATCTCATCGTGGACGTGGGGCGAGAATTCATGGCTGGTGAAGTCGGCGCGCAGCAGCAGGACGCCCGGCAAGGCGGCGTCGCCCCAGAGATCGCAGCGGTTTTCGGCGGGCTTGCGTGACATGGTCGGGCTCCGGTCGATCCATGCTAGGCCGACAGGAAGCCGCCGTCGACGCAGAGATTGTGGCCGTAGACGAAGCTCGCCGCATCGGAGGCGATCCACAGCACGGCGGCGGCGACCTCCTGCGGCCGGCCGACACGCCTGGCCGGCAGGCCCTCCGCCACCTTGGCAAGGTCGCCGGCCACGGCGGCGGACATCATCGGCGTCTCGACGCGGCCCGGCGAGACGGCGTTGATGCGAATGCCCTGCCCTGCGTACTCCATGGCCGCAGAGCGGGTCAGCGACAGCAGCGCCGCCTTTGAGGCACAGTAGAGCGCGAGACCGGAATTGGGATTGCGCAGGCCGCTGACCGAGCCGTTGTTCACGATGACGCCGCCGCCGGCCGCCAGCATGATGGCGATCTCCGCCTGCATGGCCAGGAAGACCGCGCGCAGGTTGGTATCGAAGACGCGGTCGTAGGCTTCCGGCGGCTGTTCGTGCAGCAGCGCCTTGGGCTCCTGATAGCCGGCGTTGTTGAAGGCAATGTCGAGGCCGCCGAGCCTCTCGGCGACGGACTCCACCATGACCGTGATCCGTGCCGCGTCCAGCAGATCGCACTCGACGAAGAAGATCCCGCCCTCGGTCTCCCCGCCCAAAGCCGCCACCGCTGCCCCCCGCTCGACGTCGCGCCCGGTGATGCACACGCGGGCGCCCGCCCGCGCGAAGGCAACAGCGGCGGCAGCGCCGATGCCGGAGGTGCCGCCGGTCACCAGCACGTTCCTGCCGGCGAAGCCTCCGGCGCTCATGCCGCGAACTCTATGGGGAAGCTAGATGCGGCCATGGGGCCTCTTCGGGCGGTTTGCGGGAGGGCTCCTCCCGCAAACTCACCAGAAGTGGTAACAGGCCGTCTTGGCGATTCTTGCGCCGTCTGCGAACGGACCGCCTACTCGGCGGCGGCGAAGGCCTCCAGGCGCTCCACCTTGCAGGCGCAGAACTTGAACTCCGGGATCTTGCCGAAGGGGTCGAGTTGCGGGTTGGTCAGCATGTTGGCCGCCGCTTCGTTGAAGCAGAAGGGAATGAAGACCATGCCCTCCGGCACGTCGCGGTCCGATCGCACATAGAGCGCGATCTCGCCGCGCCGCGTGGCCACCTTCACCATGTCGCCCGGCTCCAGCCCCATGCTCCGCAGCTGGCGCGGGTTGAGGCTGGCGACGGCTTCCGGCTCGAGGTTGTCGAGCACCCGCGAACGCCGCGTCATGGCGCCGGTATGCCAATGTTCCAGCAGGCGCCCAGTGGTCAGCACCAGCGGATAATCCGCGTCCGGCACCTCGGCCGGCGGCACCAGCCCGGCCGGAACGATCTTCGCGCGCCCGTCCTTGGTCGGGAAGCCCTCGGCGAAGAGGATCTCGTTGCCGGGCACGTCGGGACCGTCGACCGGATAGGTCACCGACTCCTCGCGCACCAGCCGGTCCCAGGAGATGTTCTTCAGCGAGGGCATCGCCTCGACCATTTCGCTGAAGACGTCCTTGGGATGGCTGTAGGTCCAGTCGAGGCCGAGCCGCTTAGCCAGTTCCTGGATCAGCTCCCAGTCCTGGCGCGCCTCGCCCGGCGGCGGCGCCACCGGGCGCCCGACCTGCACCTGCCGGTTGGTATTGGTGAAGCTGCCCCATTTCTCGGCATGGGCCGAGGACGGCAGCACCACGTCGGCGTGCCAGGCGGTCTCGGTGAGGAAGATGTCCTGCACTACCAGGCATTCCAACTTCGCCAGGGCCTCGCGGGCATGGTGCTGGTCGGGGTCCGACATCGCCGGGTTCTCGCCCATGACGTACATGCCCTTGATCTGCCCGGCGATGATGGCATCGACGATCTCCACCACGGTCAGGCCGCGCTTGGGATCGAGCTCGGTGCCCCAGAATTTCTCGTAGAACTCGCGCACCTCGTCCAACTCCACCGACTTGTAGTCGGGGTACACCATGGGGATGAGACCCGCGTCCGACGCACCCTGCACGTTGTTCTGGCCGCGCAGCGGATGCAGGCCGGTACCGGGCCGTCCGATCTGCCCGGTGATCATCGTCAGCGCGATGAGGCAGCGCGAATTGTCGGTGCCGTGCACGTGCTGGGAGATGCCCATCCCCCAGAAGATGATCGAACGTTCGGAGCGGGCATAGGTGCGCGCCACGTCGCGGATGGTCGGCGCGTCGATGCCGCACACGGAAGCCATGGCCTCCGGCGAGAAGTCCTTCACCATCGTCTTCAGGTCTTCGAACCCGCTGGTGTGGGCCTGGATGTACTGCTCGTCGGTGAGACCTTCCTCGATGATGGTGTGCAGCATCGCGTTCAGCAGCGCGACGTCCTGCCCAGGCTTGAACTTCAGGTGCTTGTATGCGTAGCGGTCCATCTGCTGGCCGCGCGGATCCATGACGATGATCTTGGCGCCGCGCTTGGCGGCGTTCTTCAGGAAGGTGGCTGCCACCGGGTGGTTCTGTCCCGGCCGCGCGCCGATGATGATCATGCAGTCGCTGTCCTTGGCCGCGGTGAAAGGCGCGGTCACCGCGCCGGAGCCGATGCCCTCCATCAGCGCCGCCACCGAGGAGGCATGGCAGAGCCGCGTGCAGTGGTCGACGTTGTTGGTGTGGAACGCGGTACGGATCAGCTTCTGGAAGAGATAGGCCTCCTCGTTGGAGCCCTTGGCCGAGCCGAAGCCAGCCAGGCCCTTGGGGCCGTTCTCGTCGTAGACCTGCTTCAGGCCGCCGGCCGCCTTCTCGAGCGCTTCGTCCCAGCTGGCTTCGCGGAAGTGCGTCCAGGGGTTCATCGGATCGACCTGGTCGTCCCAGCGCTTGGGCGCGTCGTCGCGCCGGATCAGCGGCTTGGTGAGGCGGTGCGAATTGTAGATATAGTCCCAGCCGAAGCGGCCCTTCACGCAGAGCCGGTTCTGGTTGGCCGGACCGTCGCGCCCGTCGATGTAGAGGATCTTGTCGTCCTTCACATGCACCGTTGTCTGGCAGCCGACGCCGCAGTAAGGGCAGAGGCTATCGACAGAACGGTCCTCGAACTGCACCCGCGTGCCCTTGGCGTCCAGCAGGTTGGCTTCCATCAGCGCGCCGGTCGGGCAGGCCTGTACGCACTCGCCGCAGGCCACGCAGGTCGACTCGCCCATGCCGTCGTCAAAGTCGAAGATCACCTTGGAACCGTGGCCGCGATAGGCCATGCCGATGACGTCGTTCACCTGCACGTCGCGGCAGGCGCGCACACAGAGGTTGCAGTTGATGCAGGCGTCCAGGTTCACCGCCATGGCGGTGTGGCTGAGGTCAGGCTTCCAGGTCTTGCGCGCCGGGAAGCGGCTCTCGGTGACGCCGATGTCGGAAGCCCAGTTCCAGAACTTGCTTTCCGGATCGTGGGAGGTTGCACGCTCGGGCTGGTCAGCGACCAGCAGTTCGAAGACCATGGCGCGGGCCTTCTCGGCGCGCGCACTGGCGCTCTTCACCACCATGCCCTCGCGCGGCTCGCGGATGCAGGACGCGGCCAGCACGCGCTCGCCCTCGATCTCCACCATGCAGGCGCGACAGTTGCCGTCGGCGCGGTAGCCCGGTTCCGGCGTATAGCAGAGATGCGGAATCTTGGTCCCGTAGCGCGCCGCGGCCTGCCAGATGGTTTCGCCAGGCTGCGCTTCGATGTCCTGCCCGTCGAGGGAGAAGCGGACGACTTCCATTTTGGGCACTGCGATCATTTCAGTTCCTCCGGGAAGTGCTTGAGGATCGACGTCAGGGGATTGGGTGCTGCCTGGCCGAGGCCGCAGATGGAGGCATCGCGCATGACCTGCGACAGCTCCTCCAGCAGCGGCACGTCCCAGGACTTCTCGCACATCAGCTTCACGGCCTTCTCGGTGCCGTTGCGGCAGGGCGTGCACTGGCCGCAGGACTCGTCCTCGAAGAAGCGCATGAGGTTGAGCGCCGCCGCCTTGATGTCATCCTTGTCGGAGAGGATGATCACGGCATGGGAGCCGACGAAGCAGCCGAACTTGTCGAGCGCCCCGAACTCCAGCGGCAGGTCGGCCATGGAGGCCGGCAGGATGCCGCCGGATGCACCGCCCGGCAGATAGGCGCGGAAGCTGTGGCCCGCTGCCATCCCGCCGCAGAACTCGTCGATCAGCTCCTGCACCGAAATGCCGGCCGGGGCCAGCTTCACGCCCGGCGACTTCACGCGCCCCGAGACCGAATAGGAGCGCAGCCCCTTGCCCCCGTTGCGGCCGTGCGAGGCGAACCACTCCGCACCTTGCTCCACGATGTCGCGGATCCAGAACACCGTCTCCACGTTCTGATTCAGCGTCGGGCGACCGAACAGGCCGATCTCGGCGATGTAGGGCGGGCGGTGCCGCGGCAGGCCGCGCTTGCCCTCGATGGATTCCAGCATGGCGGACTCTTCGCCGCAGATGTAGGCGCCGGCGCCACGCCGCAGCTCCAGCGGGCAGTGCTTGGTGAGCCCCGCCGACTCCAGCCGGGCGATCTCCTTCAGCAGGATCTCGCGCGCCGCCGGATACTCGTCGCGCAGATAGATGTAGCAGCGCTCGCAGCCGACCGCCCAGGCGGCGATCAGCGTGCCCTCGAGGAAGCGGTGCGGATCGCTCTCCAGGTAGTGGCGATCCTTGAAGGTGCCGGGCTCGCCCTCGTCGGCGTTGATGCTCATCAGTCGCGGGCCGGCAAAGCCGCGCACGATCTGCCACTTCTTGCCGGTCGGAAAGCCGGCGCCGCCGAGCCCGCGCAGGCCGGCATGGGACAGCACCTCGATCAGCTCCTCCGGCGTGCGCTCGCCGGCCAGGCAGGCGCGCAGCAGCTTGTAACCGCCCTCGCCCTCATAGGCGCCGAAATCCTTGTAGATGGGGATGACCGGATGATGGTCGTCGCCGGCAGCCGCCACCAGGCTCTCCAGGGTGGCATTGTCGACATGACGATGGCCGACCTCGGCCACCGGGGCCGAAGCGCAGCGTCCCATGCAGGGCGCCGGCACCACGCGCACCTGGGCACCGACTTCCTTCGGCAGCGCCTTCAGCAGGTCCTGCGCGCCCATCATCTCGCAGGTCAGCGAGTCGCACACCCGGATGGTCAACGGCGGTGGCGGCGCCTCGCCCTCGAGCACGATGTCGAAATGCGCATAGAAGGAGGCGACCTCGTAGACCGCCGCCATTGGCAGTTTCATCTCGTCCGCCAAGGCGCGCAGATGGCGCGCGGCGAGATGGCCGTAGCGGTCCTGGATCAGATGCAGATGTTCGATCAGCAGATCGGACCGGCGCGGCCGCTCGCCGAGCAGGGCCTGTACCTCCGCCAGCGCATCGACATCGAGCTGCCGTCCCTTGGGGGTCTTCAGCGCCTTGCGGCGCCCGGAGCCCGGATGTATCTGCCGCTCGAATGGGCGCGGCGTTCCCTCTGGCATGAACTAGTCTCCGATCCTGACGCGCCCTGTTGCGGGCGGTTGCTTTCTGCTTTGCGCGGCCGGCCGTGCCCCCGGGAGGACACGCCGCGGACGGGCGCTGCGACGATCTTGTACCTCAGACGGCGCCCGCGACTTGGCCGTGACCGACGCCTTCTTGGCTGTTTGCACGGGAGAGGAAAACACCTGCCGCCCTCAAGTCCGCAGGGCCTGACGCACAGTCAGGCCGATATCCGCCGGCGAGGCCGCGATGGTGACTCCGGCGGCCCGCAGAGCCTCGATCTTGGCGGCGGCGTCGCCCTGGCCGAAGACGTTGACCGTGCCGGCGTGGCCCATGCGACGCTCCGTCGGGGCGTGCCGGCCGGCGACGTAGGCGACCACCGGCTTGGGCGCCGGATTGGCGCCGAGATAGGCGGCCGCCTCCTCCTCGTCGCTGCCACCGATCTCGCCGAGCAGCACGACGCATTCGGTGTCCGGGTCGTCGAAGAACAGCTTCAGGCAATCGACGAAACCCATGCCGTGCACCGGGTCGCCGCCGATTCCGATGGCGGTCGACTGGCCAAGCCGCTGGCTCGAGATCTGCTCGATCACCTCGGAGGTGAGCGAGGCCGAGCGGGACACTACGCCGACCTTGCCGGGCCTTTCGAGATGCGCCGGCATGACGCCGATCTTGCAGCGCCCCGGAATCAGGATGCCTTGCGAGTTGGGCCCGATCAGCCGGCTGCCGGAGCCTTCCAGCCGCTGCTTCACGCGCACCATGTCGAGCACCGGGATGCGCTCGGTGACGCAGACCATCAGCTCGATTCCGGCATCGACTGACTCGATGATCGCATCGGCGGCGTTGCGCGGCGGCACGAAGACCGCCGAGGCCGTCGCACCCGTCGCCGCGCGCGCCTCGGCCACGGTGTCGTAGACCGGCAGGCCGAGGTGGCCGCGGCCGCCCTTGCCGGGCACCACCCCGCCGACCACCTTGGTGCCGTAGGAGATCGCGCGTTCCATATGGTAGGTCGCCTGGGCACCGGTGAAGCCCTGGCAGATCACCTTGGTGTCGCTGTCGATGAGGATCGCCATCAGGCCGCCTTCCTGCCGGCGACCTCGACCACCTTGGCGGCGGCCTGGCCGAAGGTCTGGGCAAAGGTGACGGGGATGCCCTGCGACATCAGGATCTTGCGCGCCAACTCGCCGTTGGTGCCGGCGGCCCGGACGATGAGCGGCACGCGCAGCCCCTCTTCCTTGCAGGCGGCGGCGATGCCTTCGGCCACGGTATCGCAGCGCAGGATGCCGCCGCCGTAGATGTTCACCAGGATGGCGTCGATCGCCTTGTTGCGCAGCAGCAGCTTGAAGCCGTGGGTGATCTGGGCGCGGGTCGCCTCCGGGCGCACGTCCATAAAATCGGCCGGCTCGCCGCCCTGCTCCTTCAGCAGGTCCACGGTCGCCAGGGCCAGGCCGGCGCCGTTGACCATCACCCCGATGTTGCCGTCGAGGTGGACGTAATTCAGGTTGTAGCGCTGCGCCTCCAGCTCGGCCGGATCGAGTTCCTCCTCGTCGCGCAGCCCGCCGAGATCCGCATGACGGAACTCGGCGTTGTCGTCGAGCACCATCTTGACGTCGAGCGCCAGCAGCTCTCCGCCGGCGGTGACCGCCAGCGGGTTGATCTCGATGAGGCTGGCGTCGAATGCCGTGAAAGCCTTGTCGAGTGCCTGCATCAGCGCCACCGCCTGGTCGGCGGCACCGCCGGACAGGCCGAGTTGCTCGGCGAGGCGACGGGCGTCTGCGTCCGCCACGCCGTGGACCGGATCGATGACCAGGGAAAGCATCTTCTCCGGCGCCGCCGCGAGGCGCGCCTCGATGTCGTTGCCGCCCTCGCGGGCCGCGATCAGGGCGACTCGCCCGGCCGAACGGTCGACCAGCGCCGCGAGATAGATCTCCCGCTCGAAGGCCACTGCCTGCTCGACGTAAACCGAGCGGACCAGCTTACCCTTGGCGCCGGTCTGCGGCGTCACCAGGCGGCGCCCCAGCAGCGTCCTGGCCGCCTCCGCCACGCCATCCGGCGTATCGCAGAACTGCACCCCGCCGGCGCCTTGGCGCAGGCCCGCGTGGATCTGCGCCTTGACCGCCCAGCGGGCACCACCGAGAGTGCGGGCGGCTTCCGCCGCCGCCTCGGGGCTGCGGGCCAGCTGCCCGCCGGGGCTCTTCACCCCATAGCGCCGCAGCAGGTCCTTGGCTTGGTATTCGTGAAGATTCATGGATCCGCCCGCCTCATCATCCTGTGTAAGAAAATCAATGACTAAGACAGCGTTCCTCACAAGGTTATCAGCTCTGATCTGCTGGCATATGGTATACCAAGGACCAGCGCTCGGGCAACGGTTTTCTCCCCTTCGGGAACCGGCTGTCGCCTGTCGATAGCCTATCTGCAGCCCTCAGGACCATTGGGCCTTCGACCCAGGCGACAGGTAGCGGACAACCGGCCACCGAGGCCCTGCCCGCCTCCCGCACAGACAGCGGCGAGCGAAGCGACACTTCACCGCCATCTGTTTCAAAGGCGGGCCCCCGCGGGCTACCTGCCCGGAGGAGACCAAGCCGTTGTGGCAGACCTCCCGGTCAAGCCGACTGCTGATTCGCCCGGACCCTGCGCCAGATGATCTGGAACACCGGGACCAGGAACAGGATGATCGCGACGATCATGATCGGCGTCGCCAGCGAGCGCTCGAAGAAGATCCCCATCGAGCCGTCGCTCATGATGAGGCTCTGGCGCAACGCCTCTTCGGTCGAGGCTCCCAGCACCAGCGCCACAACCAGCGGCGCCAGCGGATAGTTCCTGCGGCGCAGGACGAAACCGACGATGCCGAAGATGAACACGTACCAGACGTCAAGCAGCGAGGCCTGGATGGCGTAGGCGCCGACGAAGCAAAGCACGATGATGATCGGGGCCATGATCGCATAGGGCGTCCGCAGCATCAGGGCCAGCAGCGGCGTCGCCGTCAGGCAGATCACGAGGGCACCGACGTTGGCCAGGTAGAGGCTCGAGATGAAGCTCCAGACGAACTCCGGCTGCTCGGTGAAGAGGCGCGGACCAGGGATGAAACCCCACATGAACACGCCCGCCATGAGAATGGCCGCCGTCGGCGAACCGGGAATGCCGAGCACCAGCATCGGCAGGATCGAGCCGGTGCCGGCCGCGTTGTTGGCCGCTTCCGGTGCCAGCACGCCCTCGATGGCGCCCTTGCCGAAACGCTCGGGATGTTTGGAGAATTTCTGTGCAATGCCGTAGGCCATGAAGGAGGCCGGCGTCGCCCCGGCGCCAGGGAGGATACCGGTGAAGAAGCCCAGCAGCGCGGAGCTGCTCGCCAGACCGATGTGCCCCATGACGGCCTTGGCGCCGTCGGTGATGTCGTGCCAGCCGAGCTTGGCCTGCTTCGTCACTTCCTCGATCTGCACCTTGTAGCGGTCGGCGGCATTGGCCAGCACCTCGCCGACGCCGAACAGGCCGATGGTGATCGGTACGAAGTGGAAGCCCTGCATCATGCTGATGCTGCCGAAGGTAAGCCGCGGGGTGCCGGTCACCACGTCGAGACCAACGGTCGACAGCAGGAAGCCGGCAGCGATCATGATGATCGCCTTGGCCGGGGCGCCGCCGAGGCCGACGAAAGTGCCGAAGGCGATCATCAGCACTGCGAACATCTCCGGCGGTCCGAAGCGCAAGGCCATCTCCGCGAAGGGCACCGCAAAGAAAGTGAAGAGCACCGAGGCGAAAATAGCGCCAAAGAAGGAAACGCAGAAACCCGTCGCCATCGCGTAGCCGGCGCGGCCCTGCATTGCGAGGGGTCTGCCATCGAACATCACGGCGACCGACCAGGGATTGCCAGGCACGGCGAACAAGATCGAGGTGATCAGGCCGCCGTACATGGCCCCCCAGTAAATGCCGGCAAGCATGACGAGCGCGGAAACCGGTTCGAAGAAGACAGTGACCGGCAGCAGGATGGCGACGCCGGTGGTGCCGCCTACGCCAGGAATGACGCCGACCAGCAGGCCCAGGACCACGCCCAGCATCATGAAACCTAGGCGGGCCGGCGTCATCAGCGCCTCGAATCCCGTCATCAATAGCTCAAGAGATTCCATCGCGGTGTCCCCCGTTCCTCAAAAAACGCTTTTGCTTATGAACCGATCGTCAGAGCGGCAGGATGCCCATTCGATAGAAGACACTCAACGGCATGGAGATGTTGAAGCCTTCGCGGAAGGTAAACCACATGATCGCCGGCAACAGGAGGCCCCCAGCGAGCGCGGTGTACCAACGGAAGCGGCCGTACAAGGCCATGAACAGGGCGAGGTAAATCCCGGAGGTGAGGTAAAGCCCCAACCACGGAATGGCGATAATCGCGAGCAGAATCGGCGTACCGACCTTCAGGAGATCGTCGACTTCGTGCGATACCTCGAAGAACGGTTGCCGCTCGGGATTCCTCGAAGCGAGGATCACGACCGCAACGGCGGCGAGGGTCATGGCCAGGGTAAGCACGAAGGGGAAGAAACCGGGCTGGGGGCCGGATTCCCCCCAGCCCGGCCCCAGCCGGATCGCGTCATAGAAGACCAGGCCGCCCAATGCGATGAAGATTATCGCTACGCCGAGTTCCACCGCGTGATGGCTCATCCGGAGCATAAAGGACGACATGACCTTCCCTTCCTTAGTCTGTGATCAACTTCGAGAACGTGGGTTGAAACGCCGAGGGACTACCTCTTCCTGAGGTCGTCGCGCAGCTCCCAGCCGAACACGTCGCTCATCATGCGGGCGTGGTTGTCCTCGAAGGTGACGAGCCAGTCCTTGTACTCCTGCGGCCCCATGTAAGTGGCGACCATGCCGTTCTGCTTCATGAAGTCCTGCCACTCCGGGGAGTCGAAGACCTTGCGGAACATGTCGTTGTACCAGGCCTTAGCCTCCTCGGACATGCCGGGCGAGCCGATCAGGCCGCGGTGCTGATGCAGACCGGTTTCCAGGTCCATAAGCTTGGCGTACTCGTTGTCGTTCTCGGTGCCGAGCTCGAGTTCCCAGTGGGTCGGCGTATCCGGCCAGGTCGCGAAGCGCTCCTTGGCGAAAGCGATGATCGGGATCAACTTGCCCGGATAGTGCGGCATCGCCTCGGCCGGCTGGTTGAAGTTGAAATCCGTATGACCGCCGGCCACCGACGCTGCGACCTTGCCGCCACCCGACTCGGGCACGTACCTGAACTGCTGGCAGCCCGAGGCTTGCTGGAACAGACCGAGATGGATTTCGTCTTCCTGACGCGCACCGGTGCCGGTGGCGGTCAGTCGGTCGGCCTTGCAGGCGGCCTGGAAATCGTCCCAGCTCTTGTACTTGCTGGGATTCACCCAAAGCAGGAAGGGATCGATGGTCATGACCGCCACCGGCGTCAGATCCTCCGAGGGATACATCACGGGGATCTTCTGCTGCATCGGCGTCGTGACGATGCTGTTCAGGGTCGGCGTCAGATAGTGTGGATCGCCGTCCTGGCCATAGAGATAGGTCAGCGCAACGGCGCCCGCACCGCCCGGCATGTTGACCGGCGTCAGCGGCACCGGTGACAGATTGTACTTTTCGATGATGCCCAGCCACAGGCGCGTGTAGATGTCCGACCCGCCACCCGGTGACGTCTGGACAACGAACTCGATCGGCTTTTCCGGCTGCCACTGGGCCTGAGCCGCCATCGGCAGCGCGGCGATCGTCGCCACGCCAAGCGTAAAGACGCCCTTAGTCAGAAGCTTTCTCGACTCTCTCATACTCATGTACCTCCCGATATTTTTTTGGTTGGGACTTCAGGGTATTCCCCAAGAGGTTGAATACCCAGCGTTTTGTGAACTTTCTGACTTTCCCTTCGGTTTCGCTTGCGGACCACGGGCGCCGCGTAAGCTTCCATGGTGTGTGGTATACAAAATACCGTCAGACGGCCTCCAGGTCTACTCTTCTTATCGCCAGAAGCCAAAATATGTACGATTGTTGCGCTGCAATATTTGGTCGAATAAACAGACCTTTATCGGATTCTTGCCAAATTCTTCTGCTGCGACAGATGTTTGTCCAGAGTACGCCGGCAATACTTCGGCCCGCTGGGCGCCTGCACTACGCCGCTCACCTCGCAACCGCAGCGCAGCCGAAAAAAGCGGCGCCGGATCGCCGCACTGGCGGCTCCGACTGCTCTGCTTTGCCCCTCCCTGTTGACGACGCCATAAAACCCGAGGTTGCGTGAGCGGGATTTCGGCTGGCGGCTGAGTAGCTGCGCATCTGCGACCTGTCTCAGTGCATGAGCAGAATCGGAAAGTCGCTGTGGTCGACGACATACTGAGTCACGCCGCCGAGGATCAGCTCGCGCTGCCGGCTTTGCCCATAGGCCCCCATGAGCAGGCAGTCGGCCCCGGAATTCTTGGCAGTGTCGAGCAGCAGCTTGGGCACCGAATCGGAGCGCCGCTTGAAGCCCATCACGCTGCAGGAAGCGCCGTGGGTTTCGAGATAGATCTTCGCCTCCTCGGCGCTGACCGGAAGTTCCCGATCGGTCGTGGCCAGGATCGTCACCGAGTCGGCTTTCTTCAAGATCGGCAGGGCGGCTGTCATCGCCCGTGCCGCCTCACCGCTGCCGTTCCAGGCGATGGCGACCCGCGCGCCGACGCTCTCGCTCGGCTGCGGCGGACACATGAGGACCAGCTTGCCGGATTCCAGCAAGGCAGCCTGGAGGGTGTTGAGGCCGAGATTCTGGTCGCGGTCGGGCCTGGCAACCACGACGAGGTCGACGAGACGACCACGCAGGCCGATCACGCTGGCCTGCTTGCCGGTCGCCTCGCGCCAGGTCGCGGAGACCTGGTCCTGCGGCCAGGGGAAGCCGTCGACTTCGGTGATACCATGCCGGGCACAGTAGTCGTCGAACAGCTTGCGGATGCTGCCTTCCTCCTCATCGGCCAGCACCTTCGCCGACTCCTTCAAGGACTTGCGCAGGCCGTCGGGAATGAGAATGCCGTAGGGGATCATGTCCTCCGGCTTGGGCCGGCAGTGGAGGACTTCCAGATGGGCAAGGTGGCGCTTGGCGAGGCTCAGGGCGTGATCGAGCACACCCTCCCCCTTGCCGTCGCCACGCACGGGCACCAGGATCGAACGCAAAGTCATGCAGGGCTCCTCCGAAAAGCGGTTCCCGCGGCTTTTGCATCCGCGGTTAACCTGGACAAAGACACTACTGGGCTGTGACTTCTCCCCTACCCGTTGACGCCACAGTATTGAACGCCAGGTCGCCTCAGAAGAGGCCCTGGATCAGCCCGGCCTCGTCGAGCTTGATGCTGTTAGCCGAGGGCACGCGCGGCAAGCCCGGCATGGTCATGATCTCGCCGCAGATCGCCACCACGAAGCCGGCACCGGCCGAGAGACGCACTTCGCGCACCGGCACCTCGTGGCCGCTCGGAGCGCCGCGCAGGTTGGGATCGGTCGAGAAGCTGTACTGCGTCTTGGCCATGCAGACCGGATAGTCGCCGTAGCCTTCGGCCTCCCACTGCTTCAACTGGTCGCGCACCTTCTTGTCGGCCACCGCACCGGAGGCGCCATAGATCTCCTTGCAGATCTTGTCGATCTTGTCGAACAGCGGCAGCTTGTCCTCGTAGAGCGGCTTGAACTTGGCGCCGCCGGCATCGATCAGAGCGACCACCTTGTTGGCCAGCTCCTCGGTGCCCTCGGAGCCCTTGCCCCAGTGCTCGCAGATCACAGCTTCAACACCCTGGCTCTTGGCGAACTCCTGGATCGCCGCCAGCTCGGCTTCGGTATCCTTCACGAAGCGGTTGATGGCCACCACCGCCGGCACGCCGAACTTCTTCACGTTGGAGAGATGACGGCCGAGATTGGCGCACCCCTTCTTCAGGGCCTCGACGTTCTCGTCGCCGAGCTGGTCCTTGGCGACGCCGCCGTGCATCTTCAGCGCCCGCACCGTGGCGACGATGACCACCGCCTCAGGATTGAGGCCGGCCTTGCGGCACTTGATGTCGAAGAACTTCTCGGCACCGAGGTCGGCGCCGAAGCCCGCCTCGGTGACCACATAGTCGGCCAGTTTCAGGGCGGACTTGGTGGCCGAGACGGAATTGCAGCCATGCGCGATGTTGGCGAAGGGGCCACCGTGGATGAAGGCGGGATTGTTCTCCAGCGTCTGCACGAAGTTCGGCATCAGCGCGTCCTTCAGCAGCACGGTCATCGGGCCGTCGGCCTTCACGTCGCGGGCGCAGATCGGCTTGCGGTCGCGGGTGTAGGCGATGACGATGTCGCCGAGCCGACGCTCGAGATCGGCCAGGCCGTCGGCCAGGCAGAAGATCGCCATGACCTCGGAGGCCACGGTGATGTCGAAGCCGGTCTGGCGGGGGAAGCCATTGGCCACGCCGCCCAGCGAGCTCACGACGTCGCGCAGCGCGCGGTCGTTCATGTCGAGCACCCGGCGCCAGGCCACGCGCCGCGCGTCGATGTCCAGCTCGTTGCCCCAGTAGATGTGGTTGTCGATCAGCGCCG
>CAYYIV010000026.1:0-65431 GCA_964472095.1 uncultured Pelagibius sp.
ACTTCGTCACCAAGCGCGGCGCCTGCCGCGGCCGCAACTCGAAGATCTCCTGGACGCAGGTGGAGACCGGCTCGGCCATCACCTGGAAATACCCGAGCTGCATCCTGCAGGGCGACAACTCGGTGGGCGAGTTTTATTCCATCGCCATCACCAACAACTTCCAGCAGGCCGACACCGGCACCAAGATGATCCACCTCGGCAAGAACACGCGTTCGCGCATCATCGCCAAGGGCATCGCCGCCGGCCATTCGGACTCGACCTACCGCGGCCTGGTGCGCATCGGCGCCAGGGCCGAGGGCGCGCGCAACTTCACTCAGTGCGACTCCCTGCTGATCGGCGACAAGTGCGGCGCCCACACGGTGCCCTACATCGAGAACAAGAACCGCAAGGCCATCGTCGAGCACGAAGCCACCACCTCGCGCATCAGCGAGGACCAGCTGTTCTACTGCCGCCAGCGCGGCATCTCCGAGGAGGACGCCGTGACCCTGGTGGTCAACGGCTTCTGCCGCGAGGTCATGCAGCAGCTGCCCATGGAGTTCGCCGTCGAGGCCCAGAAGCTGGTCGGCATCTCCCTGGAAGGCAGCGTCGGCTGATCGAAAACTCAAGAAGCGTTACGAGGATCAAGGCGAAACATGCTTGAGATCAAGAACCTGCATGCCACCGTCGACGGCAAGGAGATCCTGAAGGGCATCGACCTGACGGTGAGGGCCGGCGAGATTCATGCCATCATGGGGCCGAACGGCTCGGGCAAGTCGACCCTCTCCTACGTGCTCGCCGGCCGCGAGGGCTACGAGGTCACCGAAGGCGAAGTGCTCTTCAAGGGCAAGAACCTCTTGGATATGGAACCGGAGGAGCGGGCCGGCGAGGGCGTCTTCCTGGCCTTCCAGTACCCGGTCGAGATCCCCGGGGTGCCCAACACCACCTTCATGAAGGAGGCGCTGAACTCGGTGCGGCGCTACCGCGGCGAAAGCGAGCTCGACGCCATGCAGTTCGTGAAGCTGGTGCGCGAGAAGACCAAGCAGCTGCACATGGGCGATGACATGCTGAAGCGCGCGGTCAATGTCGGTTTCTCCGGCGGCGAGAAAAAGCGCAACGAGGCACTGCAGATGGCGGTGCTGGAGCCTGCCCTGGCGATCCTCGACGAGACGGATTCCGGCCTCGACATCGACGCCCTGAAGACCGTGGCGGACGCGGTGAACCTGCTGCGCCGGCCGGAAAACGCGCTGCTCGTAATCACCCACTACCAGCGCCTGCTCGACTACATCGTGCCGGACCACGTGCATGTCCTGGCCGGCGGGCGCATCCAGGCGAGCGGCGGCAAGGAGCTGGCGATCGAGCTCGAGAAGAGCGGCTATGCCGAGTTCACCGCCGGTGCGGCGGCGTGAGGCAGGCGATGAGCGACACTCCCTTCACCGACCACTACGGCAGTCTGCGCGACACCCTGCCCGGCCAGGGCCTGCCCTGGCTGAGCCGGCTGCGCCAGAGCGCGCTGGAGAGTTTCTCCGCCAGCGGCCTGCCGACACAGCGCCGCGAGGCCTGGAAGTACACCAGCCTCCGGCCGCTGGAGAAAGTCGGCTTCGGCGTCACCGGCGCACCGCGCGCCTGCGTCTCCATCGACCGGGCGCCGAGCCTCCTGCCGGCTGCCTCCGACCACCACCGCCTGGTCTTCGTCGACGGCCACCACCGCGCCGATCTCTCGACCCCGGGCGGCCTGCCCGCGGGGGCCGAGCTCACCACCCTGCGCGAGCTGCTGGCGAAGGAGCCCGCGTGGCTGGAGCGCCACCTGGGTGCGGTCTCCGGCAAGAGCGGCCAGCCGCTGCTGGCGCTGAACACGGCGATGATGATGAACGGCTTCGTGCTGCGCCTGGCCGCGGGCACGGTGCTGCACGACCCTATCGAGGTGGTGCACCTGGGCGGCGCCGGCGACCGGCCGCTGGCCTATCACCCGCGCAACCTCGTGGTGCTGGCGCCCCGCGCGCAGGCGACGCTCATCGAGCACCACACGCATATGGGCGAGCAGCCCTACTACACGAACATCGCCACCGAGGTGTCGCTGGCCGAGGGCGCGGTGCTGCATCACTACAAGCTGCAGGCCGAGGCCCTGGATGCCTTCCACACCGCGACCGTGCATGCCGAGGTGGCCGCCGACGCGCTCTACGATGCCTTCGGCATGACCACCGGCGCACGGCTGTCGCGTAACGAGATCACCGTGCGCCTCGCCGGCGAAGGGGCCAACTGCCACCTGAACGGCGCCTACCTGGTGCGCGGCACGCAGCACTGCGACAACACCACGCAGATCGATCACCTGGTCCCCAACACCGCCTGCAGCGAGATCTTCAAGGGGGTTGTCGACGACGCGGCCCGCGCGGTCTTCCAGGGCAAGATCACCGTCCACCGCGACGCCCAGCACACCAACGGCCACCAGCTGAGCAAAGTGCTGCTGCTGTCGGACAAGGCGGAGATCGACACCAAGCCGGAGCTGGAGATCTACGCCGACGACGTGGTCTGCAGCCACGGCGCCACCGCCGGCGACCTCGACCACGACGCCCTCTTCTACCTGCGCGCCCGCGGCATCCCGGAAGCGGCCGCCCGCGGCATGCTGATCGAGGCCTTCCTGGCCGAGAGCGTCCACAACATCGCTGCCCAGGGCATCTGCCCGGCGCTGATGTCGTCCATCGGCCACTGGCTGGCCGGGCGGCCGCGGGGAGAGCCGGCATGAGCACCCTGGGATTCGCCGGAGCGCCGGTCTTGTCGGGCGACAATTCCACGCTCGCCTTCGACGTGGAGCGTGTACGAAAAGACTTCCCCGTACTTTCACAGAACGTACACGGCAAGCCCCTGGTGTACCTGGATGGTGGTGCCTCGGCGCAAAAGCCCACGGCTGTGCTCGAGGCCATGGACGAGGTCTATCGTACGTGCTACGCGAACGTTCATCGGGGCGCCTACTTCTTCAGCCAGCATCTGACCGATCGCTACGAGGGCGTACGGACGAAGGTGGCCCGCCTGCTCAATGCCGCCTCGGACCAGGAGATCGTCTTCACCCGCAACGTGACCGAGGCGATCAACTTGGTGGCGCACAGCTTCGGCAGCCGCCTGCAACCTGGCGACGAGGTTGTCATTTCCGAGATGGAGCACCACGCCAACATCGTGCCCTGGCAGCTGCTGCGCGACCGCGTTGGAATTAACCTGAAGGTAGTGCCGATCGCCGACGACGGCAGCTTCCGGCTCGACGCCTACGAGGCCCTGCTGGGGCCCAAGACGCGGCTGGTGGCCCTCACCCACACCTCCAACGTGCTCGGCACCGTCACGCCGATGAAGGAGATTATCCGCCTCGCCCACAAGGCCGGGGCCAGGGTGCTGGTGGACGGTGCCCAGGCGGTGGTGCACGGCAAGGTCGACGTCCGCGATCTGGATGCCGACTTCTACGCCTTCACAGGCCACAAGCTCTACGGCCCGACGGCGATCGGCGTGCTCTACGGCAAGGCCGAGCTTCTGAAGTCCATGCCGCCCTTCCTCGGCGGCGGCGACATGATCCGCTCGGTGAGCTTTGCCGAGACCACCTATGCCGAGCCGCCGCACCGCTTCGAGGCCGGCACGCCGCCCATCGTCGAGGCCATCGGGCTCGGCGCGGCCATCGACTACGTGAACGCCATCGGCCAGGACGCCATCGCCGCCCACGAGGCCGGCCTGCTGGCCTACGCCACCGAACGATTACAGCAGATCGAGGGGCTCAACATCATCGGCACCGCCAGGGAGAAGGCGAGCATCGTCTCCTTCGTGCTCGACGGCATCCACCCGCACGACATCGGCACCATCGTCGACCGCGAGGGCGTCGCCATCCGCGTCGGCCACCACTGCGCCCAGCCGCTGATGGAGCGCTTCGGCGTGCCGGCCACGGCGCGCGCGTCCATGGGGCTCTACAACACCCGTCACGACATAGACGTGCTGGCCGGGGCGTTGGAAAAGGTGAAGGACATCTTCGGGTAAGCCCGGATTTTTCCAACTATGGCGGGCGTGACGGAGGCGAATTTGACGACAGGCAAGGAAAGACGCGAAGGGCGTATCGGGAATACGGGCGAGCGGCTTGACGCTGCCTGTCGACAAATTCGCCCCGCCCTTCGGGTCGCGTCAGGAAGCCTGCTGGGGGCGTCGAAGTCCTCAACCGTAGTCCCCGCTACGATTTTCGGACTTCTCCTGCCCAGCAGGCTTCCTGACGCGATCACGCTCCACCATAGTTGGAAATATCCGGGCTGAGCCATGCAGGACGTACTGCGCGACCTCTATCAGGAAGTGATCCTCGACCACGGCAGGCACCCGCGGAACCATCGGCATCCGCCGGCCGCCAACCGTCAGGCGCGCGGCTACAATCCGCTGTGCGGCGATCAAGTGACCATCTACCTGGAGTGCGACGGCACCGGCTGCATTGCCGACGTCGCCTTCGAAGGCAGGGGCTGCGCCATCTCCATCGCCTCGGCCTCGATGATGACCGAGGTGCTGCGCGGCAAATCGGCGGCCGAGGCCCGCCACCTGTTCGAGGTTTTCCATCGCCTCTGCACCGAGGACGGCTTCGACCTGGAGCAGGCGGAGATCGCCGACCAGGAGGCCCTGGAGCGGCTGCAGGTGCTCGCCGGCGTGCGCGAGTTTCCGGCGCGGGTGAAGTGCGCCACTCTGGCCTGGCACGCCATGACCTCGGCCCTCGAGGGCGCCGCAGAAACGACCACGGAGTAGGACAGCGATCGATGAGCGACCATCCACTCGGCATGGACACCTTCGGCCTCGGCGCCGCGCCGGAAGGCCTCACCGCGCGCGCCGGCGCGCCGCTGCAGCCGGGCCTGCCGGCGGCCGATCGCGAGGCGGTGGAGAACGCCATCCGCCAGGTCCACGACCCGGAGATCCCGGTCAACATCTACGACCTCGGCCTGATCTACGGCCTCGACATCCATGCCGACGGCTCGGTGGCCATCGAGATGACCCTGACGGCGCCCGCCTGCCCGGTTGCCGGCGAGATGCCGCAGCAGGTGGCCGAGGCGGTGGCCGGCGCCGACGGCGTCGGCGAAGTGCAGGTCACGCTGACCTGGGACCCGCCCTGGTCGCCCGAGCGCATGTCCGAGGATGCCAAGCTGGCGCTAGGTATGTTCTAGTAAAATCAACGCGTTACAGGACCCCTTTTGTCGCCTTAGGGGAATCCTTATATTGGATGGATAGAAAGTTGGGCTGAACCATGGCTATTGCGAATCTGATCACCCTCACCGACGCGGCCGCGAGCCGCGTCAAGGAACTGATCGCCAAGAGCGACGAGCCGGTGCTCGGCCTGCGGGTCGGCATCAACACGCGCGGCTGCTCGGGCATGAGCTACGTGGTCGAGTACGCCAAGGAACAGCGCAAGCTGGAAGACGTCGTCGAGGCCAAGGGGGTGAAGATCTTCATCGACCCCACCGCGGTGATGTTCCTGCTCGGCAGCGAGATGGACTACGTCGACGACAAGTTCAACAGCGGCTTCGTGTTCACCAATCCCAACGAAAAGGGCCGCTGCGGCTGCGGCGAGTCTTTCCACGTCTGAGTTCTTGCCAGCACCGGTATCGGACTCCTCTAACCGCTGAATTCTCCCAGAATTACCTTTCGCGTCCACCTGTTAACGCGGGCTAAAGCTTCGCCGCCGAAGATGCCGGCTTGCGGTATCTGCGACAGGTGAGGGCAATGGAAAGTTCAGCAGGCATGGAGCGCTTGGCGCCGGCCCCCCAGCAGGGGCTGTCCGCTGTATTGCCGTCGGCGCGGCTGGCGCTTCACTGGCTGTTCGGCCTGCCCAATCCTCTCGGCCCCGCCATTGCTATCGTCGCCCTCTTCTCGACTCTGGTTCTCATCCTCGCTGCCGTCTACGGCGCGCCACTGTCGCTGCCTCGCGAGCGCGTGAGCATCGCGCTCGGCTACAGTGCAGTGCTGCCGGTCGGAGCGGCGATTGCCATCTATTCCGTACTCCGGCTTTTGAGGTCCCTCACACGTAGGAGCAGCACGAGCGGCCCGACACTGTTGCAGATGGTTGCCACCGACCTCACCCTGATGACCCTCTTTCTGGTGGCAACCTATTTTCATTTCAGCCTGAAGACTTGGGTGCAGGTCATCAATCCAAGTCTCTATGACGAATACTACATCGCGGTTGACCGCAGCCTGCAGCCGGCCCTCGATCTCTTCTACTGGATCCGCACGACCTATTTCACCGCGGTCCCCAACACCGATGCCTGGTATCAGGCGGCCTTCCTGCTGATGTTCATCAGCGGCTTTTGCAGTCTCGCGGTGACCCGTAACCCGGCCTATCCGCGGTTCTGCATCGGTGTGCTGCTGACCATGTCGCTCGGCGCATTTTCTTACCTCTTGGCGCCCGCCCTGGGTCCCTTCATCTACGAGCCGGGCTTGAACTCGCGCGCCACCGAAGCGCAGGTTGGCATGCTCTGGGCCCACAAGCAGGTGATGCAGGGCGGCATGGGCTGGATCGCCGAAGCCGGGCCGAATTACTTTACCGGCGCGCTCGCCGCCATGCCGTCTCTACACATCTGCCACGCCGCCGTAATGACTTATTATGTCTTTCAAGCGCGGTCACACTTGCTTGGCTTGTTCCTGCTGATCAGCTTCTGGGTGGTCATCGAGTCTGTCGTATCGCGCTGGCACTACCTGATCGACTTGCCCGCGGGTCTTCTGCTCGCCGCCCTGGTCATTTGGCTGACCAACCGCGTCGGTCAGTGGGCGCCGGCGAAGCGGTCGCACTGCTCCGATCCGATCCGCCAGGTTTAATCAAACCTTAGCGCTTTCCGCAGAGGATCGGTGCTTCCCGTTCTCTGCCCAAGTGCGATCCGGTAAGATGTCCACCTTCCGCCGAAACGAAAGCCGGCATGAGCAGATTCTGCCCTATGCTGCGCTCCTGATCACCTGGGCCCTGGTGCACTTCGGCCTGGTGCTGCTCGGCGATTCACCGCTATACGATACCCAGCTGATCACGCCCGACAGCTACATGCGGATGGTGCGGGTGACCGAGCTGGTGCAGAACTGGCAGTGGTTCGACGGCACCATCGATCGTGCCAATGCGCCTTACGGCGACACGCTGCATTGGACCCGCCCCTTCGACGTCCTGCTGATCCTGCTCGCCTTGCCGGCCGGCATCGTTCTCGGCGCCGATCAGGCCCTGCATCTCGCCGGCATCATCGTCTCGCCGCTGCTGCACCTGGCGACCGGCCTGACGTTGGTCTGGGCGCTGCGGCCGGTCATTCGGCCGGAAGTCTGGTTCCTGCCGGCAGTCGCCTTCTTCCTGCAGCCCGGCGTCCTCGCCTACTCGATCCTCGGCTATGCCGACCATCACAGCCTGCTGTTGCTGATCTTCGTCGTTGTGGCAGGCTTTGCGCTCCGCGCCTTGCGCAATCCGCTGGACGCCCGGCCGGCTCTCCAGGCCGGTATCGCGGCCGGCATCGGCATCTGGCTGTCGGTGGAATTCTTGATGATCGTCGGCGTCTGCATCGCCGCCCTCGGACTGCCGTGGCTCTTCGGCGAGCGGGAAAGAGCCGGCCAGAACAAGTGGTTCGCCCTCGGTATGAGCCTCGTGCTGCTGGGCGCCCTCTTCGTCGAGCGGCCGTTCGCGCGGTTCCTCGAGCCGAGCTACGACAGGGTCTCCGCTGTGCAGTTCCTTTTCGCCGTCAGCGTCCTGCTGTTCTGGCGCACGGTCGAGACGCTCCAGAACCGTGCCCTCCATCCCTCGCGCTTCTTCGGCCGCGCAGTCCTCGGCGTCGCCGGCGCAGCTGCCCTGGGCTTGCTGTTCGCCACGACCTACCCGACGTTCTTCAGCGGCCCGATGGCCGAGGTAGATCCGCGTATCCTGCCTATTTGGCTCGACCGCGTGCTGGAGATGCGCCCGCTGGTGCCCACGGACCGGAAAAGCCTCGGCGATTTCGTCTTCTACCTCGGCGGCATTGCCCTGATAGCCCCCTTGTTCCTCATGGGCCTGATTGCGCAACGCGGCTCGAGCCGGTTCTTTGCGCTCCTTTTCATCGCCATCGCTTGCCTGCTGCTGACGGCGGCGGCAGTACAGCACATGCGTTTTTCGGTTTACGCCGAGACCGCCTTCGTGATCGCCTTCGCCGTCATACTGGATCGCTTCCTGCACTGGAGCGGCCGGCTCGGCAACGATCTGCTGCGGGGTCTCCTGCGTGGTGGTTTTCTGGCCCTGACCCTGCTTGGTCCCCTCTTTGTCGGCGCTTCGCTGATGGTCAAAGAGGTGGGGCCCGGGCTTGCCGCTGACCAGCCACCGGCCGCTTGCGAGGTCCCGGCAGTTGCCGCCTTTCTGGAGACCGACCCACGCTGGGCGCAGGGCTCGCAGACGATCCTGGCTTTCATGGACATCGGCCCGGAGCTGCTCTACCGCACCCGTCACCGCGTGATCGGCACGCCCTACCACCGCAACGGCAACGGCATTTTCGATGGCCACCAGATGCTGGCCACCAGCGATGAAGCGGTCGCTCATGATGTCGCCGAACGTCGCGGCATCGATCTGGTGCTGCTCTGCCAATCGCCGGCGGAGCGGCGGTTCTATCAATCGCCGCGGGGGGAAGAAAACCTCTACCATCGGCTGGAACACGGCAGGCCGCCAACCTGGCTCGCCGCCGTCCCCTTACCCTCCCACCTGCAGGGCCAGGCCAGGCTCTACCGCGTTGTCCGGTAGCGGCCGGTTTAGGTCGGCGTTAGGGAATTCTTGAGCCACTTCGGGGAAACTCTACGCCGTTCCTGAAACTGCAGGTATGCGAAGGTGCTGCGGAACCCGGTCCACGAACAGCAAGCGACGCTCGCGGCGGCCTGGCAGCCTGAGACGCTTCGCATTGCCGTGCTGCTGCCCTGCTACAACGAGGAAGCGACGATCGCCCAGGTGGTCCGCGACTTCCGCAGGGCGCTGCCCCAATCCCGCATCTACGTCTACGACAATGCCTCCACGGACCGCACCGGGGAAGTGGCCGCCGAAGCGGGCGCCGTCGTCAGGCGGGAGCCGCTGCGCGGCAAGGGCAACGTGGTAAGGCGCATGTTCGCCGACGTCGAAGCCGACATCTACGTCCTGGCGGACGGTGACGACACCTACGACGCCGCTGTGGCGCCGGAGCTGATCGAGACTCTCTGCCGCGAACAGCTCGACATGGTCAACGCAGCGCGCAGCACTTCCAGCCAGGAGGCTTACCGCCGCGGCCACAAGTTCGGCAATCTGCTCTTCACCCGGCTGGTCAGCAGTCTCTTCGGCAAGCGCTTCAACGACATCCTCTCGGGATATCGGGTGTTCTCGCGCCGTTTCGTAAAGTCATTTCCGGCCCTGGCCCAGGGTTTCGAGATCGAGACCGAGCTGACGGTCCATGCCCTGGAGCTGCGCATGCCGGTGTGCGAAGTCATGACGGCCTACAAGGAGCGACCTGAAGGCTCGGAGAGCAAGCTCAGCACCTTCCGGGACGGCTTCCGTATCCTCAGAACCATCCTGCGCCTCGCCAAGGAGGAGCGGCCGCTGGCCTTCTTCTCCGCCGGCGCTGCGGTACTCGCCGTGGCGTCCGTCAGCCTCGCCTTTCCGCTGCTGGTGACCTTCCTGGAGACCGGACTGGTGCCGCGCCTGCCGACGGCAGTGCTGGTCTGTGCTCTGATGATCCTGGCCTCCCTCAGCCTGGTCTGCGGCCTGGTGCTGGATTCCGTGACCCATGGCCGCCGGGAAATGAAGCGGCTGCATTACCTCACGCTGCCCGCGCCGGCTCAATGGGTTGCGCCGGAAGCCGCGGACTGCGGCCAAGAGGCAGCTCCCGCAGCCCGGCAGCGCCAGTCCATCTAAGATCTGAGCTTCGAATTCTTTGCTTGTATTCATTTGCCTTTCATCAGTTCAATAAAAATTTAATCAATAACATTCTCAATTTAACGAAGTATTATAGAAATAACTACATGCTCCATTTGCATTATTTCTTACGTAGAGTGCCACAAACGAAATCTATTTTACTATTTCTTAAGGCGGAAGACGGATTATCGGCCTTGGATATGCGTGCATAGGAGGTCGCAATCATGATCAACACGATTAAGTCTTTTCTGTCTGATGAATCCGGCGCCACGGCTATCGAGTATGGCCTGATCGCCGCCCTGGTTTCGGTGGCCGCCATCGCGGCCCTCACCTCGCTCGGTGGCTCGCTGCAGGAGATCTTCGGCGTCGTCGCCGACGAGCTCGGCGGCGCGGCCGCGAATGCTACAGGCGGCGAAGGCGACTAATAACGCCACCGCTGTGGACTGGCAGGCCCCCGGGCCTGTCACCCTATAGTCGAGAGGTAGGGCCCGGGGCGACGTCCTCGGGCCCTATCTTTCTTTCAGGTGTGCTGTGCGAAGTCCGCGACTTCGCATCTGCCGTTTAGACACCGGGACCGGAAGCTCATGATGGATCTTGCCGCCGCAACCGCGGAGTTCACGATTCTCGCCTTCGCCGGACTGCTCATTGCAGCCGCAGCGAGCGACTGGCAGCGGTTTATCGTTCCCAATCGCTACAGCCTGGCGATCGTCGCACTCTTCGTTCCCTACGCGATCACTTCGGGTGCGGAGTTGCAGTTGGCCATGAGCGTCGGTCTGGCCGTTGGCTTCTTCTTTTTCGGCTTCCTGCTGTTCACCCTGGGCTTTTGCGGCGGCGGCGATGTCAAGCTTTTCGCTGCCGTTACGCTCTGGGCCGGCCCGCTGTGGATCACTGACCTCGTTTTCTATACGGCGTTCTGCGGTGGCCTGATGGCCGTCATCCTTTGGCTTCATCGCAGGTTCAATCGATCTGCCGTGCCGGTGTCGCTGAACGTCAAATCCACCAGCGAAACCATCGCCAAGCAGCCGATGCCCTATGCCGTCGCCATCGCCGCCGGCGGTCTCTTCGTGGCGCTGCAACTCCTGTTGGGGGTTTGAGAACATGCGCCGCATCAGAGTCCACTCCCACACCGCTGCCGGAGGTACCGGCTCTGGCGCCACCGCCGCCCCCGGCGGCCGCGCCTCGGAGGACTAAGTCATGTCTGCCAGAAACATCGTCCTGATTCTCGCGGCGCTGCTGATCACCGCCGGCACCACCTTTGTCGCGCGCAACTGGCTCGCGGCCCAGCGCGCCCAGCCCGTCGCCACCTTGCAGCAAGCGCCTGAACCGCAAGGCATCAAGGTGCTGGTCGCCGGTGTGCCCCTGCCAACCGGCGTCTTCGTCCAGGAAGGCCAGCTGCGCTGGCAGATCTGGCCAAGCGACGACGTGCCCGAGAATTACTACACCGAGGAGAAGATCCAGCTGGATGATCTCATTGGTGCGGTGGTGCGCCGCAGCTTCAGCGTCGGCGAGCCGATCACCCCGAAACGGCTGATCCGCCCGGGCGAGCGTGGCTTCCTCGCGGTGGTCCTGCGGCCCGGATACCGCGCCATCGCGATCCGCGTCAACGCGACCTCTGGCGTCAGTGGCCTGGTGTTTCCCGGTGACCGGATTGACATCATCTTGACACATACCATCAGCGACCGGACTGGGCCGGAAACCATCGAGCGCCGCGCCAGCGAGACGATCCTGGAAAACGTCCGCGTACTGGCGATCGACCAGTCGATCGACGAGGATGCGAACGAACCGAGCTACGCCGACAACTTTACCCTCGAGGTCACGCCGAAGCAGGCGGAGATGCTCTCCGTGGTGCGTGAACTGGGCGGCCTGTCCATCAGTCTGCGCAGCCTTGCCAAGGATGAGGAGGAGCTGGAGCGTCTGGCAAACCAGGACGAGCCCCTGGAGGAAGTCGACCCGGAGCGTGGTGACACCCACACCTGGGACTCGGAAGTCAGCCGTCTGGTCGGCCTCCGGTCCGGCCAAACCGGCGCCAATAAGAAGGTTGTTAACATTACCCGTGGTAATGAAGTCCAGGAGCTCCGCTTCTAGATGGGTGTGGTTATGCGGTTCGTATCAAGGATTTGGATGGCGGCGGCTGTCGCGCTGTCGGTGACCTTCGCGGCTGGCAGCGGCGAGGCCGCCTTGCAGGGCCGTGCGGTGCCGACCAATGGCGACCCGATCTCCATCGAGATCAGCGAGGGCCAGTTGCTGCGCCTCGACCGGGCAATGGATTCGGTCTTCATCGCCAATCCCGAAATCGCCGACGTAACCGCGAAGTCGGACCGCTTGCTCTACCTGTTCGGCAAGAAGGTCGGCACGACTACCCTTTTCGCGCTGGACGCCAACGACAACGTCATCGCCAACGTGAGGATCGTGGTCAGCCACAGCCTGACGCGCCTGCAGGAATCGCTGGACCAACTGCTGCCGGATGGGCAGATCGTCGCTTCCTCCGTGGACGGCGCCATCGTCTTGACCGGCGCCGTTGCCACCGCGACCGAGGCGGAGAACGCCCGTCGCCTCGCCACCCGCTTCATCGGAGACGGCGGCGAGGTGATCAATCGCCTGGCGGTGACCGCGCCGAACCAGGTGAACCTGCGTGTGCGGATCGCCGAGGTATCGCGCGAGATCACCAATCAGTTCGGCTTCAATTGGGACGTCTTCGTCGACGGCGGTTTCCAGTTCGGCCTGCAGTCCTTCCTGCCGACCGCCGGCATCAACTCGATCTTCGCCGGCGGCGAGATCGGTGACGCTTCGATCAATGCGCTGATCGATACCTTGGCCGAGGACAACCTGATCACCGTTCTGGCTGAACCCAACCTGACCGCCCTTTCCGGCGAGACGGCCAGCTTCCTGGCCGGCGGCGAGTTCCCGATACCCGTGGCGCAGGACGATGAAAGCATCACCATCGAGTTCAAGGAGTTCGGTGTCAGCCTGGCCTTCACGCCGACCGTACTGGGGCGCGGCCGCATCTCGATGCGGGTGCGTCCGGAAGTCAGCCAGCTGTCAGCCGCCGCACAAATCATAGCTGCTGGCATCTCAATTCCCTCGCTGACGACGCGGCGCGCGGAAACTACGATCGAGCTCGCCTCAGGGCAGAGCTTCGCCATCGCCGGTCTGATCCAGGACTCCACGCGCCAGGAGCACAGCCGGGTTCCCGGCCTCGGCGACCTGCCGATCCTGGGCGCCTTGTTCCAGAGCGACCGCTTCCAGCGCGACGAGACGGAACTGGTGATCATCGTCACCCCCTACATCGTGCGCCCGGTCGACGCGGATGAACTGCGCACACCGCTCGATCCCTACCGCGCTCCACCGCTGGCCAAGAACAAGAACGGCGGTCCGTCGCATATCGTCCCGGTCAACCCAGCCCAGGCGGACAATCTCAGCGGCGATACGAAGAATACCGGCTTCATCCTCGACTAGGGACGACTGAGATGCTGCGCCACCAACGATCGAAGCTGACGGCCCTCTTCTGCCTTGCGCTGGCCACTGCCAGCTGCGCCGGGGATCCTGAGCGCGACCCCAACTCGCAGGCCGTCGCCGACGCCATCAACGTCGTCTTTCATCATGGCAAGTGGCGCCAGGTGCCGGCTACACCTGAAAACCACGCGGAAACCATTGTTTTCGAGCAACGCGTCGCCTTCGGCAGCGCGACCGCCCTGCTCGATCGCACGGGCACAGCTGCTATCGACCGCCTGCTCAAGGAGGCCGACCCTGCGCCGGGCAGCCTGATCCGCCTCAGCGTCGCCGGCAGCCAGGACAGCACCGCCGTCTTCGATCGGATGACCCTGCAGCGCCTGGAGAGCGTGCGCATAGCTCTCGCCAACCGGGGATACGAAAGCGCTCTGGCCGACAGCGCCGTAGCTCGTGTGGCGGCTTTGCAGGACGAGGAGGTCGGCCTGACGGTCACCAAGGTGATGGCCGTCCTGCCCGATTGCGATCAGCCTCAGCCCCTGGAGCCGGATCCGCCGTCCTACGAGCGCGGCTTTGGTTGCTCCAACACCTACAACCTCGGTGTCATGATCGCCGATCCGGCCGATCTGGCACGCGGTCGCCCGCTGGATCCGGCGGATGCCGAACGGTCCAGCCTTTCCGTCCTCCGCTACCGCATCGGCGAAGAAGAGCCTCTCGTTATAGAGGACACGAAGTCACAATGAGTGTAGCGAATCGAATCTTGGCGCAGCACAGCGCAGAAAGCGTCGCCGCGGAGTGCGTCGCCTTCGTCAGCGACAACCAGACGCATTCCGTCGTTGCCGCCGTGCTGAAGGAGTATTTCGCCGAGCCCCTGGTGCGCGACGGCGGCACCAACCAGGCGATCGAGTATCTCGGCGGCACGACAGCGCCTTCCGTGCTGATCGTCGACGTCTCCGAGGCCGCTTCACCGCAGACCGCGATGCTGTCGCTCAGCGCCGCAACCCCCGACGAGACCAAGATCATTGGCATTGGGTCGATCAATGACATTGCCGTCTACCGCGAAATCGTCGAATCCGGTGCCTGCGACTACCTGGTAAAGCCGGTAAGCGAGAAGGCCTTGGTCTCGGCGCTGAATCGCACCGAAGAGACGCACCAGAACCACGTCGTGGACTCCGCTCCGGAGGAAAAGGCGCGGATTGCCGTCATCGGCTCACGCGGCGGCGTCGGCGCCAGCACGTTGGCGGTAAACCTCGCCTGGATTCTGGCCGAAGAGCGCAAGCACAAGACGGCCCTGGTCGACCTCGACCTCGAGTTCGGCACCATCGCCCTCTCCCTCGACCTCGAGCCCACGCGCGGCCTCCGCGAAGCACTGGAAAACCCGGCACGCATCGACGGGCTGTTCATCTCCAGCGCCACGGCCAAGCTGACCGACAACCTGTCGATCATGGCGACCGAGGAGAACTTCACTTCCGAGGCGCAGTACAATCCCAACGCCGTGGACGCACTCTTCGAAGCGCTCGGCCGCACCAATGACGCCATCGTCATCGACGTGCCGCGCAGCTCCTATTCAGTGCGCCGGCGGGTCTTCGAGACAGCCACCGAAATCATCCTGGTTACGGAACTGAACCTTTCCGGCCTGCGCGACTCCCTGCGTCTGCTGCGAAGCATCCTGGAAGTGGCGCCGGCAACACCCGTACGGGTCGTTGCCAATCGTTCCGCCGGCCCCAAGCAGGCAATGCAGGTGAAGGATTTCCAGAAGGCCCTGGAGCACAAGGTGGATCTGCTCCTGCCCGACGACCCCAAGTCTTTCAACGCCGCCGCCAATACCGGAAAGCCCCTCGCCCAGTCTCATGCCCGCGCCAGGGTCTGCAAGGCACTGCGCAAGATGGCCGGCGAGATCCAGTTGCCGGAAAAGGTTCAGGACGCCTCAAAAGCCAAGGCAAAGGGCAAGTCTAAGGCCAAGGCCCGCCCCCGGGTCCAGAAGAAGTCCGGGCTGTTCGGCCTCTTCAAGCGGAGCTGACAGTCGTGGCGGGGGTGGTCAAGGACGAGCAGCCGGCAGCCAACGAGCACGGGATTTCAGACGAAAGTCTGGATGCCTACCGCCAGCAGCTGCAACCGAAGGTCTTGGCACTCTTCGGCAACGACGATCTTTCCAGTATCCCACGCCCCGAACTGGCACTGCGGATCGGCAATCTGCTGACTCACGAGGTTGACCGCAGCGGCACCAAAGTCGGTCTGTTGCAACGCCGCAAGCTGGTCTCCAGCCTGATCGACTGGCTGCTGCAATGCAGCGCCATGCAACCGGACGAGCGTGCGGAAATATTGCGGCCGGCGGAGATGCCGGAGGCGAAACCCGGTTCCGTGACGCCACCGGAGAACCAGCCGAAGGGAAAAGCGACCTCTCACTCTCCCTTGGTGGCCGCGGCCAAGTCCAAGGTGCATCCGCTGGTCATGGAGCGGCTGGACGTCTCCGCCGCCTCTCAGCTGCCGCGCGACGACCTGACCCGCCAGATTGGCGAGATTGTCCGCGAAATCGTCCTCGACGAAAAGCTGAACCTGAACGGCCCCGAACAACAGGCCATCGTCGACATCATGCTCGACGACATGCTGGGTCTCGGTCCGCTGGAGCCGCTGCTGGCCGACGATCTGGTGACCGATATCATGGTCAACGGACCCAAGCAGGTCTACATCGAGCGCCGCGGCAAGCTGGAACTGAGCGACGTTACCTTCCAGAACGACGAGCACGTACTCAACATCGCGCGGCGCATCGTCTCGCAAATCGGCCGTCGTGTCGACGAAACCACGCCGCTGGTCGACGCGCGCCTGATGGATGGCAGCCGCGTCAACATCATTATCCCTCCACTCGCTATCGACGGCCCCTCGATATCGATCCGTAAGTTCGCCAAGAAGGGCATCACCCTCGACTTGATGAACCGGCAGAACAATCTCTCCCAGGCAATGTCGACGGTACTGAAGATCGCCGCCCGCAGCCGTCTCAATATCCTGATCTCGGGCGGTACCGGCTCAGGCAAGACGACACTGCTCAATGCCATGTCGCAGCTCATCGATCCCGGCGAGCGAATCGTCACCATCGAGGATGCCGCCGAGCTGCAGCTTCAACAGCCGCATGTCGTGCGCCTGGAGACCCGCCCGTCGAACCTCGAGGGAAGCGGCGAGATCACCATGCGCGACCTGGTCAAGAACACCCTGCGTATGCGACCCGATCGCATCATTCTCGGCGAGGTGCGCGGTGCCGAGGCGGTGGATATGCTGCAGGCGATGAACACCGGCCACGATGGCTCGCTCGGTACGCTCCACGCCAACCGGCCGCGCGAAGCTCTGACCCGCCTGGAGAACATGATCGGCCTTGCCGGCATCAACCTGCCGGCAAGAGCGGTTCGCACGCAGATTGCCTCAGCGGTCGACATGATCGTTCAGATCTCCCGTATGCGTGACGGCATGCGCCGCATCACCCATATCGAAGAGATTGTCGGCATGGAAGGCGAGATCATCACCACACAGAACCTGTTCACCTACGAGTTCCAGGGTGAAGGCAAAGACGGCCTGCTGCTCGGCAACTTCAAGTCGTCCGGACTGCGCCCGCACTTTGCACCGAAAGCAGCCTACTTCGGCCTCGACAAGCCCCTGCTGGAGGCTATGGGATGAGGGTCGAACTCCCATTTCAGCTGGGTGTGGTTCCCATTGAGTGGCTGCTGGTCGCGCTGCCGGCTCTGGCGCTGATGATGATAATGCTGGCGCTGTTCGGAAGCAGCGGGGCAGAAAAGCAGACACGCCGGCGCATCGACCGCATCCGCGTCAGCAACTCGCCGAAGTTGACGCCGCAGCAGATGATCTCGATCCGGCGTGCGAGCAGCGACAGCGGCATCGCCGTGGTCGACAGCCTCATCAAGCACCTCCTGCCGCGTCCGGAGCTGCTGCGTCTTCGCCTGGCACGCGCCGGCCTGCGCACTTCGCTCGGCAAATACCTTATGATCTGTCTCATCGTCGGCCTGCTGGTGGTCGCAGGCCTGTATTTTACCAAAGTCGTCCCGCTGCTCGTTGCGGTACTCTTCGGCCTGTTCGCGGCGATCATGCTGCCCCATGCCACTATCGGCTTCCTGGTCAGCCGCCGGCGCAACAAGTTTATCGCCCACTTTCCGGAGGCCATCGACCTCATGGTGCGCGGCTTGCGTTCAGGCCTGCCGATTACCGAGTCTATTCGCACCGCCGGGACCGAAATCGAAGATCCGGTCGGCTACGAGCTGCGTCACATCACCGACTCAGTGCGACTCGGCGAGAAGCTGGACGGCGCGCTCTGGGACTCGTCTCGCCGGCTCAACATCCAGGAGTTCGACTTTTTCACCGTCGCGCTGAACATCCAGTCGGAAACCGGCGGCAACCTGGCGGAGACCCTATCCAACCTGTCCGATGTGCTGCGCCGGCGACGCCAGCTCAAGTTGAAGATCAAGGCACTGTCCTCTGAAGCCAAGGCGAGCGCTTATATCATCGGGTCGTTGCCTTTCGTCATGGCACTGCTCATCTTCATTGTGAACCCGGAGTATATCGACGACCTCTGGTACGATCCACGCGGTCACTTCCTCGTATTTCTCGGCTTCTGCAGCTTCGCGCTCGGCGTTGGCTCCATGTATAAAATGATCAAGTTCGAAATATGACGCTGGCCGACCTCATCCCAGAAGGCATGTCCCTTGAGGAACTGCTGATCATCATGTCCTCGCTGTCCGTTCTGGTCAGCGTGCTGGCGGTCTGGTTCACGTTCCTGCATCGCGATGTCGCGGCGCATCGCGCCCACATGATCGCTGACCAGCGCCGCGAGATGCGCAGCAGCGTCATGGGGCCACGCCGGCGCGAGGCGCATCAGCCCAGCATAACCATCATGCGCAAGGTGGTGGAGACGCTGAAGCTGCTGGGCAGCGCTCAGGCCAACAAGGTCGCGCATAAGCTGGCGCGCGCGGGATGGCGAAACAAAGACGCTATCGTCCGCTTCTTCTTTGCGAAATTCGCTCTGCCCTTTCTGTTCGGTGGCATTGCCCTCTTCATGCTCTATGGGATCGATGCCTACCCGATGGATGCGATGTCGAAGGCCGCTTGGGCGCTCGGCGTCACGCTTTTCGGAGCCTACCTGCCGGACATTATGGTCTACAACGCCGCCCAGAAGCGCCGCGAGGCGATCCGCAAGTCGCTGCCGGATGCGCTCGATCTCATGGTCATCTGCTCCGAGGCGGGACTCAGTCTGGATTCCACCCTTATGCGGGTGGCCGATGAAATGCAGAAGACCGCACCGGAGCTTTCCGACGAATTCGGGCTGACCGGTCTGGAGCTGGGCTTCCTCCCGGACCGCCGCACAGCGATGCAGAACTTCGCCAAGCGCACCGACCTGAGCGTCATCCGCGGTATGGTCGGCACCCTGCTGCAGGCTGAGCGTTATGGTACGCCACTGGCCCAGTCCCTGCGCGTGCTCTCTGCCGAGTCCCGCGAGGAACGCGCCATGAAGGCAGAGGAAAAGGCGGCGCGTCTGCCGGCCCTGCTGACCGTCCCGATGATCATCTTCATCCTGCCGCCCCTCTTCGTGGTGCTGATCGGGCCGGCGGCCCTGCGCACCATCGATGCCCTGAGCAATATGTAAGCTCAGCCGCAGAGCACTTCCCGCCCGCAAGCTTCGTTACAGCACCGGCGCCAGCAACCGCGACAGGCTGACCCCGAAGCGGAACCAGAACGACTGGTCGTCCAGCTCTCCGGGCATCACTCGGCGGCTCAGGGCGAAGTCCTCTCGCAGCATGGCGTCGACCGCGCGGGCGAAGCGCCCATCCCAGACAAGAATCGAAAGCTCGAAGTTGAGCCGGAAGGAGCGGTTGTCGAGGTTGGCGGTTCCGACCGAGACGATCTCGTCGTCCACCAGCAGGACCTTCTGGTGCAGGAAGCCGGGCTGAAAGCGGTAGATCTCGATCCCTGCCCTCTCTGCCATGGCGTAGTAGCCGAAGCTCGCCAAGTGTACCAGCACCTGGTCGGCGCGCCTCGGCAGCAGGAGGCGTACCTCGACGCCACGCAGGCGGGCCAGTTCCAGGGCCGAGACGACCTGCTCATCCGGTGCGAAATAGGGGTTGGCGATCCAGATGCGACGCTTGGCGCTGCGCAGGGCTTCCAGGAAGAACAGTTCGCAATTGTCCTGGCTATCCGCAGGCCCGGTCGGCAAGGGCAGGACCTGCTGGCCGCCCTCCTCCGCCACCTGAGGGTTCCAGTCCAGATCCGGCACTTCGTGAGCAGCCCAGTACCAGTCCTCGACGAAGGAGAGTTGGACCGCCTGGACCGCCGGCCCCCGGATCCGAAGGTGGGTGTCGCGCCAGGGGCCCACGGCCGCATTGCGCCCGAGGTACTCGTCGCCGACGTTTAGCCCGCCGACGAAGGCGACGCGCCCGTCCGCGACCAGAATCTTGCGATGGTTGCGGAAATTCAGCTGGAAGCGGTTGACCGGTCCTTGGGTGGTACCGAAGGGGCTGACCACGACGCCTGCGGACTGCAGTTCGGCAATGAAACTGCGCGGCAACCCATAGCTGCCGATCTCGTCGTAAAGAACGTAGACACGCAGGCCGTCGTGCGCGCGCCGCATCAGCCGCGCCTTCAGGTCGCGGCCGAGATCGTCGTCGCGCAGGATATAGACCTGCAGCAGCAGATAGGCCTTCGCCGCATCGATGGCCGCGAACATGGCCGAGAAGGCCTCCTCACCGTTCTTCAGCAGGCCGACCCCGTTGCCGCGGGTGAACGGCAGGCCGGCGAGCTGTTCGAAGACCCGCAGGTGGACGGCTTCGGCCGGCAGGCTCGATCGATGATCGCGCTCCATGCGCTCGCGCAATGCCGCCGCCACATGGTGGATCTTGAGATCGCCGGAGCGCCGGGCGGCAACGTAGCCGTGGAACTTGCCACGGCCGAAGACCCAGTAGAGCGGCAGCGCAAGATAGGGAAAGGTAAGCAGCGAGATAGACCAGGCCACCGCCCCCTGCGCCGTGCGTGTGCGCACGGCGGCGTGCAGCGCCGAGACAATGCCAGACAGGTGGACAACGCCGGCGAGTAGGATGAGGCCAAGCCCCAGGTTGTCGGAGATCCAAACACTCATCGACGCTTCGCACCCCTCCGCCTCGCGGCGGCCCTATACCCGGGCTTCATCTGGCGCCGGAACGGCGAAGTCCTCGAGAAGGTCGGCAATGGCAGTCCGCAGCGCGTCGGGATTGACCGGCTTTTGCAATGCGGGAAAGCCCTGCTCGGCGATTTCCTGCAGTTCCTCCTGGCCCTTGTCCGCCGTAACGATCAGGACCGGCACCATGCGTCGGCAGAGCACCCGCAAGCGGCCAGCCGCGCGCACGCCATTGCAGGCTCTGGGCAGGCGATAGTCGGCGATGATCAGATCGATAGCATCGGACATCGAGGTGATGATGTCCGCTGCGGAATCATAGTCGCCGGCCGTCTTGACGGTCCAACCCCAGGATTCCAGGGCACGCACCATCCCTTTCCTGATCTGCAGGTCGTCGTCGATCACCAGAACGGTGGACCGGCCCGGCAGCGGGACGCCAGGCTGTCCGGCTCGCCGGGAGAGCGGCAATTCCACCGACTTGCCGGTCAGATCGAGCTCTATGGCAAAGACGCTTCCCTGGCCGCGCACAGAGTGAAGGAAGATCTCATGCCCCAGGGTATTGGCGAGCCGGCGGACGATGGCGAGGCCGAGTCCAACACCGCGTCTGCGTTCGCGGGCCGGATTATCGAGCTGATGAAACTCCTCGAAGATGCGCTGCTGCTCCGCCTCGGGAATGCCGAGCCCGGTATCCCAGACCTCGATGCGCAGCTTGCCGCGACGGCGCCGACAGCCGAGAAGGATAGCTCCTTCCTGAGTGTAGCGCACCGCATTGGACAACAGATTGCTGAGAATACGCTCCAGCAGGTTGGGATCGCTGTGGATCACCTGACTCGACGGCACGCCGCGCAGCCTCAAACCCCGCTCGCGCGCCTGGGGGCCGTAGACCCGCACCATGCGGTCGATCAGCTGCTGCACAGGGAAGTCCATGAAGCGGCCCTCGAACCTGCCGCTTTCCAGCTCGGAAACATCGAGCAGGGCGTTCAGCAGGCGGCCGGCGGCGTTCGATGCCTCCCTCAAGTCGGCAATGATGGAATGGGCCTCTTCGTCAGCCACCGTGGCTTCGAGGGCGGCTACGAAGAGTTCGATGGCATGCAGCGGCTGGCGCAGATCGTGGCTGGCGGCGGCCAGGAAGCGGGTCTTCGCCAGGTTGGCCTGCTCGGCAGTCTCGCGGGCCCGCCGCAGCTCGGTGATCTCGGTCGTGACAGAGGCCGTGCCGCCATCGTGGGTGCGGCGGTCGGTCACCAAGAAGATGCGCCCGTCGTGCCAGTTGATTTCGAAGGATCCCCGCGCGGCCCGATGCGCCGCGACGCGCTGGCGCAGCCACTCCTCGCGCTCGACATCGCTGTTCAGACCAGCGATGCAGCCATTGTAGGCATTGGCGCGGGCGATCTCCTCGAACGCAGCGCCGGGGTAGATATAGAGCCCACCGCCGAAAGCACGCCCGCGGTAGATCTGATTGCACAGCACCAGCCGGCCGTTGGCGTCGAAGAGCGCGAAGCCGCCGGAGATGCTCTCGATGGCATCGATCAGGCGCTCTTCCGCGGCCTCGGCGCGCTGGCGGGCTTCGACCTCGGCGGACTCATCCTCGGCGACGCCGCGGTAACCGCGGAATCGGCCGTTGCGGTCATAGAAGGGCTTGCCGTTGATGCGCCAGTAAAAGCGCTCACCCTCGGGGCTGGTGTAGGCGGCGCGCAGGTCCTTGATCAGGCGGCGCGTCTGCAGGTCCCGCTGCAGGGCATACCAGAACTGATCGGACTTGACGTCTCCGGCGAAGAGTTCCCACAAAGTCCGGCCGGTCGCCTCGGCGGCCGTCGGCCGCGACCACCCGGATTCCTTCTGCACATCGAGGAAAGAGGAGAAGCGCAGGGATTCGTCCATTTCCCAGAAACCACCCGGGCCCGACTGGGCGAAGTCGCGAAACCTCTGCTCGCTTTCCCGCAGGGCTTCCTCGGCGGCCACCTGGTCCGTCACGTCGAAGCGGATGCCAATGAAGCCGCCGGACTCGAGAGGATGGTTGTGCGCCTCGATCCAGCGTCCTTCGCTGGTCTTGGTCCTGAAGGTCGGATGCTCGGGAAAAGGATTGGACTTCGGCCGCGCGAGGATTGCCCGTTCGTCTGCGGCGAGTACGGTGAACTGATCCCGGTCGAAAGCGAGCTTCATCAGTTCGGAATACGATGCCCCCGCCTTGAGGTCGCCTGCCAGCTTCGGATAGAGATCCCGATACTTGCGATTGCAGAGCACCAGACGCCCCTCGTTGTCGAACCACACGAAGCCGTCCGTCATGCTCTCGATGGCTTCAGACAACAGCGCCCGGGACTGCGCGGCCTCCGTCTCGCTGCGAATCAGTGCGCGCTCTGCCGCCCTACGCTCCGTCATGTCGGTGCAGATGGTGCCGATGCCGAGCACCCCACCGGCAGCATCAATCAGCGGAAACTTCACGGTCAGGACTTCGACGACTCCCTTGTCAAAGGGGACCTGCTCCTCAAAGACCCTGACGTGGCGTGTTCCCAACACATCGAGATCGACGGCACGCACCCGCTCGGCCCAGACGTCTCCTATCCCCAGGGCGTCGGGCAGCTTGCCCTTCATCTGCTCGTTGGTAACACCGTAGAGTTCCTCGAAGCGCCGGCTCACCTGAACGTAGCGGCCCTCCGCGTCCTTCAGACAGATGTCTATGGGCGCATACTTGAAAATCGCCGCCAACCGCCCTTCGCTGGCCCGCAGGGCGCTGCGCAGGGCGCCGTCGCCGGAATGTGGCGTCAGGGTGACGCTCCACGCACCAGCGTTTTCCGGGGACACTTTCAGCGGGGTCCACTGGCAGTTCACTTCGCCGCCCGCTTCGTCGCCGCCCTCGATCACGAGGATTTCCGAAACCGCACGGCCAGCGGCGACATGATCGAGAAGCCGCTGTTTCTGCAGCGGCGTGCGGGGCGCTGCGGCGAATTCGTCAAGCCGGCAGGGCGTCAGCGGCGACAGGCGCCGCCCCGTCAGGCGCTCGAAAGCCTGGTTGCCGTACAGGAGCTCGGGCTCGGCGGCACCATCGTGGCAAAGCCCCAGGGCAACCGCCACAGGCAGCGCGTCAAGAGCCTCGCCGGCCAGCGCAGCAAGGCTCCCTTGTTCCCAGCAATCCGCGGCCGGCAACGGCTGGTCCAGAGATTTGACGATGTCCATCGAGCCACCCGACCCATAGAACTTTTCACGATTATAGCGACATTCGGCCATCGGAAAGTGCCCTATCCGAGTCTCCGCGGCGCTCTCCAGGGCCCGGTTCAGTCCAGGAACATGAATCGTTAACCATAAACTACCTTAAAGCGAACCTCTAACCATTAACGAAAGCGAAAGAGGTCATGCTCTAGCCTTTAAAGGATCGATCACATTCATGCCCGGAGCATTCGGCCGTGCCGAAGTACGACGTGAAGCTTCAGTTGGACGACGAAGAACACCAGATTCACCTGGAAATTTACCAGCAGGTGATCTCTCTGCACGAGCAGACCGAGGAAGAGGTCGTCCATCGGGCCAAGCAGCAGTTCCGCCACTGGGCTGAGAACCGCGGCCCGGAATGGAAGCTGGTTGCTCTGCGCCTGCCGTTCGCCGCCGTCACCGATAGCGAAATCCGCGTCACCCACTGATCCACCGGCAAGGGACCCGCTCCCGCCCGGCCGGAACCGTCACCGTACCACGACGAAACAGGGCTGCCCTGCGCTGAGCAGGGCATTGCAGGCCGCTGCCGCCCCTTCCCGGGTCCCGAAGGCGCCGGCCTGAATGCGGAAGAACGCGCTGCGTTCGCCCAGCTTCGCTTCATCCACCACCAGCCTCAGCGGTTTCAGGACGTCAGGATGCCGGCTCTGCAGCCGTTGCCATTCCTGCAGGACCTTGCTGCCGTCGGTGACCGCCGCCACCTGCACCAGGACGCTGCCTGTCGGCGGGCTCCAGGCTTCTGCGGCGAAAGTCTCCGCTGCCGCCTGCGCGCCGGTAGGGGCGTCGACGGCCGGCGCCGCCGCCGTCGGCTCACTGGCTGCCGGCGTCGCCGTCGCGGCAGCAACCTGCTCCACCGTATCGGGAGTGGCCTCGGCAACCGGAGGGAACTTAGGCGGCGGTGGCAGACGGGACTCGCGGCGCGGCGTTGGAGCCACTGCCGCCTCCATGTCGCCGGCCGGCAAGGCTTCAGCGCTGACCTCCTCCACGGGGGCCGCGGCGACCTGAGGCGGCGCCGGAAGGCCCGCTGCCGCCGCACGGTCCCGCGCGCGCTGCAGAGCGAGCTCGGCCTCGGTCGGCGGCCTCGCAGATTCGTCCAGGGCGGACTCGAAGGTCAGGCGCTGCTCGCTATACCCGACCGCGGTTTCGCTCGCGATCAGCCCCTCGGCCAACTGGTTGCGGTCCACAGCCTCCGGCGCGCGCTCGAAGTCGAGATCACGCGACCAGGGCTGCGGCTCGGTCGGTTGTGCCGGCGGGGGCGGCGCCTTGTCCGCTTGCGACACCAGGGGTGGATCGGATTCCCGGGGCGGCCCCATCTCGACGGCGCAAGCCGCGAGCAGCAGGCAGCCCATGGCTGCGGCAACGGCACGGACACGGCCGGCGGCCCGGCGCCGAATCCCGCTGGGTACTGATATGGTTAATGAATCTGCCCGTTTCATGGCACAGAAGGTACGACCGCCGGGCGGCGGCGGCAAGTGCCGCAAGCGCACGGGGAGACACCGGGCGCCGCCGCTGGCGGCCGCCTTCCCCGCTACTCCGCCGCCGGCGAGGCCGGGGTCGCCGCCAGGCTGATCACCGGCTTCATCTGCAGCATCTCCTCCCGCGAGAGGTGGCAGGCGATACGGTGACCCTCGCTGGGCTCGAAGATCGGTGGCATCTCGGTCTCGCAGATCGCCCCGATCTTGCGCGGGCAGCGGGTGTTGAACACGCAGCCGCTCGGCGGGTTGGTCACCGACGGCAGGTTGCCTTCCAGGATGATGCGGGTTTTCTCTATCGAGGTGTCGGCGATCGGCACCGCCGACAGCAACGCCTCGGTATAGGGGTGGTACGGCGGGGCGAAGACCTCGTCGGTGGTACCCTGCTCCACGATGCGCCCGAGGTACATCACCACCACGCGATCGGCCAGGTAGCGCACCAGGCTGAGGTCGTGGCTGATGAAGATCAGGGTCGTCCGATAGGTCTTCTGGATGTCCATCAGCAGGCCGGTGACCGCCGCCTGAACCGAGACATCGAGGGCGGAGACCGGCTCGTCGGCGACAACGGTGCTGGGATTGCCGGCGAAGGCGCGGGCGATGCCGACGCGCTGCTTCTGGCCGCCCGAGAGCTGACGCGGCCGCCGCCGGGCGAACTCCCGCGGCAGCTTCACCAGATCGAGCAGTTCCATCACCCGCTGCTCGATCTTGTCGGCGTTGGTCTCCACGCCGAACTTGCGGATCACCCGAGCGAGCTGAGAGCCCACCGTGTGGCTCGGGTTCAGGGTGTCGAAGGGATTCTGGAACACCATCTGCATGGAGCCGATCTGCTCCGGGCTACGCTTCTGGACCTGTTCCTGCGAGATGTCCTTGCCGTTGAACATCACCTCGCCGTCGGTCGCCGTTTCGAGGCCCATCAGCACCTTGGCAAAGGTCGACTTGCCGCAGCCCGACTCGCCCACGATGGCCACGGTCTCGCAGGCGCGGGCCTCGAGCGAGATGCTCTCGTTCGCCTTCACGTAGCGCACCCGCTTGCCCCTGATCATGGCGGCGATCGAGTTGTCCGTGATCTCGTAGTATTTCTTCATGTTGCTGAGCGAGAGCACCACCTCGCCGGCCTGCATCTCTCCGGCCCCGACGCCCACAGGCTTGTAGGTCGACCAGTCGATCTCCTGCCAGCGGCGGCAGCGCACGTCGTGACCCGGCTGGTTTGGCACCTGCGTCATGCGCAGGTCCTCGCGGTCGCAGAGTCCTTGCTTGAAGAAATCGCAACGCGGTCCGAAGTAGCAACCCGGCGGCCGCTGATGCGGCAGCGGCAGCTGGCCGCGGATCGGCACCAGGGGGCGCGCCGTCTTGTCGGCGCCCGGCAGCGGAATACAGCCGAAGAGGCCCTTGGTGTAGGGATGCCGCATCTGGTCGAAAACCTCGGTCACCGTGCCGCTCTCCACCACCACGCCGGAGTACATGACGTTGACCCGTTCGCAGGTTTCCAGGATGAGGCCCAGGTTGTGGGAGATGTAGACCATCGAGGTGTTGAACCTGCCGGCGATCTCGCGGATCAACTCGATGATGCCGGCTTCCACCGTGACGTCGAGCGCCGTGGTCGGCTCGTCGAGCAGCAGCAACGAGGGGTTGGAGAGCAGCGCCATGGCGATCACGACACGCTGCTGCTGGCCGCCGGAGATCTGGTGCGGATAGGCCGCCATGACCCGTTCCGGATCGGGCAGATTCACGTCGGAGAGAATCTGGATGGCGCGCTTATAAGCCTCGGCCTCGCCAATGTTCTCGTGGCAGAGCGGCACCTCCATGAGCTGGCGGCCGAGCGTCATCGAGGGATTCAACGAAGCCATCGGCTCCTGGTAGACCATGGCGATCTCGTTGCCGCGCAGCTGGCGCAGCTCCTCGTCGCTGAGGCTCGCCATGTCGCGGCCCTTGTAGAGCACCTGCCCCCTGACGATGGCGCCGTTGCCGCCGAGGTAGCGCATGATCGCCATGGCCACGGTCGACTTGCCGCAGCCGGACTCGCCCACCAGGCCGATGCTGCCGCCCTGGTTCAGCGTCATGTTGAAGTCGATCACCGCCGGTATCTCACCGGCGCGGGTGAAGTAGGAGATGCAGAGGTCCCTGCACTCCAAAATCGGCCCGTCGTACGCCGATTCTTTGTGGCTCTGCCTGCTCATCGCCGTTCCCCTCAGTCGCGCAGTGAAACTTCGCGCAGGCCGTCGGCCAGCAGGTTGAACCCGAGCACCAGCGAGGAGATCGCGATGCAGGGGAAGACCGCCATGTGCGGCATGAAGAGCGCAAACTGGCGTGTCTCGGAGACCATGCCACCCCAGTCGGGGTCGGGCGGCGGCAGGCCGAGGCCGAGGAAGCCGAGAGTACCGATGGTGATGACCACGTAGCCGAGGCGCAGGCAGGCATCGACGATCAGCGGGCCGCGCGCGTTGGGCAGTATCTCCACCAGCATGATGCGCCAGGGCGACTCGCCGCGGGTTTCCGCCGCGAAGACATACTCGCGGTTCCTCAGATCGAGCACCAGGCCGCGGACAATGCGCATGATGCCCGGCGCCGAGGCGAAAGTGACCGCGACAACGATGTTCGACCCCGAAGCCCCGATGGTGGCGATGATGATGATGTAGAGCACCAGCACCGGGAAGGAGAGAATCACGTTGGCGACGAAGGATAGAATGTCGTCGGTGAGCCCGCGCCGGTAGCCGGCTGCGAGCCCCATGGGAATGCCGACAATATAGGCGCAGAGGGTCGCCAACGGCGCGTAGAGCAGCACTTGGCGCGAACCGTGGATGATGCGCGAAAGAATGTCCCGGCCGAGCTGGTCGGTGCCCAGATAGTGGACGGCGCTTCCGTCCAGCGACGGCCCCCCAGGCAAGGTCATCGGGGCCCCCGTCGCGTTCGGTGCGAAGGGTGCAAGGATGTCGGCAAGAACCGCGACCACCACCCAGAACAGGACGATGGCGAGCCCGATCATGCCGACGGGGCTTTCACGGATCAGGGCCAGTCCCTTGGCAAGACGCAGCACCCGGGATTCGCGGCGGGGCACGGCAATGGCTTGGTCTGTCATGGCGCGCCCTCCTAGCTGAAGCGGATCCGGGGGTTGAGGTAGGTATAGCCGATGTCGGCCAGGGTCTGCGTCATCACCGCAACGAAGACAGCCACCATGGCGCAGGCCTCGATCAGGAAAATGTCCTGGTTCAGCGAGGCCTCATAGAGCAAGGCACCGAAACCTTTGTAGCCAAAGGCGACCTCGACGACGATGACGCCGGACAGCAGCCAATTGATCTGCAGCATGATCACCGTGAAAGGAGCGATGAGGGCGTTGCGCATCGCATGGCGACGGATGACCTGGCCGTATGGCAGGCCCTTCAGGATGGCGGTGCGGATATAGTGGGTCGTCATGACCTCCGCCATGGAGGCGCGGGTCATGCGGGCGATGTAGCCCCAGTCGTAGATCACCAGCACCATGACCGGCAGAACGAGTTGAATCGGATCGAAGCCGTCGGCCATGCCGCTGGTGCCCGGCAGCCAGCCCAGCTGGAAGACGAAGATGCTGATCAGGAAAGTGGCGCTGGCGAACTCTGGCACCGATGTGGTGAGGATCGCCGAGACGGAAACGCCGCGGTCCCTGCCGCCGCCCTCGCGCATCCCGGCAAAGACGCCGAGAGTGAGGCCGATGAGCGAGGCGAAGAGCAGGGCGACGCCGCCGAGGATGCCGGTGTTCGCCAGGCGAGGCCAGAGCACGTCGGAAACCGGCACCTTGAAGCGGACCGACTGGCCGAAGTCGCCGATCACGAAGTTCCCCAGCCAACGCAGGTAGCGCAGGATGGCCGGATCGAAGTAGCCGTTGCGCTCCAGCCAGAGATTGCGCTGCTCGACAGAGGTATAAGGGCCGAGGACCTTGATCGCCACGCCCTCGACGTTGATCTCGAGCAGCAGGAATACCAGGATCGACACCACGAGCATGGTCAGGACCATGGTGCCAAAGCGCCGAACCATGAAAATCAGCATCGCGACCTAGCCTTCCCCTGCCCGCTTATGGCTGCGCGGTGTTCGTCGCTCCCCGCATCGTCCGCGAAACTGCAAGTCGCTGTCCCCGGCGGCACGCGGCTGCCGCCGGAAAGCTTGAGGGCCGCGACGCCGAAGCACCGCGGCCCTCCCGCAATCAAGCCAGCCACACGCCGTTGAACTGATGGTAGCGCGTCGGGTGCGAGGAGTAGCCCATAACCCTGCTGTTGGTGGCCGTGAAGACCGAGCGGAAGAACGGCTGCACCATGATCGCATCGTCCTGCAGGATCTTCTCGACCTCGGCCATGGCCGTGCGCCGCTCCTCGACGTCGAGGAGCGATTCGGCCTTGTCGAGCGCCGCGTCGAAAGCCGGGTTGTTGTAACCGGACTCGTTCCACGGCACGCCCGCGCGATAGGCGAGACTCAACACCATGGTGCCGAGCGGGCGGTGCGTCCAGGAGGTCAGGCTGAAAGGCGCCTTGTCCCAGACTTCCCAGTACTGGGCGGAGGGCATCACGTTGATGGTGATGTTGATGCCCGCCGGCGCCACCTGCTCCTTCAGCACCTGCACGGAGTCCTGCTCCCAGGAGCCGTCGGTGTTGCCGACGTTGCAGCTGACCGTGATGCCGTCGGGGAAGCCGGCTTCCGCCAACAAGGCCTTGGCAGCGTCGATGTCGCGCTTCAGCGGCGGCAGCTTGGCGTACTCGGGATGGATCTCGCCCACATGGTGGTTCTCGCCGACAGAGCCCATGCCGCGGTGCGCCAGCTTGAGGTTCTCCGCGTTGTCGGCGGCCAGCACCATGGCCTGGCGGACCTTCAGGTTGTCGAAGGGCGCGTGGTTGACGTTCATACGGATGACGCCGGTCTGTGCCGTCACCGCCTGCGAGATCACCACATTCGGAATGCGCTCGGCGATCTCCAGGGTGGGAATGCCGAGGCGATAGATCGCGTCGACCTGGCCGGAGGCCAGCGCCGCGATGGCCGCAGAGTCGTCCTCGCCGGTGTCGATGTAACGAATCTCATCGAGATAGACCTCGCCACCCCAATAGGGATCGCTGCGGCGCCGCAGGGTGCAGCGCTCGCCGACGTTGAACTCGGCCAGCTCGTAGGGGCCGGTGCCGATCGGGTTCTTGGAGAAGTCACCACCGTCCTTCTCGAAGTTCCGGTGCACAATGGCCGTCGGGTAGTTGTAGAGATTCTCCGGCATCGACAGCACCGGCGAATTGAGGTGCAGGCGCACGGTGTGGTCGTCGACTTTCTCGACGGCACCCTCCGTCATCTTGGTGACGCCGTCGGCAGTCTCGGTCATGGACGAGAACAGGCCGATGTTGGAAGAGCCCGTCGCGGGGTCGAGCCAGCGGGTGAAGTTGAATACCACGTCGTCGGCGTTGAAGTCGTCGCCGTTGCTCCACTTGACGCCCTGGCGCAGATTGAAGGTCCAGGTCTTGAGATCATCGGAGGCTTCCCAGCTCTCGGCCAGGTAGGGGCGCGTGATGTTGTCGGGCCCGGTGATCGTCATGTACTCGATGATGTGGCGCGTCTGGTTCGACTTCTGGGTCCAGTCGAAGGTGGAGGGATCGACCATCTCCTGCACCTGCATGGCAAGGCGCAGGCTGCCGCCCTGCTTCGGAGTCTGCGCCGCGGCTTCCTTCACCAGGCCGCCGCCGAGCGGGTCACCCGCAAAGGCATAGGCAGAGGCGGCGGAAACGCCGAGGAAGGCTGCGAGGCGTACGAACTCGCGACGATCCATCTTGCCGCCCTCGTACTGCGCGCAGAGCGTCTCCACGCCGGGATGCAGCGGCTTCCCGTTGATGGTTTCCAGTTCTTTATCTTTTGACATGACTCTTTGTCTCCCTGTGAGCTGACCTCTGGCTGAGCCATCGCGCTTCACCGCGCATGTCACAGCCGCTTGATCTAATCCATCGCACCTTCATCTCAGCCGCCTCCGCTCCCCGCGGGAGCCGCTCGCATGAGATACCGAGGCCGACGCTGCGTGTCGGTTGAACGCTGAGATCTCCAGGGAACCATCCGGACCGGCGCCACGTGCGCCGGCCGGCAAGCAGCCCGCCGGACCTGTACGGGCAAATCGCACCGTCACGGCCTCTGTCTCAAGCCTGACAGCGGTCACCCGCAGTCCTCCGGCTTTCCCTGTTCTTCAAACGCCTCTCCGCCTTTCCGCCCGCTTTGTGTCCCTGCGATGCGGTGGCTTATTTGTTTCTTTTCAAAGACAACCCTAGCAAACTTTATCGCTGCCTAAAACCCGTCAGTTGCAGCTTTGCGACGGCCAGTGTGCCAGAAGCGACCCGCCCCCGTTTCGTGAGGTCGCAGAAGCGAATTACCCAGCCGCCGTCGTCTCGATCTGTACTTCGCTCTGCAGGGTCCGATGGACCGGGCATTTGTCGGCGATCTCCAGCAGGCGACGGCGCTCCTCAGGGCTCAACTCTCCCGTCATGTCAATGACGCGCTCGATGCGGTCGATCTTGCCTTCCTTGGTTTCACAGGTCGCGCAGTCCTCGGCATGGACCTTCGCGTGAGACAGGGTCACGCGGGTTCGTTCCAGCGCCAGGCCCTTGCGCTCGGCGTAGAGCCTGAGCGTCATGGCGGTGCAGGCGCCAAGCCCGGCCAGCAGGAAGTCGTAGGGCGAAGGCCCGCTGTCCAGGCCGCCGACGCTCTCCGGCTCGTCGGCTCGCAGGGTGTGCGGCCCGGCGGCGATGCGTTGGGTGAACTTTCCTTCGCCGGTCTCCTCGACCACCACGCGCCCTGCCGGCGCCCGCAGCGCCGGTGCGGCTTCGGCCTCCCCCAAATAGCGGCCCGCCCAGGCGGCGAGAACCTCAGCCACATAGATCGCGTCAGGCTTGCGGCTCAGCAGGTGGTCGGCGTCATCGAGCGAGACGAAGCTCTTGGGGTGCTTGGCGGCGAGAAAGATGCGGCTGGCGTTGTCGATACCGACCGTGGCATCGCGCGGCGCATGGAATACCATCAGTGCCTTCTTCAGTCCGCCGAGGGCGGCATCCAGCTTCTGCGTCGCAATGTCCTCGAGGAACTGCTTCCTGATGCGGAAGGGGCGGCCGACCAGCAGCACTTCCGCCTCGCCCGCCGCCTCGATCTCCGCGCGCGCCTCCGTGAAGTGCGAGGCCACGTGGGCCGGATCGGCGGGCGCGGCGATGGTCGCCACCGCCCTGGCCTCAGGCACCCGGCCGGCAGCGACGAGCACCGCGGCGCCGCCCAGGCTGTGACCGATCAGCAGCTGCGGCGCCTCGTAGGACTCACGCAGGAAGTCGGCGGCGCGCACCAGGTCCTCCACGTTTGAGGAGAAGTTGGTGTTGGCGAAGTCGCCCTCGCTGGCGCCGAGCCCGGTGAAATCGAAGCGCAGCACGGCAAAGCCGCGCTCGGCCAGGCCGCCGGCGATGCGCGCCGCCGCGAAGATGTCCTTGTTGCAGGTAAAGCAGTGGGCAAAGAGCGCGTAGGCCCGCGGCCTGCCCTGCGGCAGGTCGAGCCGTGCCGCCAGCTTCTCGCCGCCGGACCCGGTGAATGTCACCTTCTCACTCTTCGCGGTCATGACCTGCTCTCTGCCGATATTGAGACCTGCCGTGATCGCAGCACGCAGCCGCAGCCGGCACAAGCCTGCACCGCCGGCAAGGCGGCCATGCCCGCAACGGCCTTGGGAAAGCCGCCGCCGCTCGGCTATGGTGCCCGGCTTCCCCCCAGACCTTGCAACAGGGAGATGACAGGACAGTGTCACCGCGCGCGCCCAAGCAGGACCCCCGCATCGAAGTCCGCGAAAAGACCACACCCTTCAAGGGCTATTTTCAGGTCGACCTCTACCGCCTGCGGCACCGCAAGTTCGACGGCGGCTGGACCGAGGAGATGACCCGAGAGATCTTCGAACGCGGCCACGCGGCAGCTGTGCTGCTCTACGACCCGGAGCGCGACAGCGTGGTGCTCATCGAGCAGTTCCGGCCCGGCGCCTACGCCGCCGGCATGGAGCCCTGGCTGATCGAAATTGTCGCCGGCATCATCGAGCCGGGCGAAACGCCGGAAGCCGTGGTCCGCCGCGAGGCGGTGGAGGAAGCCGGCTGCAGCGTCAGCGACCTGCATCCGATCGGCTGCTTCCTGGCGACCCCCGGCGGCTCCTCGGAGAGCGTGACGATCTTCTGCGGGCGCACCGACAGCCGCGGTGCCGGCGGCATTCACGGCCTCGACCACGAGCACGAGGACATCCGCGTGCTGGCATTGAGCCGCCAGGAAGCCCTCGACCGCCTGACCTCCGGCGCGGTCACCAACCTCATCGCCGTGGCCGCGCTGCAGTGGTTGGCCTTGAATTACACAGAACTTCTGCGTATTTGGAAATAATCTACGGTACGATCTTGGGGTATTCTCCCGGACCGGACCTTGAACCCTTTCGGCCGGGACGGCTAATCTCGCCGGCCGGGCGCCGCCCTTTCGGGACCGGCGCCTCAGCAAGGAAGAAGAAGAAATGGACGTCTGCGACGGTTTTGTCGGCGCGATCGGCAACACCCCCCTTATCCGCCTGCGCAAGCTGTCCGAGGAGACCGGCTGCGAGATCCTCGGCAAGGCGGAGTTCCAGAACCCCGGCGGCTCGGTGAAGGATCGCGCTGCCTGGGCCATCGTCAAGGATGCGGAGGAACGCGGCACGCTGCGGCCCGGCGGCATCATCGTGGAGGGCACCGCCGGCAACACCGGCATCGGGCTCGCCCTGGTCGCACGGGCGCGCGGCTACCGCACCGTGATCGTCATTCCCGACACCCAGAGCCAGGAGAAGAAAGACATCCTGCGCATCTCCGGCGCCGAGCTGCGCGAGGTCCCGGCGGTGCCCTACAAGGATCCCAACAACTACGTCCACGTCTCCGAGCGCCTGGCCAAGGAGCTGAACGAAAGCCACCCCCAGGGTGCCATCTGGGCACGCCAGTTCGACAACGTCGCCAACCGGCGCGGCCACTACGAGACCACCGGCCCGGAGATCTGGCGCCAGACCGACGGCAAGGTCGACGCCTTCGTCTGCGCCGTCGGCACCGGCGGTACCCTGGCCGGCGTCGCCACGGCCCTGAAGGAGCGCAACAAGGACGTCGTCATCGGCCTCGCCGACCCCCTGGGCGCGGCGCTCTACAACTTCTATGCCCACGGCGAGCTGAAGGCCGAGGGCAGCTCTATCAGCGAGGGCATCGGCCAGGGGCGCATCACCGCCAACCTGGAGGACCTCAAGATCGACGCGCCCTTCCAGATCCCCGACGAAGAAGCCATCCCGGTGGTCTTCGACCTGCTGGAGCAGGAGGGCCTCTGCCTCGGCGCCTCCAGCGGCGTGAACGTCGCCGGCGCCCTGCGCCTGGCGAAGCAGCTGGGCCCTGGACATACGATAGTAACCATCCTCTGCGACGGCGGCATGCGCTACCAGAGCAGGCTGTTCAATCCCGCCTTCCTGCGCGAAAAAGGGCTGCCGGTCCCGGACTGGCTGCGCTGGCAGAAATAGCCGAGACAGGGGAAAGAGATCATGGAGCTGCTGTTCAGGGACGACCCCTACCTCAAGAGCTGCGAGGCGACGGTGACGGCAAGCGGCCCGGAAGGGCTACGTCTCGACCGCACGGTGTTCTACCCCATGGGCGGCGGCCAGCCGGGCGACTGCGGCAGCCTTACCCTGCCCGACGGGAGCCGGCTCCGTGTGGTCGATGCGATCAAGGGCGACGGCCACGAGGACGTCGTCCATGTCCTGGAGGAAGGCGTGGCGCCCCCGGCCCCCGGCACCAGGGTGACCGCGGAGGTCGACTGGGACCGCCGCCATCGCCACATGCGCATGCACACCTGCCTGCACCTGCTCTGCGCCGTCGTCACCGGCGACGTGACCGGCGGTCAGATCGGTGCCGACAAGGGGCGCCTGGACTTCAATCTGCCGGACACCCAGCTCGACAAGGACGCCATCACCGCCGAACTCAACCGCCTGGTCGCCGAGGACCACCCCGTGCAGCCGCGCTGGATCAGCGACGACGAACTGGCCGCCCAGCCGGAACTGGTGCGCACCATGTCTGTGAAGCCGCCGAGTGGCGGCGGCCGCGTGCGCCTGCTCGACATCGCCGGGGTCGATCTGCAACCCTGCGGCGGCACCCACGTGCGCCGGACCGGCGAGATCGGCCGCGTGCGTGTCGGCAAGATCGAGAACAAGGGCCGGCAGAACCGGCGCATCAACATTCTGTTCGACGAATAATAAGATCCCGGCAGGAGCTGCCCGCCGGGACATCGGGAGGAAGCGAAACACGGTCATGGTCGATTTCAAGCGCGAAGCCCTGGTCTCCACCGAGTGGCTGGCCGACAACCTCGCCGCCCCGGACCTGCGCGTGGTGGACGCCAGCCTCTACCTGCCCGGCGAAGGCCTCGACGCCCGCCAGGAATATGAGACCCAACACATCCCCGGCGCGGTCTTCTTCGACATCGACGCGATCAAGGACCCCGGCAGCGACCTGCCCCACATGCTGCCGCCGCCGCATATCTTCTCTTCCAAGGTACGCAAGCTCGGCCTCGGCGACGGCCTGCGGCTGGTGATCTACGACCAGCGCGGCATCTTCAGCGCGCCGCGCGTCTGGTGGACCTTCCGCTACTTCGGCCACGAGGAGGTTGCCGTGCTCGACGGCGGCCTGCCGAAATGGCTGAACGAGGGGCGCCCGGTCGAGGAAGGCGAGACACAGCCGGAGGAACGCCATTTCACGCCACGCATGAACAGCCTGCTGCTGCGCGACCGCGGGCAGCTGCTCGCCAACCTGACCGGCAAGGCCGATCAGGTGATCGACGCACGCAGCCGCGCCCGCTTCGAGGGCAGCGCCCCGGAGCCGCGCCAGGGCCTGCGCGCGGGCCACATTCCGGGCAGCCGCAACCTGCCCTTCACCGAGCTGATCGATGCGCAGCGGCAGACCTTCCTGGACAACGCCACCCTCAGGCAGCGCTTCGCGGCCGCCGGCGTCGACCAGCAGCGGCCGGTCGTCGCCACCTGCGGCTCCGGCGTGACGGCGGCGGTGCTGGCGCTCGGCCTGCACCGGCTCGGCAGCCGTGACGTCGCGGTCTACGATGGGTCCTGGTCGGAGTGGGGCCTGCCCGGCGACAACCCGGTCGAAAGCGGTCCGGCCACCACCACCGGCCCGGCGTGACGCGTGGCGAAGATCCGCGCCTACGGTGACGACGACTTCGCCGCCTGCACGGCGCTGTGGCAGCGCTGCGGCCTGGCCGCCTGGTACAATGATCCCAGCCGCGACATCGCGCTCTGGCGGCAGAGCAGCTGCGCCGAGATCTTCCTGGCCGATGACGCCGGTGCGGTCGTCGGCAGCCTTTGCTGCGGGCATGACGGGCACCGGGGCTGGCTCTACTACGTGGCGATCGACCCGGACCGTCAGCGCAGCGGCCTCGGCACGCGCCTGGTGCGCCACGCCGAGGACTGGCTGCGCCGCCAGGGTATCCTCAAGATCCAGCTCATGGTGCGAGAGCAGAACCGCAAGGTCATCGGCTTCTACGCCGCCCTGGGCTATGCCTACACCCCCCGCGCGGTGATGGCGCGCTGGCTGGAGCTACCGTCGCCACCGCCCGACGGCATCGAGCTGCCGCCGGACCTTGCCCTGGCGGCCGGGCGCCAGGCGAAGGTCCGCTTCACCATCACCTACCTCGAGATGACTGCGCGGCCGTCCACGGGACCGGTCCACCCGCCGCCGGCGGGCAAGGTGGCGCTGCTGCGGGCGGAGCATCCCACTGTCGGCTTTTACCGCTATCTCTACAACTCGGTGGGTGGCGACTGGCGCTGGTGGTATCGCCGGCAGATGTCCGACGCCGAGCTGGCGGGGATTCTTGCCGACGACCGTGTCGAGGTATTCGTCCTCTACACGGAAGGCGCTCCGGCAGGCTACTTCGAGCTCGACCGCCGCAGTGCGACGACCATCGACCTCGCCTATTTCGGGCTGATGCCGCACTGCGTCGGCCGAGGCCTCGGCCGCTACCTGCTCTACGCCGCCATCGAGCAGGCCTGGAGCTATGCGCCCAAGCGGCTCACGGTAAACACCAACACCATGGACCACCCGCGCGCCCTGCCGCTCTACCAGATGATGGGCTTCGTGCCCTACCGGCAGGAGGAGCAGGAGATCATCGATCCGGAGCTGACCGGAATCATTCCGGCCTGAACGGCAAAAAGGGGCCGGGCGGACAAGCCGCGCCGACCCAGTCGCCCGGCGTCGCTCGCTCTAGTGGTGCAGGATCTGACTGAGGAACAGCTTGGTGCGCGCCGACTGAGGGTTGTTGAAGAACGCCTCCGGCTCGTTCTCCTCGATGATCTCGCCGCCGTCCATGAAGATCACCCGGTTGGCGACCTTGCGCGCGAAGCCCATCTCGTGGGTCACGCAGAGCATGGTCATGCCGCTCTCCGCCAGGCCCACCATGACCTCTAGTACCTCCGAGATCATCTCCGGATCGAGCGCCGAGGTCGGCTCGTCGAACAGCATGATCTTGGGGCTCATGCAGAGCGAGCGGGCGATCGCCACGCGCTGCTGCTGGCCGCCGGAGAGCTGCCCTGGATATTTCTTCGCCTGCTCGGGAATCTTCACCCGCTCCAGGTAGTGCATGGCGATGTCATCGGCTTCCTTCTTGGGCAACTTGCGCACCCAGATCGGCGCCAGGGTGCAGTTCTCCAGCACCGTCAGATGCGGAAAGAGGTTGAAGTGCTGGAATACCATGCCGACCTCGCGGCGGATCTCCGCGATGTTCTTGACGTCGTGCGTCAGTTCGATCTCGTCGACGACGATCTTGCCCTTCTGGTGCTCCTCCAGCCGATTGATGCAACGGATCATGGTCGACTTGCCCGAGCCCGACGGACCGCAGATTACGATGCGCTCGCCGCGGTTGACCGTCAGGTTGATGTCCTTGAGGACATGGAACTCGCCGTACCACTTGTGCATGCCGATGATTTGAATAGCAACCTCATCGGAAATCGACAGGTTCGCGGCAGCCGCATCAGACATCCCAATAGCCTCCTTGTTCGGCCCCTTCCGGGGTCGGTTCCACCGCGCGCGATTCCTAGCGCTTATGACCGGTGTGCAGTTTCTTTTCCAGATAGAGCGAGTAGCGCGCCATGCTGAAGCAGCAGACGAAGAAGAGGATCGCGATGAAGACGTAAACCTCCCACGCCAGGCCCTGCCACTTCGAATCCGCCAGCGCGGCGCGTCCGACGCCCAGCACGTCGGTCAGGCCGATGATGACCACCAGGGTGGTGTCCTTGAACAGGCCCACGAAGGTATTGACGATGCCCGGAATGGAGATCTTCAACGCCTGCGGCAACACCACCAGGCGCATCGACTGCCAATAGCCCAGCCCCATGGCATCGGCCGCTTCGATCTGCCCCTTGGGAATAGCCTGCAGGCCGCCGCGCACCACCTCGGCGATGTAGGCGGCGGAGAACAGCGTCACCATGATCAGCACCCGCAGCACGAGATCGAAGGTGGTTCCCGGCGGCAGGAAGTAGTTCAGCATGGTCGAGGCGACGAAGAGCAGCGTGATCAGCGGCACGCCGCGGATGAACTCGATGAACATGACGCAGAGCGTGCGCACGATGGGCATGTGCGAACGCCTGCCGAGGGCCAGCAGAATGCCGAGCGGCAAGGATGCGGCGATGCCGGTGACGCCGATCACCACGTTCAGCGTAAAGCCGCCGAGCCGCGTCGTCTCCACCCGTTCCAGGCCGAAGCCGCCGACCAGCAGGAGGAAGGCGATGACGGGGAAGATGCCCGTGTAGATGAACCACTGCTGCCGATACGGCGTCTTGTCCCAGAGCAGCGGCACCAGGGCCAGGCCGAAGAGCACCGCCGTCAGGTCGATGCGCCAGCGCTGATCGACGGGATAGAAGCCGTAGATGAACTGCCCGAAGCGCACCTTGGCCAGAGCCCAGCAGGCGCCGCTGCCGATCTCCCGGCACTCCTCGCGCGAGCCGGCATCCCAGACCGCGTCGAAGATCGCCCAGTTCAGCATCCCCGGTACGATCAGGTAGAGCAGGTAGAGTGACACCAGGGTCAGGATGACGTTCATGGGCGAGCCCAGAAGGTTCTTCCTTACCCAGAGGATCGGCCCCCTGGCCGCCAGGGGTGGCGGCAGGCTGGGATGGGTGCCGGGTTCATAGGCGCGTGTGATGTCCGCCATGTCGCGTCCCCCCTCCTCAGCGTTCAACCAGCGCGATGCGCCGGTTGTACCAGTTCATGAAGGCCGAGATCAGCAGCGAGATCGTGAGATAGATCATCAGCACGATCATCATGCATTCCATCTCCTTGCCGGTCTGGTTCAGCGTGATGCCGCCCAGCGTCGCCACGATGTCCATGTAGCCGATGGCGATGGCCAGGGAGGAATTCTTGGTCAGGTTCAGGTACTGGCTGGTCAGCGGCGGCACGATGACCCGCAGCGCCTGCGGGATGATGATCAGGCGCATGGTCCAGCTGGGCTTGATGCCGAGGGCGAACGCCGCCTCGGTCTGGCCGTGGCTGACCGCCTGAATGCCGGAGCGCACGATCTCCGCGATGAAGGCCGCGGTATAGATCGACAAGGCGAACCAGAGGGCGGTGAACTCGGGCCGCAGGACCATGCCGCCCTGATAGTTGAAGCCGCGCAGCTCCGGCGCATCCAGCGAAAGCGGCATGCCGGCAATAAAAAAGGCGATCAGGGGAAGGCCGATGATCGCCGCGATGCTGATGGAAAGGACCGGGTAGATCTGCCCGGTGGCCTCCTGGCGCTGCTTCGCCCAGCGGCGGAAGTAGATCACCCCGGCAATGGCGGCGAAAAAGGCGATCACCACGGCGAGGAAGCCGTCTTCGAAGACCGGTGCCGGAACGTAGAAACCGCGGTTGGAAAGATAGACGCCCTCCATCGGGGTGAGGGCATTCCTGGGGATCGGCAGCGTCGCAATGATCACGCCGTGCCACAGCAGGATCTGCACCAGCACCGGCACGTTGCGCGTGAACTCGATGTAGCAGTAGACGATGCGGTTGATCAGCCAGTTGTTGGACAGCCGCAGCACGCCGAGGATGAAGCCGAGCACCGTTGCGAAGATGCAGCCCGCCACCGCCACGAGACCCGTATTGATCAGGCCGACGACCGCGGCGCGGAAATGCGTGTCGCGCGAGTTGTAGTCGATCAGCGACTGGTTGATGTCGTAGCTGGACGGAGCCTGAAGGAACCCGAAGCCGAAGGTCTTGCCCAGGGCCTCCAGGTTCTGCACTGCGTTGATCGCCAGAAAGGCGACGAAGACAAAGACGCCGGCCACCACCATGATCTGCATGAGGACGGCGCGGTAGCGCTTGTCCGACCATACCTGGCCTAGCGAAAAGCGTTCCGAATCCTGTTCGATTGCGGCCATAGGTACACCCCGCTGCGACGACCCAGGAAGGTCCTGCTAACGACGAAAAGACTCAGGGTACGCCGGTGGCCCGCACCGGCGTACCCGAGCTCATTTCATGAACCGGACGACTGCCGGCAGTGTTAGCGCGCAGGCGGGGCGTAGAGGATGCCGCCGTCCTTGTACTGCGCGTTGAGGCCACGCTCCAGGCCGATCGGCGTGCTCGCGCCGATGAACTGCTCGAACACCTCACCGTAGTTGCCGACCTGCTTGACGATGTTGTAGGCCCACTTGTTGTCGACCCCCAGCATCGCACCCATGTCGCCTTCGTTTCCGAGCAGGCGATTCACTTCCGGGTTGTCGGTGCCCTTGGCCATCTCGTCGACGTTCTCGGAGGTGATGCCATATTCCTCGGCAAGGATCAGCGCATTCAGAGACCAGCGCACGATGTCGGCCCATTGGTCGTCGCCTTGGCGGACGAGCGGACCCAGCGGCTCCTTGGAGATGATCTCCGGCAGGATGATGTGATCGGCCGGATTGTCGAAGGTGGCCCGGCTGGCCGCGAGGCCCGAGGCGTCGGTCGTGTAGACGTCACAACGGCCGCCCAGGTAGTTGGTGCGAGCCTCTTCGTTGGTCTCGATCGGCACCGGCTCGTAGTTCATGTTGTTGAGCCGGAAGTAGTCGGCCAGGTTCAGCTCGGTGGTGGTGCCGGTCTGGATGCAGATCGACGCGCCAGCAAGCTCTTTGGCGCTGGTGACGCCGAGCGCCTTGGGCACCATGAAGCCCTGGCCGTCGTAGTAGTTCACACCGAGGAAAGTGAAACCGAGGTCGGCGTCGCGCGACAGGGTCCACGTGGTGTTGCGGGACAGCACGTCGACCTCACCGGACGCCAGCGCGGTGAAGCGTGTCTTGCCCGTGGTCGGGGTGTACTTGACCTTCGAGGCATCGCCGAAGATGGCGGCCGCGACCGCCTGGCAGACCGCCGGGTCGAAGCCCTGCCAGTTGCCGGCGTCATCGGTAAACGAGAATCCGGGCACGCCGGTGGAGACGCCGCATTGGACAAAGCCTTTCGACTTAACGTCGTCCAGAGTAGCGGCAGTCGCTGCGGTAGCGCCAACCGCAGTGATGGCGCTGGCCGCGAGCAGAACCGTTAGTTTAGACATGGATCAACCTTCCCTGCTGTTCACATTTATTGTCTCAGAATGGACTGCGCTCCCCCGGTCTTTCGGCCCGCGAATCACGAATGATTACGAGGTCCCGCCAGGGCAATGGCGCGCCACACCCGCGAACCATGTCTCACTCTCCGAGGAAAGGCAACATCTTGAAAAGCCGCCTGACAAAAATTAGGCGGATAGTCATGCTGGCACTTGCCCGGCACCAAAGCTGGTCTTGTACGACTGCGGCCGAATACATGGCGGGCCAAGGATCCGAAACGCCCTTGGCTCGGACCCAAGGATAGGAGAATCTGACCGCAGCCTGAGACCTTTCCCTCGCCCGCCGCACACACCTTGATCGCAGTCGCTAGGACGCCCTCTTCATGAAAAAAGCCGCCGCCCGCCATCGCGAAACCCTGCTGGCTCACCTGGGCCGCGATCCGGCCAGCCATTTCGGCACCGTGAACATGCCGGTCTTTCACGCCTCCACCCTGCTGTTCGAGTCGGTGGAGGCGTTCCAGGAGGCGGGGCGCCATCGGCACGAGAAGGGAAAGAGTTCCTACGGCCGGCAGGGCACCCCGACCACCTTCGCTTTCGAAGACACCGTCGCCGCGCTCGAAGGCGGCTACGGCGGCTTGGCGGTCTCCTCAGGCCTGCAGGCCGTCACTGTAACCTTGATGTCCTTCGCCACCGCGGGCAGCCACCTGCTGATGCCGGACAGCGTCTACTACCCCGCCCGCCGGATCTGCGACGATCTGCTGCATCGCCTCGGGGTGGAGACGACCTACTACGACCCGACGATCGGCGCCGGCATTGCCGACCTCATCCGCGACAACACCGCGCTGATCTACCTGGAGGCGCCGGGTTCGCTCACCTTCGAGATGCAGGACGTGCCGGCCTTCGTCGCCGCGGCCAAGGCGGCCGGCGTGCCGACGGCGATCGACAACACCTGGGCGACGCCGCTGTTCTTCCAGCCACTGTCGCTGGGCGTCGACATCGTCCTGCATGCCGCGACCAAGTACCTGGTCGGCCACTCGGACGCCATGCTGGGCGTGGTGGTGAGCGGCGAGGCCCACTACGAGCTGCTGCGCCGCACCAGCCAGTTCCTCGGCTGCGCAGCGGCACCGGACGATGTCTACCTGGGCCTGCGTGGCCTGCGGACCCTGGCCGTGCGACTGGACCGCCACCAGGCCAACGCGCTGCGGCTGACCGAGTGGCTGGGCCAGCGCCCGGAGGTCGATCGACTGCTCTATCCGGCGCTGCCCGCAGACCCGGGCCATGCCATCTGGCAGCGCGACTTCAGCGGTGCTTCCGGTCTCTTCGGCCTCACCCTCAAGCCCTGCAAGCGCGAGGCCGTGCTGGCGCTGATCGACGGGCTCGAGCTCTACGGCATCGGCGCCAGCTGGGGCGGCTACGAGAGCCTCATCCTGTTGACCGATCCCGGCGCGATGCGTTCGGCCACCCGCTGGGAACCGGCCGGGCCGACCCTGAGAATCCATGCCGGGCTCGAGCACAGCGACGACCTCATCGCCGACCTCGACGCCGGTTTCGCCCGCTTCGCTGAAATCAACCGTGGACATCAGGCGCGGACCGGCTAAGACAGTCCTGCCGTCCCCATCCGCCCAGTGGAAACCGTGCCATGAGTGAGCTTCCCGCCGCCCTGGAAGAGGCTGTCGCCTTCGACGCGCAGGGCCTGGTCTGCGCCGTGGCGCAGCAGCACAACAGCGGCGAGGTGCTGATGGTCGCCTGGATGAACCGCGCCGCCCTGGCGGAGACCCTCGCCAGCGGCCGCGTCTGCTACTGGTCGCGCTCGCGCGGCAAGCTGTGGCGCAAAGGCGAGACCTCCGGCCAGACCCAGACGCTGGTAGAGCTGCGCGTGGACTGCGACGGCGATACCCTGCTGCTGCGCGTCGACCAGAAGGGGGTCGCCTGCCACACCGGGCGCCGCGCCTGCTTCTACCGCAAGCTCAGGGAAGACGGCAGCCTGGAGGATGTCCTGCCGGTGATCACGGATCCGAAAGACCTCTACGGAGCCTGAACCAGGTACGGAGCCTGAACCAGGCGCCGAGCCGTCAGGCCGAAGGACGCATGTTCGAGTTCACCCCCCTGGAGATCGAAGCCCTCGGCCTCAGCCTGCGCGTGGCCGTGCTGAGCGTCGCGGCGAGCCTGCCCTTCGGCTTTGCCGTCGCCTGGCTGCTCGGCCGCCACGAGTTCTTCGGCAAGACCCTGCTGAACTGTGTCGTGCACCTGCCTCTGGTGCTGCCGCCGGTGGTGGTCGGCTACCTCCTCCTCCTGCTGCTCGGCCGCCAGGGCCCGCTCGGCAGCTGGCTCCACGCCACCTTCGGCATCTCCCTGCCGTTCACCTGGGAGGGTGCCGCCCTCGCCGCCGCCGTCATGGCCTTCCCCCTGATGGTGCGCGCCATGCGCCTCTCCCTCGAGGCCGTCGACCGGGATCTGGAGACCGCCGCACGCACGCTGGGCGCCTCGCGGCCCAGCGTCCTCGTCACCATCACCCTGCCGCTGATGCTGCCGGGCATCCTGGCCGGCGCCCTGCTCGCCTTCGCCCGCAGCCTCGGCGAATTCGGCGCCACCCTCACCCTGGTGTCCAGCATTCCGGGGGAGACCCTTACCCTGCCGCTGGCGCTCTACAGCCTGATCCAGACGCCGGGCGGCGAAGCCGGCGCCCTGCGCCTGACGGTCCTCTCGGTCATCCTCTCGCTGGCGGCGCTGGTGGCTTCCGAAGTCCTCGCCCGGCGCCTGCGGGCGCGCATGAGCGGCTAGCGGGGCGGAGGGCAAGAGGATGCTGGAAGTCGACGTTTCGCACCACCTGGGCGAGCTACAGCTGGACGCCAACTTCAGCTTTCAAACAACTGGGATAACTGGGTTTTTCGGCCACCAAGGCACCGGAAAGACGTCGCTGATCAACATACTGGCGGGACTGCTGCGTCCGCAGCGCGGTCGCATCGTCCTGGACGGCCGCACCCTGTTCGACGGCGACCGCGGCATCGACCTGCCGCCGGAACAGCGCCGTCTCGGATACGTCTTCCGGGAAGGCCGTCTGTTTCCCCACCTTTCGGTGCGCCAGAACCTGCTCTACGGCTTTCGCCGGGCGCCGGCCGCCGAACGCCGCATCGGCCTCGACCGGGTCGTCGGCCTGCTCGGCATCGAGGCGCTGCTGGGCCGCCGCCCGGGGTCGCTGTCCGGCGGCGAGAAGCTGCGCGTCGCCCTCGGCCGCGCCCTGCTCGCCAATCCCCGCCTGCTGCTGATGGACGAGCCCCTGGCGGCGCTCGACCAGCAGCACAAGGAGGAGATCCTGCCCATCATCGAACAGGTGAAGACGGAACTGGCCGTGCCAGTCCTCTACGTCAGCCGCTCGATGCAGGAGATCGCGCGGCTCGCCGACACTCTGGTCCTCCTATCCAGCGGCCGTATCGAGGCCGTCGGCCCGATCGAGGGCCTGACGAACCGCCCCGACCTGTACCCACTTATCGGCCGTCACGAGGCCGGGGCCGTGCTGACCACCACGGTCGCCGGCCAGGACAAGATGTTCGGCCTCACCGAACTGCGCTTTGCCGGTGGCCGCCTGAGGGTCCCCTACCTCAATCTGCCGCTCGGCCAGGCGCTGCGCGTCCGGATTCTTGCGCGCGACGTCTCGATCGCCCTTTCTCCGCCTGAAAATACGAGTATTCTCAATATTATACCATGCGTTATTAAAACTTCAGGTGAGAAACGAAACCCACAGGTCGACCTCCAGCTCGATGCCGGCGGGGCGTCGTTCCGGGCCCGTATCACCGCGCGCTCCCGCGCCGCGCTGAACCTCAGGCCGGGCCTCCAGGTCTACGCCTTGATCAAGAGCGTGGCGATAGACCGTCAGAGCCCCGACCGGAGCGACGATGCCGGCCGGTTTCCGGCCGAATACGACTGAATCGCGCGACAGCAGGGCGGCCCTGATGTATCATCCCCGCCGCGGCTGGCATGTGACCGCGAATTGTCACACTTGGACTCCGAAGAGCAGGGTTTAATCATGAGCATGCACACGCTGAATGAACTCGCGATCTTCAGGGCCCGCTTGCTTCGCGATCAGCGTCAGATCGATCGCAGCGTAGCGGACGCGACCATCAGCCAGCTCAACGAGACCATTATCTCCCGCCCGGCCACCACGCCCGACGAGGGCATTGCCAAGCTGGAGCTGGCGCGCGATATCGCCGCCGCCAAGGGCAAGACGAAGATCGTGAAGCTCATCGAGGGTGCCCTGCTGGTGCTGCGCCACTGAGCGCCGCCGCCCGGCGCCGCGATGGCAGCAAAAGGGAGTCTACAAAGCTCCTCCGAAGGGCGTAAGATGCAGGCCGCCCCCTCTATTCAGAGAGATTGGTAAGAAGTCATCATAGGCACCATGAAAAAGCACGATATCCTCATCGAACCCTGGCGTGGCAACCCGGGACCGCAGAGCCAGCGCGGCAACGACGGCTTTCGCTGGACCGTCTCCTACGAGAGGGACGGGCGTTTTTACGCCCAGGGTTTCGCCGACTCCCACGCAGAGGCCCGCGCCGCCGCGGAGTCTTACCTGAAGGAACAGGGCGTCGACCTGAACTGGCAGTCGGGCAAGAGTTCCTCCGTGAAAGTGCTGCGTCCGCGCTCGCGCCCGCCCACCGCCCGCCGCGCCTGACAGCGACGCCGGGCTCGCCAGCGAAGCGGCCGCCCTGCAACGCCCTTCCCGCCTGCCCCTGCCTACCCCTCCCGGTGTAGTCCGGAATTCGTGATTGCGATTTCCGGCAAGCACGCCCAACAATTCATCCCTGCAGAGCACGCCGCCGAGAGGCAGGACCCAAGTGGTCGCCGTCGGTCCGGCGCAGGGAGGGGAGCATGCCCTTGAACAGAGTGTGGCGGAGCGCCGGCGGCGTCGCCGACGTGAGGTCTGCAGGCAGCTTGCTCGCAGCCCTAGGCGTCACCCTGCTCCTCGCCGCCTGCGGCACGCCGCGCGACTTCACGATCTACCAGGAGACTGTCGGCGCGTTCCAGCAGGCGACCGACCAGACCGCCAGCGTGGCGCTGGAAGCCGTGCGCGGCATCAACGACTTCGAACGCGACTACGAGCTGAAGCAGCTGCGCGAGAACCCGGCACGGCCGCTGGACATCTCGAAGCTCGACTCGCCGGTGCTCTCCCCCGCCGCCATCGATGCCCGCGACCGCACCTTCCGGGTGCTGAAGCAGTACACCCAGATGCTGGCGGCGTTGGCCGACAGCGACGCCAGCGAGCGCTGGAAGGCCGCCAGCGAGCGGGCCAGAGCGGCCGCCGAGTTGCTGGCAAGCAATCTAGGAGAGAACTCCGTCACCCTCGCCGAGCTGCCGATCTCCGAAGCGCTGTCGCCGCTGAAGCAGATCGCCGACGTGATCGCCACGGAGATCATCAACGCCAAGCGAGCCGCCGCCCTGGAGGCCGCCATCGCCAAAGCAGCGCCGGCGATCCAGGAAATTTCGGGCAGCCTGCGCGAAGACCTGGCCTTCGTCATCCGCCAGCGCGATTCGGTGAAGCTGCTGGAGATCGCCGAACTGTCCATCACCTATGGCCAGGCCCAGCTCGACGGCAACAACGCGACCCGCCTGCGCCTGCTGGAAGAGATAGACGGATCCCTCAAGGCGCGCGTCCGGGATCTCGCCACGCTGCAGGGCCTGATGCAGAGTCTCGACCGCTTCGATGCCGCCCATGACGCCCTGGTCCGCTATGCGCAATCCGACAAGGGACCGCAGGATCTCTCGGATCTGGTCGCCATCGTGCGCAGCTATTCGGCCACCGCCGAGCAGGTTTTCGAATCCTTCAAGCAGCTGAAAGAAGCCGTGTCCTGACCGCCACAGGGCGACCCGGAGCCGGCTGCCTATCGGGGAGCGACCAAGATGCCGTCGACGAAAGCTGGCAAGACCGTACGCAACGAGCTGTTCAAATCCTTCGAGGAGATGGTGCGCAAGGCGATGAGCCCGGATATCCCGATTCCGCAGCGCCAGGCCCTGTTCAACCGCGCCCAGGAGCTGCGCGCCCAGTGGATCGAGCTGGAAGCCGCCCGCTTCAACAGCGAAGCCGCCGCCTTCCAGAAGGCGCAGGACAGGGTGTCGGCCGCCATCACCGACCTGCGCGCGGCGATCCAGGACCTCGACGACATGGTGAAGATCGCCGAGAAGGCCACCAAGGTCTTCGGGCAGGTCGACAAGCTGCTGAAGCAGGCAGTGAAGTTCGTCGCCCTCTAACCCTGAAGGGAAGCAGACATGTCCGACCGCCCGGTGTTCGAACTCGGCCTCGTCATGGCCGGTGCCATCTCCGCCGGCGCCTATACGGCCGGTGTCGTGGACTTCCTCATCGAGGCGCTGGATGCCTACTACGCGGAGCGTGACCGGCCGGACTGGGACGGACCGCGCCACGACGTAAGGATCCCGGTGATGGCCGGCGCCTCGGCCGGCGGCATCACCTCGGCCATCGCCGCCGTGCAGTTCATGCACCCGATCAGCCACTTGCGCCCTGGCCAGCGCCTCGCGCCCGCGCAGGCCAAAAGCAACCAGCTCTATCATTCCTGGGTGCAGCAGATCGACATCTCCAAACTGCTCGGCACCCGTGACTTCGAGCAGCGCAAGGCGCTGGTCTCGGTGCTGGACTCCACCGCCCTGTGGGACATTGCCCGCGGCGCGCTGAATGTCGACGGCCCCAGGGCCAGGCGGCCCTGGGTCGCCGATCCCCTGGCTGTCTTCCTCACCGTCGCCAACCTGCGCGGCATGCCCTACGGCTTCAAGCTCTACGGCACCGCGGCGAGCGACGCCTACGGCATGACCAACCACATGGACGACATGCGCTTTGCAGTGACCTGGCAGGCCGAAGCGCCGGCCGGCTTCATCCCCCTGGCGGCGGCAGACTGCCCGGGCGGCAACTGGGAACTGTTGGCCAATTCGGCTCTGGCCACCGGCGCCTTTCCGATCGGGCTCAGCCCGCGCATCCTGAAGCGCAAGATGCGTGATTACTACGGCCGCGAGGGCTTCCGCGATCCGACGGTCGGCGACCCTGCGCCGGAGGACTACGAATTCGTCTGCGTCGATGGCGGCCTGATGAACAACGAGCCCCTGGAGCAGGCGCGCCGGTATCTCGCCGGCGCGGACAAACGCAACCCGCGCCCGGGCGAAGCGGCCAGTCGAGCCGCCATCATGATCGACCCCTTCCCCAACCAGATTCACTTCGATCCCGAGGCCCGCAACGACGATCGCCTGTTCGCCGTGGCACCGCGCATGTTCAACGCCCTGGTCAACCAGGCGCGCTTCAAGCCGGAGGAACTGGCCCTGGCGGAGAACGACGCCGTCTACTCGCGATTCATCATCTCGCCGTCGCGGCGCGAAGCCGACGGACGGCAGGCGGAATTCGCCATCGCCTCGGCCACGCTGGGCGGTTTCGGCGGGTTCTTCGAGGAATCCTTCCGGCACCACGACTACCTGCTTGGCCGCAAAAACTGTCAGTCCTTCCTGAAGCGCTACCTGGCACTGCCGGAAAGCAATCCGCTGTTCGCCTCCATGAGTTCCGAGCAGAGGCAGGCCTGGCAGGTGAAGGAGCGCGACGACACGCCGCGCCGGGTGCCGGGGGCGGACGGCGGCTTGCACCTGGCGCTGCCCATCATCCCGCTGACCGCGGCACTGCAGGTGGACGAGGAAATACCGCTCTCCGACACCCCGAAACCGGAGCGCGTCGACCTGGCAAGCATCCGCCGGCAGGTACAGGTTCGCGTCAAAGCGCTGGCCGCGACGGCCATCGACGACGAACTTGGCGAACACCTGCCCTGGGCGGTGCGCCTCGGCGCCAAGGCGGCGATGAGGTTCTCGCTGGAAAGGAAGCTGACCGACGCGGTCATGGCCAGGGTGATCGACGGTCTCGCCCCCCTCGCACCGTCAGGCGCCGCGGCTTCGACGGGACGCGGAGAGGTCAGAGCGGCCATGGAAGACCAGCGCGGATAGACGTGAAGATGCACGACGCCGCACCTGCAGGGCTTGCGGCAGCAGGCTGGTCTCGCCATCTGATCAGCACGGGGCCGCCGCGTCTGCGAGCGGCCCGGATTCCGGGGAGCGAAGGAATGAAGAGAGGTCTTTCCCGCCTGGCCATGCTCGCCGCCATAGGCCTGCTACTGGCGTCCTGCCATCCGCCGAACTATTCCGCGGCCTATCCGGATGCGCGCCATTCGGGCCCGTTTTGGGAACGCGAAGAACAGCGCGACTGAACCGCCGTGCGCCGCCGGCGGGAAGGACGGCGACGGCGCGCTGCATCCTTGCTCAGTGATCGGAGATTTCCCCTTCCTTGAAGAGGAACTCCTTCAGGTGCTTGTCGAAATCGCTACTGTTGCGCCGAATCCATTCGAGCACCATGGCCGCGTGCTCCATTTCCTCGCGCATGTTGTGGAGCAGAATTTCCTTGAGCGCCGCATCCTCGCAATCATCGGCCCGCTGGCGGTACCAGTCGACGGCCTCCAGTTCTTCCATCAGGGAGACGATGGCATGATGCAGATGGATGGTTTCCTTGCTCAGCCGCTCGCGCGGCGCATGCAGGTTATCGCTGGAAGCAGCCATGAAACGGTTACCCTTTCGCTGACGTTGAACTCTCCGATCCGCAGGATCGTATTCCGGCCCCATTCGTTGGGCGGCTTATGTGTTCAGTTTGCCGAGAAGGCCGGACCACTGCAACGGGCTGTGCAGCGGTGGCGCAGGAGCAGACCGCGGCCCGACCGCTAAGGGATGGCGCAGCGGATCGGGCCTGGCCTTGGCGCCCTGCAGAAGCGGGTTAGATGGCCTTCGCCTTGCCGCGCGGCCCGGCGAGCAGCCAGATGATGAGGCCGAGAATCGGCAGGATCAACACCAGCAGGATCCAGAGCACCTTGGTACCCGTGGAAGCGCTGGAGCCGATGATGTTGACAATGGCCCAGATGTCCAGGGCCAGGACGATGAGGCCGAAAATTCCACCGACTTCGATACCCATGATTTCTTCTCCCGCGTCCGAGACGCTTCCGTTTCAAACTGGTCGCCAAACACCAAGGCGCTGGAACTGTTCCCTGTCACACTGCGGCAAGCAGGTGAGGCCCTGTCCGTCGCACAGGGCCTCACCATGAGAAGCAGGGATCCTGCCGGCGCTATCGACCCGAAAACTACTGCCCCTGCACGGGCACTTCCTCGGCGTACATGCCGCGCGCAATGACTTCGACGCGCCGGTTGGCCTGGGCGGGCACGCCATCCGACGTCGGCACGGCCGGTTGGGCCTCGCCCTTCCAATCCGTCTTCATTTCATCCAGATCGAGCACTTCGATCCCCTGCGCCAGCAGAGCCTGCCGCACCTCCTCGGCGCGTTTCTCTGAAAGGGCATCGTTGTAGTCGTCCGGCCCGGCGCGGTCAGCGTGGCCCTCCACGAAGATGGCGACGTCCTGCAGCCCCCTGCCCTTCATCTTCTCGACGAAACCGTCGATCTGAGTCTGGGCGGACTGGTTGACGTCAGACCGGTCGAAGTCGAAGTAGAGGACGGTCCGTGCCAGCTCTTCGCCGATGACCAAGCGTGTCTCCGGCTCAGGCTCCGGCACCGGCGCTTCGGCAGTCTGCATCGCGCCCTGCAGCGCCGCGAGGGCCGTCAAGAACTCCTGCCGGCAGGCGGCGATGTGGGTCGGCTGGTGGCCTTCCTCCTGCTGCTCGACCCAGCAATCGTATTTGGCCTGGGCGATGGCCGCGGCCTCAGGCGCCTTGTCCCTGCCGCCCTCCGAAAAGGCGGCCATAAGGTCCTGCCGCGCGGCAGTCAACTCCGGCATGTGAGCCTCGTCAATGTTCCAGTCAGCCGGATCTTCGGGCTGCACGCCTCTGCCGGCCTCAGCAGAGAGCGCTTTGGCGGCGAAGTAATCGGCATCGATCCAGTCGTACATCTCGTCCGCTTCGAAGAGGAAGAAGTCGCGATATTCGCGGGCAAGGTAGCTGTCGAAGTTCGAGCCGCCGGTCTGCATCTCGCGTGCCCGGTCCATCTCGTCGCCGTAGAGGAACACCGCCGAGGCACCGCTGCTGGCCAGCACCACGAAGGACGAGGCAACCCCACCCAGCAAGATCTTGCGAAACATATCTGTCTCCTTCTCTATCGTTGCATCTCGTTCAGTCGTTGCGTCCCGCCAAGTATCTGACGGACAGCTTTCGTTTCGGGTGGAGAAGCCGTGACATCCGCGCGTCCGCGACGCCGGCTCTGCCGGCGCCAGTATCCCGGCGATTGCCGGCCCCCATCCGCTCAAAATCAACCTTGGCGCTCTTGCGTCGCGTCGGTTGAATGCGTCAGGGCGGTAATGGTTCCGAAAATTATCGCGGGCAGTGCAGCGGCCGCCTGTGCACCGGCAGGCGCTACAACGAAGAACGGCGCGCCCGCGAAAACCGCCGGCGCGCCGTCCGTTCACCCTGGAGCAGTCAGGGTCAGCTCATGCGGGCGCTGCTTTCGAAGAACAGCGCCTGGCTGATCGCCGCCTTCACCGTCGCCTCCTGAAAGGGCTTGGTGATCAGGAAGGTCGGCTCCGGCCGCTCGCCGGTCAGCAGGCGGTCCGGATAGGCGGTAATGAAGATGACAGGTACTGTGAAGTCGTTGAGAATCTCGGTGACCGCATCGATGCCGGAGGAGCCGTCGGCGAGCTGGATGTCGGCGAGCACGAGGCCCGGCTTGTGCTTGCGCGCAGCCGCGACCGCCGAACTGCGGGTGTCGGCGATGGCAGCCACCTGGTGGCCAAGCCCTTGGACGATGCCTTCCAGGTCCATGGCGATAATCGGCTCGTCCTCGATGATCAGGACGGCGGTCGCCGTCTGCCGGTCGATCTCCTCGATCGCGCTGGTCAGGAGTCCGACGATCTCTTCCTCTTCGCCCTCAAGGATGGTGGCGGCCTCCGCACGCGTGAAGCCCTCCATTGCGGTCAGCAGCAGCGCTTGTCGCGAACGCGGTGTGAGCGCGGCGAGGCGCCGCCGGGTGATCACCTCGTGGTCGTCACCGGCGTCGTCGGCGCTGTCGAAGGGCACCTGGGCCGCAGACCAAATTTTCTGAAACACCAGGTAGAGGCCGACCCGGGGATCGACGTCTTGCGGGAACTCTTTCGGGGCCTGGAGAATTGCCTCGAGCGAAGCGGCAACATAGCGATCGCCACTCTCCTGGGTCCCGGTCAGGGCCCTTGCATAACGCCGCAGGAGGGGCAGATGCGGCCCGATTGCTTGAGAAATGGACATCGACGGACTGAGCTCCCTTAAAGTCCTGGAACGATTGGCAAAATGCTCGCTTGGCGCCGGCCTTGCGCACCTTGCTGAGACGACAATCGCCTGACCCGCGAAAAAGTTCCTTCGCAAAGGGAACTTTTTAGTAACCCTTACGTTTGCCATCGGCGAATCGGAATGATTTCATAGAAAATGATTTCATAGAAACGGCAAACGGGGAGTCGTTCCATGCCAAGAGAATGGCGCTAAAACTCGCAGAAATACAGTCCGGACCAGGCAAATGATGTCAAACGACGAGAACGACGAGTCACAGGCGGCGCGCCCATCGCCGCAACCGGCCAAGAAGGCCGGCGCCGGCAAGGAAGACTGGATCGGCGCCCACCTGCGCAAGGTTTACGACGAGGCGCTGAGCGAGCCCGTCCCCGATCGCTTTCTCGCCCTCCTCAAGGAAATCGACAAGAAGGAGCGTGGATCTTGACCTCTGCGCGCGCCCATGACGAGCTTCATGAGCAGATTGTCGAGGTGATACCGAATCTGCGCGCCTTCGCCAGATCCCTGGTGAGCAACCCCTCGCAGGCCGACGATCTGGTGCAGGGAGCGCTTACCCGTGCGCTGTCGAACCTCGACAAGTTCGAGACCGGCACCAACCTGCGCGCCTGGATGTTCACCATCCTGCGCAACCTGTTTTACTCCGAACTGCGCAAGCGGCGCCGCGAGGTAGAGGACGCCGACGGCAGCTATGCCGCCACGCTCTCGACCCAACCCAACCAGCTCGCCGCCCTCGAGCTCAAGGACTTCCGCAAGGCCCTGGCACAGTTGCCGGCAGAGCAGCGCGAAGCCTTGATCCTCATCGGCGCCTCGGGGTTTTCCTACGAAGACGCGGCCCGCATCTGCGACTGCGCCGTCGGCACGATGAAGAGTCGCGTAAACCGCGGGCGCAACCGCCTGGCGGATCTGCTGCAAATCGATCCACGACGGGATCTCGCGGGAGACAAGGCCATGACAAGCATGCTGGAAAGCAAGCAGGCCCTGCAGGCCCGCTCCTAAACTGCCTGCCAGGTAGGCGCCTCTATGCTGAATTCCCTCCGCTCCAGGCTGATCGTGCTGCTGGCACTGGCACTGCTGCCTGCCAGTACCCTTGCCGTGATTCAGGCGGTTGCCAACTACGAGCAATTGACGGCCTTGACCGAGCGGACCCTGCTGCAGTCGGCTGCTCTCGTGGCCAGCGAAGAAAAGAACGAGATCGTCGCGGCACGCAACGCCTTGGAGGGCCTGGCCGCCCTCAATGAGATCGTCACCTTCACGCCAGAGGCATGCGGCCAGGCCCTGCTGCGTCTGCAGACGGAGTCCGAGAACAGGTACGAGAGCCTGATTGTGCTGCGCACAGACGGCATGGTGGCCTGCGCCACCAGCGTGGAGGAGCCCCTGAGCTTCGCCGATAGACAGTGGTTCACCCGCACCCTCCAGAACGACGCCTTCACAGTGACGGGCAACGTCACCTTGACGACCAGCGAGGCGCCCATCCTGTTCGCCTCCCTGCCGCTGAGGGACAATGACGGCAGTGTCATTGGCATGATCGGCTTGACCCTGCGTCAGACCTGGCTGAAGAACCTGGTACACCTTGGCAGCGGCGAATCCCTGGCCAACACCTCCGTCGCGCTGCTCGATCGGAACGGCAACGTCATCGCGGAGTCCGCCGCTGGCGTCGCCGAAGGCGAGTGGATGCCGGCAGCCTTTGTCATCGGCGCGCGCCTGAGTGGCCAGCCCCAGGTGTTCCAGACCAGAGGCCGCGACGGATTTGAGCGCATCTTCGCACTGGCGCCGCTTTACGAACAGCAGGTCTACATCGTGCTCGGCGGCATCTCCGGTCACCTGTTGACCGGCCTCAGCCTGCACCTTATTGCCGGACTCGCCTATCCTGTCCTCATGTGGGTCATTGCGATCGTCGTGGCCTGGTTTGCCGTCGATCGCCTGGTGCTGCGCCAGGTCCTGCGCCTGCGCACGACGGCCAACGCCTATGCGCAGGGCCATTTCGAGGTGCGCACGCCGGACCTCGACGAGGCGCCGCAGGAAATCCGCGAACTCGGCGCGACGATGCACAAGATGGCAGACGTGATCAGCCTGCACGAAAGCGAGCTGCGCAAGTCGCTGCAGGAACAAAAGACCCTGCTGCGCGAGGTCTATCACCGGGTGAAGAACAATCTCCAAGTGGTCTCGAGCCTGGTCAACTTGCAGGTCTCCCGCGCCAAAAACGAGCACGAGCGCAATGCCCTGCGCACCACCCAGGACCGCATCTATGCGCTCTCCATGGTGCACAGCAATCTCTACGATGCGCCGGAACTGCACCTCATCAAGCTGCAGGAGTTCGTGCCGCAACTCTGCGAGTACCTGCGACATGCCGAAGGAAATTCGGCAGCGGACGCCTTCCTGGAATTTGCATTCGATATCGATCCCCTGTACAGCGAGCCGGAACGGGCGGTACCGCTTGCTCTGTTGATCACTGAAGTGGTGGCCAACGCCCTGAAGCACAGCAGATCCGAAAGCGACGCCAGCCAGCTCGACATCCGCTTGAAGCGGGATGGCGGGGAGAGCCTCGTCATGTCCATCACCGACGGTGGCGGCACCACGGAATCCGCTTCGCCGGAAAGCCTCGGCGGCCGCCTCATCTACGCGTTCGCCAAGCAGCTCGGCGGCGAGGTGCAGATCGAAGGCGGCGAAGGCGGCGAAGGCTTCCGCCTCACCCTGCGCATGCCGTCGCAGGAGATCTCGCCAGGCCAAGCGCCTGAATCGGCGCCGCTTTCCGGAACCTCCGAGGCCTGAAGGCGTTTAAGAGGAGACCGGCTCGCGGAGGCATAGCCTCCGGGGCACTCGCCCAAGGAGGGCCGCTCACCATAGCGGCCGCCCCGCCGCGCCGCAAAACGTCACCAAGGAGACAGCTATGCTCTACTGGGCCCTTGTGTTCTTCATCGTCGCGATCATCGCCGGCTTCTTCGGCTTCGGCGGCATCGCTTCCGCGTCTGCCGGCATTGCGCAGATCCTCTTCTTCATCTTCCTGGTGCTGCTGGTGGTCTCGCTGGTCATGCACCTCGTGCGCGGCCGGCGCGGGTCGATGTAGGCGGCCGCTTTACGGCCTTTCAGGTTCGCCGGCTCCAGCCGCTTCAGGCTGCGGGCCGGCGATGCTTCTGTCTCCCCGCTGCCGGCGTGAGTCCGGCGCCACCTTGCCCCCGCTTTACCCCAACTTTCTCACAAGCTGACCGCGGACCGCCTCCCGACGTGTCCGATCGACGTCCCGTGGGGTTATCATATGTTGCGGCAATCCCCGGAACCGCAGGTTAATTTCGTTTCAGCCTGAGATGCTGCGGCAGGGGAAGGCTGCCGCGCTTCCAGCGTCTATGACAGGAAGGCCGGCTTCAATCGGCCGCTGAGCGAAATCGCCACTTGGAGGCAACAAACTTGAACCACGTCCGCCGGACCCCTTCCCCCACACCTGCACCGCCTCATACCGACCCGGCTGCCCGGGAGCGACTCGGATTCGGCTCAACGGTTGTCGAGCGCACAGTTCCCCATGAGCTGGGAGGCACAGCGAGTATCGACTACGCGACCGACGGCATTCAGGCAGACATCGAGAAACCCGGCGAACTGGTCATGGTCGATAGCGAAGAAAGGCCGGAGAAAGTGAAAAAACCGGTGCATTCCAATCCGGCAAAAGGCCTGCGGCTGCTGATCGTTGAGGACAATATGATCCTTGCGCTCGACGTCGAGGACATGCTGATGCGCAACGGAGCGGCCCAGGTCCAGGTGGTGAGCAGCTGCGAGGAGGCGTTGGAGCAGCTCGACACCACGGCTTTCGATGCGGCTCTGCTGGACCTGAATCTCACCCGTGGCGACAGCCTGCCGGTCGCCATGAGGCTGCGGGAACGCGGCATCCCCTTCGCCTTCACTACCGGCTATGGCGAGCGCGCCATCATTCCGCCCCCCTTCGCGACCGTGCCGGTCATCGGCAAGCCGTACAGCGAGTCCTATCTGCTCGCCCGCCTCGCCGAATTGCTGGATCGCGCCGATTAGATGAGCGACAGCGACGCCTCGGTCGCGCGCGGCAGAGGTTCGGCCGAGAGGTAGTGGGGCGAGAACTCGGCAACGCTGACCAGCCGGTCGAGGTCGCCGATGATCACGCGGTCGCCGCTGATGCGCAGCAGGCCGTCTTCGCGCAGCCGGCGCAGCGTCCTGTTCACGTGGACGATGCTGAGCCCGAGGGTATCGGCAAGAATCTCCTGAGTGAGCGGCAGCTCGAAGGAACACTGGTCAGCCTCGCCCACCAGACGCAGGCGGTGCAACAGCTCGACGATGAGATGGCCGGTACGCTCGTAGGCGCTGCGCCGGCCGACGCGCACCACCTGCTCGGAGAGAATGGCTTCGTCGCGCCCTGCCGACCACGCTACCGCGGCACCCAGCCGCGGGCAGTCGCCGAACATCTCCACCAGGCTGAACGGCTCTATCGGATGCAGCACCACGTCGGTCAGAGCAGAGACCGAGTGATCCGCCACCTCGAAGAGTGCCGAGAACAAGCCGACGAAGTCACCCGGCAGGGCGAAGTTGAGGATCTGGCGCCGTCCGTCCGACAGCGTCTTGAAACGGATCGCCCAGCCATCCTTGACGATGTAAGTCTGATCGTAGGGATCGCCGTCGCGCACGAACTCACAGCCGGCAGCAACGCATTTGACCCTCTTCTGCATCGCTTCGATGCAGTCGATCTCCACGTTGCTCAGCCGAATGACCGCACCGAGCTTGCGGCCCAGCGCGCCGTGTGCCTGTTCAGCCTTCATGGAAGCCCTAACTTTCCGAATCGCCGGAGTGCTGACAGATAAGCGCAAAGCGCAGCTACCTGCCGCTGCATCAACGCCTGGCGGCAGGCGGAGTTCCTTGCCGTCACATTTTCTTGTTCCTTGGCATAGGTTAAGTCTCCGCAGCCTGACAACTGGCACCATGCCCGCCACTCACCTGTCCCCAAGCCAGCGCAAAGGAGCGCCGTTGCCAGCCACCAAACGCCCGCCCACGGACCACGCCGGTCATCCGCAACGGGAACCGGCGGCCCTCGCAGCACTCTCCATCTGCGAGTCGCTGATCCTGGCGCTGGTTGAATCGGGGATACTGGACCCCCAAGCTGCAAGGCGTTGCCTGCTGGACGCCGCTGCTGCCTACGACCGGCCCCTTCGCGACGGAGAAGAGACATCGGTTGAAAGCCAGGCGGCCAGCCTGATCGACGGTCTTCTGCACCAGATCGAGGCGATGGCTCCCTCCGACGCTACCCGCCCCGAGATAGCGGCGCGGCCGACAAGCAAGAGCTGACGCCCGAGATTCAAGGCCCTCCGAGGGAACCTTTCGCTCGCTCGGTCGTTCTTCCACAGCCCCCTGCCCGCATGGGCAGCGCGGAAATCGTTCACGCCGACAATGGAGTTCTCACAATGACCAGTGCTTCGAATGTTGCCCAGCCGACGCTGCGCAAGCTGATCTTGGCATTCGCCGTGGCGGGCTTTTCCGCCGTCTCTCTCTCCGCCTGCAATACCGTAGAAGGCGCGGGAAAGGACATCGAGTCGACCGGTGAAGCCATCCAGAAAAGCGCCGATTGATCGGCGAACTGTCGCCTCCACGTTCACAAGGAACCCTTACTATGGCAAACAAAGCCAAGAACGAAGGTGAAGGCAACCGCACCGCCGCCCGCGAGTACAACAAGGCGACACGCGAATTCATCGACTCCGGCAAAGTCGAAAAGAGCGCGGAGAAAGCCCGCAAAGCGGTCGAGGAGGACAAGGCAGGCGCCTTCGAGCGCGCCGAGGAGAAGGGTCGCAGGCCGGCCCGTCAGTGATCGCTGCACCGGCTATGCGCCTGCCCGCTAAAAGAGGTTGAAACTTTCATGACCAGCATCATTCGCAAGACGGCCGCCGTGACAGCGCTGGCCTTCGCCGCTGCACTCGCCCTCTCGGCCTGCGAAGAGCAAGGGCCGGCCGAACAGCTTGGCGAGTCCATCGACAAATCGGTGAACGAGCTCGGCGAGGCCGTGGAAGACGCGGGCGAAGAGGTACAGGACAGCGCCAACTAGCCTAAGACTGTCGGCGACACCGGCCCCGCGGGAGGCTGACAAGACGAAAAGCGGGCGGCTGCTTTCGCAACCGCCCGTTTCCATGTCAAGAGCCCTAGACTATTTGCCTGGGGCGGCTACATGCTGCCGGCCCAGCGGTCGGCCTCCTTCTCCGCCTCTTCCTTCGCAAGGCCGTAGTGCTCCTGCAGGCGACCGATCAGCTGGTCGCGCTTGCCATCCACCACGTCCAGTTCGTCATCTGTAAGGCGGCCCCACTTCTCCTTGGCCTTGCCCTTGAACTGCTTCCAATTGCCTTCGACCTGATCCCAATTCATCTTCGATCTCCTACGGGTCGTTTCCACTGCGGGATGGTTGGTGGTCTTCACCAGCCTTCATAAGAGAAAACGCCGCTCGCGCCGCTACAGTTCCTGGGCTGCGCTCGGGATGCGCGGAGATGCTGAAATTGCCACAGCGAAAAGGGGCACCCGGCAAGGCACCCCTTTAGCCGCGTGATATGAAACTATGCCGTCAGCCGGCGTCGCTCTTGAATGTGGCCTCGGCCTCCTCGACCGCTTCCAGACAGGCATTCTCGTCTCCTGCCTGTTTCGCCTCCTTGGCCGCTTCGAGATGCGTCAAGACGACGGCTTTGTCGTTTATGTCCTCAAACCAGTTCTCCGCCGGCGCCGCCGGGCCGCCGTCGGCATGGGTGGTCTCACCGCCGTCCTCCCGTATGGTCTCGCCGTTCTCGACCACTTCCTCTTCGACTATTCTCTCCTCGTTGCCTTGGGTCGGATTCTCCGGTCGCTCGGCATCGTCGACGGATGCACTCTTTTCGGAAATCGCGGGATGGTTTTCAACGGCAGCGATACGCTCGGCGCAGTCGGCATAGGCAGGCAGCGGCAGGACCAGGGCTCCCACCGCCAGCAGGCAGGTCAGTCGCTTGGACATTGCAGAATCCTCGTGAGGTTGTTGTGTCGCGAGGACAACACCGGCCGCGAAAGTCGGTTCCGCCACACGCAGCCTGGCGGAACCTTCATGCCGCCGGCGGCATTGACCCTCCGTACCCGAGAATCAGCGGGCCGATTTCACCACCATGGGAGAGCATCGCCTTGGACCTGGTCCGCATCATCTTCGCTATTCTTCTGCCGCCGGTCGGCGTCTTCCTCCAGGTCGGGCTCGGGGCTCATTTCTGGTTGAACATCCTGCTGACGATCCTCGGCTACATTCCGGGCATCGTGCACGCGGTATGGATCATCGCCCGGCGTTAGCCCGACTGGCCGCAACTTCCCGCAGCGCTTCGGTCAGCCTGGCGAGCGCCTGCTTGTCGACGTCGAGCGTCAGCGACGCCTTGCCGAAGGCCTCCGCGCGCTCAGCTTCCCCCACCAGGGCCTCCAGATAGTCAGTCGCCACAAGTCCGGTGAGATCCTTCAGGACTGCCATGATGGCACAGATCACTTCGGCGGAGCCTGCGCCGTCCCGCATCACCGGCCGGTAGGCCCGCTCCAACATGGCGGCGAAGTCCGGCCGCACAGACGCCACACGCCCATCGGCACTGACCGCCGAGGGGTAGTCGGCTTTCGCCGTCGCGCCGGCCATGGCAAGCAAGGCGCCGAGATAATTTATGCAGGCAAGAGCCGACTGCGGATCGTTCACACCGGGCGAGAGGGCGCGGCAGGCGACTTCGGCCAGCAGCTCGAAGCCGAAGCGCGGGTCGCCCTCATGGCTGCGCTCGAAGCCGACCACGGCGTTCGCCCGCAGTGCCGCCAGCGCATCCTCCCCGGGCAAATTGCCGTGGATTTCCATCAGGCGGCAGTGCGGGTGGACGAAATCTCCCTCCTGGACGCAGAACTGCACGACCAGGTCATGCTCGCATGCAAGCTGGTGCAAGCGATCGGCGTCGATGAGTTGGACGTAGCCGGTGGACGTCGGACGGATCACCCTCGGCTCCCCCGAAACCGCCAACCTTTCTCCGCAGCGCAGTTCCTGCTCTTCGTTCAGATAGGTTTTCAGCACTGTCCTCGCCTGCCGGTGAATGCGAGCGATGATATGGTTGATCTTCAGGATCTCGGCCACGTGGTGGATCCACTGCACCAGGTAGCGCACGGCATTCAGCACCAGCAGCAGGGCGCCCAGGAAGCTCAGTGTGACGCCGGACCTCTCGACCGCACCAAAACCGAAGAGCATGAGAGCCGTCAGTGCGTAGACGAAGGTGGCCAGGAAGGTGCTGAGCGCGTTCTGGGTCACCGGATCGCCCATGATTTCCGGCACCGCCCGCGGCGAGGCCTGACCGGCAGCCAGGCTGAGCACCAGCATGATCACCGAAAGCGTCACCGTCGCCACGGTCAGCATGCTGCCGGCCAGGAGCTTCATCAGCTCCTTCACTGTGGCGACCTCGACTTCCGGCAGCCAGACCAGGCTGCCCGGCGGCAGGATGCCGTCGATGGTGGCAAGCAGCGCCGCGGCGAGGGCCGCCACGATGCACAAGGCGCCCGGCCGGAACCACAGCGCCGTGCGCACCCTTCGGAATTCGTTCTTGAGCACAGGAAACAGAGTTTCGCCGGGACTGGCGAGCGGCATGGATCCCTCCCCCTTGAGTCATAGAAAGCCGCCGCCGGAGAGCGCGCCGGTGGGTCGGGTGGCCAGGGAACGTTTTCACGGCCGGATAGTTCCCTTTGAGCGGCCTGTAAAGGCCATCCGGCGACGAGGGAAGAGAATCAATGCAGACGCAGACCAGGGTGAGCCGCAGCCTGCCCGTCGCGGTAATCACAATTGCGATCGTGGCGACGCTGGCCGCCCTTTATTTCGCGCGCACGCTTTTCATCCCGATCACCCTGGCCTGCATCCTGGCCCTGGTGCTGGCCCCCATCGTCCGCCTGCTGTGCAGGGTCGGCCTGCCGCGGGCATTGGCCTCCGGCGGCGTCGTGATCGCCGCCGTGGCGCTGGTCGCCGCCGTTCTGGTGCAGCTGTCCAGCCCGGCGGCAGCATGGTTCGCCCGCCTGCCTGAGGCGGTGTTGCGGCTGCGCTACACCTTCAGCGAGGTGGTTGGCGCCCTGCAGAACATGAAAGAGTTCACCGAGGACATGGCCCAGCTTTCACAGGGCGAGAACGGCGCCGCGGCCGTGGTGCAAGGCCCGGACCTGGCGCAGGTCTTCCTCACCAACACCGGCCAGCTTCTGACGATGATCGTGGTCACCGCAGTCCTGCTGTTCTTCCTGCTCGCCAACGGCTACCTCTTCCTGCTCAAGACGGTGCATGTGCTCCCGAGCTTCGGCGAGAAGAAACGTGCCGTCGAGATTGGACGCGCCCTGCAGACCGAGGTTTCCCGCTACCTGCTGACCATCACCGCGATCAACATCGGCCTGGGCTGCGCCACAGCGGCCACCATGGCCGCCTTCGGACTGCCGGACCCGTTGCTCTGGGGCGTCATGGCGACGACCCTCAACTTCATTCCCTATGTCGGGGCAATGCTCACCGGCGCAGCCATCATACTGGCTGCGGTCCTCACCTTCACCACGCCGCTGGGGGCTCTCCTGCCGCCGCTGGCCTTCATCGGGCTCACCGCACTCGAAGGCAACCTTGTGACTCCCGCACTGGTCGGGCGCCGCTTGACCCTCAATCCGGTGATCGTCTTCACCTGCCTGCTGTTCTGGGGCTGGCTCTGGGGTATCGCCGGCCTGCTCCTGGCTGTGCCGCTGCTGGTCGTCTGCAAGATCCTCTGCGACCACATCCCGCAGTTGCAGGTGATGGGCGAATACCTGAGCTCGCTGCCACCCTCGCCAGAGGCGCCGGAGCCGGCCAAGCAACCGGCGCACACAAACTGAGAAAAGCCCACGCCTGCCAGTCAAGGCAGACATGGGCCGCTGTGGATCTGCGTGGAGCGTAGTGGGGATGCCGGCCGAAGGTCAGGCGAGGCCGAGAAACGACAGCAGCGCCAGCACCACCACGACGACCCCAATCAAATAGAAGATATTATACATGCGGTAGGTCCTTCCTTGGAGGGCCCGCGCCGAAACGCGGGCCCGTGTTTCCAGGGACGGCTTCGGTCAGCCCGTGGCGCCCGGCGAGGCCTTCGCTCCGGTCGCCGCCTTGGCAATACTGTCGGCATCGCGCTTCACGTCGCCCGCCGTCGGCGCCTTGCTCTCGGCCGCTTCGCGCGCCTTCTCGACCGCCGACTTCGCGGCTTCCTGCACTTTGCGCCCCTCCTTCAGGGCGGCACGCTTGGCAGCCTGCTTGGTGCGCTCGGCACGCTCGCCGAAAGTTTCGTTCTCGATGGACGTGCGGGGCAGCGCTGCGGCAATGGCAGCACCGAGTGCGATGCCGGCGGCACCGAACAGGATCGGATGATCCATCACGAAGCGGCCGCTGGTACGCCCGGCGCGGACCGCTTGCACGCGGGCTTTGTGGCCGATCTCCTCGGCCTGGTCCCAGGCGTCGGAGGCCCGCTCGCGAACGTCGTCACGCACCGCGGCGGCGCGTTGGCTCAGCCGCTCACTGATGGAATCGCCGTCGTCCGAGTACTCCGCATAGGTATCGTGCTGATGCTGGGCGCGGCTGGACAGGACGAACCAGACGATGCCGGCGCCGATCATCGCCACCGGCAAGGGGTTGTCTCGGACTCCGCGGCCGATGCCGCCGGCAATGGCGCCCCCATTGGTCCTGGCGAAGTCGACCACGCTGTCAACAATGTCGCCGGGCGAGAGGCGTTGCTGGATGCGCTCGACCTTGTCGTCGATGCTTTGCCGCGTGGCGCGAATATCGTCCTCAATCGTGTCGGTTCCGGGATAGGTCTTTACCATCTCACAGTCTCCATGGATTTCTCGGGTTATCGAATTTGCACGTTGCGTTGCGCGTCTTCTCGGACGGCAAGGTCGCGGCCGGCACGCAAGCTGCGCTCGGGCACCAGGTTCTTTGCCTTCAGGTTGTTGCGGCCGTGGCCGATCAGGACAAAGGCCACGATCGCCAGGACCAGTCCGACACTCAGCGAGGCAAGCCAGGCCGGCATCACGTTGCTCAGCCCGACGACCAACGCCTGCAACAGGATCAGCAGGGCGCAGAACGCCACGAGCAGGCCGGTGATGATGGCATAGACGCCGTTTTGAGCCTGCTTCAGCTTCTCCGAAGCCTCTGCCTGCACGAGGCGCAGTTCCTGACGTATCAGCTGACCGAGGTCGGCGATCAACTCGGTCACCAACTGCCCGAGGGAGGAATCCGACATTTCTGCCGCCTCAACCCTTATGCGCCGCCGGCCGATACCGGCCGGCTGGCCGTGGCCTGCTTTTCCTCTCTGCTCGCGGCAGAACTCTTCAGGAAGCGGGCGACGCCGAAGGCAACAACGAAGCTGGCGCCGAACACCAGGGCGGGATGCTCACGAGCGAAGCCCTCGACATCGTCCCAGAGTTCGCCAGGCTCGCGGGCCTGCAGGCGCTCGGCGAAGCCGCCGACCTCCGCGGCGGTGCGCTCGATCGTCGCCGCACTGCGGGGATAGCCGGAGTCCTTCAGGTCCTTGGCACCGCTACTGGCGGCATCTGCCAGGGCAGCGACATAGTCGGCAAGCACATCGCGCTGGTCGCTCACCATGCTCTGCGCAGCCGCCCTCGCGTCGTCGGCCACCTGCCGACCCTCACGCTTAATTGCCGCGCCGACTTCCTCCAGGGCGGAGGGTTCGGCACGATCCTTCGATGAGCTCTCACTCATGGCGATTTGCCCCTTTCGTTGTCTATTAGATTGCCGGGACAACGTGGACGGCAGCAGATTGGTTCCCTGCCGCCCGGGGACTATAGGAAGGAAAGGGCCCGGGTCAGGCCCCCGCGAAGACCTCCTCGACGGCTTCCCGCATGGCGCCGACGACAATATCCGCCTCGGCCTCCGTGAGACAGAGCGGCGGCGCGAAACCCAGGATGTCGCCCTGCGGCATGGCGCGGGCGATGACGCCGCGCTTCAACAGGGCGGCGGCCACCTTGGGGCCGTGCTGGCCGGCCGGCTCGAAGAGCTTGCGACCTTCCCTCTCGCCGACCAGTTCGACGGCGCAGAGCATGCCTTCGCCGCGCACCTCGCCGACGTGGGGATGCCCGCCGACGGCTTTCTCCATCGCCTTGTTGAAATAGGCGCCGGTGACGCGGGCGTTTGCGACCAGGTCCAGGTCATCGACCAACTTCAGGTTGGCGACGCCCGCCGCCGCGCCGATGGGATGCGCCGAATAGGTCCAGCCATGGCCGATGGCGCCGTTCTCGTCGGTACCCCGGGCCAGCACCTGCCAGACCTTGTCGCCGATGATCGAGGCCGACAGCGGTGCATAGGCCGAGGTCAGACCCTTGGCCGAGGTGATGATATCCGGGCGAATGCCGTAGTGGTCGGAACCGAACATGGAGCCGAGGCGCCCGAAGCCGGTGATCACCTCGTCGGCGATCAGCAGGATGTCGTACTTCGCCAGCACCTCCTGGATCGCCTGCCAGTAGCCGGCCGGCGGCGGCACGATGCCGCCGGTGCCGAGCACCGGCTCGCCG
>CAYYIV010000027.1:0-62009 GCA_964472095.1 uncultured Pelagibius sp.
ATCATGGCGGCGATCGAAGATGGCATGTATCAGCCCGCTATGAAGGCGCGGATGGCCGAAAGGCATCGGGATGTGCAGCACCGAGCGCGCGATAGAGCGCCACCGCCTCCTCGGCGGCGGCGAGGGCTTCCTCGTGCCGATCCAGGTCCGACAGGCGGTTCGAAAGGTTGTTGAGGCTACCCGCGAGGTATGGGCGGAAGGCGTCGGGGCGGCAGGTGGCCAGTTCGCGGTAGAGTGCCACCGCCTCCTCAATGGTGGCTAGCGCCTCCTCGCGGCGGCCCAGCTCCGACAGACGGTTCGAGAGGTTGATGAGACTCGGCGTGAGACGGGGCCATAGTATGTCGCGGCGAGCGGCGGCCAGCTCGCGGTAGAGCGCCACCGCCTCCTCGATAGCCGAGAGCGCCTTCTCGCGGCGGCCCAAATCCGCTAGGCTGTTCGAGAGGTTGATGAGGCTTCCTGCGAGGTAAAGGCGGAAGGCGTCGGGGAGGGTAGCGGCCAATTCGCGGTGGAGATCCACTGCCTCCTCGGCGGCTGCGAGGGCTTCCTCGTGGCGACCGATCTGCCATAGGCGATACGATAGATTGCTGAGATTTTCCGCGAGAGCCGAGCTTTGTTGCTGGTTAGCGCACTTTTCCGTCTCATTTCGCAATCGGTCGACGGCAGTTTGAACGAGGGCGGCGGCGCGCTCGCGCAGCTCGACGGTTTCAGTTGGCAGGGCACTGCAAAGCGCCAGCAAAGCCGGCAGGTCTTTGGCCGCGCTATTGCCGAGGGCGTCGAGCCAGGCGAGGGGGGGCGTGGCCGTGAATGGCATATTCCTGGCAGGTCCGGATAACGCTCTCGACGACCTGCGTCCGGTAGTCGGCGCCAATGCTCCTCAAGGCCGCCTCTGCGCCGGCCTGTTCGCTCCAAATCCGCAGCAGGGCCGCTTCCCCCACCATGTCAGGCAGGATCGGCGCCAGATTCTCACCGTCGTGCGAGAGAGCGCTTAGCAAAGCATCATGAATGGTCGCTCGGTCGCCGGCATTGTCGCGACCAAGGGCAGCCTTCTCGCGATCAATGGCGGCGAAGGCGGCCTCGCGCCCGAGCCCTTGGCAGAGCGTGACGACGGCCGCCATATGGCCGGCGAAAGCTTTGGGAACACCCTGTGATGTGGCGATCTTTTCGATCCGGCCCAGTTCCCGATCGGCGATCTCAAAGGCCAGGTCGTCGCGCGACAGGGCGAGCACGGAGGCAAAGCTGGATTTGGCCGCGACCAGCGCCGCCATCATCAGGAACAGTGGCTCGCCGCCCCAGGACAATTCGGCCAGCTTGGTGTCGAAGAGAGGGTCCTGGCCTGGCAACGGAGGCCGCACCTCCGAGCCCGCCTGTGTCAGTGTCCGGGCGATAATCTCGCGACGCAGGGCGGGATCTGAGATCGGCGGCAAAGTTATCGGTAGTGGCGGATCAAGGAGCCTCTGCACCGCCTTGGCATCGCCATCGCCGCGTCCGAAGGCTTCCTGCCACCATCCACCCTGCGGGTCGGCCTGCCGCTCCAACAGCAGCAGCCGCAGCGGGCGCTTCTTGCCGGCTTCTGGATCGCTAAGAGCCGCGTTGTCAGCCAACTCGACAAGCCACTCATGCACTAATGCGGCTTGGCTTGACACGTAATCGACGATCACCAGGACCGGCGCCTTCCAGTCCCAGTTCGCGGCATTCTGCTGGGTCCGGGAGCGATTCAATTCGGATGAGGTCAGGAAGCCGGCGCCCCAACCCTTTTCCGTGGCTGCCTCGCAGAGCTCCAGGGCCAGCCGCGTCTTGCCGCGCCCGGCGGTGCCGACAAGCACCCGCACCGAAATCGGGTCGCCGTTCTCCAGCCAAGCCCAAAGATCGTTGATCTCCGCCTGGCGCCCGACAAGCTGCACGCTTCGGGTATAGGCGGTGATCAGATCGGCTTCCGAAGACTTGCCGTTCTCCTGGCGCACCTGCCGGCGCTGCAGGTACCGCGTTAGCCTCAGGTACGGCTGACCAGGCAACAGCACCGAGTTGCCGTTGCCCGCAATCTGGACAAAAACATTGCCGCTGCCATCGGCTTTTGCGTGCTGGAACGTCTCTTGACCTGACATGGCTTGGCCAACGCGATCAGTTGCGGCCAAGCTTTGTGATGTTTCCAGATCCGGCAACTTGAGCGCTGATACTCTTGTCACCCTTAACCTTCATCGTTTGCGTGGTCGTTGTTTTCACCCCCGCGGCGTCCAACAGGCCCTTGAGCTGCTCGGCGAGCGAGGGCTCCTCTTCGAGGCGCGACAGAATTGCGCCTTGGACCTTCATCTGTGCGCCCGCCGAATCCGGGCTGGCTTCCAGCTTCTCGAGAGCTTCTTGATCCGCAGCAGCGGTAAGCTTCGACTTCAGCCAATCAACAACCTTTGCGCCAGCGGCCTTAGTCGCTTCGTCTGCGACTTCAACGGCCTTTGAGCCCAGGTAGGCAAGCGCCGAACTAAGGGCAGTGGATGCAAGTGCTGCGACGTCGATCATTCTCCAATACTCCTTAATCTTGATCCTTGGTCTCCTGTATCGCGCCGATCTCGACCAGTTTCTCGATCACTGGGCGAAGACTCTGAAAGTCCGGCTCGATCCCCGCCTCTTGGGCGCTGCTCAAATAGGCTTGAAGTAGCCCGGTCGCCAAATGACCGAAGCCCTCCGGGGCCTGCAGGAAGTACGGCGCTAGTGTTGCAAGGCCTTCGGCGAAACTAGCCGCCGCATCACCGTGAAAGTCCGCCTTTCGCAAGACCATTCCGCGCGCTCCAAGGCTCATTGCGAGTTCGGGGCGGAAGACGTCGGGTCGTGCGGCGGCCAGGTCGCGGTTAATGGCCACCGCCTCCTCGCTGGCGGCGAGCGCGTCCTCGCGGCGGCCGAGGTTCGACAGGCTGATCGAGAGGTTGTCGAGGCTCATTGCGAGAGGGGGCAGGAAGGCGTCGGGTCGTGCGGCGGCCAGTGCGCGGTATAGTTCGACCGCCTCCTTACTGGCAGCGAGGGCGTCCTCCTTGAGGTGGTCAAGGTCCGACAGGCAGCCAGAGAGGTCGTTGAGACCGCCTGCAAGACGGGGCCGGAAGGCGTCGGGGCGGACGGCGGCTAGTTCGCGGTACAGCGTGACCGCCTCCTCGATGGTGGCAAGCGCGTCTTCGCGGCGGCCGAGGTTCGACAGGCAGACAGAGAGGTTGTTGAGGCTGCCCGCAAGATCAGGCCGGAAGGCGTCGGGTCGTGTGGCGGCCAGCGCGCGGCGGATGGCCACGGCTTCTTCGCCGGCGGCGAGGGCATCCTCGCGACGGCCCAATCTCGAGAGGCGTTTCGAGAGGTTGTTGAGGCTCATCGCGAGATCGGGTCGGAAGGCGTCAGGGCGGGCGGCGGCCAGCGCGCGGCGGATGGCCACGGCTTCTTCGCCGGCGGCGAGGGCGTCCTCGCGGTGGCCGATGTCCGACAGGCGGTTCGAGAGGTTGTTGAGGCTCGTCGCGAGACCGGGCCGGAAAGCATCGGGTCGTGCGGCGGCCAGTTGACGGTAGAGCGCGACCGCCTCTTTACTGGCAGCGAGGGCGTCCTCGCGGTGGCCGAGGTCCGACAGGCGGTTCGAGAAGTTGTTGAGACCTGCCGCGAGTAGAGACTTGCTTGTTTCCTTGTCGCGCCGCTTCAGCTCACCGCGCAGTCCCTCAACGGCGGTTCGGATGAGTTCGGCGGCGCGTTCGCGCAGTTCAACCGTGTCCGGCGGCAATGCGTTGCAAAGCTGCAGTAGCGCGGGTAGGTCCGCTGCGGCATCGCTGCCAAGGGCATCGAGCCAGGCAAGCGGGGTTGCGTTGCCATGAATGGCATAGTCCTGGCAGGTCCGCATGACGGTTTCGACGACTTGCGCTCGGTAGCCGGCCCCAACGGCCCTCAGCGCCGCCTCGGTGCCGGCCTGTTCGTCCCAGACCCCTAGGAGCACCGCTTCGCCCACCATGTCGGGGAGGATTGGGTCCAGGTGATCTCCGGCGTGGGAGAGCGCGCTTAGTAAAACATCGTGAATCGTCGCCTTGTCGCCGGCATTGTCGCGACCGAGTGCTACCTTCTCGCGGTCGATGGCGGCAAATGCCGCATCGCGCGCCAGTCCCTGGCAGAGAGTGACGACCGCCGCCATGTGGCCTGCGAAGGCCTTGGGGACACCCCCAGCCTTGGCGATCTTTCCGATCCGGTCCAGTTCCCGGTCGGCGATCTTGAGAGCCAGATCGTCGCGCGACAGGGCGAGCACGGCGGCAAAGCCGGACTTGGCCGCGAGCAGCGCCGCCATCATCAGGAACAGCGGCTCGCCGCCCCAGGACAACTCTGCCAGCTTGGCGTCAAAGTTTGGGTTCTGGCCCGGCGAGGGAGGCCGCAGTTGAGAGCCCACCTGCGCAAGGGTGCTGGCGATGATCTCGCGACGCAGCTGCGGGCTGGTGATCGGCGGCAGGGTGATCGGCCCTGACGGGTCTGGAAGGCGCTGCACGGCCCTGGCATCGCCACCGCCGCGCCCGAAGACCTCTTGCCACCACCCTCCTTGCGGATCGGCTTGGCGCTCCAGCAGGAGCAATCGCAGGGGACGTTTCTTGCCGGCTTCCGGATCGCTCAAGGCCGCGTTGTCGGCCAACTCGACCAGCCACTCGTGCAGTAACGCGGCTTGGCTCGATACGTAGTCGACGACCACGAGGACTGGCGTTTTCCAGCCCCAGCTTGCGGCATTCTGCTTGGTCCGGAAGCGGTCCAGTTCGGAGGAGGTTGCAAAACCGGCGCCCCAACCCTTTGTCGTCGCTTGCTCGCAAAGCTCCAGGGCTAGGCGGGTCTTGCCGCGTCCGGCGGTGCCGATCAGCACCCGCACGGAGATCGGGTCGCCGTTCTCCAGCCAGGCCCAGAGATCGTCGATTTCCGCCTGGCGTCCCACGAAGGGCACGCTGCGGGTATAGGCGGTGACCAGATCGGCTTCCGACTGCTTGCCGTCTTCCTCGCGGACTTCCCGGCGCTGCAGGTAGCGCGTCAGCCTCAGGTACGGCTGTTCGGGCAATAGCACCGAATTGCCATTGCCAGCAATCTGGACAAAGACATTGCCGCTGCCATCGGCTCGCGCGCGCTGAGACATCTTCTGGCCTAGGTCCCAATCGAATTACCAAGAATACTAAGGCGAGAAATATTAGAATACTGTCACAATTTCGAGGAGAGCCAATTTTCGAAGCTGCAGGAGGGCCTTAGACTTCAAGCAAGCCTCGATTGCTGTTTACCCATCCAGAAACACATAACGTGCCGCGGCTCGCTCAACCTTGCGCTCGAACTCGCGAGGGCAATCCTGCGTTACCCGCACAATTTCGCGGCGGATGTTTTCCGCGAGGTCAGTTCCCTTGCCTTGCTCAATTTCCGTGAGCGCGCCAACCGAAGCGGCGAGCCCGGTGATCTGCGACATGAGCATTTCATAGTGTGCACGGCGCTGCACAGTTTTGACCAGTACAGGATCGGCCGCCGCCATCATCTCGAACAGGTCTCCGGCAACTTCGTTCTCGGCCATTTGCCAGAGCGGGTGCAGAGGCCAGCGGGAGCGGTTGCGGTCGGCCTGCGGGCGGGTGTAGCGGACGGCCGAGAGAGCTTTCAGAAACACCTTGCCGATTTGGTCGTCGAACTCCGGCCAGGCGGTGATGCCCCAGTTCTCTTTCAGCAGCTTCTTGCCGGCGCGGAGTTCAACGCGCCAGACCTGCGACGCATCGCGGTCCGTCGGATCGAGCAGCGGCCGGTCCTGTCGGGACCGTCCCGCGTTCCAGATTTCCCACCATTCGACCTTGCGCTTGGCGACGACCTCTTCGCGCTTGTCGTAGACGATGACTTGGCGGCCGGGCATCTTACCGATGGTAACTGAGGTTAGGCGCCCGGACTTGCCATGCTGCACGAAAGGCGGAGCGTCAAAGTGGTCGGCCCGGTTTGCGTGGGAATGCATGACGAAGCTTTCTCCATTGAGAATGAAATCTGGCGCCAGGACGTCCACGGCGTAGTCTACGCGCCCGATGCTTTCGCTGCCGGCGCGGGTCGCGATGCCGAGGGCGTTGAGGAAGCCATGGAGCCGGGCGCGGACGCCGCCGAGGCCGTAGAGCGCCAGGGGCAGCGACTTGACCGAGACCCGCACTCCCCAGCCGTCGGCACGGTTGGGGCGCTTGAAAAACCATGTGGCGCCGTCCGGCCCTGTGTCGCAGCGATAGGCGTAACCGCCGCGCGATCCGGTCTCGGCGACATGCACGGGGGGTGTCGTTGAAGTAGAGGAGGTGGGGTTCCATCGCTTTCGAGGCAGCCTCCTTGGCTTCGGCAAGTGCCGTGTCGAAGGCCTCCGAAATCTGTGCGTTGAAGGCGATCTCCAGTCCATCGAAACCCTTGTACAGCAATTCCATGTTTCTACTCTCCATTACGCCCGGGTAGATCCAGAGGGGGGTGCTACAAGGACCCCCCTCTAGGTCTCCGGGCGTGGTTCTCAGAAGGGGGTTAGGGCCGGCCCTGCGGGCCGGACGTGTTGGGTTGCGCGCTCCGCGCAGGGGTAGCTTTGGGTTTTAGGGCCGGGGAGAGAGGGAGAGGCTCCTAAGGGCCCTGAGAGCGGCGGAGAGGGCAGGGAGAAGGGGCGCGGAGTGCTCCGCGCCCCTCGTGGTGCCTTCCGGCCCCAAAACCCCTTGCGGTGCTGCCAACCCCGCAAGGGTAAAACCCTATGGCTCCGCCGGCCTGTCACGCTCGCCTCAGTGGCCGTAAGCAGAGGTGCTGGCAACGGCCCGCGCATCTGCCCAGGCGATCAGGTCCCGCCGGCGGTACCGGATGGACCGAGCGGACACCTTGACGAAGGAAGGACCACCACCACGCAGGCGCCAGTTCTGGAGCGCGCGAACGGTGTAGCCTAGGAAGTTCGCTGCTTCGTTCTCATTGATCAGGCGGTCAAGGTGATCGGGGTCTTGGTCGATTTTGACAGAGGGCGCCGCGGCCTGCATGGATTCCACTCCTCAACGATTGGCGTTGCTGAGGGGAACAGTGGGGCCGGATCAGTCCAATGGATATTCCAATGGTTTGGATTTGGAACTATTGGCGTCCTTTGCCGCAGTCTCCGGCAAAGAGCGGCGATATGGTTTTCCGCAAGGTCTCATCATGCGGCTTGCTGTCGCTGAAGCCGGCTTCCGGGTAGTGCCTCTGCACCCAGCGGCGAATCGGCGGATAGAGCCTTTGCATGGAGGCTTCAAAGTCTATTTGGCCCGCTTCCTTGAGTACGTTGTAAGCGTCCGCGATCAGTCGAGCGGTGCCCTCGGGGCCGCGTCTCTTGGCCGGCGGGCAGGCGCATACTTCGCATGCCAGCGGCTGGATAACTCGTCCTTCCAGTGAGCCGGCATGATCCGAATTTCAATGAATCGGATGCTTTGGTGCATCAGTGTTGACGATGACCAATCCACTTTCCCAGTCCAAGCTTCCGCCGGGATTGGTACGACACTGTCTTGCAGCCGTCGGGGAGGCTCAAATCCGTAGCCTTCCGCCAACCCTCGCGAGAGATATCCCAGGACGCTAGCCTGAAGGGCTTCAAGTGCTTCAGAGTGCGCCTTCGAGCGAATGCTTATTTCATTCATCAGCGACATAAACCCGTCTCTCCCTTGATAGTCACTGGGGTCGAGAGGGGTCGGGAAGGCGGGTACACTGTTCGCCTTGTTATAGCGGTTGACCTGCTCCCCTTAGGCTCCCGCAGTTGATATGAGAGTCCGTCACCAGGAGACGGACGATGAAGAAAAGCAGGTTTACGGAGGAACAGATCATTGGGGTGCTGCGCGAGCAGGAGGCCGGGTCGCCGACGGCGGAGGTCTGCCGCCGGCACGGGATCAGCGAGCAGACGTTCTACCGCTGGAAGTCGAAGTACGGCGGGATGGCGCCCTCGGACGCGCAGCGTCTGAAGGGGCTTGAAGACGAGAACCGGCGCCTGAAGAAGCTGCTGGCGGAGTCCATGTTGGACAACGCGGCGCTGAAGGATCTTCTGTCAAAAAACTGAGAACGCCTGCGGCGCGGCGGGAGGCTGCCCTTCGCCTGGTGGCGGAGCATGGTTTCTCGCAGCGTCGCGTCTGCAGGCTGATCGAGGTAGACCCAAAGACGGCGCGGCGCCAGCCGACGGCGGACGCGCCAGAGGTGCGCCAGCGGCTGCGCGAGCTGGCCGGCGAGCGTCGCCGGTTCGGCTACCGTCGGCTGGGCATCCTGCTGGCGCGGGAGGGAGTGACCATGAACCACAAGAAGCTGCTGCGGCTGTACCGTGAGGAAGGGCTCGCTGTGCGCCGCCGGCGCCCGCGTGCTGGCTGCCGGCTGACGGAACAGCTTGGCGTGGACTGCATCCCCGTGGGTGTCATCATCGGCGATGACGCCATCCATGCGCCCAACGAACGCTATGACGTCGAGCGCCTGCACAAGGGCATCCGCAGCTGGGCTCGCATCCTGTCGGAATTGTCGAGCAACAAGGCTGCCTAGGCGCCGATCATCCTTTAGGGAGGGCGATTGTTGCTATGGCCGAGCGGGAGCTAAACGGCCCTGAGATTGCCTGTTCGCCGGTAAATGAGGGGTAGCTATGCCCCCTCCTGAGAGAGTGCGTGCCGAAGAGGCCGACTCCGATCCGATTTCCGAGAGCTAGTGATCTACGAGGTGGGCGTATGGGTTACCGGCTAGCTGCGACGACGGGAGAAGTGCGATCAGCTGGGACGTTCACTCCTACTTTGCCGTTCCAACAGCTCCTTTTGCACGGGGCCGACGCCGGCAAGAAAAATGTTGACCTCATTCTCGATGGCGACGTCGCTGTTAGCGGTCGACGAGAGATTGTAGATGTAGCGGCGGATCGCCCGATAGAAGAAGCTGCCGTGCAGACCCCACGCCAACTCCAGCTCCTGCTCGCAAATGGGCACTGCTTCCGGTGTGGGCAGATCCTGGGCGTGGCGCAGTTCTTCGCAGATCGGGCGCAGCACCCTGTCCTTGATGCCGCGCAGGTAGCGCGCGTTGATATCAACCCCCTTCAGGCCGGAATAGACGAAGGTGCGCACCCAGACGTAGTCGTAAACAGCGCGCGAGTACTCGCGATAGAAGCGGCACAGACGGTCGGGCAGCGGCATCGTGCGATCGGTGATGAGGCTTTCCCAGGCTGGATTCCAGCGCTGCACGTAGACTTCCTGGTAGACACGCTCGATTAGGCTCTCCTTGCTGGGGAAGTAGCGGTAGAGCAGGGGTTGCGTGATGCCTATGCGCTTGGCCAAGTCGCGTGTCTTGCCCTCGAAGCCGTGCTCCGCGAAGAAGCGCACCGCCTCGGCAACAATGTGTGCCTCCCGCTCGTCGGGATCCATGCGCTTCTTCTGCGCTGTCTTGCGGGCGGAGTTCGCCCTGGTTTCCTTGGCCTGGGTCTTCGGATTCAAGAGCCGTCCCGTCACCTGATTTTCGATTGCCCCCTCGTCGAGCTTCTTAGTTGTTGACAGCTTAATTATCAATCGATAGATAATAAATGATCAAACGATAAATAACGAGGCGTCCCCAAGGCCGCCCGTGCTACAGGGAGGATGCGCTTGAAGCCGCGCGCATTCGAATACGTCAGGGCCGAGTCCCTGCAAGACGTTTTCAGCGTCCTCGACAATCATGGGGACGAGGCGAAGCTTCTCGCCGGCGGCCAGAGCCTGGTCCCGGCCCTGAACATGCGGCTGGCGGCCCCCGCGATCATCGTCGACGTCAACGCGGTCGCCGATCTGCGCGGCATTGCCATGGTCGGCGACCGGCTGCGGATCGGGGCCATGAGTCGCTACGGCGAGGTCCTCGCCTCGCACCTCGTCGCGCGCCACGCCCCGCTCATCGCCCGGGCCATTCCCTTCATCGCCCATCCGGCGATCCGCAACCGCGGTACCTTCGGCGGCTCGCTGTGCAACGCTGACCCGGCCTCGGAGCTGCCGGCTTGCACCCTGGCACTGCAGGCGGTGTTCAATCTGCGCAGCTCCGGCGGCGAGCGCAGCGTCGCCGCCGAAGACTTCTTCGCCGGCACCTACACCACAGCCCTGGCGCCCAACGAGGTCCTGGTCTCGGTCGACCTGCCGCTTGCCGCCGACGACGCCGTCTTTTTCTTCGACGAGGTGGCGCGGCGGCGCGGCGACTATGCCATGGCGGGCCTCGCGGCCAGCGCCGTGCGCCGGAGCGGCATCCTCAGCGGGCTGCGCCTTGCCTTCTTCGCGGTTTCCGACCGGCCGCATCTGGCGAAGGCGGCGATGGCGCAGGCCGAGGAACAAGCGACCGACAGCTTGGATGCCGAGGCGGTCTGCGCGGCCCTGGGGAGGGACTTCACGCCCCAGGAGGACCTCGTCACCTCCGCCGCCGCCAAGCTGCACCTCATGCAGGTGCTGACCCGGCGCGCGCTTGCCGCCTTTGCCGTCCGGAGGCCCCAGGCGTGACCAAGCCGGTGATCCTCAGCCTGACCGTCAACGGCGAGCCGGTGAGCCGTGCCGTCGAGCCGCGGCTGACCCTCGCCGATTTTTTGCGCGAGGAACTGGGCCTCAAAGGGACCCACGTCGGCTGCGAGCACGGCGTCTGCGGCGCCTGTACGCTGCGCCTGGACGGCATCACGGTGCGCGGCTGTCTCACCCTGGCGGTGCAATGCGAAGGCGCCGCCGTCGAGACCATCGAAGGGGTGACGGAGCGCCGCGTTCTGAAAGACCTGCAGGACGAGTTCGTCGCGCGCAACGCCCTGCAGTGTGGCTTCTGTACGCCAGGCATTCTGATGAGCGCGGCCGAGCTGCTGGACCAAAACTCCGCACCGAGCCGTGACGAGATTCGCGAGCACCTCTCCGGAAACTACTGCCGCTGTACCGGCTATCAGTCCATCGTCGATGCCATCGAGACCACGGCGCGCAAGCGGCGAGGAGCAGCGCTGTGACCGAGCGTTCCCCGATGTCCGTGCTGGACCGTCCAAACTCCTATATCGGGCGCAGCGTGCCGCGGCCCAACGCTGCCCGACTGGCGCAGGGGCGCGGTACCTACGTCGACGACATCGTGCTGCCGCGCATGGTGCACCTGGCATTCTGTCGCAGCCCCTATGCCCACGCGGAGATCCTGTCCATCGACACCACCGCCGCTGCGGCGCTGCCCGGCGTGCTGCGCGTCGTCACCATGGCGGATCTCAAAGACTACTGCACTCCCTGGGTCGGCGTGCTCGACCACCTGAAGGGCATCAAGTCGGCGCCTCAGTGGCCGCTCGCCAACGGCAAGGCCTTCTTCCAGGGCGAGCCGGTCGTGGCGGTGGTCGCCAGCAGCCGCGCGATCGCCGAGGACGCGGTCGATCTGGTGGAGATCGACTACCGGGAACTGCCGGCGGTCGCCGACATGGAGACGGCGCTGAACCCGGCGACTCCGGTGATTCATCCGGACCTCGGCGACAACCTCTGTTTCGAGCGCCGGATCGACGCCGGCGACGTGGACAGGGCCTTCGCGGAGGCGGCGGTGGTGGTCGAGGAGACCCTCCACTTCAACCGCCACACCGGCGTCACCCTGGAGCCACGCTCCATCATCTGCGATTTCAATCCGGCGGACCGGACACTGACCCTGTACATGTCGGTGCAGTGCCCGCACATGTCGAAGAACCTCTATGCCAAGCACCTCGGGCTGGATGAAGACCGGGTGCGGGTGATCTGCAAGGACGTCGGCGGCTCCTTCGGCCTCAAGATTCATACTTATTCCGACGAGATGACCGCCGGCGCGCTGTCGGTCATGCTCGGCCGCCCGGTGAAGTTCATCGCGGACCGCCTGGAGTCCTTCGTGAGCGACATTCATGCGCGGGATCACCGGGTGACCGCGCGGATGGCGTTCAACGCCGAGGGCGAGGTGACGGCGATCGACATGGACGACCTCACCGGCATCGGCCCCTACTCGGTCTACCCCCGCACCAGCGGGATCGAGATGAACCAGGTGGCGAACCTGACGGGCGGCCCCTACAAGCACCGGAACTACAGGGTCCGCGCCCGTGTGGTGTTCCAGAACAAGGCTGTGATGTGCCAGTACCGGGGCGTCGGGCATCCGATCGCCGTCGCGGTCGGCGAGGCGCTGATCGACAAGGGGGCGGCCGCCCTCGGCATGGACCCCGCCGAAGTCCGCCGGCGCAGCTTCATCCCTGACGAGGCCTATCCCTACACCTCGCCTTCCGGGGCAATCTACGAGCGCCAGTCACACCATCAGAGCCTCGACAAGCTGCTGCAGGTCATCGACTATCCGGGACTGCGCCAGTCACAGCAGGCCCTGCGCGGCCGCGGAATCTACCGCGGCATCGGCTTTGCCAGCCTGATCGAGATCACCAACCCCAGCCCCGCCTTCTACGGCGTCGGCGGAGCGCGCATCGCCTCGCAGGACGGCTGCACTATTCGCCTCGACCCGACAGGCGGCATCATCTGCGCAACGGGGGTGACCGAGCAGGGCCAGGGAACGGAGGCAATCATCGCCCAGATCGCCGCGACAGCGGTGGGGGTGGCGCCTCAGCATGTAAGGGTCATTACCGGTGACACCGATGTCGTGCCCTACGGCGGCGGCACCTGGGCCTCACGCGGCGCCGGCATCGGCGGCGAGGCGGCGCTGCAAGCGGGCAAGGAGCTGCGCCGTAGTATCCTGTCGGTCGCCGGTGCCATCCTGCAGAGCAAGCCGGAGGATCTCGACATCCGCGACGGCGTCATCGTCGATGCCTTAGACGGCAAGGAGCGTATGCCCCTAGCCGAGTTGGGACGGCTGGTCTACTTCCGCGGCGACACCCTGCCCCAGGGGCTGCAGCCGGAGCTGGTCGTCACCCGGCACTACACCTCGCGCAGCTATCCCTTCGCCTTCACCAACGCGGCGCATGCCTGCCACATCGAGGTCGATGTCGAGACGGGGCTCCTGAAGTTGCTGAACTACTGGGTGGTGGAGGACTGCGGCACCGTCATCAACCCGCTGCTGGTGGCAGAACAAACCCGCGGCGGCGTGGTGCAGGGGCTGGGCGCTGCGCTCTATGAGGAATGCCTCTACTCGGCGGAGGGCCAACTCCTCAACGGCTCCTTGGCGGACTACCTGCTGCCGATGGCCGGCGAGATGCCCGACATTGCCGTGGAGCACGTGACGACGCCGACCCAAACCAGCGAACTCGGCGCCAAGGGCGTCGGCGAGGCCGGCACCGCGGGGGCGCCGGCCGCCGTTATGTCCGCGCTGAACGACGCCTTGCAGCCTTTCGGCGCGCGGCTGGCGCACATGCCGTTCACGCCCGACAAGGTATTGCGGGCACTGGGTAAGATCTGAAGAGGGAAGGACCCGGGCAAGACGCAAGAAGCGATCCACGAAGGACGCCCGGCGGTGGGAGCGAAATCAGTCCAAGGAGACGAGAAATGGGCGAGCAGATCAAGAGAGAGTTGGACAGGACGCCGCGCGGGTTGAGCCGGCGTTCAGTGCTGAAGACGACGGCCGCCGGCGCTGCGGCCCTGGCGGTCGGGCCGGGGCTGTTCAACATCGCGCGCGCGGCGGATGATACCATCCGCATCGGTTTTCCGGTTCCCCTCACGGGGCCCTATGGATCGGAGGCGCAGGAGCAGGCGCGCTGTGCGCAGATCGCGGTGGACCAGTTCAACGCCGCCGGCGGCCTCGAAGGCCGCATGGCCGAACTGCTGGTGCGCGACGACAAGCTGAAGCCGGGTGAGGCCGCGACGCGCACCCTGGAGCTGATTGAGAAGGACAAGGTGCACTACGTTTGCGGCTCGCTGTCCGCTTCGGTGCAGCTCTCGGTGAATGCCGTGACCAAGGCTCGAGGCATCATCTACGTTTCGATCTCGCAGTCCGATGCCATCAACGAGGCAGCCGACTTCTCCAAGTACACCTTCCACGAGGCGCTGAACCCGCACATGACGGCGGGCGCCGTGGGCCGCTACGCCTTTCCGCAGTTCGGCAAGCGCGTCGCCTTTCTGATCGCCGACTACGCCTATGGCCATGAGATGGTGCGTGGCTTCAAGCGGGCCGGAGAGGCGCATAGGATCGAGGTGGTTGCCGAGGTGACCCATCCGCTCGCCAGCAAGGACTACTCGACATTCCTACCGCAGATCATGGCATCCAAGCCGGACGTGCTCTGCCTCTGTAACTTCGGCTACGACCAGATGAACTCGCTGAAGCAGGCTGCCGGCTTCGGCATGGCGCAGCAGATGCAGATTCTCGCGCCGGCCCTGCTCTACAACCAGCGCCGCGCGGGCGGCGCCGCGGCCTATGCCGACGTCATCGGCGCCGCGAACTATCACTGGACGCTTGAGGACTCGGTGGCCAGCGCGAAGGCCTTCAACGATGCCTACCGCGAAGGAAACAACGGTGCGCCGCCCTCCGACTACGGCGCCTACGGCTATGCCGGCGTGGGTGCGCTGCTCGACGGCGTGAAGAAGGCCGGCACGACCGATACCGACGCGGTCATTGACGCGCTGGAAGAGCTCAAGTACGACAAGTACAAAGGGACTCAGTACTATCGCAAGTGTGATCACCAATCGGTTCAGTCGGTATTCATCATGAGGTCGAAATCGGAGTCCGAGATGGCGAACGAGTACGATGTCTTCGATATCGTCCACACGGATCCGGCCTCCGAAGAAGTGCTGCGGAGCTGCACTGAGCTGGGCCACAAGGCCTGACCGGCGAAGTGGGGCCTCCGCCGTGTTGTGCACGGCGGAACGGCCCTGCTGGTACAGCCCCAAGGCAGGATCGTCCAAGATGAGAAGCGAGCGGTGATAGGCGGATTCCCGATCGAGTTGCTGGCTTTGCAGTTGTTCACGGGGGTGGCGCTCGGCTCCGTGTTCGTGCTCCTCGCGGTCGGCCTCTCGCTGATCTTCGGCCTGCTGACGGTGGTGAACTTCGCCCACGGCGCGTTCTACATGCTCGGTGCCTATGCCGGCGTGTTCTTCATCGGCTACCTCGGCAACTTCTGGCTGACACTTGCCGTGGTTCCGCTTGCGGTGGGCGCCGTGGGGCTGGCCGTGGAGCGGTGGCTGGTGCGGCCGCTCTATGGGCGCGGCATCGACTACCCGCTGATGTTGACCTTCGGCCTCGCCTATGTGCTGGTTGAGGTCGTGCGGATCATCTTCGGTGCCGAGGGTGTTCCCTTTGACGCACCGGACTCATTGCTTGGCGCGGTCGATATCGGCATCGGCTACTTCCCAGCCTACCGCCTGTTTGTCATCGCGGCCACGGCGGTCATCGTGCTGGCCCTGTGGCTGTTCCTGGAGAAGACCTCCTACGGCCTCATCATCCGGGCCGGTGCGCGTGACAGTGAGATCGTGCGGGTGCTGGGCATCGACATCACGCGGGTGTGGCTGGTGGTTTTCGCCCTGGGAACCGGAGTGGCGGGCCTCGCCGGGGTGCTCTCGGCGCCGATGCGCAGCGTTTTTCCCGACATGGGCACGACGGTGTTGGTCGAGGCCTTCGTGGTCACCGTGGTCGGCGGCATGGGGTCACTCGCCGGCGCGGTCGTCGCCGGCCTGCTGGTCGGCATCGTGGTCAGCATGACCTCCCTCTTCGCGCCCGCCATGGCCGAGGTTTCGATGTTCGCCCTCATGGCGCTGGTGCTGCTGGTGCGGCCGCAGGGCCTGTTCGGCAAGAAGGGCCTGATGGGATGAGCCTTGCCAACCCGCAGCATGACATGACCGTCTCCGGCCGGTGGCTGGCGAGCCTGATTTCGGTGCTCGCCCGCCACCGGGTCGCGGCGGTCGTGTGCTTCCTGCTGATCTTTCCGTTCATCATGCCCTACGAGGCGCTGGCCGTGAACATCCTGATCTACGGCCTCTATGCGCTGGGTTTCAACCTTGTGTTCGGCTACATGGGCGTGCTGTCCTTCGGCCATGCCGCCTTCTTCGGTCTGGGCAGCTATGCCACCGGCATTGCCATCGTCCACTACGGCGTGCCCTGGCTGCCAGCCATCGGTTTGGGCATCGTTTCCGCTGGCCTCGGCGCGGCAGTGATCGGCTGCCTGGCGATTCGCACCCGCGGGATCTACTTCGCCATGGTCACTCTGGCGCTGTCGCAGTGCGTCTACTATCTGGTCTACCAGTTGGAGGGGCTGTCCGGCGGCGAGAACGGCCTGCGCGGGGTCGACGTGTACGACCTGGGCCTTCCCGGCCTCGACCTCTCGCTCATCAATCCGCTGACCAAGTACTATTTCGTCTTCACCTTCGTCGCCCTCGCGGTCTGGCTGTTCTCGCGCATCCTGGCCTCGCCCTTTGGCGCGGTGCTGGAGGCCCTGCGGGAGAACGAGAACCGGGCGCGCGCCTGTGGCATCGACGTGGCGACCTCGAAATGGCTCGCCTTCGTGATCTCCGGCCTGTTCTGCGGCCTGGCCGGCGCGCTGAACGCGATCCACCTGACCATCGTTCCCATCGAATCGCTGCACTATCACACTTCCGGACTGGCGGTGATGATGGCGCTGCTCGGCGGCATGGGCACCTTCTTCGGGCCCTTCGTCGGCGCGCTCGCCTTCCTGATGCTCGAGGACATGATCACGCTGGTTACGGTGCATTGGCAGCTTTTCGTCGGCGCGCTCTTCGTGTTCTTCATCCTGTTCTTCCCTCGCGGGATCTGGGGCACGTTCCTGGGCTGGCTTTCGCGGTAACGGGGGCGGGCATGGTCAACGCAGCGGCGGGTGAGCCAGAAATCTTGCGGGCCGATGGGCTCGGCATGCGCTTCGGCGGCTTCACAGCCCTGAAGGACGTCTCAGTCGCCTTTCCGACCGGCCAGCTCACCGCGATCATCGGGCCCAACGGCGCCGGCAAGAGCACCTTCTTCAACCTGCTTTCAGGCGCCTTTCCGCCGAGCGAGGGCCGCATTTTCTTTCGCGGTCGCGATATCACCGGCGTGCCGCAGCATCGCTTCGCGCGCCTCGGGATCGCAAAGTCCTTCCAGATCACCAATGTCTTTCCCCAGCTCACTGCGCTGGAGAATGTGCGCTTCGCCATTCAGTGCATGAGCCAGCGGTTCAATGTCTGGACCCCGCGCAGGCGTTACGTCGAGATGAGCGAGCGGGCAGCCGCGATCCTGGAGTCGGTCGGGCTCGAGCGGCATCGCCACCGCCTCGCCATGAACCTGGCCCACGGCGAGCAGCGGGCGCTGGAGATCGCGCTCGCGCTGGCCTGCGACCCCAATCTGCTGCTGCTCGACGAGCCGACCGCCGGCATGAGCCCGGAGGAAACGGTGGCGATGATGACACTAATCACGCGCCTGGCCGCCGAGCGGACGGTGATCCTGGTGGAGCACAAGATGAAGCTGGTGATGGGCATCTCAAACCGCCTGATCGTGCTGCACCACGGCGAACTGCTGGCGGAAGGCACGCCGGAAGAGGTGCGCGCCAACGATGAGGTGCGCCGGGTATACCTGGGGCAGGGCAGCCGCTGATGCTGAAAGTCGCCGACCTTCACGCCTGGTACGGCCACAGCCATATCCTGCAGGGTGTCAGCCTGGAGGCGCGCGCGGGCGAGATCGTTTCCATCATCGGGCGCAACGGCGCAGGCAAGACCACCACCCTGCGCAGCATTATGGGCCTCGTGAGAAAGTGCCGCGGGGAGGTCATCTTCGATGGTACTCCCCGGCTGATCGACCGGCCGGCGCACGAACGCTACCGGCTGGGTCTTGGCTACGTGCCCGAGGATCGCCGCATCGTTCCGGGCCTGACCGTGCGCGAGAACCTGAGGCTCGGCCTGGTGTCCTCGCCTCTCAAGCGGGAGGAGACGGCGATCATCGACCGCATCGCCGAAACCTTTCCCCGTCTGAAGGAGCGGCTCGACCAAGTCGCCGAGACCATGTCCGGCGGCGAGCAACAGATGCTGGCCATCGCCCGTGCCACTGCCTCAGAGCCGCGCATGGTCATGCTGGACGAACCCTCTGAAGGCATCATGCCGGTGCTGGTGGACGAGATGTTCGAACTCTTCGCCCGCTTGAAGCAGCAGGGCACCACGATCCTGCTGGTCGAACAGAACGTCGAGCGGGCGCTCTCGATCTCCGACCGTGCCTACATCATGGATCACGGCGTTGTCGTCCACGAGGCGCCGGCGGCGGCCATGCTGGCGGACAAGGCGATCCAGGACCGCTACTGCTCCGTATAGAGGACCGATCCACTGTGTCGGGCCGAGGTTGGATGCGTCCTGCATTCCATGCGCCTGGAGCTGGTTGCACCTTCGCACCAAACGGAAGACCGCTCCTGGCACGACGCTGAAGTCAGCGGGCTGCTGGAATTGGTCCGGTCTACGACAGCAAGCGGACTGCATGGGCACGGTCGCAGTCGAATTGCGGTCCAGGCGAGGGGTGCAAAGGCGGGCTGAACCAGGATAGCTGAGTTAAATCAGCGTCTTAAAAGAGTGTCGGTATCGGTGGTTGCGCGCCCCCGCAACAAGCGACGCTTACAAGCCGAGATCGCAAGCCAAGCCGGTACTGAAAGGCGTACATACTGGGAATCGGAACGCACTTACCCCACGCTTACCTGAAAACCAAGATGCCTCTTAAGGCATTGGGCCAAGAACAAAATTTCCGCTTGACGTGATTATGGACCAGAATGAGGGCCGCCGCGCCCAGCTCCAGGGCGCGCTTCACGACCTCCCGGGTGTAGACGGGCGTGTGGTCGATGGTGCCCTGCTGCTGCACCTCGTCGGCGATCAGACGGTTGCGCTTGTCGAGGAAGAGCAGGCGGAACTGCTCGATCTTCTGGTGCGCCATGGTCTGGCGGCAGTAGGCCAGCAGCTTGTCCCAGGAGGAGATCACGTCCCCGGTCATGGCCTCCTCGCGGGCCAGCCGCTCTGCCGCCTGGGTGACGATCTTCAGAGCCGCGACCGAGGCCTTGCCCATGCCCGGCACCTGTTCCAGGGCGGCGGGCTCGGCGGTCAGCACGGCCGAGAGGCTGCCGAAGCGGGCCAGCAGCGTCTTGGCCAAGGGCTTCATGTCGCCGCGCGGCTTGGCGCCGAACAGCAGGAACTCCAGCACCTCGTAGTCGGCAAGGCTGGTGCCGCCGCGCGCCAGCAGGCGGTCGCGCAGGCGCTCCCGGTGTCCGTGGTAGTGCGGCTTGCCGCCCGGACCGGTTCCGCTCTCCTGACTGTCCTCGTCGCTGGCCATTTGTCACCTCCACTCCCGGCGACCAATTAGAGATCGGGACGGCCCGGCATTCAACCGGCAGATGGAGGAACCCCCAGGGCTAGTCATTTGTTAACCATCGCAGAACCTATAATTGGAATAACGATAGCTGATTCGTCATACGGCGGCCCAGCGCCTGCCAAGATCATCGCCGTCTTCGAGGAATGCGTTATGAACGATGTGAACGTGATCGCCTTTCCCCAACCCGAGACCTCGCTCTCCAAGGCCGACGACTTTCGTGACTGGCTGGGCTGGGCGGAGTGCGAGCTGGTGATCCTCGGCTACGACTTCTCCGCCTGCGACTTCGACTGGCGCACCGCGCACGCCAAGGGCCTGCGCCCGGAGGAGGCGGCGGCACAGGCGGCGCAGGTTATCGAAGCCGACTGAGCCTTCCTCGGGCCAGCCGCGCCGCGCGCGCCGGCGACGGCACATACCGCGCTGCGAACTTTTCGTCTCGCCACCCGTTTGCGCCCGCAGACCTCCCCGAATTCGTCCCCCACTAAGACTCTCGCTGCATGGACAGCGCCATGCCTTGCGCGTAGCGTTGCAACATCTGCTCATGATCGCTCGGTGTTTTCTTTCAGAAGTCGGCACGGCGGCGATGCCACAGGTTAAATGAGCCCTCCTGACGGGGGCCGCGGCCGCAGTCCGGCATTCCTCTGCGGAAGGCTCGCCGCACGGCAGGTAGCGCAAAGCAGGTAGCCGGGTGCCGCAGTTGCGGCGCTCTTCCACACCAACACAGCAACGCGCGGTCAGCGCGGTCATGGACAGTTCGACCCCTCCGGCAAAGCGTCGGAGGCGGATTCTCGGTGACCTGCCGCTGCGGCGGAAGGTCATGACAAACCTTGCGGCACCCGGAGAAGCTTACGCCCGGCATGACAGCGGAGGAAACGCAGATGGAGATCGAAGCCGCTCTGCACAAACACGAAGACGACCTGCTGGCCTATCCCAACGTTAACGCGGTGGCGATCGGCAAGAGCGCGGGCCGCCCCGTCATCAAGGTCATGGTCGTCAGGAAGGTCCCGGAAGCCGACTTGCAGCCCGATCAGATCCTGCCCAAGGCGCTGGAGGGCTACCCGCTTGACGTCGAGGAGATCGGCGAAATCACGGCGCATTGAGCCCCAAGACCGGGACTTGAGCCCGTAGTCATCTGGGAGATTGATGATGATCGAAGTCGAAAAGATGGTGCTGGACCCGCGGGACGCGCAGAAGGCGCAGAAAGCCTGCGCGGCCGAAGTGGAGAAGTTCCTGCAGCCCGGCAAGGTGCCGGCCAACGTGGTCGGCATGGGCTACGGCGTGAAGTGGAGCAACGGCGAGCCGAGCGGCAAGCCGGCGCTGCTGGCGCTGGTCTCGCAGAAGGTCGACAAGGAGGACCTCACCGCCGCCGACATGATCCCGAAGAAGATCGGCGACATGCAGACCGACGTGCTGGCCATCGGCGAACCTTTCGCCGGGCAGGCCGAGCCGATCGAGGTCGGTGTGCAGTTGCTGGCGGAACGATTCCGTCCGGCGCCCGGCGGCGTCAGCATAGGCCACACGAACATCACCGCCGGGACCTTGGGCACCTGCGTCTACGACATGGTCGGCGCACCGGGCGACCCGATCGGCATCCCCGGACACTACTACATCCTGTCCAACAACCACGTGCTGGCCAACAGCAACAACGCCGTGCCGGGCGACGCCATTCTGCAGCCCGGCCCCTTCGACGGCGGCACCAATCCGGCGGACCGCATCGCCAGGCTCAGCCGCTTCGTCCCGATCACCTTCGACCCGCCTGTCAACCGCAACCTGCATCGCAACCTCGTGGATGCCGCGGTGGCCGAAGGCGAATTCCATGACCTGAAACGGGAAATCCACTGGGTCGGGCACCTGCGTGGATGGCGCGAGCGTGCCCATGTGAACGTCGGCACCTTGGTGCACAAGACCGGGCGCACCACCAACTACACAATTGGGCGCATCACGGCGGTGAACGCGACGGTGGACGTGAACTACGGCGGCGGCCGGGTGGCGCGCTTCCGTGACCAGATCCTCACGACGCCAATGTCGGCGGGCGGTGACTCCGGCTCGCTGGTGGCCGACCGCGAGAACTTCGCCGTCGGCCTGCTGTTCGCCGGCTCGCCCCAGGTGACGATCCTCAACCAGATCCAGCACGTGCGTTCGCTGCTGCGGGTCGAGATCGTATAGAGCAGGGAAAAGGCTCTCTCCCCTCGCTTGCGGGGGGAGAGGGACGCTCTCAGGCGTAAGGCGGCTTGTGCCAGTCCTTGGGCGAGAGGGTGAAGATCTCGTAGCCGGTGGCGGTGACGCCGATCGAGTGCTCGAACTGCGCCGACAGCTTCATGTCGCGGGTCACGGCGGTCCAGCCGTCCTGCAGGATCTTCACCTCCGGGCGGCCGACGTTGATCATCGGCTCAATGGTGAAGAACATGCCCTCGCGCAGCTTCACACCGGTGTCGGGGCGGCCGTAGTGCAGCACGCTCGGTGCATCGTGGAACACCTGGCCGAGGCCGTGTCCGCAGAAGTCCGTCACCACCGAGAAGCGCTGCCTCTCGGCAAAGGACTGGATGGCGTGGCCGATGTCGCCGAGGGTGGCGCCGGGCTTTACCACTTCGATGCCGCGCATCATCGACTCGTAGGTCACCTCGACCAGGCGGCGCGCCTTGATCTTGGGTTCGCCGACGAAGAACATCCGGCTGGTGTCGCCGTGCCAGCCGTCGACGATGACGGTGACGTCGATGTTGATGATGTCGCCATCTTCCAGCCGCTTGTCGTCGCTGGGAATGCCGTGGCAGACGACGTGGTTCACCGAGGTGCAGATCGACTTCGGGAAGCCGCGGTAGTTCAGCGGCGCCGGGATTGCCCCGCGCGCCTCGATGAAGTCATGGCAGAGCTTGTTGAGGTGCTCCGTGGTCACCCCGGGCTGCACCTCGGGGGTGATCATGTCCAAGGTCTCCGCCGCGAGCCGTCCGGCACGGCGCATGCCTTCGAAGCCGGCCTCGTCATGGATGACGTAGCCACCCTCGGAGGGGCTGACGCGCTCGGCGGAGTAAACCTGTTTCATGGACCTCGACCCTTCGTCCTCAACTCGACCCTCAACTTAGGGACTCTAGCCCGATTTTCCAGCGAATGCACCGCCCGGAAAGCCCCTTGGAGGCGGCTTATAGCGCCAGGGGCAGGCGGGAGTCCAATGCGATGGCCACGGGCGACAGATTGCATTTATAGCAGAGAATCTCAACCCCGGCAGCCTGGGCCGCCAGCAGGGCCGCGGCATAGGCCGGGTCGATGTCGGCCGCCGCGGCGACGCGGTCGCAATCGCCGCGCTGGACCAGGAAGAGCAGCACCGCCCGGCCGCCCTGGCGCGCGACGATGCCGAGCTCAGCCAGGTGCCTGGTGCCGCGTGCGGTGACCGCGTCGGGGAACTCCGCCAGGGTTCCGCCGCGCCGGAGGGTCACGCTCTTGACCTCCAGATAGCAGGGCGGTGTCCCGGCGCGCTCGAGCAGGAAGTCGACACGGCTCTTGGTGCCATAGCGGACCTCGCGGCGCCGGCTGTCGTAGCCGGCGAGTTCCGGCACCCGGTCGGCGTCGAGAGCTTCGCCGACCAGGGCATTGGCGCGTCCGGTGTTGATGCCGACCAGGGCGCCCTCGGCCTCGACCAGTTCCCAGGAATAGCGCAGCTTGCGCGCCGGGTTGTCGGCGGGGGAGAGCCACACCAGGCTACCCGGCTGCGCCAGGCCCAGCATCGAGCCGGGGTTGGCGCAGTGGGCCACCACCGCCGCGCCGTCGTCGAGCACGACGTCGGAGAGGAAACGTTTGTAGCGCCGCTGCAGGCGGCCGGGAATCAGGGGCTCTGGAAATCGCATCGCAAGGGGTTACATCAAGGGTGACGGCAGAACGGGAACCTTCGGTGGTCGTTGGCAGTTTCGACGGTTGCGCGGGCTTGCAACTTGACGTCCGGGCGGCCACTCTGCAATGCATTAACCGTTTCGCGCCTGCTCGGCGAAACGCCGCTTCCCGAGGAACCGCTGATGATCGCCCATTCACCCGCCTACACTGCTTCGGCTCTGGCTGCAGGCCTGATGCTGCTGCTGGCGGCCTGCGGGGCGGAGCCCTCGGGGCCGGCCGCGACGGGCGTGCGCGGGGGCGCCCTGCCGCCGCCTGCCGCCGGCGAAAACGCGGCCGGCGGCAGCCTGCCGGTGGCGCCGCCGGCGACTCCGGAAAGCGGCGCGACGCAAGCCACTTCCGACGACCCGGTGATCATCGAGGGTCCGGACGGGACCTCCTGGGAAGCCACCAGGGCCAAGGACTCGGCCGCCTATCAGGCCGATATGGAGGACTGCTACCGCTACGCCACCGCCCTGACCGAACGCGACGCGCAGCACATCGACGACCGCAATGCCGGCATCGATACCCTGACCAACCAGTCGCCCTTTTCCGGCCTGCGCCAGCGGGTGGACGAATACGACCTGCGTAACCGCCGCACGTCGCTGATGTCCTCCTGCATGGAATCGAAGGGCTACGCACGGGCCGACACCGCGCTGCCGCGCCTGGAATTCTGACGCCGATGCCCCTGAAGGCCAAGTCGGGCTCGACGGTTACGGCCTGCCTGCTCATCATCGGCAACGAGATTCTCTCGGGCCGCACCCAGGACAGGAACCTCGCCTTCCTCGGCCAGCGCCTCAACGACCTGGGCATCCGGCTGATGGAGGTGCGCGTGATTCCGGATATCGAGGCGGTGATCGTCGGCAGTCTCAACGAGGTGCGCCGCCGCTTCGACTATGTCTTCACGACCGGCGGCATCGGGCCGACCCACGACGACATCACCGCGGACTGCGTGGCCAAGGCCTTCGGCCGGCCGCTCATCGTCAATCCTCAGGCGCGGGCGATCCTGGAAGCGCACTACGAGCCGGGGCAGCTGACCGAGGCGCGGCTGCGCATGGCGCGCGCACCGGAAGGTGCCGAGCTGATCGAGAACCCGGTCAGCAAGGCGCCCGGCTTTCAAGTCGAGAACGTCTTCGTCATGGCCGGCATCCCCGACATCATGCAGGCCATGTTCGCCAGCCTGCAGCATCGCCTGGTCGGCGGCCAGCCGTTGCGATCGCGCACGGTCGCCGTGGAGCTGGGCGAGAGCTTCGTCGCCGACGGCCTGGCACGGCTACAGGAGCACTTTCCTGACGTGGAGATCGGCAGCTATCCTTTCAATCGCAACGGCGTCTTCGGCACCCGTCTGGTGCTGCGGGCGACCGAGGAGGACAGGCTGAGCGAGGCGGCCGCTGCGCTCGACGTCCTCATCGCCGGGCTCGGCGTCAAGGGTGCGTGGGAAGTCGCAGCGGACACAGCGGGGGAGCGCCAGCGGAGTGCCTAGACAGTTTCGGCGGCGAGCGATGGGGAGGCTGTGGCCGTGAGCGACGAAGTCCCGCCGACAGACCTGCTGCCGCTGCTCTTCACGACGGCGCTGGTGGTCTACGTGCTGGCCATGGGCAGCGCCGACCTGGCACGATCGATCATCCGCGTCTCGGCGCTGTTCTGCGCGGCCTTCTGCCTTGCCGTCTGGGGTGCCGCCGCGCTGTCCTACGCGACCTGGGGGCAGCCGGTCATCGAGGACTTCTACGCCACCGCGATCCTGGCGCGCAAACTCGGGATGATCGGGGCCGGCTGGCTGCTCCTCCTGCTCGCCCTGGGGCCGTTTGTCTTTGCGCTGCGCGCGATCCGGCGCCTGAAGATCGCGCGACTGGGCGATCACTAGGAAGGAGTCCGTCGCGGTGTCTGGGGGCAGCGTCGTCGAACTGGTCATCGAGCCGCGCCTGCGCGACATCGGCGATTTCGCGGTCCGCCGCATCCTGCCCTTCGCCAGGCGCCGCATGGTCGGGCCTTTCATCTTCCTCGACGAGTTCGGGCCGATCGAGCTGCCGGCGGGCCAAGGCATCGACGTGCGCCCGCATCCGCACATCGGCCTCGCCACCGTCACCTACCTCTTCGCCGGTGAGATCATGCACCGCGACAGCCTGGGCAAGGTGCAGGCGATCCGTCCCGGTGCCGTGAACTGGATGACGGCCGGGCGCGGCATCGTCCATTCCGAGCGCAGCGGCGAGGCGGAGCGGGCGCGGGTGAAGCCGCTGCACGGCATGCAGTCCTGGGTCGCCCTGCCGCTGGACGAAGAGGAGACGGCGCCGGACTTCACCCACCACGCCGCCGAGTCCCTGCCGGTCATCGAGGACGACGGCCTGTGGATGCGCCTCATCGCCGGGCGCGCCTACGGCGTGACGGCGCCGGTCGCGGTGTTCTCAGACCTCTTCTATCTGCACGCCGAGATGCGGGCAGGGGTCAGCCTCGCCCTGCCGCAGGAGCACGCCGAGCGCGCCTTCTATGTGGTCGCCGGCAGGGTGACGCTGGACGGCGCTGGCTACGGGCCCGCCACCATGGCGGTGGTGAAGCCGGGGGCGGCGGCTCGGATCGTCGCTTCCGAACCCAGCCGCGTCATGCTGCTGGGCGGGGCGCCGCTGGAGGGCAGGCGGCACATCTGGTGGAACTTCGTCAGCTCCGATCCGCAGCGCATCGAGCGGGCCAAGGCCGACTGGCGCGAAGGCCGTTTCGCCGGGGTGCCGGGCGACGACGATTTCATCCCCCTGCCGGATAGCTGATTGAAGCCGCAGCCCTGCGCCCACGACTGACGGGCGTCACCGGGCGGCAGCGCTGCCCGGGGGGCAAGAGGGCCGCCGGCAAAGGTTTTCTGTCCGGCCCACGTCGACGGGCGGCCGCTGGCGGCGACTGCGGCCGCCCGGTTCCCTCCTTGCTAAAACGGCTAGTTCAAAGGCCCCAGAGCAACCCCAGGGCGGCGTGGGGGTCAAATTCCCCGGTGCTCTCGAGTAGCGGCGTTTCCACGGAAAGTCTCCCTTGGACGGCTGCCGGAATAGCCGGCAGCCGCCCTTTTTTGTCACGGTCCGGAAGAGCGCCAGGCTGAACCCGGGCCGCCGGCCCGGCGACCCATGGGGAAAGATCCGTTGAGAATCATCTCAACGCCCAACCCAGGAGGATGATCATGTTGCCGCAGATCCATCGTTTCCTGTCCCCCCGCTCTGTAATCACCACCCTGGCCGCCGCGCTGGCCGCGGCCGCCCTGCCGCCGGCGCCGGCCCTGGCCGATACCGCCGACGCCACTGTCGTTCACATTCTCAGTTCGCAGATCGAGGTCACCAGCAACGGCAGCGACTACGTAGGCACCAACGGCCTCGCCAACCTGGTGGCCGACGTGCGCATCGTGGTCGACACCGAGGCCGTCGGCCGGGTCAAATCCTGGAGCATGAAGATCGGCCTGTGGGGCGAACACAGCGATATCCTGTGGTTCCCGCACTACGGCGCCGCGAAGTCTTATGCCTGGAACAAGCGGCCGCGCCGCGTCGACCGCACCGAGCGGCTCATCGTGCCCTCGGGCCTATGGTCCGGCTACGTGAAGGCGCGCTGCAACGAGATGGCCGACGGCCTGCGCGCGCAGGGCCTAGGCAACACCGCGATCTTCGGCCAGGACCGCATGCTGCCGCTGGCGGTGCCGGTCACCTTCGCCGTCGACACCAGCGGCGCCGGCCAGGGCGGCCTCTTCATCGAGGGCGTGGGCTGGGAGGGCTCGGCCAAGCTCGAGCTCGTCTGCAAGGAGTGGGCGGGCGCTGCGGTGCCGCAGGCCAGCACCGATATCACCACGACGCCGGCCAAGGTGGTGGGCAAGAGCCTCGCCATCACCGAGACTTCCGGCCTCAACGGCGTCTGCAAGATCCGCCTCGACGGCACGATCACCACCGACCACCTGAACGTCGACGTGAGCTTCCGCTACAAGGACAAGGCGGGCCACGAAAGCCAGCTTTGGACGGTGAACACCGGCGCGTCGAAGACCGCGACCTTCACCCACTGGTACAACGTTCCCAACGGCGAGGGGCCGGAGACCGGCTCGGTGCGCATGATCGGCGCCAGCCACGATTTCAAATCGAAATGGGTCGACTACGAAATGGACTGCGTTGAGGGCGGCCCCTCTACGTTGACCAGCAACGATCCGCCGAAACTGACGATCAAGTCCATCGAGGAAGAGGGCAAGGTGATGGTGGCCGGCCAGATCTGCCCGGAGCGCCTGCGGCTGGTCGGCGAGGTGGAAGGCCGTGGCAACTTCTCCGGCTATGCCGCCTTCCTTGCCGCGAGCGGGCCGTTCTGGATCTCGCCGCCGCAGGCCTACGACCTCGATGCCGGCGAGACGCAGCTGGTTGTCGGTTACTTCCCGATCTGGTCGGGCACCGTTGTGAAGCTGGGGAACAACGAGCCGATCAAAGTCGCCCGGAGCTTTGTTTTCAGGGCGACCAACGCCAACAACGCCATCGTCGCCTCGGTCGACCGCAGCTACGCGTCCGAATGCAAGCCGCCGAAGCTGAACCCGGTGGTGCAGGGCGGGCAAGGCGGCCTCGCCGTCGAGCCGCGCCAGCCGGCGGCACCGGCGACCACGCCCAAGGCCCTGCGCCTGCAGCCGGCACTGCCGGGAGCGGTCGCGCCGCAGACCGTCCTGCCGCGCCGGCCATTGAAGCAATCCAACTAGGTAGGAAGCCCACTGCGAGGAACCTCTCCGCGATGAATCCGATCCACTATGCCGGCTACGTGATCGTGCCCCTGCATCTCGTAGCCGGCTTTCTCTTTGCACTGCTGCCGGCCTCGCCCTATCAGCAGGGCTACAGCGCGACCTACGGAGCCATCGCGCTGCTGCCTTTCTTCCTGCGCGACTTCAGCGACGCCTGGCACGCCATCGTCTACCCGCTGATCCTCGGCGGTAGCCTGTTGGCCTGCCTCGTCGTCGGCCACCTGACGGTGATGATCAGCCGCCGCTAGCGCCGTGGGGAGGGCGGGTCGCCAGGGTGGCGACCACCTCGGCCTCCTCGGTGAAGTCGGGTGCGCCGGGCAGGGCGGCCAGGCGCTCGCGCAGGCCCGCTTCGAAGGCGTCGACGCCGTCGCCGAGCACCTGCGGATTGCCGGCGGAGGTCGAGTAGACGTAGCCGACCACGCTGTCGACGGGCCAGCGGCGGGTGACCGGGTAGCGGAGGGTCTGCAGGCAGCTGAAAGGGGAGGCAGCCAGCACCTCCTGGTGGGCGACACCGCTGCGCCGGCGCGTGTTGAACGCCTGCGCCGGACTCGCGCCGCCGTGCCAGGCCTGCACGTGGTCGAGCACCGCCTCGCGCCAGGCGATCCCCTCGGGGCGCTGTTCTTCGACCAGCACCACCGCGCCGTCCGGCTCGATGACCCCGTCGAGGAAGTCCAGAACCGCCTCGCGCTGCATCCAGTGGAAGCTGCGGCCGAAGGTGGCGCAGCGGAGCGGCGCGATCTCCGGGTCAAGAGTCTCGGCGGTGCCTTCGATCCAGGTGATGGATCGGCAGCCGCGCTCGGCCGCCGCCTGGCGGCCCGCCGCCAGCATCTCCGGCTGCGGGTCGACGGCGATCACCTCGGCGCCGAGGAGCGCCAGCGGCACCGAGAGGAAGCCCGGCCCGCAGCCGAGATCGAGCACCCGCGCGCCGCGGCCGAGGGCGCAGCGCTCCGCCAGATCGGCGAAGAGGGCGTCGGGATAGCGCGGACGATAGCGTTGGTAGTAGTCCGCCGCGCCGGCGAAAAGCCGGGCGGCATCGGCGGGGGGATCAGCGGCCATGCGCCCTGCTTAGCATAGCCGGCGTGGCAGGGTGACGACAGATTCGTATGCTACTGGACGGCGGAGTCGCGTCGGATCTGGTCGAGGCGGATGTCGTACTCTTCCTTGCTCATCTGGCCGGCGTCGTAGGCCTTCTGAACCCGCTCGCGCTCGTTGCTGAGATGTACCTCGTAGCCGCCGGCCGTGCCGCCGGCGCCGACAGCGCCGCCCACCAGGGCCGCGCAGCCGCTCACCAGAAACATCGAACCGACCACCACCGTCACCGCTGCCAACCGACGCATGCCTGTCTCCCTGTTGCAGATTCTGACAGGCAGCCAACGCGGGGCTTTCAGATAGGTTCCCGTCGTTCGCCTGCGGCGGGGACGGGACAATGGTGCCCGCTGGCGGACTCGAACCGCCACGGCCTTGCGGCCTCGGGATTTTAAGTCCCGTATGTCTACCAATTCCATCAAGCGGGCATCTGTGCCTGAGGGCTGCCTTCCTTCATGCCCCGGGGGCGCGGGTTAGGCAACCCGCTGGCACTCCTCCCTGCATCAGCTACCCTGCGGCCCTCCAGTGCCGAGCCGCGATTCCCTCTGGGCGGCCCGGCCGGGCAGGGCGCCGCCGCCGGGCTGTGAGGGCTGGAGGGCGGCCTCCGGCGGCAGGAACACGGTTTTGAAGCTTTCCCGCAGCCAGCGGATGGTGGCCTGGATGCGCTGGGTCTCGACGGTATCCGGGTGGGCGTGGAGGTGCAGCGTCCGCACGAACTCCGGTGCGCCCGCCTGGACCCGGACCAGCTGCTCATCCTCCTCGGCAAGACACATGGGCAGCAGGCCCTGCCCGATGCCTTCGCGCACCGCGGAATGCATGATGGCGGCGTCGGTGGCGGTCAGCCGCAGCGGCTCCTCCCGGGCGCGCAGGCGCTTGTGGGCCCGGGCGATCGCCGGCGTCGCCGCGTCCTCGTCGTAAAAGGAGACCCAGCCCAGGCCCTCGGGGGTGGCCTCGCGCAACCGGTAGACGGCGTAGGGAACCTCGCCGAGCCGGATGGCGAACTCGCTCTCCCGCGGCTCGGCCTCGAACCAAAGGGAGAGGGAGGCTTCGCCCCGCAGAGGACTGCGCGGCGTCAGGGTGACGATGCGCAGGTCGAGGCGCGGGTGAGCGGCGAGGAAGGGGGCCATCGCCGTCCGCGCCAGCCGGTCCAGGGTCCAGGCGTTGCCGAGCAGGCGCACGACGCCGACCGGCCCTTCCTTGGGCGGGATCACGGCATCCTTCAGGCGGTCGATGCGGCGCTCCACCTCGAGGGCCTGCTCGATGGCGGCCTCGCCGGCGTCGGTCAGGGAAAAGCCGGTCTTCGACCGCACGAAGAGGATGACCCCCAGGTCCCCTTCCAGGGCCGAAAGCCGCCGGCCAGCGGTCGACTGGTCGATGCCCAGAACCTGCGCGGCCTGGGTGAGCGAGCCGGTGCGGCTGACGGCCAGCGCCACCTTCAGGTTGTCCCAGTCCATCTGCCCCTCTCCCCCCAAAGACTCAGATCATGCATCGTTGCATTTTCCTTGTGCGGTTTCGCGGGTTCAAGCGCGCAGCGCATTCGGCTACTTCATGACCCGGAGGCAGCGACGCCGCCTCCTTCGCAAAGGGGGGCTTCTCAGCCGTGGCACTGACCAGTGATGAAAGGGATCTGATCCGGGACAGCTTCCGGATCGTGTCCCGCGACCGCCGGCAGGCGGCGGCCCGCTTCTACGAGCTGCTCTTCGAGCAAGCGCCGCAGACGCGCGAGCTCTTCGTCAACGACCTGGAACGGCAGGGCGTGGAGCTGATGAGCAAACTCGGCTTGATCGTCGCCGAGATTCAGAACATCGAGGGGCTGGTCCCCGTCCTGGAGGACCTGGCGCTGCGTCACGTGGCCTACGGGGTGAAGCCGCACCACTATCCGATGGTCGGGGCAGCCCTCATGGAAATGCTCGCCGAGATCGTCGGCGACGCCTTCACGCCGGCGACCCGGGCCGCCTGGACCAAGGCTTACGGCGACCTCTCGGCCCTGATGATCCGCAGCGCCTACAGCCACGACAGGCCGTTGGCGACCTCCTGAGATTAACCATTCGCCAAGCAACGTTTTCGAAGCCACGGCGGGCTGCGGATGAGATTGAACCGCCTGAGCCCGGGCGCCGACTGACGTGCAGTACGAACAATGGCGCTCGTCCGGCGCTGCGACCTAACCGATCTTTGGAGACCGAGATGAAACGTAAGCTTTCCCTGCTGGCCGCTGCAGCGGTTCTTGCCCTTGCCTTGGCGCCGGGCGCCGATGCCCAGGTGCAGCGCGGCACCACCACCCTCGCGCCGCAGCCCAATGTCGGCCCCGACGAAGGCATCCCGACGCCGACTCCGCCGAAGCCGACCAGGCCGGCCGGGCCGAGCGGATTCCAGGCCAAGCCGACCCAGTGCCTGCCGGGCTGGAATCAGGTGCAGCTGACGCACGACACCTACGGCCACCTGCAGTACATGACCTGCCAGTCGCCGGTCATCCAGTGCCCGGAGCCGGGCGACGGCTATACCGTCGGCCTGGACGTGGTCAAGCAGACGGTCAATGCCGACGACGGCCGCTTCCGCATCCAGTACCGCTGCACCTACTACCGCCTCCAGGGCTGATTCCCAGCCCCGACAAGGTTGGCGGACCGATACGGGCTCTCCCACGCCTTCCACCCGGTCTGCCATACGCCCCGCGGGCCGCTTTCTTCTCCACCCCTGAAAGCGGTCCGCGGGGCAACCCTCCTGCCGCTCCGGCAATCGCTTCTTCAATCCGCTGCCGGCTTCTTCTATGAAGGGGCGACCGCAAACAGGGGAGGCAAGCCGATGGCCGGAAGACTGGCGGACAAGGTGGCGATGGTGGTGGGCGCGGGCTCCTCAGGGCCCGGCTGGGGCAACGGCAAGGCGACCGCCGTGCTGTTCGCCCGCGAGGGTGCCAGCGTCTTCTGCGTCGACATCAACCTCGCGGCGGCGGAGGAGACCGTCGCCGTCATCCGTGGCGAGGGCGGCAGCGCCGAGGCCTTTCGCGCCGACGTTTCCAAGGCGGCCGAGGTCGAGGCCATGGTGGCGCGCTGCCTGGAGGCCTACGGCCGCATCGACGTGCTCGACAACAACGTCGGCATCCTCGAGGTCGGCGGTCCGGTGGAGGCCAGCGAGGCGAGCTGGGACCGCGTCATCGACGTGAACCTGAAATCCATGTTCCTCACCTGCAAGCACGTGCTGCCGGTGATGGAGCGCCAGGGCGGCGGCGCCATCGTGAACATCGCCTCCATCGCCGGCATCCGCGATACCGGCGTGCCCTATATCTCCTATTCGACCAGCAAGGGAGCGGTCGTCCCCTTCACCCGCTCGGTGGCGCTGCAGTATGCGAAGAAGGGCATCCGCGCCAATGCCGTCCTGCCGGGCCTGATGAACACGCCGATGATCGTCGAGCCGCTGAAGGGCGCCTATGCCGCCGGCGACGTTGAGGAGATGATCCGCAAGCGCGACGCCCAGTGCCCGACCGGCAAGATGGGCGACGCCTGGGACGTCGCCTACGCGGCGCTGTTCCTCGCCTCCGACGAGGCGAAGTACATCACCGGCACCGAGCTGGTGGTCGACGGCGGCATCACCGCGAAGTTCGCGTAGGACCGCCTTGTCTCTCGCCGAGAGCCAACAGGCGTTCCCGGGCCTTGCCGCTAATCCTCGCCGGGGGCGGGCAACTGGCGGCGGCCGACGACCTGCGCCGGCAGCAGGCGGAACAGCATCGGCGTGAACACCACGATGAGGAAGATGCGCACAATGTGGTGCGTGGCGACCAGGGCCGCGTCGAGCGACAGGGCGAGGGCGATCAGGCTCATCTCGGCGACGCCGCCGGGCGCGAAGGCGAGGAAGAGGCCGATGGTCGGCAGGCCGGTCAGCGGGTGCAGCATCACGGCGAACAGCAGGCCGGAGGCCACCAGGATCACCGTGCTGCCGAAGGAGGCGACGATGGTGCGTGCCACCAGTGCCATCTTCACGCCGGCGAAACGGCAGCCGATGGTGGTGCCGACCACCACCTGCGCGGCGGCGACCAGCTCGACCGGCGGCTTGGCGTCGGTGACTCCGCCCATGTGGAGGGCGGCGGAAAACAGCATGGGGCCGAGGATGGCGGCGGCCGGCAGGCGCGCCAGGCGGGCCAGTACGAAGCCGGCAATGCCGCAGAAGGCGAGCACCAGCATGTCGAAGCCGTTGGCTTCGGCAAGCGGGATGCCGGCGGCCGGTCGCGGGCCCGGCGTGTAGCCGAAGATGATCTGCATGAGGAAGGGCAGCGCCAGCACCACCAGCAGGATGCGCGAGGTGTGGGTCAGCGAGATGATGCGCTCGTCGCCGCCGAACTGGCTGCCGACTACCACCATCTCCGACAGGCCGCCGGGCGCCGCCGAGAAGTAGGCGGTGATCGGGTCGTAGCCGCAGAAGCGGCGCAGGAAGTAGGTGACCACCCCGGTGACCGCCAGGGTGTAGACGGCGAGGCCGACCAGCGAGATCGTCCAGTCGCCGATGCGGTCGAGGATTTCCGGCGCGAAGCCGCTGCCCAGCATGACGCCGAGCACGCCGATCATGGCAGTGCGGAAGACCACAGGCAGGGCGACCGGCAGGCCGCAGATGGCGGCCACCGTGGTCGAGATCATGGCGCCCAGCATCCAGGCCAGGGGGACGTTGAAAAAGTCGGCGGCAAAGCCGCCGGCGGTGCCGATGACCAGGGCCAGCAGGATCTTGTGCAGCGGCGGCGCGGGGGTCTTGGGGTGTTTCGCCATCACGAGGCCTCCCGGCCGAGGCGCACCGCCGTGGTGCCGGCCTGCGGCCGCTCCACCGGCATGATCAGCACGCAGTCGTCGTAGGGGGTGACGACCCGCCGGCCGTCGTCGAGGGCGATGACGCTACCGGCCCTGGGCACCACGTCCATGCCGCGGAACGGCTGCACGAAAACGAAGCGGTCGCTGGTGGCGGTGACCCGCTCGGTCACCTCGATGACCCGGCCTGCCTGTGGCGCCTGAAGGTTGCCGTGGAAGGTTGCCGTCGACGCCGAGATGCTGCCGACCGCGGCCAGGAAGCGCAGGGTGACGTCGTAGGCGACCTCGGCGCTGGCCGGGGCGAAGTGCTGGCCGCACTCGACCAGCAGAGCGTTGCGCGGGGAGCGCGGATCGGCGAAGCCGCCGTAGTCGCGCAGGCGCAGCCCGGAAGCATGGCCGGCGTCGCGCACGACCGTTGCCGGCCGGCCGAGCGCCACCGCCAGCTCAAGGCCCTTGTCGGTCGGGCCGGCCAGGATCAGCGGCTCGGTGGTGGTGCTCATCGAATGGATGTCGAGCAGGAAGTCGGCGGCATCGAACAGCGGACGCAGGCAACGCGCCCGCGCCAGTTCCCGCGACTGGCGCGGCCCGTCGAGGATGTCGGGTGCCCAGAGGCGGTTGAAGTCTTCGTCGAGGAAGCGGGTGGCGTGCGGGGCGGCGTGAGTGAACCGGTCGAAGGCGGCGACGTTGACGAAGGCCAGCGCGATGCGCCCGGCTTCCGGCCGCAGGCGGTTGCGCAGCAGGCGGTCGAGGGCGATGGCCCCGCAGAGCTCGTTGCCGTGCACCAGGGCGCTGACGACGACGCTCGGCCCGGGCCGGCCGGAGTCGAAGCTCTGCACGTAGTCCGGGCCGTCGCTGCCCTGGCACCAGGCGGAGATATCCGGAGGCATGAGTTCCAGGGCGGGCGACAGCAGGTTATCCATTGCGCGCTTTCAGTCTGTCGGGGAACCGGACGGAAGAAGGCCGAGGGCGCGGAGGTCTGCGTCGAGCTGCTCGGCCGAGGTGAAGCGGATCGCCTGCCAGCCTGCCTCGCGGGCAGCCAGGGCATTGTCGTCGCGGTCGTCGACGAAGAGGGTCCGAGCGGGGGTCAGGGAAAAGCGCTCGATCAGCAGGTCGAAGATGCGCCGGTCGGGCTTCTTCATGCCTTCGGCGCCGGAGATCACCATGCCGGAAAACCGCTCGAAGAAACCGAAGCGCTGGCGGGCGAGGGGGAAGGTCTCGGCGGAGAAGTTGGACAGCACATAGAGCGGCAGGCCGTGGCCGTGCAGGCTTTCGACCACCGCCTCGGTGCCGTCGATGGCGCCCTTCATCATCTCCGAGAAGCGCGCGTAGTAGCTCTCGATCAGGGACCGCTTGTCGGGATGGCGGTGGCAGAGCTCGGCGGTGATCTCAGCGGTCGGGCGGCCCGCGTCGGCCTGCTCGTTCCACTCCGGGGAGCAGACCTCCGCCAGGAACCGCTCCATCTCGGCCGCCTCGTCGAAGAGCTTGCTGTAGAGGTGGCGGGGATTCCAGTCGATCAGCACGCCACCGAGATCAAAAACCACGGCCTCGACAGGCTGTGGAGTCTTCGTGTCGCTGCCCGCCGTCTCAGGCACGGAGGCGTTCCTCCAGGCGGTCCATGAATCGCTCGCAGAGTGCGACCTGTTCCAGGGCGATGAACTCGTCGGGCTTGTGCGCCTGGTCGATCGAGCCGGGCCCGCAGACCACGGTAGGAATGCCGTGCTGGTCGAAGAGGCCGGCCTCGGTGCCGAAGGCGACCTTGCCGGTGGCGTTGCCGCCGGAGAGCGCCTTGGCCACCTCGATGACTTCCGCCCCGGGCGCGAGATTGAGGCCGGGGAAGCCGGCGATCTCCTCCCAGGCAAAGCCGCTGGCCGGATCGATGGCGCGCATGGCCGGGGCCAGCTCCCGTTCGGCGTAGCGCTTCACCTCGTCGAGCAGCGCCTGCGGCTGGTCCTGCGGCAGGTAGCGGAATTCGAATTCGAAGCGGCAGTGGCCGGGCACGATGTTCAGCTGGGTGCCGCCTTCGATGGTGCCGGTGTGCACCGTCGTGTAGGGCACGTCGAAATCGGTGTCAAAGGGCCCCTCGGCGGCCTTGCGCGCGGCCATGTCGGCGAGATAGGCGACGACCCGCGCGGCGGCGTTCACCGCGTTCACGCCGTAAGGGGCGAGGGAGGAGTGGGCTTCCTTGCCGCGCACATGGCAGCATACCGAGGACTTGCCCTTGTGGCCGGTGATCACCTTCATCCCGGTCGGCTCGCCGACCACGCACATGGCCGGCTTCACCGGCTGAGCGGCGAGGAAGTCGAGCAGGCTCGGCACGCCCTTGCAGCCGACTTCCTCGTCGTAGGAGAAGCAGAGGTGCACCGGGGTGGCGAGGCCGGCCGCCAGGAAGCGCGGCGCATGGGCCAGGGCGACGGCGACGAAGGACTTCATGTCGCAGGTGCCGCGGCCGTAGAGGCGGCCGTCATGTTCGCTCACCAACCATGGGTCACGGGTCCAGTCCTGGCTGTCGATCGGCACCACGTCGGTGTGGCCCGACAGCGCGATGCCTGGCCGGTCGGTCGGGCCCAGGGTGGCGTAGAGGTTGGCTTTGCGGCCGTCGTCGTCGTGCACCAGTTGGGAGCTCACCCCCAGGTCTGCGAGATAGTCGCGGACGTAGTGGATCAACTCCAGGTTCGAATTGCGACTGGTGGTGTCGAAGGCGATCAGCCGTTCGATCATGGCACGGGATTCTGGCCTGATGGCCGGGGAGTCGGCATTCAGGGTGGCGGACACGCGAAGAATTACTCCAGGTGTTGGATGCTGGGATCCAGGGAGGACTCTCTTGATAGCAGAGCCGCGACTAGGATGACAGAGGGACCGCTTCGGCGCCAGTCCCCTTGGCCTCTTCCATCAGCCAACCGCGGAACAGCCGCACCCGGCGGTGCTCGGCGGCGGCCGGCGGCGACACCAGATAGTATGAGAACTTCGAGGGGATCACCGGGCCGAAGGGCATGACGACGCGCCCGCTCTCCAGGTCGGCGGCGGCCAGCCAGCGATGGCCGAGGGCGACGCCCTGGCCGGCCGCAGCCGCCTCGATGACCATGGAGGAGTCGCTGAAGCCCGGCCCGCGCCGCCAGTCGACCCCCTCGACGCCGGCGGCCTGCAGCCAGCTGCGCCAGTCCGGGCTCTCGTCCTGCCGCGAGATCTCGTCGTGCAGCAGGGTGTGATTTTTCAGGTCGGCGGGCACTTTCAGCGGATGCGGGCCCTGCATCAGCTTCGGGCTGCACACCGGGAAGACTTCGTCGCAGAGCAGCGGATCGGTGCGCAGGCCCGGATAGTTCCCCTCACCGTAACGGATCGCCAACTCGAAGGTACCCTCGGCAAAGTCGATCAGCTTGTTGTTGGCCGAGACCATGACGTCGATTTCGGGATGACGGTCGCGGAAGCGCGACATGCGCGGCAGCAGCCATTTGGCGGCGAAGGAGGGCAGCACGCTGATGTGCAGCGGCCCGCTGTCGCGGTCCTGGTAGAGCCGGGCGGTGCCGCCGGCGACGGCGTCGAAGGCGTCGCGCAGCACCGGCAGGTAGAGCTGTCCCGCCTCGGTCAGCACCAGGCGGCGGTTCAGCCGGCGGAACAGGCTGAGGCCGAGGTGCTCCTCCAGAGTCTTCACCTGGTGGCTGATGGCCGCCTGGGTGACGTGCAGTTCCGCCGCCGCCTTGGTGAAGGAAAGGTTGCGGGCGGCGGACTCAAAGGCCCTCAGGGCGTTCAGGGGCGGCAGTTTCCGGGCCATGTTTCGAATCAAAATAACTTATCTGAAGCATGAAATATCATCGTTTGCCGGTTCCGGCAATTGGCAATACCTCTACAGGTAACACATTGGCTGCAAGCCGAAAAACCAGGGCCTTACCGTCAGAGGGCCAGGCCGCTGCCGGCCGCCCCGAGGCCGGCATCAGATAAGGAACACTAAGATGCAACACGCTGCTTTCCGCAAAACTCCGATGGTCGCGCCAAGCGCTTCCGAGCTTTCCGGCGGTCTCCTTGGCGGCTTGCTGCGGGCCCTGGCGGTGCTGATCGACAGGCTGGCCGCCTGGCAGCACCAGGCCGACGAGCGCGCCCACCTGCTGCAGCTCAACGAGCATCAGCTGCACGACATGGGCCTCTCCCGCAGCGCCGTCGAGGACATGGCCCGCAAGCCGTTCTGGACGCGCTGAGACGCCGGGATACCCCGGGCCGACGCGGCGGCCGCCCCTTCCCAGGAAAGGCAGGCCCCGCGGAGGCCCCGCCAAAGAGCTTCCCTGCACGGCACCGCGCTTCGCCCCCCGAAGCACGGTGCCGTTTTTTTTCGGACTTATAACTCAAAGAAAGCAGCACGGACTTGGCGCAGCTAAGGCCCTGATTCTATTGGGCCTGTTAACTCCGTTTCTTAAATTGGCCGAAATCTTTCTGCCACAAGATGTAGTGGGCTCCTCTATTCCGAGGTTTTCTGCATCTTGCTGGACACGATCGACGACATGCAGGCGCCGGCACGGTGGCGGCCGGAGCGACGGCTGTCCATCGATGAACTCCGGGAAATGTTCCCGGATGAAGATGCTTGCCGGCGTTTCCTTGAGGAGGTGATCTGGCCGGAGGGTCGTTTCTGCCCCCATTGTGGAAGCTTTCGCAGTTCACCGATTCATGGCCGGACAGCGCGTCCCGGTCTCTACCAGTGCGCTGAGCCGGAGTGTCGTCGACAATTCACCGTGACGACAAAAACACCCCTCCACGCGACCAAGTTGCCGCTGTGGAAATGGATCCAGGGCATCTATCTGATGCTCGAATCGAGCAAAGGCGTGTCCTCGGTCGTAATGGCCTCGTGGCTCGGCATCTCCCAAAAGTCGGCTTGGAAGATCTGCCATGCCGTGCACCTCTTGCTGTCGCAACGGCACGAGTTCGGCCAGTTGCTGACCGGCACAGTCGAGCTCGACGACAAGCTCTGCGGTGGCGCCCCGCGGTTCAAGAAGGGCGTCAAGCACAAGCGAGGCAAGGGAACGAAAAAGCAGCTCATCGGCATCGCCGCACAGCGGCTCGATCCCGTCCGGGCCGTCCTGTTGGAGAACGATTCCGAAGCGAACCTTCGGGACTTCGCCGGCCGTGTCGTCAGCCCCGATGCCCGCATCATGTCGGACGCCGCCGGTGGCTATGCGAAGATCGGCCAAGACTTCTCCGATCATCGTTTCGTCGTCCACTCGAAGAAAGAGTTCGCTCGACATGACGATGATCTGGATGAGGTCGTGCACTCGAATACGGCAGAAGCCTTTGGTTCCGTGCTTGAGCGTGCGCTGATCGGCATCTTTCGCCAGGTAGGCAAGCAGCACATCCATCGCTATCTCGATGAGGCGGTCTTTCGGGGGAATCAGCGTGATGCCGTACTGGCTGATGATGGAAAGCTCCTCGGCTTCGACAAGCTGTCCTTCAAAGACCAGTTGAAGAAGATCTCTCGTCGGGCGCCCGGTAGTGAACTGCGACGCTCAGATGTGGGTGGGATCTGTTCTGTAGAGGAGCGACGGCGCCAGACCGCCGTTCGGAGAGACCGCTACTACAACCTGCCCGGCTGTGGATGGGTTCAGTTCAAAGGCCGGTGCGAGGAGGGTGTTCGCGAGATAGTCGCCGCTGAGCCGGATGATGACGTCAGGAGGGCTTTCTGGCTACGCTATCCGGACCGGTGTGCGCCGCGGATAACGTATCGAACTGCCGATGATTTGGCCTTGGTGCCGGGGGGCAAGCCCGAATCCTGGAATATGGAGTGATGCGCGCGCAACTGAGAAGGGAACTCGGATGATTGCATCCGCTGCCAGGGCGCAGTCTAAGAATCTCCATCACGAACGAGGGCGATGCAGGATTGCGGCGTGAAACCCCGCCTTTCGGCTTCGGTGACATAGGCGCTGTAGCCGGCCGCCGACTCCCAGATACCAAGGCGCAGCGATACGGCTAGGCCGCAAATCACGTCGTCAGGCTGATCAGAGACATCCTGGACATAGGTACCGGGCCTGATGTTGTAGACAGCGTTGGCCAGTGAATTGCCGACCAGCGGTCGGTTATCGGGCCGGAACTCTCCCCGCAGATTTTCCAGGCCCCGCTCGCCGCAGCTTGCCATACGCAGGCGAGGATTGATGAAAAAGGCATGGGTCTCAGCTTCGCCAATGTCGAACAGAATCCGCCACCAGCCGCTTTCGCCGGTTGCGACGTCGTGCACTCTGACTTTGCGTTCCGGCCGCCATTGGAGGTCCAAGGCATCGACACGGACAAAGCCGTAGGGCCCGGAACTCGGCTCCGGATTGGCATCGAACGGACCGCCTCTCAGACAGAAGCGGGAGACCATGTGCTGTCCATTGACCAGATTCGAATAGCCGTAGCGCGCTACCTTGGCCTGCCAATCGTCTGAAGCCGATGGGGTCTGCTGCGACGGCCCGGCGCAGCCCACAAGGACCAGGGCGACACATAGGACCGCGATCACTGTCTGCGGTAGCGTCCTCCCCACCTCGGTCATGATCGGTCCTTTTCCGAAATATTCGGTTGCTTCAGTCGTGCAGCATTAAACCTCAGGTTTGCCGCAGGGTAAAGGTCGGGGCGCACAATTCCGCACAAGACGCTGGCTTGTTTCTGCTAGTACGCTGAAACCTGTCAGTCGCGCTTTTGGAGCGGTTGTGGAGCGGTTGTGGAGCAGTTGCGCGCCGAGGGCCTCACGGAGTTAGGCCGGCGAGCAGAGCAACCCTTCCGACCTACGAGATATAGTGATTGGGCCGCATCCACTGCTTTGTTTGGGCTATAGGTCCGTTTTTTTTGGCCGTCAGGTCGCGTCGGGGCCTCGGGCGTAGGCCTTGATGCGCATGAAGCTCATGGAAATGTGGCTGCGCCTGATGTGGCCGACCGCCTCGAGGTCGCCGATGCGCATCGCCTCTAGGATATCCGCCATTTCGCGCTGGAAGATGACCACCTCGTCCTTCAGGTTCAGGCGCGGCACCGACTGCAGCCAGATGCGGAAGGTCTGGAAGTAGAGCCGCTCGCTGATCGCCTTCAAGGGGGCGTTGCCGGTCATGGCCGAGAGCTCGTAGAAGAAATCCGCGTTCAGCAGGGCAAAGGCATCGGCATCGAGGGGCGTCTTCCCGGCGAAGGCCTCGCTGCGGCGGAGCAGCGCCTCGATCCGCGCCAGATCCGCCTCGCTGCGCGGCCGGGGCGACAGGCGGCCGATGAGGACGGCGAGCTCCATACGGAGCTGGAAGACCTGTTCCAGCTGTCCGATGTCGACGCTGGTGACGATGGTGCCGACGCCGTGGCGCGACTCGACCAGCCCCTCCGACTCGAGGCGCGCCAGCACCCGGCGCACCGGCGTCCGGCTGACCTCGAATTCCTGCGCGATCTCCTCCTCGGAGAGCCGCGAGCCGGGCGGGTACTGCAGCAGGCTGATGCGGTCGCGCAGCGCATGGTAGATGCGCTCGAAGCGCGCCTGCGCCGGCGTCCTGCGCCTGCGCCCGACGTCGGGACGAAGAGTCATGAGGCCTCGAGCACGGCGCTGAGGAATTGCCGGGTACGTTCGTTCTTGGGTGCGTTGAACAGATCGTCCGGGCGGCCTTCCTCGGCGATCCTGCCGCCGTAGAAGAAGCAGACGCGATCGGCGAATTCCTTGGCGAAGCCCATCTGGTGGGTGACCATCAGCATGGTGAGGTCGAATTCCGAGCCCAGCTTGCGGATCACGTTCAGGACTTCCCCCACGAGCTCCGGGTCGAGCGCCGAGGTCACCTCGTCGAACAGCATGATCTTCGGCCGCATGGCGAGCGCCCGGGCTATGGCGACCCGCTGTTGCTGGCCGCCCGACAGCTGGGCAGGATAGTGATTCAGCTTGTCGCCGAGGCCGACCATCTCAAGCAGTCCGCGCGCGCGCTCCTCGGCCTCCGCCTTGGGTAGCTTCAGCACGGTGACCGGCGCCTCCATGCAGTTCTTCAGCGCGGTCATGTGGGGGAAGAGATTGAAGTGCTGGAAGACCATGCCGATCTTGGCGCGCATGCGTCTCAGATGGCGGTTGTCCGCCGGCACCAGCTGGCCGTTGCGCGGCATGTGCGTCAGCGGCTCGCCGTCCACGTAGATGACGCCGCCGTTGATGCGCTCCAGCGTCATCAGCATGCGCAGCACCGTGGTCTTGCCCGAACCGGACGGACCGATGACGGCGACCTTCTCGCCCGCCGCAACCTTGAGGTTGAGGTCGTCGAGGACGACGAGCTGGCCATAGCTCTTCACCACCGAATCGAAATGCACCATCGGCTGATCGTTCATCTGCTCACCTCCAGCGCTGCTTGAGCCAGTATTCGAGCCGACGGACCAGGGCGGCGGCCACCAGGCTGAAGACCAGAAAGTAGAGGCCGACCAGGGTGATCGGCTCGGTATAGCGGAAGGTCTCGGAACCGAGGATCTTGGCGGTTTGCATCAGTTCCAGTACGGCGATGGCGGAGAGCAGCGGCGTTTCCTTGAAGAGCGCCACGAAGTAGTTGCCGAGCGCCGGGACCACGGGCGGAACGGCCTGGGGGATGATGATGTCGCGGAAAGTGTGGTAGGGGCTGAGGTTGAGGGCGGTCGAGGCCTCCCACTGGCCGCGCGGCACGTTCTCCAGGCCGGCACGGTAGACCTCGGAGCAGTAGCTGCCGTAGTGGAGGCCGAGGGCCAGGACGCCGGCGGTCATGGCGCCGAGCGTCAGGCCGAATTCCGGCAGCACGAAGAAGATGAAGAAGATCTGGATCAGCAGCGGGGTCGAGCGGATGAACTCGATGACGCCCGCGGTCGGCAGCGACACCCAGGGCCTCGTCGACATGCGCAGGATCGCCAGCAGCAGGCCGATCACGGCGGCGAGGATGAAGCCGAGGATCGTCGCCTCGATGGTGACGATCGAGGCCTCGGCCAGGATCGGCACGATCTCCCAGGTGTAGGACCAGTCCCAGAACATCAGGAGGATCTCCCGCGTGCCAGGCCGCGTGCGGCCAGGCGCTCCAGCGTGCGCATGCCGATGGTGATCAGCGACGCGATGGCGAGGTAGAAGACCAGGACGATCGAGAAGATCTCCAGCGTGCGATAGGTCGTCTGGTTCATCTGCGAGGCCTTGAAGGCCAGGTCGGAGATGGTGATGAGCGAAACCAGGGCCGTCGCCTTCATCAGCTCGATGAAGAGGTTGCCCCAGGGCGGGATCATCGCCAGCACCGCCTGCGGCAGGATGACCCGCTTCAGGGCCTCGCTGCGGCTCATGTTGAGGGCGATGGTGGCCTCCCACTGGCCGCGCGGGACGGCGTTCACGGCACCGCGCACGACCTCCGCCCCGTAGGCGCCGACATTGAGGCCGAGCGCCACCACCGCGACGGTGAGCGGCTCCAGCGTGATACCGAAATGCGGCAGCACGAAGAACAGCCAGAACAACTGCACCAGCGCCGAGGTGCCGCGAAACAGTTCAATGTAGCTGATCGCCAGCCAGCGCAGGGGCGGCGGGCCGTACATCCGGGTGAGCGCCGCGACGAAGGCCATAACGACGGCAAGGGCGCAGCCCAAGACGGTGATCAGAACGGTGAGGCGGGCGCCTTCGAGCAGCCCCGGCAGGAACTCGCGGAAGGACGCGAAGCTGGCGACGGCCAGGCCGGCGGTAAAGCTCAGGATGACGCAGACGGCGATGATGCCCCTGGTCTGCATGCGCGTCAGACCTCCTTGCCTCAAGGAGCCGGTCCGGCCGGCCCCGGGGAGGGCCGGCCACGATCCGTTGCAGCCTTACTTGCCGGAGCAGAGTTCGGCGGTGGTCATGTTGGGAAGGTAGCCCTCGCCGAAGCCGTGGGGCGTCACCAGAGCGATGTGCTCTGCGGAGCCGATGAAGGTCTTCAGTTCCGCGTTGAAGGCTTCGTAGAGCTCCTGGTCTTCCTTGCGGAAGGCAAAGCCGCCATGGCCCTTGACCGATTCCCCGGCCACTTCGCCGAAGGGAGTGGTCGATTCCACGCCGTTGTTCTTGGAGGCCATGTCGGCGATGGAGAGCGCGGTCAGGGCGGCCGCGTTGGCGCGGTCGGCCTGCACCGCCTTCACCAGGCTCGACTGGTCGGGCAGGACCACCAGCTGGCTCATGCCGACGCCGGCCTTCTTGGCGTAACCGACTTCGACCGCTCCGGCCATCACCGCCAGCTTCAAGTTGTCGTTGCCGGCAATGGTGGCGTAGTCGGCGATGTTCTGCGGATTGCCTTCCTTCACCAGGAATGCCTGGCCGATGCCGTAGGAGGGCTCGGAGAAGGCGACTTCCTGACAGCGCGCGGGGGTGATGAACATGCCGGCGGCGATGATGTCGAAGCGACCGGCCTTGAGCCCCGGAATCAGGGAGCCGAACTCGGTCAGTACGCCGTCGACCTCGGAGATGCCCAGCTTGGCGAGTACGGCCTTTGCCACTTCCGGCGCCTCTCCGGTCAGCTGGCCGTCGGGGGTGGCAAAGCCGTAAGGCGCCTCGTTGGCAAATCCGATCCGGATGAAGCCGGCTTCGCGCGCTTTCTCCAGCGTCGACTGTGCCAGTGCGGCACCGGTGACGATCAAACTCGTGAAACCGACGGCGGCCAGCATGGCCAAGCGGCGGCTAATCCCAACTCCTGTGATCATTGTCGTCTCCCTGTCGTTTCTCTTATGGGGGGCTTGTCTCTTTGGGATCTTGTGATTTCTGCACGCCGCGGCCGGAAGTCCCCGCTGCCGGCCTGGCGCAGATGCGGACCAACCCTTCGATCAAGAACCTGCAGTTTGGCAGAACTCCAATCCCACTGCAATAAAACGTGTACAACGTTGCTGTACTTCCGATCAAAACCCTTGATTACAGCCCTATGCTTGCCGCTATTCTCATAAGATGTATACAACGGAGGGGCTTCACCCGCCGTCGAGGAATCCTCAGAGGGCAGGCGCATGAGCGAAGATCTCGTGACCCCGGGCCGGGAGTACGATGCGCGGCTCGCCGCCGTGCGCGCCGTCATGGGCGAGCGCGGGCTGGACGTCGCGCTCGTGTCCACGCCGGAGAACATCTTCTACCTGACCGGCCTCGACCACTGGGGCTACTTTGCGCCCCACATCCTGATCGTCCCGCGCCTGGATGAGATGGTTCTGGTCACCCGCCTCATGGAGCGGGTCACGGTGGCCCATCAGGTCCGCAATGCGCGCTTCGAAGGCCATGGCGACCATGAGACCGCGGCCGTTGCCGCCGCGCGCGTCTTGCAGAGCTGCGGCCTGGTGCCCGGCGACATCGGGACGGAGCAGTGGTCGTCCGGTCTGTCGGACGGCCTCGCCAAGGCGCTGGCGCGGGCGCTGCCGCAGGCGCGGTGGCACGATGTCAGCGGCCTGATCGACCGGCTGCGCCTCGCCAAGAGCCCTGTGGAGCAGGCCTGCATGCGGGCCGCGGCGCAGGTTTCCGATGCGGCCATGGCGGCGGCCATCGCGGCGGTGCGGCCCGGCGCGTCGGAGCGTCAGGTCGCCGCCGCCTGCCACCAGGCCATGATCGAGGCCGGCGGGACCTTTCCGGGCTTCGGTCCCTTCATCCGCTCGACCCGCCGCCTGGGCGAAGAGCATACGACCTGGGGCGATACAGCCTTGGAAGAGGGCGATGCCGTCTTCCTCGAGCTGTCCGGCTGTGTCGGCCGCTACCATGCGCCGCTTGGCCGCCTGGTGCATGTCGGCCGCTTGCCGGAAGGAACGGCGGAGATGGCGGCGCTCTGCCACGAAGCCTTTGCCGCCGTGCTCGTGGCCCTGCGGCCGGGCGCCCTGGCCCGCGACGTCTACGCCGCCTGGCAGGCGGTGGTCGACCGGGCGGGGCTCAGCCACTACCGCCGCCATCACTGCGGTTACGTCGTCGGCATCGGATTTCCGCCCAGCTGGACCGGCGGCAACAGCGTGACGGGGCTGCGCGCGGACAGCGCGCTGGAACTCACCGCCGGCATGACCTTCCACATCCTCTCCTGGCTGATGGGCACGGGCCGGGGCGACTACTTCGTCTCCGACACGGTACTGCTCGGCGAAGAGCGCGCCGAGGTGCTGACCCACACGCCGACGGCCCCGGCCATCAAGCTCTAGGGTCGGACCTGCTTGGGCGGAGACTCCATCGTCTCTCGCGCATCGATAATATAGAGTTGCAGCTTCTTTGCGTGCTTCTTGAAATAGATCCGAAGAATTTACGGATAATCCTTCCTTCCGTAGAACAATCATCAGGATAGCGGCGCATAATCCGAGGCATCGTTTATGGACTTCTTTCCGTAACCTGGGCCATCCTTAACTTTCTGTTCTACATTTCGCCGCGGTGCTTTTCGCGGTGATGTTGGTGCGTGTCGTTACTGCACCGCGACTGAAAATAATCTGAACTCGGAACGAGACAGGGAGAGCAAGGTGATCAAGAAATTCGCGACAGCGACTGCCGCCGCTGCGGCGCTTATGGCCTTCACGGGCACCGCTTCGGCAGATACCTGGAAGTACGCCATCGAGGAGGCCCTGCACGAGGTCCAGGGCGTATATGCCACCAAGTTCAAGGAGCACATCGAGGCGAACTCGGACCACGAGGTGCAGATCTTCCCCTTCGGCACCCTCGGCGAGTCGGCCGACACCACCGAGCTGGCGCAGCTCGGCGCCATCCAGTTCGTCGATGCCTCGCCGGGCTTCACCGGCAGCCTGATCCCCGAACTGCAGGTCTTCCTGCTGCCCTATGTGTTGCCGGAGGATTCCGCGGTGCTGGCCGACTTCTACGCCACCTCGCCAACGATCAACGACAAGCTGGCCAGCCTCTATGAGGAGAAGAGCCTGAAGCTGATCGACATGTTCCCGGAAGGCGAGGTGGTGATGACCACCAAGAAGCCGGTCGCCAGCCCGGCCGACCTGGAGGGCGTGAAGTTCCGCGTCATGACCACGCCGCTGCTGGTCGAGACCTATGACGCCTTCGGCGCCACGCCGACGCCGCTGCCGTGGGGGGAGGTCTTCGGCTCGCTGCAGCTGAACATGATCCAGGGCCAGGAAAACCCGATGTTCTTCGTCGAGTCGACGAACATGTACGAGGTGACCGACTACATCACCTATACCGGCCACAACAACTTCACCACCGCCGTGGCCGCCAACCTCGACTTCTACGAGAGCCTCTCGGACGACGACAAGCAGCTCGTCTCGGATGCCGCGGATGCGGCCTACGCGCACATCATCGAGTACCAGAAGGGCCTGCAGGAGGAAGCCGAGGCGAAGATCCTTGAGGCCAAGCCCTCGATGACGGTGAACGTGCTGAGCGACGAGCAGCGCGAGCCCTTCCGTGAGGCGGCCAAGCAGGTCCAGGCGAAGTTCATCGACATGACCGGCGACAGCGGCAAGGACATCCTCGATGGCTTTCTCGAGGATATCGAGGCTTCGCGCCAGCGCGTGAACTAGCTCGACACCGGGGCGGCCCGCCAAGCGCAGGCCGCCCCCTTTCTTTCGGGTTCATTTCTGGGCGGGGGGCGCCGCAGCATGACCGAAAAAGATCCGCAGTCCGGCGGCGATCCGTCGCTGCAGGGGGCCGGACAGGACCCGGGCGGCAAGCCGGCGCCGCATTTCTCCGGCGTGCTGAGGCCGCTGGCGCTGCTCGACGATCTCATCTCGCGCTTCGAAGCGGTCGTGCTGGGCTTCGGCGTGCTGGTCATGGCGACGGTCTCCGTGACCAACGTGATCGGGCGCTTCACTTTCGGACAGAGCCTGTTCTTCGCCGAGGAGCTGAACCAGTTCCTCATCGTGCTGATCACCTTCGTCGGCATCGGCTATGCGGCGCGCAAGGGCCGCCACATCCGCATGTCGGCGATCTACGACAGCCTGCCGGACCGCTGGCGCAAGGTGCTGATGGTGACCATCGCGCTGGCCACCGCGTCGGCGATGTTCGTGCTCGCCTACTACGCCTACATCTACGTCGATAAGGTGGCGGCGACCGGGCGCGTGGCGCCGTCGCTGCGGGTGCCGATCTACCTGACCCTGCTGTGGGTGCCCGTCGGCTTCGCCATCACCGGTATCCAGTACCTGCTGACCGCGGTGGTCAACCTGCTGCGCCGGGACGTCTACCTTTCCGTCGCGATCGTCGATTCCTTCGACGAATCCGAGCAGCAGCTCTAGGGGGCGGGCCATGGCTGAAGCAATGCTTGCTACCATGGTGGTCCTGCTGCTGCTGGGCTTTCCCATGATGATCCCGCTGATCGCGGGCTGCTTTGTCGCCTTCTTCCTCTATATGCCGATCGGGCCGGAAATCATGGTGCAGCAGATGCTGGGCGGCATCCGCCCGACTGCGCTGGTCGCCGTGCCGATGTTCATCTTCGCGGCGGACATCATCACCAAGGGCCACTCGGCGGATCGGTTGATCGATCTGGTGATGCGCTTCGTCGGCCACCTGCGCGGCGGCCTCGGCGTTACCGCGGCGACCAGCTGCGCGCTCTTCGGCGCGGTCTCGGGCTCGACCCAGGCGACCGTGGTGGCGGTCGGCAGCCCGTTGCGCCCGCGCATGCTGGAGGGCGGCTACAAGGACAGCTTCGTCCTGGCGCTGATCGTCAACGCCTCCGACATCGCCATGCTGATTCCGCCCTCCATCGCCATGATCATCTACGGCGTGATCTCCGGCACCTCGATCTCGGAGCTGTTCATTGCCGGCATCGGGCCGGGGCTGCTTATCCTGTTCCTGTTCTCCGGCTACTGCGTGATCTACGCCATCCGCCACAAGATTCCGGTGCTGCCCAAGTCAAGCTGGCGCGAGCGCGGAGAGGCGGTCAAGAACGCGGTCTGGCCGCTCGGGTTCCCGGTCATCGTGGTCGGCGGCATCTACGGCGGCATCTTCAGCCCGACGGAGGCCGCCTCGGTCTGCGTCGCCTATGCCTTCGTGCTCGAGTTCGTCATCTTCCGCTCGCTGAAGCTGGTCGAGATCTACGACATCGCGAAGTCGACCGGGCTGATCACGGCGGTGGTCTTCATCCTGGTGGCGGCGGGGGCCGCCTTCTCCTGGGTGATCTCCTTCAACCAGATCCCGCAGGCGATCCTCGGCGGGATCGGCCTGGACCAGGCCGGGCCGATCGGCGTGCTGATCGCCATCTCCATCGCCTTCTTCATCGGCTGCATGTTCGTCGATCCCATCGTCGTCATCCTCGTGCTGGTGCCGATCTTCACGCCGCTCATCGACAGCACCGGCATCGATCCGGTTCTGGTCGGCGTCATCATCACCCTGCAGGTGGCCATCGGCTCGGCCACGCCGCCCTTCGGGTGCGACATCTTCACAGCCATCGCAATCTTCAAACGGCCCTACATGGACGTGGTGCGCGGCACGCCGCCTTTCGTCTTCATGCTGGTTCTGGTGGCCGCGGCGCTGATCTACTACCCGCCGATCGCCCTTTTCCTGCGGGACCTCGCGTTCAGATAGGGGCCCGGCGAAAGGAAAGAGGGGGAAAGGACGCCTCACGATGATGCAATCCATTCTGGTTCCGGTCGACGGCTCAGAGCAGTCGGACAGGGCCGTCGACGTGGCGGTGAGCCTGGCCGGCAGATATGACGGTAAGATCACCATACTCTGCGTCTACCGCCATCACAGCCTGCTGGAGGCCTCGCTCTCCATGGTCAGGCCGGCCGAGCCGGACCACCCCGACAAGGCGCTGGCGGACTACGCCAAGGAGATCGTCACGCTGGCCAAGAAGCGGGCGCTGGACGCCGGCGCCAAGGATGTCAGCGCCTTCGTGAAGCGTGGACCGCCGGCGCGCACCATCGTGGCTTTCGCCGAGCAGCACGGCGTCGACGCCATCGTGATGGGCGCGCGCGGCACCGGCGACGTCGAGAGCTTCCTGCTCGGCTCTGTCTCGCACAAGGTGAGCGGCCTCTCGCCGGTTACCTGCATCCTGGTGAAGTAGCTCCCCAAGGCTCGCCCTGGTCAGGGCTGGAACTGCTCCTTGATGATGCGCTCCTCGAGATTGTGTTCGGGATCGAACAGCAGGTTGAGGTCGACGCTCTGGTCCTCGCGCACGGTGACTCGGGCGACGTCGCGCACCTCGGTGAAGTCGGCGGTGGCACTGACCGGCCGCTTGGCGGACTCGTGGATCTCGAAGATCACTTCGGCGCGCGCCGGCAGCAGGGCGCCGCGCCAGCGCCGCGGCCGGAAGACGCTGATCGGCGTCAGCGCCAGCAGCTGGGCGCCGAGCGGCACGATAGGGCCGTGGGCGGAGAGGTTGTAGGCGGTGCTGCCGGCCGGCGTCGCCACCATGATGCCGTCGCAGATCAGCTCGTCCATGCGCTTCACGCCGTCGATGGAGATGCCGATCTTGGCCGCCTGGCGGCTTTCGCGCAGCAGGGAGACTTCGTTGATGGCGAGGGCGTCGGCCTTGCCGCCGCTGGCAGTGTCGGCATGCATGCGCAGGGGGTGCAGCGTGACCTGCTGGGCGGCGGCGACGCGCTCCGCCAGGCCGTCCTCCTCGTACTGGTTCATCATGAAGCCGACGGTGCCGCAGTTCATGCCGTAGATCGGCACGCTGCGCTCTATGAAGCGGTGCAGGGTCTCCAGCATGAGGCCATCGCCGCCGAGGGCGACGATCACATCGGCTTCATCGACACCGGCGGTGCCGTAGCGCGCTTCCAGCCGTGCCTTGGCCTCCTGGGCCTCGGGCGTATCGCCGGCGACCAGCGCGAAGCTGCGACGGTTCATGAAACAGTGGGCCCCCGTTGATTCGTCAGCCTAGATCCCGCAGACCGGCGACTCCGGGCAGCCGGGCCGCGGCGGGAGTATAGCGCTCTCTCGCCCCTATGCCAGGGCCGGCGCGCGGCAGGCATCCGGCGGCAGACCCTTGCATCTTGCCAAACTCCGGGGGCTGCCGCAGGCTGGCGCGGGCGAAGTCGTGGAGGGGTAGGGATGCGGGCGTATTTCTGGCTGGCGGCGCTGCTGGCGTTGGCAATGGGTGCGGCCCCGGCCGCGGCGGACGACCGCCATGCCGAGTACTACTATCCGGAGCCGTCGAGTTTGGAGGTCTACGAGGCACGTGCCTACGCGCTGCCCGAGGGCTCCCGCAAGCTGCGCATCGCCTTCGTCACCGGCATCACCACCGAGCAGAACAGGGCGCCTTATCCGCCGCAGGCGGCGATCTTCGCCAAGGGCTCCGACGCCGAAAAGCTGATCATCGTGGCGCTGGAAGACGGTCGCATCGACACCGTCTACCGGGCCCGCGCGATTTTCGCCCAGATGACCGCGGTGGCGCGGCTGCTGCCGGTGTTTGCCGAGCTGGGCGTGGAGGACTACTTCACATTCTTCGACTTGGCGAAGATGTTGGGCTTCGAGCAGATCACGATCTCCAACGGGCGCGAGTTCGCCCACCAGATCACCATCAAGTAGGGCCGGGCGGCTTCGCCGCTTCCACCTGCAGGATGGCGGGCAGGGCGGCCAGCCAGTCCAGCACGGCGGCTACCCGCGGCAGCTGCCGCAGGTCCGGATGCACCAGCAGCCAGAGGTCGCGGTGCAGCACTGGCGCGGTGGAAACCCGCACCAGGGCGGCATCGCGCGCGGCCATGAAATCCGGCAGCACGCCGCGGCCGAGGCCCGAGCGCACCGCCTGGGCCAGGCCCTCCGCGTCGTTGATGCGCAGGCGCGAGAGCGCCTCCGGAGAGACATTGTCGGCGACCCAGCGCGCCTGGGGATAGTGCGAGAAACGCTCCTCGTAGGTGACCCAGGGCAGGTCGTCCGGATCGGCGTTCCTGGCGGCATAGACCGAAAAGGCGAGGGCGCCGATCCTGCGGCAGAGGCCGCTGCCGCTTTCCGGCCGGGCAAAGCGCAGGGCGATGTCGGTCTCGCGGCGGCTGAGGCTGAGGTTGCGGGAATCCGCGTTGGCGTCGATCGCCAGCCCGGGGAAGCGCTGCAGCAGCCCCGGCAGTCGCGGCACGATCAGCTGGTTCACCAGGATCGGCACGGCGGTGATGCGCACCCGGCCGGTTACCGTCGCTCTGGTCTCGCCGGCGGCGGCGGTCTCCAGCGCCAGCACCGCCGCCTCGACTTCCCCGGCGCGGACGATGGCGGCCTCGCCGAGGGCGGTGGGGACGAGGTGCCCGCGTTCACGCAGGAACAGCCGCCCCTGCAGTGAGGCCTCCAAGGCCGCGAGGCGCCGCCCCACCGTGGTCTGGTCGATGCCGAGACTGCGGGCCGCGGCGGCGAGGCTGGGATGGCGGCCGAGCGCCAGCACCACCCGCAGGTCCGACCACTGCAGCGGCTCGCTCATCGCTGCGAATTTGCAGGGAATTCCTGCAGTATTTCATATTTCCCTTGCATTCGTGCAGGAGTATCACGACCGGACCGCGGGCGCCAAGGCCCGTATTCGGGAACCCCCGGCGGCAAGCGGAAGGCAGGCAGCATGGAAGCAACGCTTTGGGCCGAACTCGCCGAGGAGCGCTTTCTCTGGCTCGCCGCAGCCGCGGCCCTGGCCGGCCTGGTGCGCGGTTTCTCGGGCTTCGGCGCGGCGATGATCTTCCTGCCGCTGGCCGGTATCGTGGTGCGCCCGGAGGTCGCCGTCCCGCTGCTCTTCGTGGCGGACAACCTCGCCACGCTGCACATCACCCTGCCGTCCTTCCGGCGCTGCTGCTGGGCGGAGATCCTGCCGCTGGCGGCTGGCGCCACGCTGACGATCCCGCTCGGCGTCGCCCTGCTGGTCTCCGTCGATCCCGAGGCGATGCGCTGGGCGATCTCGCTGCTGATCCTCCTCGCCGTCGGGCTGCTGGCCAGCGGCTGGCGCCTGCAGCGGGCGCTGCCGCTGGCCGGGACTGCGGCGGTCGGGGGCCTGACCGGCCTCGCCGGCGGCGCCGCCAGCCTCTATGGGCCGCCGCTGATCCTGTTCTGGCTCGGCGGCCGTTCGGGCGCGGTGCAGGTGCGCGACAACATCTACGCCATCTTCGGCCTGCTGTCGGTGGCGGCCGGCATCACGCAGTGGCTGAACGGCCTGCTGACCCTGGCTGTGCTGCGCGAGGCGCTGTTGCTGCTGCCGGTCTATGTCGTGGCGACCGTGGCCGGCGCGCGGTTGTTCGGCCGCGCCAGCGAGGCGCAATACCGTTGGGCGGCGCTCGGCCTCTGCGCGCTGGTGGCGCTCGGCGGGCTGCCGCTGTGGCAGAGTTTTTAGGAAGCCTCCGCCGGCGTCTTACGCTATGCAGACGCCATGACGACACCCATCATCAGACGCGCGACGCAGCGCGACCTGGCCGCGATCGTCGCGCTGCTCGCCGACGACGACTTGGGCAAGGCCCGCGAGAACCCCGGGCCACCCCTTGATCCCCGCTACGCCGAAGCCTTCTCGGCGATCGAGGCGGATCCCAACCAGTTGCTGGCCGTGGTCGAGGCGGCGGGCGAGATCGTCGGCTGCCTGCAGCTGAGCTTCATTCCCGGGCTCTCGCGCCTCGGGCTGTGGCGCGGACAGATCGAAAGCGTGCGCATCGCCGCGTCGCGGCGCGGCGGCGGACTCGGCCGCGTCATGTTCGAATGGGCAATCGAAGAGTGCCGCCGGCGCGGCTGCGGGCTGGTGCAGCTGACCACCGACAAGGCCCGGCCGAATGCCTTGCGCTTTTATGAGTCGCTGGGTTTCGTCGCCAGCCACGAAGGCCTGAAGCTGGGCCTCTAAGGTCCGGCCTCAGCCGCCGGTGACACTCATGTGGCGGGATACCGCCGGCTGCTTGCGGCGGCGGTCGATGATGAAGTCGTGGCCCTTGGGCTTGCGGCCGATGGCCTCGAGGATGGCATCGTCGAGCAGGCCGTCGCTCTCGCTGAGGCGCAGCGGCGTGCGCAGGTCGGCGGCGTCCTCCTGGCCCAGGCACATGTAGAGCGTGCCGGTGCAGGTGAGGCGCACGCGGTTGCAGCTTTCACAGAAGTTGTGGGTCATCGGCGTGATGAAGCCGATGCGCCCGCCGGTCTCCTTCACCCTGACGTAGCGCGCCGGGCCGCCGGTGCGGTAGTCGATCTCCTCCAGCGTCCAGCTCTCGGCCAGCTGCGCGCGCAGCATCGAAAGCGGCCAGTACTGGTCGATGCGCTGCTCGCCGATCTCGCCCATGGGCATGACCTCGATGAAGGTCAGGTCGTAACCCTCGTCGCCGCACCAGGCGACCAGGCGGTCGACCTCGTCATCGTTCACGCCCTTCAGCGCCACGGCGTTGATCTTCACCTGCAGGCCGGCGTCCTTGGCGGCGGCGAGGCCTTCCATCACCTTGTCCAGCTTGCCCCAGCGGGTGATCGCCGCGAACTTGTCGGCATCCAGGGTGTCGAGCGAGACGTTCACCCGGCGCACGCCCAGGTCGGCGAGCTCGTGGGCGAAGCGGGGCAGTTGGCTGCCGTTGGTGGTAAGGGTAAGCTCCTCCAGGGCGCCGCTGTCGAGGTGGCGCGAGAGCGAGCGGAACAGCTTCATGATGTCGCGGCGCACCAGCGGCTCGCCGCCGGTCATGCGCAGCTTCTTCACGCCGCGGCGCACGAAGGCGCTGCATACGCGGTCGAGCTCCTCAAGGGAGAGGATGTCCGCCTTGGGCAGAAAGGTCATGTCTTCCGCCATGCAGTAGACGCAGCGGAAGTCGCAGCGGTCCGTGACCGATACGCGCAGGTAAGTGATCGCCCTGCCGAAGGGATCGATCATCTCAGCCATCAGGTGTCTCCCAACCCTTTAATTTATCCGGCTTTCCGCCGAGGGCCGTGGCACGGCTCTTCCCAATATAGTAACAGCCGCGGCCGGTTTCGCCCCTAACTTTCTTGGGGGCTATCCCACGGATTCCGCAAAGCTTTTCATGGGTCCGCCCGGGCGGGCGCCGAGGAGCTTTTCTTCTGTTGCCGCCGGCCGCGGGCCGATCTAGCCTCGCCGCCATGGTCGATTCACCGCGAGTGGTTCACTTTCTAGACCGACCTGCCGCAAGGCTCTGCGCCCTGGGCGTGGCGCTGCTGATGGCGGCGGCGCTGGCCTTCATGCACCGCGACGACCTCTTTCCCCCGGAGGCGGCGCACGGCCCGGCCGCCGACGACCCGGTCGCCCGCTGCCTCGCGGAGCGGGCCGTGGACATCGACAAGCTGCAGGCGGAAGGCACGATCACCGCCCAGCAGGCCGAGCTCTTCAAGAGCCGGGCCGAGGCGCTGTGCCAGGCCCAGGTGGGCGGCGGCAACAACGCGGTGCCGCCGCCGCAATAACCTTGGATCGTTTGCTTAGAGGACGCCGGTCAGGATCGCCAGGCCGGAGAGGCTTAGCAGGCCGCCGCCGACGCGGGCGAACCTGCGGGCGGTCTCCTGCGCCACCTTGTCGAGGCCGAAGCCGAGCGCGATGCCGACGCCATGCAGCATGGCAGTTGCCATCATGAAGCCGAGGCCGTAGCTGAGGCCGGAGACCGTGCCGGGCATCTCGGCGCCGTGGGCGAAGCCGTGGAACACGGCGAAGCCGCCGGTCAGGGCCATGGCCGCTGCCAGCGGCATGGAGAGGCCGAGCGCCAGGGCGCCGCCGATCACCACCACTGACAGCGCGATGCCGAGCTCGACGAAGGGGAGGCCGAAGCCGGCGAAGCCGAGGGCGCCGCCGACCGCCATCATCGCCACGAAGGACGCGGGCACCAGCCAGAGCGCGCGGCCGCCGAGGAAGAAGGCGAGGGCGCCGACGCCGACCATGGCGAGGATGTGATCCAGGCCGCCGACCGGGTGCAGGAAGCCGTACGCCAGGCCGGAGGCGCCGCCGACGCCGGTGTGGGCCTGGGCCGCCGTGGCGACGCAGAGGGTGGCAATGAAAACGGTGAGGAAGCGCATGATAACTCCTTCGGGGCCCGCCGCCCCATGCGTGGTGGTCACAACGACGGCCGGTCTCCTGGCTTGGGGCTTGATCCGCCTTCGCCTTCCCGGCACTGGGCCAGTGGCAATGTGAAGGTGGAGCGCTTCCCTTACAGTCGCGGGGGCGGCGTCGGCATCGCACCGACTTCCCGTTTCACCTCGTCGAGAGGCACCGTCGAAAGGAGGATGACTGCAAGCGCGCCGGAAGGCAACCGGACTCAGGAGGCTTGGACGCACGCGAACGACTGATGCGGCGGCGAGGGGATCAGAGCGGGATGCGCCGCACGGCAGTGAAGCCGCCACCCTTGGTCTCGGCGCGCACGCGGCCCTCCAGGGCGTCAAGGGTTTCGACCGCGACGCTCATGGTGAAGCCGTTGGCATGCACGATGCGCTCGGCATCCAGCATGATGGCGACGTGTCCGGGCGAAAAGACCAGGTCGCCGCGCTGCAGCGCCACCTCGCCGGGCAGGCCGTTCAGGACCTCGCCGGCGGTGGTCGCCTGTTGGTAGGAGTCGCGTAGCGCGGCGACTCCGGCGCAGGCGAGCGAGAGCTGCACCAGGGACGCGCAGTCGAGGCCGATGCTGCTGCGGCCGCCCCAGTAGTAGGGCGTGCCGAGGAACTCCAGCGCCGTCGCGACGAAGTCCGGCGAGATCTCATCGATGGGCTGCAGGTGCTTCGTATAGAGCCAGCCGCCGCCATGGATCCTGCTGTAGGCGCCTTCTGTCCCGACCACGGCCAGCGGACTGGCGATGCTGAGGCAGTAGAGCGGCGGCGCCTTCAGGTTCGGTTCCGGAAAGAGGTAGCTGCGCAGCGCACGCAGGCGGTGCGTCGGCGCCGGTGGCGGCGCGCCGAGCGCAGCGCTCTCGACGTAGCCGACGTAGCCGTCGGTGCCGCTCTGCACCCAGGCCCAGCCGGCGTCTTCGTCGAACACGCGCACCGGCTCGCCGTAGAGCAGCTGGGTGTCGAGCGCGGCCTTCGCGTCCGGTGCCCTGCGCAGGTCGGCGAGGCCGCGGACCACGCCGGCGAGGCGTCCCTCCGTATAGCGCGGTGCCGCCACCTTGTCCTTCAGGCGGACGTCGGCGAGGTCGGCGCGAAAGGCGTTCAGCAGGGGATCGAGCTTGGTCATGGCAGGTGGAGGGCTAGAGAGCTGCATCAGCGCCGTGCGTCCTTCGAGACACCCGTCCGGTCTTGCGTCCGGCCGGGCTCCTCAGGATGAGGACAGCTGTGTATGGCACGAAGACACTACCTCATGCTGAGCGCCGTAAGGTGCGTCTCGAAGCACGCAAGATGGCTTTCCAGCGAGGAGATCAGCTCTCATTCTGCCCCGCCTTGCCGGTGGCCTTGGCGCGGGCAAGCGCCAGATCCCGCTCGCGCAGGTCGTCGTCGGTGGTGCGCATCACCGGCCGCTCGCCGAGCTTGAAGGGATTGTCGCCGCTGGCGAACTGGTCGGTGATGCGGCAGTCCTCGCACATCCTGATGCGGTCGATCTGCCCGCTCTCGCGGAACATCGAATGCTTGCCGGCGAGCTGGTCGGCAATGCGCTCGATCGACTTGCGCACGCCGAAGGGCTTGCCGCAGCGGATGCACTCGAAGGGCTCGTCCTCGTTCAGCGTGACCGCGCTCATCGCCGCGTTGGTGAAGTTGAGGCGCGGCTCCAGGGTGATGACCTGCTCCGGGCAGGTGACGCGGCAGAGGCCGCACTGCACGCAGGCGTCTTCCTTGAAGCCGAGCCAAGGCCGGGTCTCGTCGTCGAGCAGGGCCGAGGTCGGGCAGGCGGAGACGCAGGCGAGACAGAGGGTGCAGCCCTCGGTGTCCACGTTGACGCGGCCGAAGGGTGCCCCAGGCGGCAGCGCCAGCAGGTCGACCGGCTTGGGCGCCTTTTCATGCAGATGATGCAGCGCCAGGAAGGCGCGGCTGCGCTTGCCGCCGACCGGCAGGAAACTGCCCGCGGCCATGGCGGTGGCCGGCGCGGCGAGGCCGTAGAGCCGGGCCTCGACGGCGTCGGGGTCTGCCTCGTCGATCACGTGGATCCGCCCGCCGCCGTAGCCGAGGCCGCTCAGCACCGTCTCGGCGAGGCCGATCTGGCCGGCCAGCCCACCCAATTCCTCCCGCTTCTTGGGGTCGGCGAGGAAGACCACCTGGCCGGCGCCGTAGGCAAAGGCGGCGCCCAGGAAGTCGATGCCGACCTGGGTCACCTCGTTCAGCGGGAAGGGCAGGACGTGAGCCGGCAGGCCGCGCCCGAAGCGCGCCATCATGGCGATCATCTCGCTGCCGTGGCGGCCGTCGTGCAGCAGCAGCGTGGCACGCTCGCCGCCGGCTTCGCGGTAGGCCATGAGCAGCTCGCGCAGGCGCAGGAACAGGCTGTCTCCGGCCGGCAGCTGGTAGGTCGCCGCGCCGGTCGGGCAGACCGAGGCGCAGGAGCCGCAGCCGGCACAGATCTGCGGGTCGATCGCCACCCCGTCGCCGGCCGAGGTGATGGCCGAGGTCGGGCAGACGTCGAGGCAGCGGGTGCAGCCGGTCTTGCGGCTGCGCGAGTGGGAGCAGATCTCCGGCCTGTACTTCACGTAGCGCGGCTTGTCGAACTCGCCCACTAGGTCGGTCAGCTCGAAGAGCGCGCGCTGCACAGCCGCCGGGTCGCCGGGATCGGGGCGCAGGTAGCCGTCGCGCTTCTCCGCCGCCGGGAACAACGGCTGCCCGCCGGAGAGGTCGAGGATCAGGTCGCACTCGGAGAAGGCGTTGTTGCGCGCGGCATCGAAGCCGAGCACGGCGCGCCCGGAGGGCGTCGCCGGCGCATAGTCGTTCACGGTGATGCCGAAGCCACCGAGATGGCCCTTGGCCTGCACGATGGTGCCCTTGAAGACCGGCACGTCCATCACCTGCGGTGGCAGGATCTCGCCCGGCGCCGAGAGCAGCACCGTGACGTCGAGGCGCCCGGCCAGCTGCTTGGCCGCCTCGATGGCCTGCTCGTCGCGGCCGTAGACCAGGCAGATGCCCTGGGAGGCGAGCGACACCATCGGCGTCGGCTCGGCCTCCACCATGGCGGCGGCCAGCAGGGCGGCGATCTTCGGCGTCGCCGCCTTGGCCTCGTCGGACCAGCCGGCGGCCTCGCGGATGTTCACGAAGTCGAGCTCGGCAGCGGGATTGTCCTCGCCGGCGATCTCGCGGAACAGGGGGGCTTCCTGGGTGCAGGCCACCACCACCGGCTGCTCGCCGAGGATGGCGCGCTGGAAGTTGCCGAGCTGAGCCCGGCAGAGCTGGGTATTGAGCTCCACCTTGCCCTCGGCGCCGACGGCCTTGCAGGCGCGGGTGAGGGTGGACTCCTCCAGCGGCATGGTGGAATCGCAGTCGCAGACGAGAACGCGCTTGCCGCGCATCTCCATGAATTCTCTCCGTAACCTCTGGCAGCGCAGGGTTTTGAGGGGAGGCCCGCCCGACAGGCTCTCCCGCTCCCTGAGCGCTCATTTTCCTCCAGGTCACATCCAATTGGTATGACCATTCGCCGGCATACTACCGGCCCGGGGCGGTCCAAGACGACCCCAATTTTCCTGCGGGGATTGGCGCTACTCCGCCGCGAACCAGAGGGTGTCCATGCGGTAGCGGCCGAAGCGGCCCCCCAGGGGTCGTAGAGGTCATCGGCGGCCGGCACGCTCCAGCGCCCCTATAAATGCAAATAGAGCATAAGGGAGGTCTTTTGAAATGCATTGGACAGTCCGGGAGTTGAGTGGTCTCCTCAAATCGTCCACTGCAACCCCGAAGCGATGAATAACGACTTTCCGGGGACTCTCGAACAGGAGCTCGACCATGAAATTCGCACGCAAAATAGTTGCTGCCGGACTGCTCGTTGGTATGGCTACGATTGCAGGCGCCTCCGCAGCCTTTGCCGAATTCCCCGAAAAGCCAGTCACCATCACGGTCGGGTTCGGTGCCGGCGGTGGCGTCGACGCCATCAGCCGTGCGGCCTCGGAAGCGCTCAGCGAGAGCCTCGGCCAGGCGATCGTGGTGAAGAACCAGCCGGGTGCCGGAGGGGGCCTCGCGGTCACTGCGTTGAAGGCCATGCCCGCCGACGGTTACTCGCTCGCGGCCACCACTTCGACGACGCTCACCTTCGATCCGCACGCCAACGATGTGAGCTTTGCCGTCGATGACTTCGAATTCATCGCGGCGTTCGGTGTCTTCCCCGAGGCGCTTGTCGCTTTGCCGAGCCGGAACTGGAAGACCTTCGCGGATACCATCGCAGAGGCACGCAAGAGCGAGAATGGGTTGACCTATGCATCGACCACGTCGATCGATCGCGTCGTGATGGGCGCGATCGCCAAGAAGGAAGGCGTGAGAATCGTTCCTGTACCGACAAAGGGAGGAGCCGAAGCCGTGGCCCAGGCGCTCGGCGGTCATGTGGATTTTGCCTACAGCTCCGGTACATACTACGCTCAGGCGGAAGCGGGCGAGCTCCATGTCCTGGCGGGTCTTGGGGAGCAGCCGGTCCCGGGTTTCGAGGAGACGCCGACCCTGAAGTCGCTTGGTTATGATGTATCGAGCATGAATATGGTCCTGTTCCTGGCGCCGGCGAATCTGCCGGAAGACGTGAAGGCGAAGCTCGTGATGGCCTTTGAGGCGGCGGCAGTCTCGCCCAAGGTGCTCGATTTGCTCGCAACCCGGAACATGGGCAGCTTCGTTGCGACGGGCGACGAGATCTCTGCGTTGATCCACGCTCAGAGCGATCAGTTTGCAGATGCCTTGAAGTGATGCCTGGACCAGCGACGGACGACAGCGGGATGGGCGAGCGCGACCGGCGCTCGCCCAAGCCGTTTCATGCTCTGATCGAGCTGGCCCTGGTCGGCGGTGCGAGCCTGCTTGCCATCTTCTGGATTATCCCCAGTCAGACGGCGCCCGCCATTGCCTTCGGCCTCTCTCCCTCCATGCTGCCGATCGTCTGCGCTACGGTGATCGCGATCCTTGCACTCCTCCAGTGCGTTGCCTCGCTGCTGCGCCGGCCCGCAATGCCGGATGTTGATCGCGCGGCGGGTGAGCGGCCGACCATGATCCATGCCCTTGCGATCGTGGCGGCGGCCCTGGTGGGAACCTTCGTGCTTGCGCGCTTTGGCATTCTGGCGGGCGGCGTCGTGCTGGCGCTTCTTGTCTCGATTTCGATCGGGGAGCGCCGCCTCTTGCGCAATGCCATGCTTTGCTGCGCGGTGGCAGCCGTCATGCTGCTGGTCGACCTGTCTGGGATCTGATGTTTTGCAGGATGTGCTCCGCGGTGCTGCCGATGCCCTTTCGCTGGGCGCAGTAACCTCGGTCGTCTTCGGCATTCTGCTCGGCTACGTCATCGGCGTCCTGCCGGGACTGAGCCGGCCCGCGGCATTGGCCGTTGCCGTGCCGCTCACTTACTCGATGTCACCGATCTCGGCGATCGCCTTTCTCGTGGGCGTCACCAAGGCCAGCGCGGCAGGCGGCGCCACCGGCGCCATTCTTCTGAACACGCCGGGGGAGCCGAGTTCCGCCGCCACCCGCTTCGACGGCTATCCGCTGGCGCGCGCGGGCCGCGCAACCGAGGCGCTCAAGGTCGCTCTCTATGCATCGGTCTTCGGCGACATAGTCTCGACCCTGGCGCTGATTGCCGTCGCAAAGCCGCTTGCCGCCTTCGCCCTCAAGATGGGCCCGGTCGAAATGACGGCCGTGATGATCTTCGCCCTTACGTTCATAGCGGCTCTGTCCGACGGCTCGCTCAGCCGCGGGTTCATATCGGGGATCTTCGGAATCTTCCTGGCGACGGTCGGGCTGGACCCGGAGAGTGCCACGCCCCGGATGACCTTCGGCATGATCGAGCTGTTCGACGGAATTCCGCTGGTCTCTGCCACCGTCGGTATGCTCGCATTCACCGAGATGCTGCTCCAGGCAGAGGCGTACCTCGTGCGCCGAAAGCGGGCAATGGCGGCCGTTGAACCGATTCCCCAAGGGCGCGGGCGCCTGAGTTGGGGCGAGCTGCGGCGGCTCGTGCCGACGACCGTCCAGTCGACCGCCGTCGGGATCGCTGCAGGTATCATCCCCGGTCTCGGGCCGACCATCGGCGCTTTCCTTGCCTATGCCATTGCGAAGAAGACGGCACGCCCCGGCGATCGGTACGGCAAGGGCGAGCTCAAAGGGGTGGCCGCGACCGAGGCCGCCGACAATGCGGTGCTGCCCGCCAGCCTCATTCCGCTCTTCGCCATCGGGCTGCCGGGCAGCGTGTCGGCGGCCATCCTGGTGTCGGCATTCATGCTCCATGGCGTCGTACCGGGGCCTCTCATCTTCGAGCAGCATCCGCGGCTCATGTACGGCATCTATGTCTCGATGATCGTGGCCAGCTTCTGCATGCTGCTGGTGGGCCGGGTGGGTCTGCACCTCTTCGCCAAGATCATGGCGGTTCCCATCAGCATCATCATTCCCTTTGTCATCGTCTTCTGCGTGGTGGGGTCCTTTCTAGAACGGGACACGGCTTTTTCCGTGTATGCCATGCTCGCATTGGGAACTCTCGGCTACCTGATGCAGCGCTACGGCTACTCCGTCATCACCTTTCTCATCGGCTTCGTTGTAGGGCCCATTTTCGAGCTCTCCCTCCGTCAGGCGCTGATCGTGACGAACCACG
>CAYYIV010000028.1:0-59458 GCA_964472095.1 uncultured Pelagibius sp.
TCCTTCGAGACGGCGCTGACGCGCCTCCTCAGGATGAGGTAAAAGATTGACATGTTGTTCTCATGCTGAGGAGCGAGCGCTAGCGAGCGTCTCGAAGCACGAGGTCAACACTGTCGCGAAGATTTTTTTTGGCAGCCTGCTAGACGAGCGCGCTACGGCGCCTGCCTGCCTTCGGCGATCTATGCTGCTTCGACTCCTTGTGCAGCGGGGGTTTCGCCATCTGCTCCAGCAGTGCGAGGAAGGCCGGCAGGCTGGCGGGGCGGTACCTGTTGGGATTCCATACGGCCGAGACGTCGGCCTCGGTCTCGCACAGCGTGGAGACCAGCGGGACGGCGCGCTCCATTTCCCGGGTCTGGCCTGCGGAGGAGGAGATGACGGCCACACCATGTCCATCCATCGCCAGCGATATCAGCGTGTGGGTGCTGTCGCTTTCCAGCAGGATCTTGGGCCTGATGTTGTGTGCGGCGCAGGTCTGGTCGAAAAGGCGACGGGTCAGGAAGCCGCGGCGCAACAGCAGGAACGATTCCTCAGCGATGTTCTCGAAGGACAGAGATGTCGCGCCGGCGCAACGGTGGCCGGGCGGCAGGATGGCAAAGAGCCTGGCGGTGAAAAGCTTGCGCGCCACCAGCCAGCTGGCGGGGCCCGGCGAGGCGATCGCGAGATGCGCGCTGCCATGCTCGACGAGTTCAAGCAGCCTCTCGTTGTGCCCTTCGCTGATGATGAGGTTGACGTTGGGATGAGCTTTGCTGAAGCGGGCCATGACCGGCGACAGCAGCCAGGCGATCGTCTGCGGAGAGGCGGCAACGCGCAGCAGACCCACATGCCCGTGCTCCAGCCCGTACGCACGGTTCAGGAATGCCTGAGCCTGGTCGAGCAGGCCGGAGGCATGGACGAGCAGGTCCTCGCCTTCGGCCGTCAGAATGATCCGCTTGCCGACCCGTTCGAAGAGGGCGACGTTGAGCTTGCGCTCCAGGGACTGGATCTGCCGGGACAGGGCCGGCTGGCTCAGGTGAACGGCCTTGGCCGCGGTCGACACGTTCAGCCGCTCTGCCACGGCCACGAAGTACTGCAGCTCCCGCAATTCGATCAGGTTTCGGCGCTCATGCATGGCAAAGCTGTCCTCCCGGTCCAGTACGATCCTATCTATGCATTTTCCGCATTTACGCAGGACATTCAAATGCATTGGACACCTTTACGGGCCTGGGGAACACTCCCTTTCGGTCGACGGCGCCCCCGCGCCCTGCCATCCCTGCAGCAGAGGTTTTTCAGTGAAAATCAACATCAATGCCGATATAGGCGAAGGTTACGGTGCCTACCGCATGGGTGACGACGAGGGCCTGATGCCCTTGATCGGTTCGGCAAATATCGCCTGCGGCATGCATGCCGGCGACCCCAGCATCATGGTCCGCACGATCAAGCTGGCGCAGAGCCGGGGTGTCTCCGTCGGGGCCCATCCGGGCTTCAACGATCTCTGGGGTTTCGGGCGGCGGCAGATCCGCATGGATCCGTGCGACATCGAGAACCTCGTCATCTACCAGATTGGTGCGTTGAAGGCCCTGGCTGCCGCGAACGGTGCATCCGTCACGCACGTCAAGCCCCACGGTGCGCTGAACAACATGGCCCATGATCAGCTCGACATCGCCCTTGCCATCGCCCGCGCCATCAAGGCGGCCGACCCGGACCTCATCTTCGTTGCCAACGCGAACTCGGCCATGTCCGAGGCCAGGAACCACCTGGATATCCGTGTCGCCAATGAGGCCTACGTGGATCGCCGCTACGACGACAACGGTAAGATGCTCTCGCGGGACCTGCCCGATGCCGTCATCCGCGACCCCGAAGAGGCCAGCCGACAAGTCCTGCGACTTCTGCAGGACGGCGTGCTGCTTTCGGTCAACGGCAAGCGAATCGCGGCCGAAGTCCACACCTTCTGCATTCATGGCGACGAAGCGACAGCCGTTCCGGTCGCCAGAAAGGTGCGGGAAGTCTTGGACCACGCGGGGATATCCGTGGTTCCGCTGCCTTTGCTCTTTTGAGGCCCGCGATCAGGTTTTCGGCAATCGCCATGGGGTTCCGTCGGCCTCCTGGTCCGCGACGATGACCGCATCTGGGCCATGGCCGACCGCCTGATACCGGGGTCTTCCGGCGGCTACTCCGCCGCGAACCAGAGGGTGTCCATGCGGTAGCGGCCGAAGTAGGCGCCGGGGTCGTACATGTAGTCGGCTTCGGCCGGCAGGTTGCGCAGGCGGGCGGAGGCGACCACCGGCTGGCGCACGGCGCCGAGCAGGCCGATGGTGAAGACCTGGTCGGCGTGGATCTCCAGCATCTCGCGCCAGATCGCGTGCTGCCGTTCTTCGTCGCCGGCCTCGGACCAGTCGCGGTAGAGCTCCAGCAGCCGGCGCGCGGCGATCAGGCCCGGTGCCTCCCCGGCCTTGCCACCGCTCTCGTAGTGCAGGCCCCAGAGCGGCCAGTTGTTCTGCTGCGCGCTGGTCGGCGCCAGCTCGTCCGGTGACGTCGTCGGCGTCGCCAGGCCATTGGCGAGGCCGTAGAACAGGCTCATCGTCGTGGCGCCGGCGCCGATGCGCTGGCGCGCCGCCTGGCGCGGCTGGCTGCGCACCACCACGGCGATGCCGATCTCCGCCCACTGCGACCGGATGATCTCCAGTGCGTCGACCTCGGCCGGATCGACCTCGGCAGTCTCGATCACCAGCTCGGCGCGGCGGCCGTCCGGCAGGTGGCGGGTGCCGTCGAGGTCCTTCCAGGTCATGCCGAGTTCGTCGAGCAGCGCATTGGCCTGCTTCGGGTCATGGGCCGCCCAGGCGCCGCGGTCGGCTTCGACGTAGAGCGGCGAGCCCGGCAGCAGCGCGTTGGCGCCGGGCAACGCGGTGCCCTGGTAGAGCACCTGGTTCAACTCGTCGCGGTCGATGCCGAGCGAGAGGGCGCGGCGGAAGCGGACGTCGCGCAGCAGGTCGCGCCAGCCCGGCGAGGCGGCGTTGAAGTTGGGATAGAGCGCCAGCTGCGAGCCGCGGCCGATCGGCCAGAGGTGGACCTTGATGCGGCCCTCCTTCTCCGCCTGCTTCAGGGCGGTGCCGTCCTGGAAGGAGAGGCCGCGCGCCTGCAGGTCGGCCTCGCCGCTGGCGGTCTTGGCGGCGATGAGGCGCGGCTCGGTGCGGGCGAGGATCAGCTCGTCGATGTAGGGCAACTGGCGCCCTTCGGCGTCGACGCGGTGGAAGTAGGGATTGCGGCGGGCGACGAAGCGCTCGGCCGGCGGCGCCGTGGTGTTCATCCAGGGCTGCAGCGTCGGCAGCTCGGGATTGTCGAAGAGGAACAGGCGGTCCTTGCGATGGAACAGCTCGGCCCAGGACTGCAGGCCGATGGCCGCGGCCGCCCGGTCCAGCCCGGCGCGGTCGGCGTGGTCTGCGTGGAACCGCTTCAGATAGTGGGCCGGGCGGTAGAGGAACAGCGGGTCGGCGGCAGCCAGCGCCGGCAGGAAGCGCGCGTTGGGCAGCGGCCAGGTGAAGCGGATGCGGCGCGCGTCGAGGATCTCCACCTCGGGCGGCTGGTTGCCCGCCAGCAGCTCCGGCGGCAGGCCCCCAGGCGAGAGCTCGCGGTTGTTGGCGACCTCCTCCCACCAGAAGCGGAAGTCCTCGGTGGTGAAGGGCTGGCCGTCGGACCAGCGGTGCCCCTCGCGCAGGATGAGGGTGAAGCGGCGCTGCTCCGCCACCTCGACGCCTTCCAGGATGTCGGGCACCAGGTTCAGGCTCTCGTCCCAGACGACGAGGCGGGCATAGCCGAACAGCACCAGGTCGCGGGCATCGCGCCCGCCGCGGCTGAGCATGGTGAGACTGCCGCCGTAGCGCCCCGGCTGCCAGCCCTCGCGCGCCGGCAGGTCGCGGCGCGGCTCGGCCGGCAGGCGCCGGGCCAGCGGCGGCAGGCTGCCTTCGGCGAGGTCGAGGCGCAGGGCCGGCGGCTCCGGCGCGGCGTCCTGCGCCGAGGCCGCGGCGGCGCCCAGGATCGAGAGCGGCAGCAGCAGGGCAAGTGCGTGGAATTTCATGAGTTTCTTATAGCTTTCCTGCCGCCGGCTACCAAGATGAAGTGGGTGGAGACCGTGCTTTCGCCACACCGGCCCCGCCCTTGCGGGCCCCGGCCCAGGCCTGCATAGTTGATCGCCGAATGCTAAGGAGAGGTTAGGGAATGAGCCGCGAGAAGGTGGACAGCGGCGAGGCGGGCATCCTGCGCAAGGGGCGCGCCAGGGCGGGGGCGGAGACGCTGGCGGAGTTCGCGCTGCGCCCCGACCCGGCCGATCCGCGCCTCACCGAGCGCGTCGCCGGCGTCGACCAGGACGGCCGGGCGGTGGAGACTGTCGTGGTGGTCGAGCGGCCGCTGACCCTGTTCCTCAACGGGCAGGAGATCGTCACCATGATGACCATTGGCGACTATCCCGACTATCTCGCCGTCGGCTACCTGCTGAACCAGAACATGCTGCACCCCGACGACGTCATCGAGAGCATCGACGTCGACGAGGAGCTCGAAGTCGTCGTGGTGCGCACCGAGCGCGAGACAAACTACGAGGAGAAGCTGAAGAAGAAGGTGCGCACCTCCGGCTGCGCGCAGGGCACCGTCTTCGGCGACCTGATGGAGAAGTTCGAGACCGTGAAGCTGCCGGGCGAGGCGGTGCTGAAGACCTCCTGGCTGGTGACGCTGTCGAAGAAGATCAACGCGGTGCCGAGCCTCTATCTGGAGGCCGGCGCCATCCACGGCTGCGTGCTCTGCGAGGGCGACCGCCCGCTGCTCTACATGGAGGACGTCGGCCGCCACAACGCCGTCGACAAGATCGCCGGCTACATGCTGCTGCACGGCATCGGCCCGGAGAACAAGATCTTCTACACCACCGGGCGGCTGACCTCGGAGATGGTGATCAAGACCGTGCAGATGGGCATCCCCATCCTGGTGTCGCGCTCCGGCTTCACCGCCTGGGGTGTCGAGCTGGCGCGCCAGGCCGGCCTGACGCTGGTGGGCCGCGCCAAGGGCAAGCGCTTCGTCGCCCTGGCCGGCGAGGAGCGCCTGGTCTTCGACCACGACCCCGCCGCGGCGGAGGAGGAAGACCCGCGCCACCAGCGCAAGAGCGGCCGCGCCGACGATGCGGCGTGACGGGCTAGTTCTTCACCGATGACCGCAACAAACAACGTGGCCGGCGTGCTGCTGGCCGGCGGCCTGTCGCGCCGCATGGGCGGCGGCGACAAATGCCTGCGCGACCTCGGCGGCCGGCCGATCCTGGCGCAGGTGATCGAACGTGCGGCCCCGCAGGTCGGCGCCCTGGTGCTGAATGCCAACGGCGACCCGGCGCGCTTCGCAAGCTTCGGCCTGCCGGTCGCCGCCGACGTGGTGGAGGGTTATGCCGGGCCCTTGGCCGGCGTGCTGACCGGGCTCGACTGGGCGACGGATAACGCGCCCGGCGCGGCCTGGGTGGCGAGCTTTGCCTGCGATGCGCCCTTCTTCCCGGCCGATATGGTGGCGCGGATGCTGGCGGCGGTGGAGGCCGCCGGCGCCGACATGGCCTGCGCCGTGACCCACGGCCGCACGCACCCGGTCTTCGGGCTCTGGCCGGTCAGCCTGCGCGAGGCGCTGCGCCGCGCCATGGTGGAGGAGGAGATCCGCAAGGTCGACCTCTGGACCGCGCGCTACAAGCTGGTCGAGGTCGCGTTTCCCGACGTGGAGACCGCCGCCGGGCCGTTGGACCCGTTCTTTAACACCAACCGCCCGGAAGACCTGGAAGAGGCGGGACGGTATCTAGCCTAGGCACCTGTGAGACGTCTCACATAGAGACGTGGAATCTCACATAAGCCGATTCGACGTGGCGACGATCAATAAGAAACACCACTTTCATTGTGCGGGCCTAGTCCGATTAATCAAACGCTAAGGGTGGAAAGGCCCGCGAGATGTCGGATCCGAGGAAGCATCATTTCATCTCGCAGTGCTACCTCAAGGGCTTTACTGTCGATGCGCGGAAAGACTGCCCGCTGTTTGCTGTCAATCTGGCGGATGGCTCGACGTTCCAGACAAAGCCTCTGAATGTTGCAGCTGAGCGAGACTTTAATCGAGCTGAGGGGCTACCTCCCGGAGCGGTGGAGAACGCGCTTGTCGGCTTCGAGACTCAGGTGGATGCAGCGCTGACTCGGATCCGGCAACTTAAATCGATCGAAGATTCTGATGACTGGATGGTCGTGCTGAATCTGGCCGCGCTGTTTACTGTTAGAAATCCACGATGGCGAGAAATTGCGCGTGATGCCATCGAAAGATTGTCGCGAGCCATAATGGATTTGGCTTTGGCCACGCCTGAGCGCTGGGAGTCGCAAGTTCGTGCAATGAGAGAAGATGGCGTGATCAAAGGAGAACCCAAAGCGACCTATGAGCAGATGAAAAAGTTTCACGAAGAAGGCAATTACACCGTGGAGGTTGCTACGGGTGCTCATCTCCTGCGAGAGTTCGGCGTCCATGAGCCGATCCTGGAGACTATGGCCGCACGCCGGTGGGTGTTATGTATCGCTGGACAGGAGTCGGGTGGCTTCATTACGAGCGATCATCCTGTTTGCCTGATGCATGCAGACGGCACATTACCAACGCCCAAACGCCCTGTGGGACATGGGATGCGCGACACCATGGTGGTTTTCCCCCTAAGCAGTGAACTGCTTGCAATTGGCACATTCGAAGGCGCCAAAGGCGTCGCGGATCTGGATTCTGCCAAGGTTGCTCAACTAAATGGAATAGTCGGCGGTTTCGGAGAGCGGCAGATTTATGCACGCGACGATTCGTTCAGGGTTGTTATAGGCGGCGAACCAGAGTCGATTTCCTGCGCTGAACTCTGCCGCTGGCTGGCCGAATGTGCCAACATCTGACGCAGCCGTGAATGCCATCTGAGTTTGCGCCGATAAGCACGCCAAATGTCAAATGGGTCCTAACGGAGGTAGGCCGAACCGCGAGATTGATCCTATATTCCAAAAAGATGGCGTTCCGGTGCGTTGCTTCAGCGGTGCCGTTCGATACGCCTGATCTTACGGGGGTGGTTTGGAAAATGTAGATGCAGAGTTCGTTTATCGCGCGAACCCTCATAGCTTGCTGCTCACAGCGGACAACCTTCATATGCAAGCTGTCGCGATTTATGAGCAGCGCGGCCAAACATTCGTTACGCATTACCAGCGTGACAAAGCAGAGACCAGGCGCGATACGACACATAGGTCGGTTTTCTTGCTCGCGGGGTTCGCACTCGAAGACGCGATCAAGGCGTTTCTGGTTTATGAGAACCCAGGCTGGATCGCAAACGGCCGGCTGTCCAAGCCTATAAGGTCCCACTCGCTTACCAAGCTTCAAGCTAAGTCGAATCTGATTCCCTATCCGCACAAATACCGATATGTCCTAGAAGGGTTCGAAGACGGGCTTGATAGCTGGGCCAGATATCCTTGTGCCCTGACCGCTGCCGGCACGAAGGAAGAGGCCGTTCTCCCAGACCGGATGTGGGCTGGGTATCAGACGCTCATGCGGGCCTACGGCAATAGGATGATCAAGCTCCTTGCCGCTGGTTGGGTCGGCCCAGACGGAACTTACCTTCGGTTCAAGGTCGACAAGGCGTTCTTCGATATGTGCGACTAAAGACGGCTTCAGTTCGTTTCGCTGTCTGTTGCCGACGCTCACTGAAATCTGCGACCGGCGTCGTGGAGGGCTTGGTCTTCTTATGTGCGACAGATGGCGTTGATGCGGCGATTATGTGAGATTTCCAGCCCAACTTATCTGAGACGCAGTCCAACTTAGTTGTTGATATCACGTCAAATTCCAGGTGCCTTATATGTGAGACACCTCAGATTCCGCGCCTCGCGCAAAGAAGAAGCCCGGCGCCTTGGGGGCGCCGGGCTTGGCGTTCGGCATTGCGCCGGACTTAGGCCAGGGTTACATCGTATCCTGTTGCTTGTAGGCGCCGTCGGACCAGATGAACCAGACGTACTCCGGATCCAGCACGTCGCCCTTGTCGTCGAAGGTGAGGTCACCGATCACGGTTTCGAAGGTCTTGCCGCGGATGGCGTCTGCAACCGTCTTGGTGTCGGTCGAGCCGGCCGCCTCGGCCGCCGCCTTCCACACCTGGAAAGCCGCGTAGGTGTAGAGGGTGTAGCCTTCCGGATCGTAGCCGGCCGCCTTGAACTTCGCGACCACTTCCTTGGACGACTCGAGATTGCGCGGGTCGGGCTGGAAGGTCATCAGGGTGCCCTCGCCGGCGGGGCCTGCGATCGACCAGAACTCCGCGGTCACCAGCGCGTCCTCGGAGACCATCTGGGCGTTGAGGCCCTGCTCACGCGCCTGGCGGATGATGAGGCCGCCCTCGGTGTGGTAGCCGCCGAGGTAGAAGGCATCGACATTGGCCTGCTTCATCTTGCTGACCAGCGCGCTGTAGTCCTTCTCACCGGCGCTGTAGGCTTCGTACATCACCTCCTGGAGACCGGCGGCATTCATGTTCTTCTTGGTCTCGTCGGCGATGCCTTTGCCGTAGGCCGTCTTGTCGTGCAGGATGGCAACGTTCTTGCCGGCGTACTTGTCGGCCAGGAACTTGCCGGCCACGATGCCCTGCGCGTCGTCACGCCCGCAGGTGCGGAAGACGTTGTACCAGCCCTTGGCCTGGGCATCTTCGGTCAGCGCCGGATTGGTCGAGGCCGGCGAGATCTGCAGGATGTCCTCCTCGGCGTAGACCGACGAGGCCGGGATCGACGAGCCGGAACAGAAGTGCCCGGCCACCAGCGCGACGCCCTTGGAGACGAGGTCGTTGGCCACCGCCACCGCCTGCTTCGGGTCGCAGGCGTCGTCACCGACTTCCAGCACCAGCTGCTTGCCGAGCACGCCGCCGGCCGCGTTGAAGTCTTCCACGGCCATCTCGGCGCCGCGCTTCATCTGCTCGCCGAAGGAGGCGTACTGGCCGGTCATCGGGCCGGCGGTCGAGACGACGAGGGTGTCCTGGGCGCTGGCTCCCGGGATGGTCAGCGCCGTCGCCGCGACGGCGGCGGCGGCAAGCAATGATAGGCTAAATTTCCGCATGATTATTCTCCCTGCCTGTGTGGCACCCTGCGGCTCCGGGTGCGCTTTGTTGGGACGAAAACTCCACCAGATCGTGGTAGTTTAACACTTACCGGTATGGCGGCAATTCCTCTTCTGCCGGCGATTCCCCTGCGCGGCTCTCCCGCCGGCGAGGGCGCCAGGCGAAGGGCCCGGCCCGCTCGTAGAGCCAGGGGTACTGGCTGACCATCCTGCGCGCCTTGTTCAGGTGGTAGGCCGCCAGTCCGATGGCGATGAGTACCAGGGTATGCAGGAGAAAAGGGCCAAGGGCCAGGAGCTCGCCCTCGAAGAGCGCGAAGATAAAAAATCGGTCGACGGCGGCGATCAGGGCGCCGTAGATGAAGGCCTGCCAGACGGGCCGCCAGGTCCGCGCCAGGGCCTGGCCCATCAGCCAGGAGGCGCCGCCGAACAGCAGCAGCGTCACGCCGACAAAGACCGATACCGAGGTGCCGAGCAGGTTCTCCATGATCCCCTCAGTGACCGCCTTCGAGGTACGCCGCGCGCACCTCCTTGTTCGCTAGGAGCTCCTTGCCGGTCCCTGACAGGGCGATCTGCCCGTTGACCATCACGTAGCCGCGATGGGCGAGCTTCAGGGCATGGTAGGCGTTCTGCTCGACCAGGAAGACCGTCATGCGCTGCTGCCGGTTGATCTCGCGGATCACCTCGAAGATCTGTTTGACGATCAGCGGCGCGAGGCCGAGCGAGGGCTCGTCGAGCAGCAGCAGCCGCGGCCGGCTCATCAGGCCGCGGCCGATCGCCAGCATCTGCTGCTCGCCGCCCGACAGCGTGCCGCCGCGCTGGTTGTGGCGCTTCTCGAGAATGGGAAACATCGCGTAGACCCGTTCGAGATCGTCGGCGAAATAGGCGGCATCGGTCGTGATGGCGCCCATCTGCAGGTTCTCGTAGACGGTCATGCGCGGAAAGATGCGGCGGCCTTCGGGCACGTGGGCGATGGCGAGTCGCATGATCTCGTAGGTCGGCGTGCGGGTGATGTCGACGCCTTCGAAGAGGACCTGGCCGTGGCGCGCCGCGGGATTGCCGCAGATGGTCATCAGCAGCGTCGACTTGCCGGCGCCGTTGGCGCCGATCAGGGTGACGATCTCGCCGGCCGGCACGTGCACGTCGACGCCGCGCAGCGCCTCGATGTGCCCGTAGAAGGTATGAACGCCAGAGATCTGCAGCATGAAAGGGCGCCGTCCTAGGTGTGCACTTCGAGGTCCTGGGCGACTTCCGGCGGGAGCTCGTCCTCCTCCGCCTCGCCGAGGTAGGCCTTGATCACCGCGGGATCGCTGCGGATCTCCTCCGGCGTTCCGTCGGCGATCTTGCGACCGTAATCGAGCACGACGATGTGGTCCGAAATGCCCATGACTACGCCCATGTCGTGCTCGATCAGCAGGATGGCGATTTTCTGCTCCCGCTTGATCGACAGCAGCAGCAAGTTCAGGTCCGCCGACTCCCGGGCGTTGAGGCCCGCTGCCGGCTCGTCGAGGCAGAGCAGGACCGGCTCGCTGCACATCGCGCGCGCAATCTCGAGGCGCCGCTGGGAGCCGTAGGGCAGGCTGCCGGCCGGCGAGTCCGCCTGCGCCGTCAGGTTCGTCCTGTCCAGCCAGTAGCGGGCCAGCTCGACCGCCTGGCGCTCCGCCCGGCTGTAGCCCGGCAGGCCGATGAGGCCGCCCAAGGTGAAGCCCGAGGCGCGCATCAGCTTGTTGTGCTGCGCGACGATCAGGTTCTCCAGCACCGACATGCCGGGGAACAGCCGGATGTTCTGGAAGGTGCGCGCCACCCGCGCCTTCTGCGAGATGCGGAAGCCTTCCATCTGCTCCAGCAGGAAGTCGCCGTGCGAGGCGGTCAGCGACAGGCGGCCGACGGTCGGCTTGTAGAAGCCGGTCAGGCAATTGAACATCGTCGTCTTGCCGGCGCCGTTGGGTCCGATGATGCTGGTGATCTCGCCGTCGCCGGCGACGAAGGAGACGTCGTCGATGGCCAGCAGCCCGCCGAAGCGCATGGTCAGGTGCTCCACCGACAGCAGCGGGGCCGCCTCGCTTGCCGCCGGCGCGGTCGCGGGGCGGTCGCTCATGGCGAACCGGCGCCGCGGCGGTGCAGGCGCAGGGTCGGCTCGCGGTGGGCCAGCAGGCCGCGCGGGCGCCAGATCATGATCGCGACCATGCCCGCCCCGAAGGCCAGCATGCGGAAGGACTCCAACTCGCGGAAGAACTCGGGCACGCCGATCAGCAGCACCGCAGCCAGCACCACGCCGACCTGGCTGCCCATGCCGCCGAGGACCACGATGGCGAGGATGACCGCCGACTCGATGAAGGTGAAGCTCTCAGGGCTGATGAAGCCCTGGCGCGCGGCGAAGAAGGAGCCGCCGAAGCCGCCGAACATGGCGCCGATCGCAAAGGCCGTCAGCTTCGTGTTCGTCGGGTTGATGCCCAGCGCGCGCGACGCGGTCTCGTCCTCGCGCAGCGCCTCCCAGGCGCGGCCCACCGGCAGCTTGCGGATGCGCAGGGTGAAGAGGTTGGTGATCAGCGCCAGCGCGAGGATGAGGTAGTAGAGGAACATCACGCGGTGGCTGGATGAGAAGTCCAGGCCGAAAACCGAATGGAAGGTGATGTCGGCTTCCGACCGCGCCCGCTCGAAGGGCAGGCCGAAGAAGGACGGCCGGGGAATACTGCCGATACCGTTCGGCCCGCCGGTGAACCACCACCAGTTCAGCAGCACGATGCGGATGATCTCGCCGAAGCCGAGCGTCACGATGGCAAGGTAGTCGCCGCGCAGACGCAGCACCGGAAAGCCGAGCAGGACGCCGAAGCTCGCCGCCATGAGGCCGGCGAAGGGCAGGCAGACCCAGAAGCTGGCGTCGTAGTACTGCGCCAGCAAGGCATAGCTGTAGGCGCCGACGGCGAAGAAGGCGACATAACCGAGGTCGAGCAGCCCCGCGAGGCCGACCACGATGTTGAGGCCCCAGCCGAGCATGATGTAGGTGAGCACCAGCGTGCCGATGTCGATGAGGCGGCGGTCGGCGAAGGGCATCATCGGCATCACCACCGCCACCAGCAGGAGCGCCGGCCCCAGCCAGAGCGCGATCTGCTGGACCTGCGCGCCGACCCGGTCCATTAACTCGTCGCGCTCGGCACGTGCCGGAATGGCCGCCGCTCGGTGGCTGCGCAGCGCCTGGCCGGCGTGGGCGGCGAGGCCAAGAGCGATGCACACGAGGATCCAGTTGATGATGGCGGATTCGAAGGGCAGCCAGGCACTGGTGGAACTGCCCGGTTCCGCGGTCACCAGCAGGAAGGCCAGGCCGCCGGCCGCCGCCAGCGCACCCACCAAAGTCGGCTCGGCACGTCCGGCGCGCGTAAGCGCCAGGCCAAAGCGGCCGAGCAGCACGACCGCGCAAGCCATGGCGACGTCGCCGAAGCGCGTGGTGAAGGACAGGCTGCCGCCGATGTCGACGGTGCGAAAGCCGACCAGCCCCACGGTCAGGGCCAGGGTCAGCAGGGCGGCGAGGGCGGCCTCCTTGAGGATCGGCCGCAGGTCGAAGCCTCTTGCGGCCGTGCGCGCTTCGACGGCCATCGGCTAAACCTTCTCGATCTCGGGCCGCCCGAGCAGTCCGCTCGGCCGGAAGATGAGGACGAGCACCAGCACGGCATAGGCGGCCAGATCCTTGTACTCGACCGAGAAGTAGGCCGACCAGAAGGCCTCGATGAGGCCGATGAGCAGGCCGCCGAGCATGGCGCCGGGCAGCGAGCCGATGCCGCCGAGCACGGCGGCCGCGAAGGCCTTGATGCCGGCCAGGAAGCCGATGAAGAAGTCGACCACGCCGTAGTAGAGCGTCACCATGAGGCCGGCGACCGCCGCCAGCGCGGCGCCGGTGACGAAGGTGAGGGAGATCGTGCGGTCGACGTTCACGCCCAGCAGCGCCGCCATCTTCTGGTCCTGCTCGCAGGCGCGCTGGGCGCGTCCCAGCGAGGTCCGTGTGATCAGCAGCGTGAAGCCGGTCATCAGCACGACGGTGATGATCACGATGACGATCTGCAGGTAGCTCAGGTAGACCGTGAAGCCGTTGCCCTCCATCACCGTCATGCCGCCGGAGATGATCGGCTGCAGCGGCTTGTTGCGCGCACCCTGCAGCAACTGGACATAGTTCTGCAGGAAGATCGACATGCCGATGGCCGAGATGAGGGGGGCCAGGCGGAACGACCCGCGCAGCGGCCGGTAGGCGACGCGCTCCACCGTCCAGCCGTAGGTCGCGGTCAGCACGACAGACAGCACCAGCATGATCATCAGGGCGAGTGGGACATAGGTGATCCCGGCGGCACCCAGAACCAGGAACGAGATGACCGACAGGAAGGCGCCGATCATGTAAATGTCGCCGTGGGCGAAGTTGATCATGCCGATGATGCCGTAGACCATCGTATAGCCGATGGCGATGAGGCCGTAGATGGCGCCCAGCGTCAGGCCGTTGATCAATTGTTGGACAAAGTATTCCATCTGTCTTGCCTATCCTTGCGGAAATGGCAACAGACAATGGTCAGCCGAGTCGCCGGCGGCTGGTCCAAAAAGCAAGTACAGACAGAATACCAACTGTCCAGTCCCGCCAACTGGACTGTGCAGGAGCCACATTGGGCCCACTTTGTCACCTCAACCTGTTGCGACTTACTCAGACCAATGGGTCTGAACTTGTTATTTTCAAAAAACGGTAGCTCAGGGCCTCCGGCGCGGCAAGAGCAAACTGCCGGATCGCGTGGTGCCGAGCCTCTATCTGGAGGCCGACGCCATCCACGGCTGCGCGCTCTGCGAGGGCGCCCGCCCGCTGCTCTACGCGAAGCAGGCTCTAAGCGAGCAAGCCGAGTGCGCGCCGCGCCCAGCGCCATTTCTTGCCAGAGTACGCGAACAAGCGTAGGCTTATTGCAACTGGTGTTCGAGCGCTCGTTCGGGGGCTGTTCAGCGCCATAAAAACTGACTCCTCACGAGCGCTCGGTCTGCACCGATGGCAGCTGGAATGGAGGAGTTGTCATGTCTCTCATCATCGAACGAAAAGGGTGGCTCGCCCAGCATCGCGGCTGGGAGGATGTCTGCTCGGCCTGTCTCGGCGTGCTGATCATCCTGTCGCCGGTTGTTGCCGATATCGATCCCGGCGTTGCGGTCTTCATCAGTGCCGGCCTGGCCGGCACCGTGATCACCATGCTGGCGCTGCTGGAGCTTATGTCGCTCGAGCGCTGGGAGGAGGTGCTGGAGCTCGCCTTCGGCCTCTGGGTGGTCATCTCGCCGCTGGTGTTCGGCTACGACGGTACCCTGCGCGTTGCCCACTTCGTGCTCGGCGGCGCCGTCGCGATGCTCGCCCTGCTGGAGCTCTGGCAGGACCGCAACCGGCGCCAGCCAGGCTAAGTATCGCGACCTGTTCGCCGTCGGGTTTCGGCGGCGCGGCTGCACAGTTGGATTGCGGCGATCCCGCGACCGCGATGCGCGGACGCGCGACCGGTTCCTTCAGCGTCGACGCTCCCCTTCAGGTCCGGCTGGAACCAAACCACTGTCCTGCCGTTATCCCGTCCCGCAACACTGACTGCATCAGGGACAACGCAGATGACTGACACCAAGAAGCCGGATGGCATCGCTCTCCTGAAGGCCGACCACCGCAAGGTCGAGGACCTGTTCTCGAAGTTCGAAGCGGCGAAGGATGCCAGCAGGAAGAAGAAGTTGGCCGAAGAGATCTGCATGGAGCTCAGCATCCATGCCAAGATCGAAGAAGAGATATTCTACCCTGCCTGTAAGGGTGCGGTTGAAAAGGACATGCTGGAGGAAGCGCTGGTCGAGCATGACGGCGCCAAGGTCCTGATCGCCGAGATCGAAGCCGGCGGTCCCGACGAGAAATTCTATGACGCGAAGGTCAAGGTTCTCTCCGAGATGATTGAGCATCATGTGAAGGAAGAGGAAATGCGCGTCGAGGGCATGTTCAGCAAGGCCCGCAAGGCGGGGGTCGACATGGACGCGCTCGGCGTCAAGATGGCCGCCGAGAAGAAGCGGTTGCTCTCGACCTACAAGTCGAAAGGTCTGCCGAAGCCGGAGACGACAAGCCTCCGCGGGACAGGTCTTGCGTAACGTCGCAGGCGGAACTCCTGCGCGCGCAGGACGTTCTACGGACTCTGAAATTTCACAATGGGAGACAGCGACATGGGACGCGGACTTTTGCTCTGGGCGTTGGGTATCCCCATCCCGATCATCCTGCTCATTCTGATTTTCTGGTAGTGGAGCCGGTCGGCGCCGGAATAAATCGGCGAATCCAACGGTCTAAATGTGAGGGGAGACCAATCTGGAGGCTGCTGTAAACGGCGGCAGAAGGAGGAAAGCTATGATGGATCCCTTCAACCCGCGGCCTGGTCCGATGCACGGTGAAGAGCACCGCGAGCGCCCCTACGACATGCAGCCCCGCGGCAGTGGCAAGGCATTCGTCTGGGTCCCTGTCGCGATCGTCGGCGGCGTTGGTGCCCTTATAGTGCTGGCTTCGCTGTAGCGGGCGACGCGGTAGAGCCGCTTGTACTCTCGCCGGGGTTCTCGTTGGTCGACTAGGTGGCGTTGCCTGCGCCGTGACTCATGGGCGCAGGTACTCCACCGGAAGACCTGGAAGAGGCGGCGGGGTATCTGGCGTAGCGCTCGTTGTGGCTGCCTCGCTCTGACCGTCGGCAGTCACGAGGACTGCTCCGATCACGGGTTGCAATCGGGAATCCGTATTCCACTTGGCCTTCCAGTGGCCAAGTGGATACTAAAGTATGCTGATGTTTGCGCACCACCAAACTTAGCGCCCCGATGCCGCCGGCCGGATCGCTGCTCAAGATCATCGCAGACTCTATCCCAGAGCCTGCCCTCGTCTTTTCGACCGCGGGGCGCCTGGAAGCTGTGAACGCTGCGGCGACGGCACTGACGGGGCTTCAAGACGACGCCGTCGGCGGAATCACCTTGGCCGAATTGTTGGGCGACCGGACGGAGGCAGCGGCGATTCTCGCCGAAGAGCCCGACCGGAACCACGGGCGACGGCAAAGGGAACTGAGCCATCTGACGCTCTACACCTCGGCCTGCGGCCGTAGTGCATTCCGCGGCGAGAGCTGGCGCATCGTCGCGGGAGACCAGGTGGCGATCGGCATTCGATTGTTCGAGCCCGAGGCGCAACTGAATCGCCGGGTACTGACGCGCATCGCTGAAAGCCTGACGACAAGCAAGGACCTGCCTGCGGGCGAGTGCCAGGTGGCCGGCCTGGCGGCGGCGATCACAGAGGTTTGTGTCTTCACCGGCTGGGCCTACGCGGAGGCCTGGGTTCCGGCTGGCGCAGCGGGAGGCGGTTCGGAGCAGCCGAGGCAGGCGCTCTGGGTGCCGCATCCCTTCTGGTACGGCAACCGCGAGAAGTACGGCGCCTTTCGCGCGCTCTCCGTGAAGGCCGCGGCGGCTGCACCGCTTCCCCTCGTCACGAGCGTCGCGCAGGCCCAGTCGTCGTCCTGGTACTCCGATGTGTCGACTGTGCCGCTTGCTATTTATCGCCGTGCCCGGGCGGCGCGGGAGGTGGGCCTGAAGGCGACCTTCGCGCAGCCGATCGTCGAGGGCGGGCGGACCCTGGCGGTACTCGTATTCATGATGGCCGAGGTCCGCGTGCGCGACGATACGCTGGCCGCGCTGATGGCCGAGGTGGCCCATCGCCTGGCGCCGCGGTTTCGCACGACGCCGGCGGAATCGGAACGCCTGGCGGCGGCGGCACTGCGGCAGTGGCCCGGCCAGAGTGCGGTCGAAGCGGCGCCTTCCGCGCTCGCTATGCTGTGCCGGCTGCTCGACGGTCTCGGCAAGCCGGCGATCATCGTCGCGCGCGAAGACCGCCGCATTGTCTGGATCAACGCGGCCGCCTGTCGTCTTTTCGACTACGAGCACAGCGAACTGGCCGGCCAATCGACCGCAATCCTGTACGTCGACGCGCAGGCCTTCGAGGAGTTCGACCGGCGGGCCCGCCCCGTCCTCGAGGCCGGCAAGCCGTTCCGGCATCGGTTCTGGATGCTGCGCAAGGATGGCGTGCGCTTCGCCAGCGAGCATCTCGCCGTGTCGTTGGGGGAGGTGGCCGGGCGCATGCTCTCAGTGTCCCTGGTAAGTGACCTCAGCGAGGTCGCGGGGCTGACCTTCGGCCGCCGGCTGGAACAGCTCACCGCGCGGGAGCAGGAAGTCCTCCAGCTGACCATCGTCGGCGATACGGTCACCGAGATCGCCGCGCGGTTGCATCTCAGCGTGCGCACGGTGGAAACGCACCGCTCGAAGCTGCTGCACAAACTGGGCTGCGCCTCGACAACGAAGCTGCTGGCCGAATTGCTCGCCGAGTCGCTCGCCGAGCGCCCCCGGCTGTGACACCGGTGCCTGTGGAAACGCATTCCAGAATAGCGACAATTCTGAACAAGACCTTGCCGCGGCCTCAGTGAAATCACGTAACTCATTGTTTTTACGTGCTTGATTCGCCGTCAATTAAGTCATTGTTAGGACTTCTCTGGCTTCACTGGAGGCCCTTCGAACGCGGCTCTGAAAGGTCCGCGAGGAAGTAGCGACCTTGGGTGGAGATGAGCATGTCGAAATTCCGCATCACGATCAGAGGCAGCCTGATCGCCATCAGCACCCTGCTGGTGGCTATCGTCGTTGTGCTGACCGCAAACGGTGCACTCGAGTCCTGGAACCAGATGAGCAACTCACGGCTGGTCGAGTCCAACAACCGCACCGCCGACCTGTTCCTCGAGAGCGCCAGCAACTGGGCGATGGAGCGCGGCGTCACTAACGCGGCCCTGGCCTCCAGGAACGCGGTATCGCCGGAGCAGCGCTCGGTGATCGATCAGCGGCGCGCAGCGGCCCGGGCAGCCTTCGAAGGTGCGCTGGCGGCACTCCAGAGCGAGCCGGATTTCGCTGGCAAGGCGGGCCTGGTGGCGAAGGTCGAGGACGCCTACCGGAGCGTCGTGGAGTTCCGCACGCGGGTCGACGCGGCCCTGGTCAAGCCGGGGGCGGAGCGCGAGACCGAGGTGCTGAAGGGCTGGGTGCCGACCATGACCAATCTGATCATGACCTCCCAGCACCTCCGGCAAGTCAGCCAGTTCCGGCCGACGACCATTGAGTCCCAGATCCAGATGCTGAACGACCTGAAACAGGCACTCTGGGTGATGAGTGAGTACGCCGGTCGCGAACGTGCCCTCGTGGGCGGCACCATCGGCGCCGAAGCCAAGATCGAGCCCCAGGTTCTGGAGCGGCTGGCCAACTTCCGTGGCCACCTCGAGCAGGCCTGGACACAGGTGGAGACCTACCGCACTTCGGAAAGCGCCTCGCCGCTGATCGTCGAGCGCGCAAAGGTGGTCGAGGACAAATTCTTCAAGACCTACGAAGCGGTGCGCCAGAGCGTCTACGCAGCCGGACTGGCCGGCAGCGTCTATCCCATCGATGGCGCCACGTGGATCACCGAAGCCACTGCGGCGATCGACCAGCTCAGCGAGCTGGGCAAGACGGCGAGCGACGTGACCGCCGACTTCGCCGCCCGGTCCGCCGGCGGCGGCCAGAGATCTTTCTTCCTCAACACGGCGTTGCTGGCCTTCTGCATCGCCATCGGCGCCGCCGCCTTCTGGGTCGCCGTGTGGCGTGTCGGCAAGCCGATCCAGGCCATGACGTCGGCGATGACGGAGCTGGCGCACGGCAACCTGAAGATCGAGGTTCCCGGCATCGCACGTAGAGACGAGGTCGGCGAGATGGCGCAGTCGGTGCAGGTGTTCAAGGAGAATGCGATCGAGACCGAACGCCTGCGGCAGGACCAGCAGCAAGCCGAGCGGCGCGCGCAGGAAGACAAGCAACGGACGATGAACGAGCTCGCCGACAAGTTCAGCGCCGATGTGGGCGCGGTAGTTGGGGCTGTGACCACGGCCAGCTCGCAACTCGATGCGACGGCCCAGTCGATGAGCGCGATCGCCGAGCAGACCAGCCAGCAGTCGGGCGCCGTGGCCACGGCGGCCCAGCAGTCGGCGGCCAACGTCCAGACGGTGGCGTCGGCGACCGAGGAGCTCACCAGCTCGAGCCAGGAGATCGGATTGCAGGTGGCAGAGTCCGCCAATGTTGCCCGTTCGGCGGTCGACGAGGTGCAAAAGGCCAACCTGCAGGTCCAGGGATTGGCGGAAGCAGCAGACAAAATCGGCGCCGTGATCGACCTGATCCAAGACATCGCGGAGCAGACCAACCTGTTGGCTCTGAACGCCACCATTGAGGCGGCGCGGGCCGGCGAGGCCGGGAAGGGCTTCGCGGTGGTGGCGCAGGAGGTGAAGTCGCTGGCCAATCAGACGGCCAAGGCAACCGGTGAGATCGGCGAGCATATCCAGAGGGTCCAGGCGGAAACCCGCGAGGCCGTCAGCGCTATCGGCACCATCGGCAGCACCATCGCCCGGATCGACGAGATTGCCGCTTCCATCGCTTCCGCGGTGGAGGAGCAGGCTGCGGCGACCAGCGAGATCTCCCGCAACGTGCAGGAGGCGGCCAATGGCACCCATGAGGTGACCGAGAACATCAGCGGCGTCAGTCAGGGGGCGCAGCAGACCGGCACCGCCTGCGAGCAGATGCTCGCCGCGGTCAGGAACCTGTCGAGCCAGGCCGGGCTGTTGAGCACCAAGGTGGACAGCTTTCTGCAGGAAGTCCGCTCCGCCTGACCGCAATGGGGGCGCCGCCTTGCGGCGCTCCCCGGCACTTCCTAGCGGGCGACGCGGTAGAGCCGCTTGTACTCGCCGGGGTTCTCGTTGATCGACTGGGTGGCGTCGAGGAAGACGCGCAACTCGTCCGGCGTCATCGCCGCGGTTTCAAGCTCCAGGCTCTGACGGCGGATCGGCACGCACTGCGCGATCGGAGTCCCCGCCGGCAGCGTGCCAACGAAGTCCGGGTCCGTCCACACCGCCGGGATATGAGTGAAGACGTCGTGGTAGCGGTCGTTGTCGACCAGCCCGGTGATGGTGCGGTAGGGCAGATCGAAGCGGTTCATCGGGTGGGTGTAGAGGATCGACCAGCCGTCCTCCGGCTCGACGGCCCAGAGGTTGCGGAACTTCACCGGAATCCAGCCGGGCCGGAACAGCGGCGAGCCGTCGACCTGCTCGGCCATGTGGAAGTGGATCGGTGAGCGCGGCACGTGCGGCGGCAGGTCGGCCGGCAGCGCCTCCCAGTTCCACTCGAAGCGGCCGCGGTCAACCTGCAGGTCGCAGGCCAGCGGCAGCAGGAAACCGTGGGTCATGGCGTCGATCACCGGCGGACAGCCCTTCACCGTCTTCACCTCTTCCTCGAAGTCGGGTGCCCAGGCGGTCAGCGGCATCGACTTCAGCCAGGGCGGCAGGCCGCGCTTGGCCGGCTGCGGCTTCGGCAGCACCGGTTCGAGCTCGGGAAAGCAGCGGAACCTGATCTTCATCGGGCTTCACTCCCTGCGGCCCCGGCTGGCGGGGACTCCGGCGCTGCTGCGGTCAGCTGGCGCTTCAACTCGGCGATGTCGAGCCAGAAGCAGCCGCTCGGCTGGCTTACCATGGCGAAGAGCACGGTCTTGTAGAGCTTCGGATTGTGCCGCACCGCCTGGCGGTAGTGCTCCAGCGCCGCCTCGGCCCGGCCGGCCCGCTGCTGGCAGATGGCGAGTTCCAGGTGGGCCCAGGCGTAGGCGGGCTTGATGGCCAGCGCGCGGCGGTAGCGCTTGACGGCATCCTCGGTGTCGCCGCTCTCCCGCCGGATGTTGCCGATGCGGATCTCCGCCTCGGCGAAACCGGGGAAAACTTTGATGGCTTCCTTCAGCAGGACTTCAGCCTCCGCCGGGCGGCCGGCCTGGAGCAGCGCCATGGCGCGGTTGCGCAGCACCGCCGCGGCCTTGACCTGCGGCGGCGGTACGGTACGGGCCGGTCCGGCGTAGAGTGGCGGGGGTGTTGCGGAGGCGGTCATGGCAGAAACCTAGAGCTTCGGCTCCGCGGGGGTCAATGGCAAGGCGCGCCGCCGATCGCGGAGAACCCCTACCGGCGGGCGCCGGGGACCCTACATTAAGAGCTGGGAAAGTCCACTGCCGGGAGAGCATCGATGCCCGCAAGCGCCCTGCCGCGCCTATGGAAAGCCTTGCCGTCTGCGGCCTTCGTTGCCCTGTCGCTTGCCGCCGCGCCGGTCGCGGCGGCGGTGGAACTTGTGCTGCCCTGGCCGGACGCGGGTGACGGCAGCCGCCTGGCGGGCCAGCGACTGGTCTTCGACAGCCACAGCCCCTTTGCCTTCACCGACGTCGGCAACGGCGCCGAGGGCGCGCCGGCGACCGAGGCGGTCGGGACCCTCTTCCTGCCACCGGGGGCCTCCGCCGCGGCGCCGGTACCGGCGGTGGTCATCCTGCACGGGGCTGCCGGCGTGCAGTCGGCGCGCGAGCTGACCTATGGGCAGCAGTTCGCGGCCGAGGGCGTCGCGGCACTGGTGGTCGATGTCTTCGCGTCGCGTCGCGACCGCGCCAGCGGCTTCATCAACCGCCTGCTCGAGATCACCGAGGCGATGTTCCTGGCCGACGCCTACGCCGCCCTCGACCTCCTGGCGGCGCGGCCGGAGATCGATCCCCGCCGCATCGCCCTCATCGGCTTCTCCTACGGCGGCATGGTGGCGACCTATGCAGCCTATGCCCAGGTGGCCGAGCGCTACGCGCCGGAGGGGCCGCGCTTTGCCGCCCATGTCGCCTTCTACGCGCCCTGCATCGCCGAGTTCGAGGACAGCCGGGCGACCGGAGCGCCGCTGATGATGCTCTACGGCGGGCGCGACGCTCTGGTCGATCCGCAGCGCTGCGCGCGGGTCGCCGAGCAGCTCGAGGCGGGCGGCGCCGAGGTGCAGACCGTGGTCTACCCCGAGGCCGTGCACCAGTGGGACGGCCGCTTCGCCGGCGAGCGCCAGATGGGCCGCAACCTCGCCGGCTGCCGCTTCTACGTCGAGCGCGACGGCACGGTGCGCGACAGGGCCCTCTGGCTGCCGATGTCCAGCGTGTTCACCCGCCGGATCGTCCTCGGCCTCTGTGCCGACAGCGAGGGCTACCTGATCGGCCGCAACGACGCCGTGCGCGTCCTCTCCAACCGCGCCCTGGGCCGCTTCCTGGAGCGCGCCTTCAACGGCCCGCCGGGCTGAGCATTCACACCGGCAGCAGCACCAGCCAGGCATAGGCGAGGGCGAGTGTGATCACGGTCATCGGCACGCCGGCGCGCAGGTGGTCGAGAAAGCTGAGGGCGACGCCTTCGCGCCGCGCCCGCTCGACCACGATGAGGTTGGCGAGGCTGCCGATGATCAGGAAGTTGCCGGCGAAGGTGGAGAGGACGGCCAGCGCGTAGAGCGCTGCCTGGGAGAGGCCGGGCAGGGCGGAGAGCAGCAGGATCACCAGCGGCACGTTGCCGACGGTGTTGCTGCCGATGAGGGCGGTCGCCCCGAGCAGCAGCGGGTCCTCCAGGCTGAGGCCGCCGGACTGCAGCAGTGCCACCAGCTGAGCGTTGAGGCTGGTCGTGCTGACGGCCCCGGTCACCACGAAGAGGCCGCCGAAGAGCACCAGCAGGTGCCAGTCCACCGAGGCCAGCATCTCGCGTGTCGAGAGGCGGCGGCTGATGAGCAGGATGCCGGCCACCAGCAGAGTGCTCTGCCAGCGCGGCAGGTCGGTGGTGTAGAGCGCCAGCAGCACCACGGTGGCGAGGATGCCCTTGATGAGGACCGGCCTGTCCAGCGCGATGCCTGCCAGCGCGGCGGCCGGGGTGCCGACCGGGGCGCTCTGCAGCTGCCGGCGCCAGACCGCCAGCACCACCAGGTAGACGGCGACCAGGCCGAGCGCCGCAAGCGGCGCGGCGTAGAGCAGGTAGTGCCAGAAGTCGAGGCCGCCCTGCTCGCCGATCAGGATGTTCTGCGGATTGCCGACCAGCGTCGCCGCCGAGCCGACGTTGGCGGCGCCGGCGTGGGCCAGCAGGTAGGGCCGCGGGTCGTACCCCGCGCGCAGCAGGCCCTGACAGAGGATCGGCGTCATGGCGAAGACCACGATGTCGTTGGCCAGCAGGCTTGAGAAGGCGCCGGTGACGGCGACCACCAGGGCCAGGATGACGGCGGGGGAGGCCGCCGCCGCGGCCAGCCGCGCGGCGCACCATTCGTAAAGTCCGGAGGCGGCGAACTGCGCCGAGAGCACCATCAGGCCGAAGAGCACCGCCAGGGTGCCGGTGTCGATGCCGGCGGCCGAGGCGCCGGTCTTCTCGTCGAAGAACAGCAGCACGATGGCGCCGCAGAGCGCGATGCCGGTACGGTCCAGCGCCAGCGCCGGCCAGCGCCCGAGCGCCATGCCAAGGTAGACACCGAGGAAGACGACGAGGACGAGAACTTCGTGCTGGTCCATGGACGCGGCGTGATCCTATCTGGCGCCGTCGTCCGTCCGGCAGAGCGCTACGACCCCTACTGGGCGGCCAGCGGTTCGGCGGCTTCGGCTTTCGTGCCCGCCTTGCGGCAGAGGGTCATGCAGGCGCGCAGGTGAACCTCCTGGGGAAAGTCATCGGTCGCGAAGACCGGCTCGAGGCCGACCCGCGGCAGCTCGCCGATGCGGCCCTGGAAGTAATCCTGCCGGATGATGTTCAACCGCGGCCAGAGATAGCGGTTCACGTCGCGGAAAGGTTCGATCATCAGTGTCCACCGGGCGCTCACGCGTGCCATCTCGCTGAGCGCCTGGTGACGGATGCGCTCCATCTGCTCCAGGGCGAGCACCGACATCACCAGATCGAAGGAACCGTCGGGGAAGTCGATGTGCTCGGCCGAGCCCTGGCGCAGGTCGACCTGCAGGAAGCCCTTGAGATCGCGCGGCGGCAAGGGGGCGTAGTTCACCAGGTTGGCCGGCAGGGCACCGGCAGCCTTCAGCTCGCCGAACAGCCGCGGTCCCGAATCGGTAAGCTCGACGCCGGTGAAGGCGACTTCGGGAAAGCGGTTGGCCAGCATCAGCAGGTTGATGCCGTTGCCGCAGCCGACTTCGAGGACCGACTTCGGCTGCAGCTTCTCGATCACCGAGGCGATCAGCAGGTGCCGGAATCGCGCCGAACCGTAAGTGCTGGCCATGAAACGACGGCCGCCCCACAGCCAGGGTGCGTAGTTGTTCTGCTCCTTGGCCGGATCATAGTTGGCATATCCGATATCGCTCCACTTGGAGCCGTAGGAATCCTTGATCAGGTCCGTGGTACGTTTGGCGACCTTGGGTTTTCCGCCCAGCAGCTTGCGGCGGAAATTCTTGAAGATTCGCTTGCGCTGTCGCTTGGCGCCCTCCTGCCAGGCACGATCGTTGGCCGCCGTCTCCGGCAGGGCGAAGGGCTCGAAGGCGGCCCAGAGGGTGGCGCGGTCGACAGCCAGGCCGCATTCTTCCAGACTACTCTTGCGCACTCCCGGCCCCGTATCTCATGGCAAAACGACCGCTCGACGCCGATTTTTCCGGCTGCCGCAGCAGGGCAGTAACTCAGTCTTGGCGGTCCGCTTTGTCAAGCCGAAAGGGCGCGCCAGCGGGCAGGTACGGCCGCAACAATTGGCCTTGACCCGTGCCCCAATCATGCAAATAGATGGGGCATGATCGGAATTCTGCGCATCTTCTATGGCGCCAAGGGAACGAAGCCGTGGTTCGTGTTGGGATGCCTGCTGCTTGCCGGCATTTTCGAAGGAATCGGACTGGCGACCCTGTTGCCGTTGCTTTCACTGGCCATCGACGATGGTGCCTACCAGACCTCCACCGTGGGCCGCTACGTCGCGGAAACGCTGGGCTTCTTCGGCCTGGTACCGGAATTGGGACTGCTCATCGTGCTGGTGATCAGCGGCATTCTCATCAAGTGCCTGATCACCATGGGCGCCATGCGCTATGTCGGTACCGCCGTGGCCCAGGTCTCGACCGGTCTGCGTGCCGACCTCATAAAGGGCCTCCTCAACGTACGGTGGGGCTACTTCACACATCAGCCGCTCGGCCGCATCGCCAATGCAGTGAGCAACGATGCGACGCGGGCCGGGCAGGGCTACCTCATGGCGGCCAACTTCCAGGTCAACCTTATTCAAACGGTGATTTACAGCGTCGTGGCCGCCCTGATCTCCTGGCAGCTGGCGCTGGCCGCCTTGGCGCTGGGCGGCGGCATCGCGCTCTCCCTGCACTTCCTGGTGCGCGCCAGCAAGAAGGCGGGCCGCCGCCAGACGCGGCGCACTTCGGAACTGGTAGTCTATCTGAGCGACGCGCTCAGCAACATCAAGCCGCTGAAGGCGATGGCCAAGGCCGGCAAGTTCGCCAACCTCTTCGACCGCAAGATCACGCAGCTCAACGCCGCCCTGCGCCGCCAGGTGGTCAGCCAGTACGACCTCAAGAACCTCGAGGAGATGATGGTGGCCATCGCCGTGGGTATCGGCTTCTTCATCGCCACTACACGCTTCAGCGTGCCGATCTCCGAGCTCCTGGTGGTCGGCGTGCTGCTCTACCAGGCGATCTCCGCCGTCGGCAAGATGCAGCGGCAGTTCCAGAAGGCGGTCCTCTACGAGAGCCCCTACTGGGCGATGCGCCAACTGATCGATGAGGCCGAGGCGGCGCGAGAGCCGAACTCGGGCAGCTCCACTCCGACGCTGGATCAGGGCTGCCGCTTCGAGGCTGTGTCTTTCGCCTATGGTAGCGACAACGTGCTTGAGCGGGTGACCATGGACATCCCTGCGCGCGGCCTGACGGTGATCACCGGCGCTTCCGGTTCCGGCAAGACGACGCTGACCGATCTGCTGCTGGGTTTCTACGAACCGCGCACCGGCCGAATCCTGGTCGACGGGGTGCCGCTCAGCGAGATCGACCTGCAGGCCTGGCGCAGTCTCGTCGGTTATGTGCCGCAGGACCTTATCCTGTTCCACGATACGGTGCTGTCGAACGTCACCCTGGGCGATCCGCGCCTCGGCGAAGCGGAGGCTCGGGAGGCCCTGGAAGCCGCCGGTGCCTGGAACTTCGTCGCCGCCCTGCCAGAGGGTCTCCACTGCGTCGTCGGCGAGAAGGGAGCCAAGCTCTCCGGTGGACAGCGTCAGCGCATCGCGCTCGCCCGCGCCCTGGCCCACAAGCCCAAGCTGCTGATCCTCGACGAGGTGACCTCGGCGCTCGATCCGCAAACGGAGCGCGACATCTGTCGCAACATCGATGCGCTGAGCCACGACATGACCATCCTGGCGATCACCCATCGTGAGGCCTGGACGGAAATCGCCGAGCGCACCTACCGGCTCGACCACGGCAGTGCCGAACTGGTCAAGGACGGCCGCGGCCTGAAGCGCCTCGCCTGAACAGTTCAGCTGCTCTCGATGTTGATGGTGAGGGTGCGGCGCAGGATCGTCGGGTCGTTTCCCGTCATCGGCCAGACCGCGTGCCAGGAGTTGTAGGTCTTCACGAAGACCAGGCACTGGTTGGGCTCGAAGGGGTAGGTGCGCACACAATCGACCTCATCGAAGTCCAAGTAGCCGTTGACCAGGTTGAAGCTGCGGCTACGGTCCTTGGGCCATACCACGCTGGTGCCGCCGCCGTATTCCTCCTGCCACTCGTTTTCGCGCAGCATCGGAATCACCATGGTGACCACCTTGGAGGAGGCATCCGTATGGGGGCGGATGCTGCCGCCGGTGATCGGCATTGAGGAAAACTCGAAGCGCGAACGCAGCGTCGGGAAGTGCGGCTGCGGGCTACCTTTCTTGAGTGCCTTGAAGCGCTTGATGAGTCGTTCACTGAGGGAGGTGTTGCTGAGATCGAGGTCGACGTTGTGCGACTTCAACATTGCCATGGTACTGGCGATGAAGGCGTCGCCTTTCACGTAGTCGTAGAAGCGCTTCCACGCGGGGCTCCTGCTCAGGTGCGCGTAGTAGCCAGCCCTGTTGTTGACCTGCGACAGCGACAGCTTGACGCCATGATAGTCCTTGGAGACGAAGACCTTGTCGTCAGGAAAGCTGCTGATCAACGCCTCGTAAAAGTCTGGCTCCAGGGCGCCGCGTGCGATTCCGATCGGGTAGGGGTCGTAGTCGAACCTGATATTCTGGAAATTCAGCATGCTCTTGCTGCACTCTCTGCTGACGGGGCAATCTTGCCGCAGCCAAACAGTTCCGTAGCGTTGTCCGCATTGATTTGCCGCAAGGCAGCCTGCCGGTGCCCTGACGTTGCAGGACGCCGGGAAAACTCGCAGCTCGGCCAGGTCGGCGACGTCATCTCATTGCGCTCTTGAAGGTGCAGGGTACGGCGATCAGCCGCGGAACATCCGGTTGCTCTTGGCGAAGGGAACCCTTACCTGCGCGCAGAGCTGCCATTTGACGCCCGGATGTCGGCGCGCGGCCGCTTCCATCTGTTCGCGCCACCAAGCCGGCGGCTGCACTGTGCAGTGGGCGTTCTGGCCGTCAGGCAGCCGCTTCCTGGCCGGGTAGCAGGCGGCGACGGCGTAGACGAAGTGTTTCGCGTGGCGGAACAGCTTATCGAGCACCCAGGGAATGTCTTCTTCGGTGATGTGCTCCAGCACGTCGGTGCAGATGACACCGTCGTAGGCCGGCTCGATCGGGCCAGAGAAGGCCTCATAGCCCGGGTCGTAGCAGGTCACCTTGGTGCCGCCCCAGGCTTTCATCGCCTTGAAGCGGGACTCCGCCACTTCGCCCGGATAGGGCTGGTAGTACTTGCCTTTGCCGGAGCCGTAGTCGAGCAGAGTCCTGGTGCCGGACTCCTGTATCAGGGCGGCGATGCGGCCGACGTGCTCGGTCAGGGACTTGCCGTTGAAGGTCTTCTCCGCCGGACGGTTGGTCGCCAGCGAGCCCTCTTCGTGCATGGTCTTATACATCTCGACCAGCTTCTTGTAACTCCGGCTCGGCCGTTCCTCGGTGAACAGGGTGAAGCCGGCGTCGTCGGCCGCCCGCTCCATGTCGAACCACACATTGCCATTGCGGTTCTCCTTGTAGCGCAGCACCTTCGGAAAGGGGCGCCAGGGCTGCGTCTGCAGGGTCGTGTAGTGCAGCAGCTTGGAGACGCCGGGCATGTATTCGTGGTCGCGCGCGTTCCACACTCCCGGCAGCCTGCCCCACATGCCCTCGATGGCCTGCACCTTGTTGCGGAAGAACTTGTGGCGCTCGCTCCGCTCGGCGTCCGCGCGATGCCAGATCCTGGACATCTTCTCGCAGTCGAGCAGCATGACCGCGGTTTCCCGCTCGGTGATACAGAGCTGGCCGGCGCCGCCCATGTCCATGTCGAATAGCTCGGCCGGATCGGTCAGGTAGATCTGGTCGACGTCGTTGTAAATCGCCCGGCCGGTGTTGCCGGCCAGATTGGGGATCGCGTAACGGTAATTGGTAAAGCCGGTCTTCCAGCGGTCGCGGTCGAAACCCTCGAGATCCTTCATCAAGTAGATTTCGTAGCGCCGGGCCGGGTCGCGGTGCTGCAGGACGGACCACACGAAGACCCGCTCGGCGCGATGCTGCGCAGCCTCGGTGCCCAGATAGATCCGCACCGGGGGCTTCTCGCTCGGGGTGACGCCGGGATCGGGCTCGATAGCCACCAACTCCGGCGCGTCGCGGGTACCGGCGGGGCGCCCGCGCTCCAGGCGCAGCAGATGTCCGATCCGCTTATGGTAGTATCGGGTCTTGAAACTGGGGTCGGTGAGGGTCACGGATTTACACTCTCTTCAGCAGACGACGGGCGTGACAGATGACCGGTTTTCCGCCCGCAGCATTGGGCAGCGGCGCCTGACGGCCAAAAACCGCTTCTTCGGCCTCATCCCCGGCCCCTGGGCCCTTCGGACAAGGCCGGCGCTGCCCTCAAAGCGGTCGGCAGGCAACCACCTTTAGAACAGCAGCGCAGCTCAGGCAAGATGCAGATCGTCGCAACCTTGCCGCCGCCCGGTCGCCCGTCGGGGCGGCTCAGCCGGCGTCCTGGCACCGAGCCTGGCCGCGCCGGAATGCATCCCAGCGCTCGCGCAGGGCCGGACTGAGGATGGTCAGCTTGCCCTTGTACAGGCGGAGCGCCTCCAGCAGCAGGGCCAGCTCTGAGTCGGCATTGTGGCCCGGGGTGTAGGCGTTGGGCGTCGTCGTGTCCCCCGGGTAGCTCCCCGCCGGGTGGCTGAAGAGGTCCATGCCTGAGACAACGAGATGGGCCGGCTGAAGCGCGACGGCGGTGGCCAGCATAGTGGCGCCGTTGGTCGGTCGGATGCCGTGCCAGCGCGGCTCGGACAGGTAAAGACCGAACCGCTCGACGGTGAAGTAGCGCACGCGTCCTGTTTGTGGTCTCAGCAGGCGGGTAACCAGTAGGCGGGCTTCCGATTTGATGGACTGCAGGCCAAAAATCGGCCCTCTGACGACGGCCAAAGTCGCCTTGGAGCCGGTGAATACGACATCAGGCTCGGTCAAGAAGCCGCGACTCAGCCACACATGGTTGACCCGAAACAGGCAATCGTAGCGTACCCTGGCCACGTCTGCGTTCTCGGACGTGGGGCCGTTGCCGAGGCAGAGAATGGTGTCGGGTTTGCCGAGCGCTTCCCGGAGATCATCGATGTTGTCGTAACGCCGGGCCTTGGCCGAAAGCCAGGCGCGCCGGCGCGGATTGTCCATGCTGCGCAGAGCCAGCTGCTCCAGCCGGCGGCGGATCGGGCGCAACTTGCTGCGGATCAGCTTGAGGTCCCGCACCAGCAGTTGGGAAACCACGTCGACGAAGTGCATGCTGCGCTCCGGGCCCGTGGCCGGCAACCGGCTGATCCGTTCCGCCGAGATGCCGGCTTCGAGCAAGCGGGCAAAGGATTCAGGCGAGGCCACGAAGTGATGTTCGATCCGCTCGGGCAGGGCGCCCAGCGCGGCGGCAGAGGCTGCGGCACCGACTGGTGTTTCCACGACGGCCGCTGGCAGAGCCCGCTTGTTGGCGGCCCGCAGCGCGGCACGGTCGCCGGCGCTCACGGCACCGAAAATGGCCATGCCGCGCACGTTGAGGTTCACGATGTAGCGGTTGCAGGCGAAGGCGAAGGGCAGCGGCGGCGGCAGCACCAGGACGCCCGGAAGCCGCTCGCGCAACCAGGCCCGGGTCGCCGGTTCACGGGCAGTGAACAGGAAGTCGACCCTTGGGTGGCGTACCATGAGGGCCTGAACGAGGTCGGCTGCTGCCTCCCAGTCCGCCTCCCGATGTCCGATCATCCAGAAGGTACGCTCCCCGGGACACCTGGCCCAGCCGAGGCGGGCCAGCAGATCCCCGCGGGCGGGCGGCGGCGATGACGGGGGCCGGGCAGGCAAGGCTAGCGGGCCTCCATGAGCTGGCGGACACGCGCGACGAGCGTGTCCAGGCGCGACGGCAGCTCCGCCGACTGCGCCGGGCCGCCGTCGCCAAAGCGCTTGGCGAGGCCGGCCTGGACCATGCCGCTGTGCATCAGGTCGAGGTCGCGCGGCGGCACCACCAGGCCGTTCTGGATGAGGCGCTCGCAGAAGCGGGCGAGGGGGCCGCGGCCGCGCCGAGCGCGCGCCAGCACCCGGCCGGCCAGGCGTGCGCGCCACGTCAGCCGGCGGGCGGGAACCGGGTAGATGTAGAGCGGCCTGGCGGCGTCGGCGGCCTCGGCCAGCATCGACTCGCTCTCGCCGGTAACCACCAGGATGTCGGCCAGGGCGAGGTATCCGAGATAGGGGTTCTCCCGCTGTTCGCGACGCCAGCAGTGCAGGCTGGCCGTGGGTGCACCGCGGCGCAGGGCCGCTTCGACCGCGGCGCCGCTGCGCCGGCTGGTAACGCAGGTCAGCGAGCCGCCGAGGTCCGCGGCGAAGGCCTGCACCTCGGCCGCCATGCGCTCGGCGGTTTCCGGCGTCAGGCGATGATGCGCCGTGGTGCCGCCGACCAGCAGGGCGACCCGCGGCCGCGCCGCGGCGCCGAAAAGGTCGGCCCAGCGCTCGGCCGCCTGCTGCAGCCGCGCCGGGGTCACTTGCGTCGGCGGCAGCAGCAGGTCGAGGCGCTTGGGATGCGGCGGCAGCTGGAAGTGGGCGCAGGTCACTGCGAGGTCGAAGTCGGCGGCCACGTTGGCCGCCTTGCGGCCGAGCTGAACCAGTTTCGCGTGCCCGCCGCTCTGGCGCTTCACCCAGCGTGCGATGGGCGCCGCGCGGCGACCCATGGCAATGACCAGTTCTGGCCAGGGCGGAGCCAGCGCGGTCGACTGTCGGGGATCGAGCGACAGCCGGCTCGCACCCAGCAGGCGGTTGCTCACGCGGTTCAGTGGCGTGAAGCGCAGCGCCTTTGCCTCGTAGGGCCAGCCCAGCGCTTCGGCCAGGCCGACCACCTGGGTGGCGTGGCCGGGCCGGTCGTCGAGCAGCAGCCACACGCGCGGCGCCGCCGCCGGGGCGGAAACCCGTTGCGGTGGGAAGGCTGCTTGTGCGCTGCGCGGCTCTGGAACGGGCATGATTTCGGCGGTGCCAATGGCCTCAAGGGTCAACGGAGCGTCGGCGTCCAAGGGACCGCGGTCCCGCGAAAAACCGCCCCTGGCGGTGGGCGCGCCAGAGGGAGATTGCCGACTTCACGCTATAGGGTCTATATCCAGCGGCCGGTGGGGTAAAGCGCCCGCTGCTGACCGGTGCGGCGCCTCGAAATCCGCGAGAGATACGGGAATTCATGTCTAACCTGGTATTGGTGCGTCACGGCAAGACCGAATGGTCGAGCCAGAACCGCTTTGCCGGCTGGGCCGACGCGCCCCTCAGCGCCTCCGGCGTGCAGGAAGCCCGCAGCGCCGGGCGAGCCCTGGCGGCGGCAGGCTGCTGCTTCGATCGCGCCTATACCTCCTACCTCGGCCGGGCTGCCGACACCCTGGAGATCATCCTCGAGGCGCTGGGCCGGCCCGATCTGCCGGTGGAGCGCTCCTGGCGCCTCAACGAGCGGCACTACGGCAGCCTGCAGGGCCACAACCGGGCCAAGATGGCGCTGCAGTACGGCAACGACCGGGTGGCGCAGTGGCGCCGCAGCTTCACCGCCGAGCCGCCGGCGCTGGCCGACGACGACCCGCGGCTGCCGGCGTTCGACCCGCTCTATGCCGGGATCGATCCCGACCTGCTGCCGCGCAGCGAGAGCCTGCAGCAGGCGGCGGCGCGGGTCGCCGTCTGGTGGCACGAAACCCTGGCGCCCGGCCTGCGGGACGGACGGCAGATCCTGGTCGTCGCTCACACCAGCAGTATCCGCGGCCTGGTGCGGGAGATCGAAGGCCTCAGCGACGACGATTCAGCCGACTTCCGCATCGCCACCGCACTGCCGCTGGTCTACACCCTCGACGACGCCCTGAAGGTGATCGCGCGCCAGGAACTGGCCGAGGGCTGGTCCAACCGCATGCGCCGGTTTATCAACAAGCATAAGCCGGGCACGCGGATTTCCTGGATCTAGCGTCGCGAGGCCCCGTTGTGCCGGGCGTTGATTGTTCGGCACGATGAACTTAGTTTTGGGCGCACCCGCACTCCCGGTACAGCAAAGGCAAGAATTCTCCCGTGTTGTTTTCCTCCACGTCATGGTCCGGCCGCCGGTACTTTCTCGACAAGATGACGCTGCGGGAGCTGGTCCGGGCCTACGTGACCTATCCGGCCATCCGGGCCTATGCGCTGCTCTCGGTCGTCGGCCTCGGCCTGGCGATCCACTGGGGCGGCAGCCCGCTGCGCCTGGCGGCAGCGGCGGCAGTGACGCTGCTGGTCTATCCCCTGGTGTGGTACCTGCTGCACCGCTTCATGCTGCACGGCCGGCTGCTCTATCGCTTCCCGCAGACCGCCGCTCTGTGGAAGCGCATCCATTTCGACCACCACCAGGATCCCAACGACCTTGGCGTGCTGTTCGGCGCGCTTTACACCACGCTGCCGACTATCCTGGCGGTGACGCTGCCGCTCGGCTGGCTGATCGGCGGGCCGGGTGCGGCGGCCCTGGCGGCGGCGACCGGCCTGCTGACCACCTGCTTCTACGAGTTCTGCCACTGCATTCAGCATCTGCCGTTCACGCCGAAGCTGGAATTCCTGCGCCGCATCAAGCGCTATCACCTGGCGCATCACTTCCACAGCGAGCAGGGCAACTACGGCATCACCAACTATTTCTGGGACCGCCTGTTCGGCACCTTCTATGCGGATCCCAAATCCTGTCCGCGCAGCGAGACGGTGTTCAACCTCGGCTACACCGGCCGTGAGTCGGCACGCTTCCCCTGGGTGGCGACACTCTCCGGTCTCGTTCCCGGCGCTCCGGTCGTGCGGCGCGGCCGCCAGGAATGACTGCCGCCGGCCGGCTCACCCTGCGGGCTGTCGAGCGCCCGGCCGACGACGCAGCCTTCATCCGTCTGCCCTGGGCGATCTACCGGGACGATCCGGCCTGGATCCCGCCGCTGCTGATGGAGCGGCGCGAGCACCTGGACCCGCGCAAGAACCCCTTCTTCGACAGCGCCGAGACCCGCTTCTGGCTGGCACTGCGCGACGGCCGGCCGGTTGGCCGCATCTCGGCCCAGGTCAACCGGGCCTATCTGGAAAAGCACCGTGACGATACCGGCCACTTCGGCATGCTGGAAGCTGAGGACAATGCCGAAACCTTCCGGGCGCTGCTGCACGTCGCAGAGGACTGGTTGCGCGGACAGGGCATGCGGCGTGTCCTCGGCCCCTTCAACCTGTCGATCAACGAAGAATCGGGCCTGCTGGTGGAAGGTTTCGAGCATCCGCCCTTGCTGCTCATGGGCCACGCGAGGCCCTATTACGCGACCCAGCTCGAGGCGCTCGGCTACCGTAAGGCCAAGGACCTGATCTGCTACCACTACGATGCGCGCAACGACCTGACGCCCCCCGCCGCTCAACTGGTCGCAAAGACCTCCAGATGGGAGAACCTGACGATCCGCTCCCTCGACATGAGCCGCTACTTCGAGGATCTCGCCATCATCATGGACATCTTCAATGATGCCTGGTCGGGCAACTGGGGCTTCGTGCCGATGTCGGAGGCTGAGTTGCGCCACATGGCAAAGTCGCTGCGGCCCATCGTGCGGGCGGAGTCCGTTGCCATCGCCGAACTCGAAGGCAAGCCCGTCGCCATGGCCATCGGTCTGCCCAACGTGAATGAGGCGATTGCCGATCTCAACGGGCGCCTGCTTCCCTTCGGCTGGGCGAAGCTGTTGTGGCGGCTGAAGGTGAAGACGCCGAAAACCGCGCGCATGCCGCTGATGGGAGTGCGCAAGGCCTATCACAACAGTCTCCTCGGTGCGACGCTGGCGATTTCCGTGGCCGAGCGCATCCGGCAGGCGCAAAGGGCCGTTGGCGTGCAGGGTGGCGAGCTGTCCTGGATCCTGGAGGACAACCGGCGCATGCGCCACATGATCGAGCAGTTCGGCGGCGTCGCCTACAAGACCTATCGCATCTACGAGCGCGGCCTCGACTGATGGCCGGGGCTAGCTCGCCCGTGCAGCGGTTCACCGTGCTGGTGCTGGCGGGCGACCGCGGCCCGCAGGATCCGGTCTCGCGGGCCGCCGGCGTCGCCCACAAGTGCCTGGCAACGGTCGCCGGCCGGACCATGCTGGAGCGCGTGGTCATGGCCCTGACGGAGAGTCCCTACGTCGATCGCATCGCCGTCTCCCTCAACGCGCCGGCGATCGTCGACGGGCTGCCGGCGCTGGCGCCGCTGCTGGAAAGCGGGCGACTGCGCGCCCTGCAGGCTGCCGGCTCGCCGAGCCGCAGCGTGCTGCGGGCGGCCGAGGAACTGAAGGACCCGTTTCCGCTGCTGGTGACCACCGCCGACCATGCGCTGCTGACTGCCGCCATGATCGACCACTTCTGTCGGGAGACTGTGGCGTCGCGGGCCCAGGTGACCGCCGGGCTGACGGCTTCCGCCGTGCTGCTGGCAAGCTATCCGCAATCGAAGCGCACCTATTTGGCGTTCCGCGAGGAGCGCTACTCGGGCAGCAACCTCTTTGCCCTGATGGACCCGGCGGCGATGCGGCTGCCGGAACTCTGGTTGCGCGCCGAACAGCAGCGCAAGAAGCCCTGGCGCGTCGCCGCGGTGTTCGGGCCGCGGCTGCTGCTGGGCTATCTGCTGCGCCGTTTCACCCTGGACCAGGCGATGGTCCGCATCTCGGCGCGCCTCGGCGTCGCCGTGGCGGCGGTGAAGATGCCGATGGCCGAGGCGGCCATCGACATCGACAAGGCCGAAGACCTTGCGCTGGCCGAAGAGATCCTCAGCAAGCCTTCCGCTTAGCCGCTGCCTCCTGGAGCGCAATTGACCTCGTGCTTCGAGACGGCGCTCGCGCCCCTCCTCAGCATGAGGTCAATTGCTTGAGCCTGTTGCCTCACCCTGAGGAGGGCCGTCAGGCTCGTCTCGAAGGGCGAGGCGACGCCCGGGAAGGCTTAGGAGGATTCGGCGGAGGCGAGGCTGTCGCCGTCGGCCGACCGCCAGGACGCGACCATGCGCCTGGCAGTCTGCAGGTCGACCGGGTAGTCGATTTCGCACCAGGGACGGCCACTGATGGTGACGGCCTGGACCTCGACTTCCGGGGCCAGCGCGGCGATCACCGAGAGATACCACTGCCGAATGGCGGCGGGGTCGAGCATGGCGGCCTCCAGCGCGGCGACGAATCGTCGCGGGCCGTCGCCGCGGAAGTACAGCATGCCGATGGACTCGCCCTGCACCCGCTCCGGCGGCAGCTTCTTGCCGATGTCGAGCAGGCGGCTGCCGGCGAGCTGCACCTTCATGTCGTCGTCGTCGTAGCGTTGCTTGTGGTCGACGGCGAGGCTGATCGGCGCGGTGGGGCTGGCCAGCAGGGCCTCCAGCACCGGCAGGCTGAACAGGGTGTCGCTGTTCAGCAACAGGAAGTCTCCGTCCATCTCGTGACGGGCCATCCAGCAGGTCGCCAGGTTGTCGGCAACCCCGTAGAAGGGATTATAGATGGCGCGGAAGCGGGTACCGGGCCAGCGCCGGCCGAGGTGGGCCAGGCTGCGCTCCACGGCGGGCAGGTTGAACCCGGCCAGGAAGACGATCTCCTCGATCCCGCAGTCGACCAGCGAGGTGGCCTGCCATTCCAGCAGGGACTTGCCGCCGATGTTGAGGAGAGCCTTGGGTTCCTCTTCGGTGAGCGGGAGCAGGCGCTTGCCTTGCCCGGCGCCGATAATCAGTGCTTTCAAAGCGCGTTAGAACCCCTGGTGGCGATTTAGGCTTTGACCCAGCCGGTCGTTTTGATCACATGTTCCTCGAGCTTCGTCAACCACTGAGCTGCGGCCCTGCGGCCGCGCAAGCGCAATGTTCAAGCTGGCCCACATCTCCGACCCGCATCTGGGCCCGCTGCCGCCGTTCCGGGTCGCCGAGCTGATGAACAAGCGAATCTTCGGCTACCTGTCGTGGGTGCGCCGGCGCCGCGCGCTGCACCGTCCGGAGGTGCTGGCGGCCCTGGCGGCGGATCTGGCGGGCCTGGAGCCCGACCATCTGGTGGTGACCGGGGACCTCACCAACATCGCCCTGCCGGAAGAGTTCTCCCAGGTCGGGCGCTGGCTGCAGGGCCTCGGCGCACCGCAGGCGGTCACCGTGATCCCGGGCAATCACGACGCCTATGTGGCGGTACCCTGGGAGGCCTCGCTGGCCAAGTGGCAGGACTTTATGAGCGGCGAAGGGGAAGGCGCGGCGAGCGGGCCGGAGGGCTTTCCCTTCGTGCGCTACCGCGGCCCGACCGCCATCATCGGCCTCAGCTCGGCCCAGCCGACGCCGCTGTTCTGCGCCCACGGTACCCTGGGGGAGATCCAGCTGCAGCGCCTGGGCCCGCTGTTGCGGCGCCTCGGCGAAGAGGGCTGGTTCCGCGTCGTCCTGCTGCACCACCCGCCGAGCCTCGACAGGATCGTCTGGCGCAAGCGGCTGGTTGATGCCCTGCCGTTCCGCCGCGTCATCGAGGAAGCCGGCGCCGAGATGATCCTGCACGGCCATGACCACACCTTCGGCAGCGAGGAGATCGCCACCGAGCGGGGACCGGTGCCGGTCATCGGGGTTCCTTCGGCCTCGGCCGGGCATGACGGCAGGAAGCCCCTGGCGCACTACCAGCTCTACGGGATCGAGAAGGCGGGCAACGGCTGGCGGATCGAGGTGAACGCGCGCGGTTTCGACCCCGTCAGCGGCCGTTTCCGCGAGACCCGCAGCTACGCGCTTTGAGAGAGCCTGGACGCTCCGCACTACCCGCGCAGGTAGAGCAAGGAGATCCGCAGGCTGACCGCATCGCTATCGATGGTGAAGAGGGTCTCGTCCAGATCCGGCTTGCCGAAGCGGAAACCGGGATTCTCGGAGAAGCCGTAGCCTTCCGTCGGGACGCCGAGAAAGTCCTGATCGAACTTCTTGTTGCCGTTCTCATCATGATAAAGTGCGATCGAATAGCGGCCGGCTGCCGGCGCGCGCAGGCAGAGCTGGGTTTCACCCTCCTGGGCCTCCACTCGGATCCGGTCGAGACGGGCGCCCTGCTTCAGAAACGTCTTAGGGTCGTCGCCGTAAAGGACTGCAGTAATTAATCCTTTTGAGTTGCGGACCTTCTCGACGGTGACCAGGATGGTGGTCTGGTCCGGCGCTTCGCAGGCTGCTTCAGGGGTGTCGGCCCTGGGCGCCGGCAGGGCAGCGAGCCAGGCGGCGCAGAAGGTGGCCGCCGCCAGAGCAAAGAGGCCGCGTTGGGCTGGATTTCGGGTATTCCTGCGGGAGCGGGAACCTATCATCGCATCATCCTTCGACTTGCAGCAGAAAGCTATCGCTTGACGACCTTGCCAGAGCATACGACGTAGATGGTCGGGGCATCCCCGGCACGCGCCGTTGCCGCCCGGGCGCAGCGATCCCGTATCAGCACCGTTCAAGCGAGGTATGACCCTCCCGTGAGTTTGTCAAGCCAGCTCCCCTCCCTTCCCAACGCCACCATGACCAAGTTCGGCTATCCGGAAACTCTGGTCTGCGACTATGCGCACTGGGCGGTGCTGCTGCGTCCGAAGCAGGCGACGCTGGGCGCGCTGGTGCTGGTCTGCAAGGACGAGGCGCAGGCCTTCGGCGACATCTCGGCCGAGGCCTTTGCCGAGTTGCGGCGGGTGACGGGCGACATCGAAGCCGGACTCAGCGCCTTCCGGCCCTACCAAAAGATCAACTACCTGATGCTGATGATGGTCGATCGCGACGTGCACTTCCACGTGCTGCCGCGCTATGCCGAGGCGCAGAGCTTCGACGGCGTGAGCTACCTCGATGCCGGTTGGCCGGCGGTCCCCGATCTCGCCGCCGGGGTGCTGCCCGACGCGGCGGGGCAGGCCGCGCTTGTGGCGGCCCTGCGGGCCGCCTGGCCCGGCGCGCCAGCCTAGTTCCGCGAGACCGGAGAGCAGGGACGGCAAGCAGGTCATGTCGACGATCAACTCCTACATCCTGCGGCAAACCATGGGGCCGCTCCTGGTCGCCATCGCCATCGCCCTGCTGGTGCTGCTGACCGAGCGCATGCTGCGGCTGCTCGACCTCGTGCTCGATACCGGCGGCGGCCTGACGGTGCTGTTGCAGATGTTGGCCTTCCTGGTGCCGCACTACATGGCCCTGGCGCTGCCGGCCGCCTTCTTCCTGGGCGTATTGCTGGCCTTCGGCCGCCTGCACCAGAACCGCGAGCTCGATGCGCTGGGCTCTGCGGGCGTCGGCCTACGCCGCCTGGTCAGCCCGGTCCTGATGCTGGCGCTGGCACTGGCGGTGGTTTCGGCGCTGAACTTCGCCTTCGGCCAACCCCACGCCCGCTACATCTACCGGGCCCTGGTGCACGACGTCGCCGAGGCGGCGGCCAACGTCTACCTGCAGGAACGCACCTTCATGGAGGTGAAGGGGATCACCTTCATGGCCGAGCGCATCTGGCGCGACAGCCGGGAGTTCAGCGGGATCTTCGTTTACGAGCAGCACGACAACGGCGAGGCCACCGCCGTGACGGCGCGGCGCGGCATCCTCGACGTCGCTCCCAGGGGCGAGAGTTCGACTCTCCTGCTGGCAGACGGCGTGCGGCTGGAGTCGGCGCCGCAGACCGGCGAGGGCGGCGGCAGTGGGGGCGGTGTACTGAAGTTCAGCCAGACCCAAGTTCCCATCGACCTGGTCGGACGGGAGGGTTTCCGGCCGCGCGGCGAGGACGAGCGCGAACTGACGCTGAACGAGCTCTGGCGCGACCGTGCGGCCCCGCCGCCGGGCGTTGCAGGCAGCGAGATGCTGGCCGAGTTCCACGACCGCGTGGTGCGCAGCCTGTCGGTGCTCTTCCTGCCCTTCCTCGCGGTGCCTTTCGCCCTGGGCCCTCGGCGCGCACGCCAAGTCTACGGAATCGCCGTTGGACTGCTCATCCTGGTGGCCTACAACCAGTTGCTCGGCATCGGCAAGTCGCTGGCCTCCGTCGATCGTGTCTCGCCCCTCGTCGGCCAGTGGCTGCCACTGGCGCTGCTGGCATTCGGCAGCGCCTTTCTGTTCTACCGCAGCGCCTACCGCGTGCCGCGCAGCGGCGCCAGCCTGTGGTCGTCCTTCGGCGCACTGGAAAGCCTGCTGCGTGCCCTGCGTGGTGGCAGTGCCACGCTGAAGCGGCAGCATCCCGAATGAGTTTGTCGGAATGAGCGTCCTGGTGAGCTACCTGTCGCGCCTTCTGCTGGCGCGCTTCGCCTTGCTGCTGTTCGGCCTTACGGCATTCATTCTTGTGCTCGACCTGATGGTGAACGCCAACAGCCTGCTGCGTGGCGGCGGCCTCGAAGCGATTGCCCGCTACGCTTACCTGCGCACACCGGTCATCGTTTCGGACATGATCAAGATCGCCAGCCTGCTGGCGGGACTCTTCGCCTTTGCAGGCCTCATCCGGCATGGCGAGCTGACGGCGATCTGGGGCGCCGGCGTCTCGCAGGTAGGGCTGTTCGTCCGCCTGCTGCCGGTCGCCGTGCTGCTCGGTGGACTGCAGTTCGCGGTCGACAACCTCGCGGTGCCGGCCAGCGTCAATGCGCTGTACGACTGGGGAGTCGGCGACTACAAGAAACCGCGCGCCGGCGACGGCGCCAAGGCCGTCACCTGGGTCCACGTCGGCGACGACATCTTGCGCGTGCCGACGGCGAACATCCGCGGCGAGACCCTTTCCGATTTCACCGTCTTCCAACGCGATAGCGAGGGCGATCTGCTGGCGCGCCTCGACATCGTTTCGGCGCGCTATGCCGACGGCGTTTGGGAACTCAGCGACATCACCGTCACCGGCGGCGACGGCGGCACAACTCGGCACGAGGCCCGGCGCGACTGGGCCATCGGCCTCGACCCGGACAGCTTCGGTCGCCTCAGCACCCATCCGCGCCATCTCGCATTCGACCAGGTCCGCCGCTTCGCCGGCGGCGACGGGCAGGGCACCTGGGCGCCCTACCTCTACCGGACCTGGCTCTACGAGAAGCTGACGGCTTGCCTGGTGCCGCTGCTGATGCTGTTTCTCAGCGCCGCCCTGGCCCAGCAGATCCAGCGCGACGGCCATCTCGAGCTGCTGTTCCTCAGCGGCGCCGCCATCGGCTTCGCCTTCTTCATCTTCAACGGCATCACCCTGGCCATGGGGGAGGTTGGGCTGCTGCCGCCGCTCTTCGCCAGCGCGGTGCCGCTCGTCGCCTTCACCGCCGTCGCCGGCAGCGTAATCTACTGGCACGAGCTGAAGCGGCGGCCGGCTTAGGGCGCTGCCGGGCCGCTTCCTTGACAAGCCGCACAGGGTCCGATTAATGGAGCAAACCCTCCCCTCTGCCTGGGCCGGTCCGGCGGAACAGTCGCCCGTCCCCTGCCCGAAACGGTGAGTTCCCTTGCGCGCTGAAACCGAATCGCGGCCCTCATTCGCCTGCATTCTCGGCGGGGCCTCGCCCGAGGTCTGGGGCAGCAGCGCCGCCGTCCGGCTACGCCGTGGTCTCGCCCGCGCCGGCGTTTCCGAGTTCATCGAGGAGAGCGCCCTGGCGGAAGTGTCGGGGCCGGTCCTCCTGCTGCGCCCCGACGCGGCGATCGACGGGCCGCTGCTCCAGGCGCTCCTGAAGGCGCCGGGGACGGTGCTGCTGTCGAACGGCGATCCCGCCGGGGTGCCGCTCGCTGCCCATGCCCCCGCCCGGCTTGCCGAGGCGGCGGCCGACGTCTTGCACCAGGACAACGCGAACTCACTGCCCGCCGGCTTCGAAGCGACCACCGCCGCCGGACTCGGCGCCAGCTACTGGGAAGCCCTGCGCAAGCGCGAGGAGCCCTATGCCCTGGCGGTGCGGCCCGAGGCGCTGCGACGCATCGAGTGGCGCATGTTCATGGGAACCTACAAGGGTGCCACCGACCTGGTGACCAAGTGGCTCTGGCCGCTGCCGGCCTTCCATGCCACCAAGTTCTGCGCGCGGCTCGGCATCACGCCGAACCAGGTGACCGCCCTGAGCCTGCTGCTGGTGATCGCCGCCTTCTACTGGTTCTGGGAGGGCAACTGGCTGCCGGGCCTGCTGGCGGCCTGGGGCATGACCTTCCTCGATACCGTCGACGGCAAGCTCGCGCGCATTACCCTGACATCCAGCAAGCTCGGCAACGTCTTCGACCACGGTATCGACCTGGTCCATCCGCCCTTCTGGTACTGGGCCTGGGCCGTCGGCCTGCAGCAGAGCGCCCATGCGGTCGGGGAGATTGCCCTCGCCGTGATGCTGGCCGTCATCATCGCGGGCTACGTGGTGCAGCGGGTGATCGAGGGCATCGCGATCTGGCGGCTCGGCCTGGAGATCCACGTCTGGCGCCGTATCGACACCCGGTTCCGCCTGGTCACCGCGCGGCGCAATCCCAACCTGCTGCTGCTGACGTTCTTTACCGCCGTCGGGCGGCCCGATCTCGGGCTCGGAGCGGTGGCGGTCTGGACGGCGATCTGCCTGCTGCTGCATGTCTTCCAGCTGCTCCAGGGCCTGGCCGCGGCGCGCCGCGGCAAGCTTCGGTCCTGGATGGCAGGGCCGGCGTGACCCCTGCGGCCGACAGGGCGCGGATCGGCGTCATTACCAATCCGGGCAGCCAGAAGAACAAGCGCGGCCTCGGCGAGATGATGCAACTGCTCGACGGGGCACCCAACGTGCGCCACGTGGTGCTGGACAGGATCACCGACATCCGTGGCATTCTCGATGACTTCGCCCGCGCTGAGATCGATCTGGTAGCGATTGCCGGCGGCGATGGCACGGTGCAGGCGTCGCTCACCGAGATCTTCGGCCGGCGACCCTTCGCGCAGACACCGCTGCTGGCGGTGGTGCCGCGCGGCATGACCAACATGATCGCCGCCGATGTCGGTTTGAAGCGGCGGGGTCTCGAGGGCCTCGCCAGGTTGCTGGCGATGTCGCCTGCAGCGCTCGCGGCGGCCAGCGCCACTTGGCGGATCCTGCGCGTCGAGAATGCCCTGAACCTGGAGCCGCAATACGGTATGTTCTTCGGCGGCGCCGGCATCTGCCGCGCTATCGACGCCTGCCGCACCAGGGTGCACCCCCTGAAGCTGGAGGCGGACACGGCAGCGGCCGTCACCCTGGCCGGCCTGCTCGGCCGCTGGCTGCTGGGGCGCGGCAGGGGCGATGGGGAAGGCGACCGGATCTTCTACGGGGACCGCATCACCATGACTCTCGACGATCGCCGCAGCGAGACCATGGAGAGCCTCATCATCCTGGCGACCACGCTGGACCGGCTGATCCTGCGCAGCCGGCCGTTCTGGGGCGGTGGAACCGGCCACATGCGCTTCACCGCCATCGGCTATCCGCCGCAGGGCCTGCTGCGCTACGCCTGGCGCCTGCTCTACGGCGGAGAAGCGCGCAAGCTGCCGGCAGAGACCTACCTGAGCCGGGCGAGCGACCGTGTCGCCCTGGCCATGGACTGCCCCTTCACCCTCGACGGCGAGATCTTTCAGCCGACGCCGGGCCGGGAGGTCATCCTGACGGCGGCAGACGAAGCCCGCTTCGTGAGACTCTAGTCACATGGCCGGCGACCTGGAGGCCCTGCGGCGTGAGGAGACGGCGCTGCCGGTGGCGGCGCCCATAGCCGCAATCAGCGAGGCTGCGCGAAAGCGACACGGTCCCGCGGTCGCCGCGGTATTGTTCTATGGCTCCTGCCTGCGGCTCGGCAGCGACGCGGACAAGATCGTCGACCTCTACGTGCTGGTGGACGGCTACCGCGCGGCCTACGGGGCCGGCCTGCAGGCGGTGACGAACTGGGCGCTGCCGCCGAACGTCTTCTACCTCGAAACGCCCTTCGAGGACCGCAGCGTGCGCGCCAAGTACGCCGTGGTGTCGCTGGCCGACTTTGCGGCGGGCGCGGGCGGGCGTTGGTTTCACCCCTACCTCTGGGCGCGCTTTGCACAGCCCTGCCGGCTTGCCTACTGCCGCGATGGCGCTGCGCGGGACGTCGTGGTCGCGACCCTCGCCGCCGCCCTGCGCAAAGGCGTCGCGGAGGGCCTCGCCCTGGTCGGTGGGCGCTTCCATCTTCGCGACCTCTGGGTCGCCCTGTTCCGCCAGACCTACCGCACCGAACTGCGCGCCGAGCCGCCGCAGCGGGCGGCCGAGATCTATGCCGCCGATGCGGCGCATTATGAGAGGTTGACCGCAGCGGTGCTGCCGGGCCTGGGCGCGCGGCAGATCGACGGAGACCAGGCCTGGGCTGGGCCGGTGGGCGGGCCGGCCGGGGCGGCCGGTGTCCGTTGGTGGCTGCGTCGCCTCCAGGGCAAGCTGCTGTCGGTGGCGCGTCTCGTGAAGGCGGCCTTCACCTTCCAGGACGGTGCCGAGTATCTGCTGTGGAAGATCGAGCGGCATTCCGGCGTCAGCATCACGCTCACGCCCTGGCAGCGCCGCCATCCCCTGCTGGCGTCGACGGTGCTGTTCTGGCGCCTCTACCGCAAAGGCGCCTTTCGCTGAGCGGACGCCGCTACTCGGCGGCCGACTGGGCGTCCTGCCAGCTCTTCAAATCGCGGTAAGCCTGCTCGAAGACTTGGCAGACCCGCTGCACCTGGGCCGGAGTGTGGGCCGCCGAAAGGCTGCAACGCAGCAGGCAGGAGCCGTCGGGCGTCCCCGGCGGCAGGGCCAGGTTCACGTAGACTCCGGCATTGAAAAGCGCGTTCCACATCAAGACGGCCGCCTCTTCGCTCGGCAGCTTCACGGCGATGATCGGGCTGGCTGCCGCGCAGATCGAGAAGCCCAAATCCGACAGGCCCTTGTAGAGCGCCAGGGCGTTGGCCCAGAGCTGCTTGCGCAGCGCCGGCTGCGACTTGATCTTGCTCAGCGTGGCCATCGCCGTGGCGACGCTCGACGGCGAGGACGAGGCGGTGAACATGTAGGGGCGGCTGGTGAAGCGCAGCTGCTCGAACTCGGGGTTGTCCGAGGCGCCGAAGCCACCGACGGCACCCAGGCTCTTGCTGAAGGTGCCGACCACGTAGTCGACGTCCTTCTCGACCCCGTAGGCCTCGGCAATGCCGCGGCCGTGATCGCCGAACACCCCGAGGGAGTGGGCCTCGTCGACCAACAGCTCGACCCCGTGGCGGCGCTTCACGTCGACGAACTCGTCGAGCGGCGCCTGGTCGCCCAGCATGGAGTAGATGCCCTCGACGATCACCAGCTTGCTCGAGCTGTCGTCCTTCAGGCGCTCCAGGCGCTTGTCCAGGTCGGCGGGCGAGTTGTGGCGGAAGCGGATGAGGGTGGCGCCGCTGAGGCGGCAGCCGTCGTAGATGCTGGCGTGGGAATCGGAGTCCAGCAGGATGGTGTCCTTGGCGCCTGCCAAGCCGGCGATGACGCCCAGGTTGGCCTGATAGCCGGTCGGGAAGACCATGGCGGAGCGGCGGCCGAGGAAGGCGGCGATCTCCTGTTCCAGGGCGCGATGGCTGGAGTAGGTGCCATTGGCGATGCGCGAGCCGGTGGTGCCGGTGCCCTCGCGGCGAATCGCCTCCACCGTGGCCTCGATGCAGTCGGAATCGAAAGTCAATCCCAGGTAGTTGTTGGTGCCGACCAGGATCACCTCGCGACCGTCGACGATTGCCTCGGTGGCTGAGACGATGCGGTCCATGCAGATGTTGAAGGGATCGCGGCCGACCGATACCAAGCGGTCGTGGCGGGCGCTCACCTGATCGTATTTATCGAAGAGGCTCATAAGGTTAGCCCTTGCTCAATTGCGCAAGTACCACATCAGTCAGATCCTGCAGGTTGTTCACGTCGGGCAGCAGGCTGATGGGGATGTCGATCTCGAAGCGGTCTTCGATCTCCATGACCAGGTTCATGGCGGCGACGGAATCCATGAACAAATCCGCCGAAAGGTCCGTGTCCGCCGCGATTTCGATGCCCTTCGGGTTAAATGGCTGGAGGAGCTTGATGACTTCCTCTTGGACCTTGTCGGCAGTCCACTGCATATCGTTCCCTCATCGTGGGGCCTGTCCCCTCGGACCGCTGCCCTGTTGTCTCCCCCTGCGCCCTGGCCCGCAAGGCGTCGGCGGCTGTCCTGCCCGCCGGCTGTTGCAGCCCGGCAGCTGCGGGACGGCCAGAGAGCACGGTCAGAGCCAGCCCGCAGCCTTATACCACGCAGCGGTGTTTGAGAAACCCTCGTCCAGCCCTACAGTCGGGCGCCAGGAAATGCAATCGCCGAGCAGGGCGTTGCGGCACACCCAGTCCGGATGGGCGATTTCGTTCACCTTGCCTTGGGACAGCATCGGCGGCCTCCCGGTAACCGCGGCACCCAGGGATCCCAGGGCGGCGGCCAGCCGCTGGGCGGCCTGCGGCACTGCCAGGGCGCGGATACGGCGGCCGAACTGGCGCTCGGCGATGGTCAGGACCTCTTCCCAGCCGTAGCCGTTGGCCTTGCCATCGTCGAGTTCCATGACCCTGCCCGGCGGCGCACCTTGCGCCAGCAGGGCGGCCACCGCCTCGGCGAGATCTTCCACATAGAGCATCGAAAAGCGGCCGGCGCCGGCCGGCCGCAGCACCAGGCCGCGGGCGAACTGGCGGAACAGCGGCAGGATTGCCCGGTCGCCGGGGCCGTAGACCACCGGCGGGCGCAGCACCTGCCAGTCGCGGCCCGCCATGCTCTGGCGCAAGATCGCCTCGGCCCGGTGCTTGCTGTGGGCGTAGGGGGAGAGCTGCGGCTCGCGTGCCGCCAGGGAGGAAATCAGCAGGAAGCGTGGCGGGCTGGCACTCATGGTGACCGCGCGCAGCAGGCGCGCGGTACCTTCGGCGTTTACCCGTTGGAACTCGACGGCGTTGCGGGCGGCCACCAGGCCGGCGCAGTGGACCACGGCCTCGGCACCGGCCACCAGCTCGGCCAGGGCGGCCTCGGACTCGAGATCGCCGGTGACCGGGATCACCGCGGCGTTTGTTTCGAGCGCAGCGGGCCGGCGGGCGAGGGCGCGGACCTGCCAGCCGGCGGCGGTCAGCCGGCGCAGCAGGTGGCTGCCGACGAAGCCGGTGGCGCCGGTCAGGGCAAGGCAGCCGCGCGGAGCCGGGCGGCTGCTCATGACAGGACGAAGGAGGCTTGCCGGCGCCGGGCCGGCCGGGTGCCAGTCTGCGCGGGCGGTCTAGCTGCGCTGCTCGGAATAGACCGGGGCGGGATCGTCGTGTTCGGTGTAGGCGAGGTTGAGATCGCAGAGTTCTCCGGAGATGTAGTCCGCCTTGACCGCCGAACGGCTGAGCTTGCCGGAAGAGGTGAACTTCAGGGTCTTCGGCGGCACCAGGACGACGCGGCAGTCGGCGCCGCAGGTCCGGCGCACCGTGGCCGCGACCCGATTGCGCAGGTTCTCGCGCGCCGCGACATCGTGCAGGCGGCATTGCAGGACCACGATCATCCGTTCGCTGCCGTTAGACTCGATGACCGAGAAGCAGGCGACGTCGCTGCCGCGTACATCCTCCAGGGCTTCGACCGCCCACTCGACGTCCTGCGGCCAGATGTTGAGGCCGTTGAGGATCACCAGGTCCTTGCGCCGGCCGGTCACCACCAGCTGGCCGTCGGTCATGTAGCCGAGGTCGCCGGTGTCGAGCCAGCCGTCCGGCGTGGTGACCGCGGCGGTGGCGGCGGGGTCGTTGTAGTAGCCGTCCATGACGCTCGGTCCGCGGACCACGATGCGGCCGACGTGATGGTCGGCGAGGCGATCGTTTTTCTCGCTGCGCACCTCGACCTCGTGGCCGGGCATCGGGGTGCCGCAGATCACGAAGGAGCGGGCGGCGCGGCTGGTGCCGTTTGCCTTGCCGTTGACCTTGCTGGGCACCGGCGAGACGTTGCCGGTATGGGTGTAATGCTCCTGGTCGATGCGGTCCACCTCGACGCCCTCCTCAAGCGGAGCGAAGGTGACTGCCAGCGTCGATTCCGCCAGGCCGTAGCTCGGCAGGAAGGCCTTCGGCGAGAAGCCGGTAACGGCGAAGGTGCGGGCGAAGCGCTCGAGGGTTTCCGAGCGCACCATCTCGCCGCCAATTCCGGCCACGCGCCAGCGCGACAAGTCGATGGTCTTCGCCGAGCCGTTGAGCCCGCGGGTAGCGCAGAGGTCGTAACCGAAGGTCGGACTGAAGGAGATCGTACCGCCGTATTGCGAGATCAGCTTCAACCAGGTCAGCGGGCGCAGGGCGAAGCTCTTGGTCGCCAGGTAGTCGATGGTGATCTGGCTCAGCATCGGCGTCAGGCAGAAGCCGACCAGGCCCATGTCGTGATAGAGCGGCAGCCAGGAGGTCGCGCGGTCCCCCGACCGCAGCGCCAAGCCGTGCTGGCCGATCCCGCGGGCATTGCTCGTGATGGCGCGCTGGGAGACGAAAACGCCGCGCGGCAGGCTGGTGCTGCCGGAGGAGTACTGGATGTAGCAGGCTTCGTGCCCGGCGAAGGGACGCAGGTCACCGCCCTCGGCAGGCAGTGCGTAAAAATCCGCCGGCGTGCCGACCATGCTGAGGCCGGCCGTCGCTTCCTTCAGGTAGTGCAGCATTTCGGCCGGGCCCACCGCGATCTGGGCGCCGGCCTTGGCGATCATGTTGCGCAGGCGCTCGACATAGGCCTCGTGGCCGCCGAGGTGGATGGTCAGCGGCAGCGGTATCGGAATGAGGCCAGCGTACTGGCAGCCAAAGAAGAAAATAAGGAAATCGGGGCTGGTTTCGGCGACGAGGGCGACCCGCGTGCCCCGCTCGACACCCGCGCGCGCAAAGCCCTGCGCCAGGGCGACGGCACGGTCACGAATTTCGCGGTAGGTCAGGGCGTATTGCAGCTCCCCCCGCGGCGAAAAGAAATTGCATCCAGACTGGCCGCCGGCGGCGTAGTCCAATCCGTCGACGAGAGTTTCGAATTCTGCGATGCGGAATGACAGGCTGCTGTTGGTAGATGCCGTAGCACTTGGCATTAATTGATCCCTAGCTTACCCACTCTCGGTTCTCAGCCGTTTTGCCGACGGGCTTTTTTGCTTGGCAGCATGTTGCTTGCCGGCCCTCATCGTGGGCTCGGCAGGTCCGTGCGAGCTTCGACATCGTCCCCCCGGATCGAATCGTCACACTCGAGATCTACGGCAGTAATTTACATCCTGACGTCGTGAATACCACTGCAGAATCGATGCTTTTGCAGTTGTGTAACACTTTCGCGAATTCAAGAAGACGTCAAAGAGATTGCTTTTCCCGGTTTCCCGACCACTTGCCCCTGACCACGCACCCCGGTTCCGAACTGCACTCCCGACGGCGGCGCCGGATTGAGGATGCGGGCATCAACTCTGGCCATGAGATTTACGACAGAAGCGGCCGCGGATCAATCAGCAGGTGGCCTGTTGACCTGACCGCAACCTGAGAAAGCACCATCCGGCCTCCGCTGCGATCGCCACGCCTTGCGTTCAAGGCGCGGGCAAATCCTTGCCGCGGCCCGCGGCACCACGTGAGGTGTATCGCTTCGCCCCCGCTTTCTCAAGCCTCATCTCGACTGATGTAACTTTCGAGGATTCATCGATAAGCTATTATCATATAACGGAAATAAACCTCTGAGCGAAGAGATCGTGATGCGCGGGCGGCCGGGGAAACCCGGGGTGGGGATCCGCGTTTTCAGAAAAGAGGTACCGGGCCCGTCCGGCTAACCGGCAGGCAGGCCTGTAACTCTTCCTGGCAACACATTGGTCACAGTGGAGATTTCCGGATGCCCAAGCAGTTGAAGAATCGCAGAATTGCCGTTCTGGCTACGGACGGTTTCGAGCAGAGCGAACTTGTCGAGCCGCGGGACAACCTCAGCAAGGCCGGCGCCCGCGTGGACGTCGTCTCGCCTGAATCGGGCAGCATCAGGGGATGGAAGATCGATGACTGGGGCGATGACGTCGCCGTCGCCGTCCCGCTGACCGAGGCAGACCCCGAAGCCTACGACGCCCTGGTGCTGCCGGGCGGCGTCCTCAATCCTGACAGCCTGCGCTTGAACGAGGCGGCGATTGGTTTCGTGCGGAGTTTCTTCGAGCAGCACAAGCCGGTTGCGGCCATCTGCCACGGCCCCTGGGTGCTGGTCGAGGCCGACGTCCTGCAGGGCCGCAAAGTGACTTCCTATGCATCGATCCGCAGCGATCTGATCAATGCCGGTGCCCACTGGGTCGACGAGGAGGTCGTCGAGGACGACGGCCTGGTGACCAGCCGCAACCCGAAGGATCTTCCCGCCTTTAACCGCAAGATCATAGAGGTTGTAGCGGCCAGCCGCGCGACGGCTCACAAGGCCGCCTGATCCGGCTGCGTGCCGCCGCGCAGGCGCCGCTTTCCTGCCTAGAGCAGATCACGGTCGCATGGAATCGCCTTCGGCGATCCATCGACCGTGTGAATCTGCTCTACCCGTTTGAACTAGATCGGATTCACGCGGTCAGACGGAACCAGCGAGTGGTTCCGTCTGACCGCGATCCGATCTAGGAGTCGTGCGCGGCGGCATCCGCCCGCACAGCGTCACGGCTTGCTGGCTCGTGCCCGGAATTTGGCCCTCGCGCTCGGGGGCAGTTTCCGGGCAGGGTAAACGCGTTCCGAGCGTGTAAGACCTCTCGCACCCGGGGACTTGGAGGCCCGGGCGGCGGCGGCAAGGAACTGGTCCCTGCAATTGTGAATTGCACGGGGCCCCTAGAGCTTACTATTCTGTGGATAAGTAAAAAAGCGGCCCACAATCAAAATAAGGAGGCCGCGCAAGGGAGGAACAACACGATGCTCTTCTTGATCGTCGACGATCACCCCCTGGTGTGCTCGGCCCTCGAGGAAATGCTGAGAACGGCCTTCGAGCCCTGCGAACTGCTGCAGGCCCACTCGGCGGCCGAGGCGATGGAAAAGGTAAGGCAGATCGAGGATCTGGATCTGGTGCTGCTGGACCTGAAGCTTCCCGATGTGGATGGCTTCCAGGGGCTGATCCAGCTTCGCAAGGAAGCGCCGAAGATCCCGATCCTGGTGCTCTCCGGCCTCGAGGACGGACGCCTTGCCGAACTGGCGCGCAGCTACGGCGCCCTGGGCTACGTCACCAAGAAGTCCAGCGCATCCGAGATCATCTCCGCCGTGCGCGAGGTGCTGGCGGGCAACACGGCCTTTGCCACCGTGGCACCCTGTGTGCCGGAAGATTGGCAGGAACTCGACCAGGTCTCCCGGGTGATCGGCACCCTGACCCCACAGCAGGCCACGGTCCTGCACCTGCTCGGCGAAGGGTTGCTGAACAAGCAGATCGCCTACGAATTGTCGATCAGCGAGTCGACGGTGAAGGCCCACGTTTCGGCCATTCTGAAGAAACTGGAGGTCTCGTCGCGCATGCAGGCCGTGCTGATGGCCCAGCGTGGCGCCCGAGGTCAGCTCTCGGCGCCGATGGCTATGGCAGAAGCCGCCTTGGTCTCGGCGGACAGGTGAGAGAGGTAGGCGCGTAGCTGCGCCGGCTTCATCGGCTTGGAGAAGTACTCGATGCCCTTGGCCTTGGCCCGCTCCTTCACTTCGCGGGACTGATCGGCCGTGACCAGGATGCCGGGCACGTCGCGGCCCAGGCGTTCACGCAGCAGGATGATGGCGTCGATGCCGTCGACCGCCCCATCGAGGTGGAGGTCGGCGATAATCGCCATCGGGCTCAGGGCATTGACTTGGGGGATCTCCAGCAGGGCCGGATAGGACGGCGCCCGGATGCTGGTCAGGTTCCAATATGCAAACAGCGTCGTCATCGCGTCCGCCACGCCGACGTCGTTCTCCAGCACGAAGAGGGGGCCCTCGCCGAGCGTGCCGCCCTGCCGGTCGGTGGCGTCCTCTGGCCCCGGCGGCGCATCGAAGGCCGCGAGGTCGGCTGTGCCCACCGCGGGTCCGCCGGCCCCGGACGGCTGCAGCGGGACGGTCAGCGAGAAGCAGGAGCCGCGGCCGACGTGGGAGTTCAGGCCGATCTGGTGGCCGAGCAGGTCGGCGGCACGCTTGACGATGGCGAGACCGAGGCCAAGACCGCTGGTCGTGGTTCCCGCCGGGGCCATCCGCCTGAACTCCTCGAAGATCGCCAGGTGGTTTTCCGCCGCGATGCCGGGTCCGCTGTCGTGGATTTCGATCGACAGGTGGTCGCCGCGCCGCCGCGCGCCCAGCAGGATGGATCCTCCGTCGGTGTACTTCAGGGCGTTGGACAGCAGGTTCTGCACGATGCGGCGGAGCAGCTGCGCGTCGGAGCGCACCACCGCCGAACAGGCAACGCTGCGCAGCCGCAGGCCCTTCTGCCGGGCCAGGGCTCCGAACTCCGCCTCCAGGGTCTCGAAGAGCTCGCCGACGTCGACGGCGGCGATGCGCGGGCGATAGCCGCCGGCATCCATCTTCGAGATGTCCAGCAGGGTGCTGAGCAGTGCCTCGGTCGACTGGAACGCCTTGGCGATGTTGTCGAGGAGGCGGCGCGCGCCAGGATCGACGAGCGGCGAGGCTTCGAGCGCCGAGAGATAGAGCCGGGCCGCGTTCAACGGCTGCAGCAGGTCGTGGCTGGCGGCCGCCAGGAAGCGGGTCTTGCCCAGGTTGGCGGCCTCCGCGGCCTTGCGCGCCCGCTCCAGGTCGGCAGCAGTCAGTTCGTGGCGATGCACCTCGTCCTGCAGGATCTCGTTGAGGCGGCGCAGCTCGTGGGTGCGTTCGTCGACGCGCTTTTCCAGTTCCTCCTTGCTCTGCTCGAGCAGCTTGGCGGCTTTGATCTGGGCCGAGACGTCGGTCATGGTCACGACGAAACTGTCGTCTGGCATGGTGCGGAAGTTGGCGGCGACGAAGCGCCGGCCCCGGTAGGCGAGCTCGACGCGCAGCGGGAAGCGCTTCCTGACGTTGCCGATCCAGGCGTAGGCTTCGCGGCGGCGATCCCGCGGCACTTCGCCTCCGTAGCGCCAGACCTGCCGGGCAAGATCCTTCAGGCGCATGCCGGCATGCATTCCGGCGTAGGGCAGGTTCAACAGCATGGCGGCCTGGGAGTTCCAGGCCACCAGCTTCAACTCCGCATCGAAGACCACGACACCCTGCGCAATGTTCGCGACGGTCGTCGCCAGCAGTCCGGACTGCTCCGCTACCTTGGTGAGGCGGCGGGTTTCCTCAAGGCGGCGGAAGTGTGTGATCTCGGTGACGATGGTTACCTTGCCGCCGTCATTGGTGGCGCGCTCGCTGATCTGGATCCAGCGGCCGTCGCTCAGCAGCTGCTGGAACTGGCAGCTCTTGCGGCGATGGTATTCGACGCGCGAGGTGATCCAGGCATCCGGGTCGGTCACTGCCTCCACGATGACGCCGGACTCGGCCGCGGCCTGGACGATCTCCTTGAAGTGGGTGCCCGGCTTCAGGAGATCGCTGAGCAAGGGGAAGAAGTCGTGATACTTTCGATTGCACAGTACGATGCGGTCGTTGCTGTCGTAGAGGATGAAGCCTTCGCCGATGGCGTCGATGGCCTGCTGCAGCTGCTGGCGGGCGATCTTGGCCTCGCTCATGGCGCGGGCGAGACGCTGGATGCGCTTCTCGACACTGGTCTCAAGCTCGGCGACCGACTGGAACAGCTTGTAGGCGTTGCCTGTGAAGTCGTGGCTGCGGTCGACCTGACGGATCAGGGCGTCGCGCACGGTCTTCAGCTTGGCGTTCTCGCGCTCCAGCGCTGCGATGCGCGCCTCGAGGTCGCGGTTTGTGTCCTCGCCGAGCGAAGCGGCGCTCACGTCGTGCCCCCGTTGGATGCCGATCCGATGGCGAGGCCGGTCAGGGTCTGGCTCAGGTGCAGGAAGCGGTACTGCTCGCCGTAGGTGTTGAAGCCGATCATGTTGTAGCGGGCGAAGATCGGCAGCAGGTCGTTCTTGATGCCGAGGCGCTCGGCCTCCAGGCGGCGCAGGATGCAGTCGAAGCAGAGCGCGATTTCCAGCGCGCCGATGCGCTCGCAGATGCGCTCCATGTTCTGCACCAGATTGTCGCGCATGTCCTCGGGGTGGGCGAGGGTGAGCACGATGCCCTCGTCGACGGCGCAGTAGAAATGCAACGCCCCTTCGCGGTCGACCTGCTGGATGGCGCGCACGTGGTACTCGCCGCCGATGCGCACCAGCATGGGATTGGCGGCGAAGACCTCCGGCGTCAGATCCTCAGGCGCAACGCCTATCAGGCGGGCGTACTCCTCGGCCGCAGGTTCGGCGTCGAGCGACCACACCACCCGGCGCTCGGGGTCGGCCGAGGTGACCACGATCTTCTGGTCGGTCGGCCGGAAATGCTCGAACTTGAAGACCTCCATCTGGCGGTTGGAGGCACCGATGACAACCAGCGCGGAATCTTCCAGGACGTCACCGTTGAAGAAGATCTGGGTGGTATCGAAGTTCAGGTTATCGCCGGCCGAAGCACCGAAGATCGGCACCTCGTCGAGGGCGGCGTAGGTGCTGGCGGCGATCTCCTCCTCGCGGCGCGACAGGCCGTCGACCAGGAGCATGGCGAAGAAGTTCTCGCGCTCCGGCTCCAGCTTGCGCAGCAGGCGGAAGTAGGCCGCTTCGATCGCCTCGCCGCCCTGGGCCATGGAATAGCTGCGCAGGGAGGTGAGCAGGCAGGTCTCGAAGCTGAAGGCGGCGCGGTCGAAAGCAATGGCGATGGAGCCGTCGGCCTCGTAGCTTTCCCGGGTCAGGCTGCCGGCGGTCGTGCAGCCCACCAGCGGCACCCCCGGGAAGGCGGCCGAGAGCGGCGCGACGATGTCCTCGTAGGGCAGGTTGGAGGAAACGAAGACGGTGATCAGCGCCGGGTCGCAATCGGTGATGCCGGCGCTCAACTCCTCGATCACGCGGGCCGGGTTGCGCGCCGCCGACCAGGCCCTGGCGATGGCCGGGCGGGTTACCGCGGTGCTGCGTTCGCTTTCCAACGTCGCCATAGGTCCGCCCCAGGCTGTTCTTCCCTGCTCCAGGCCGTCTGCGCGGCCTTTCCGATGCCGCGATGCTAGCACATCTCCGGGCGCCGGCGCCTGTTTTCCGCTAGAGGAAACAGCGTACCTCGGCCTCCACCTGGGCGCGGCGCAGAAGGTCCACGGTCGTCTTGGCGAAGGAGGTTTCGCGGAACAGCACCATTTTCTCGCCGCCGCCGGGCACCTGGCGCATGCGCAGGACCGTCTCGGCCATGGAGTAGTCGTCGTAGCTTAGTAGCGAGGCCAGCACGTCGATGGAGCAGGAACACTGCCGCAGGGCGTTGGCGGTGTAGTTGTTGGCGGCCATGCAGGCCAGGACGTAGTCGGCGACCGTCTCGGTGGGGTAGTCGTTGGCGCGACCCGCCGGGGCGGCGAGCAGCAGGGCGAGGCCGAGCGGCAGGGCGATCAGTGTGGGTCTCATGGCCGCATCTCCCGAAAGCGATAGGTTTCCCGCAGCAGCACGCCATCGCCGTCCTCTTCCGGCGTCTCCGTCTCCACCTCGTAGACACCGCCGGGGACTGCGGCGGACACGGTGATGCGATAGGCCTTGTCGGCGAAGGCGCGCAGGCGCGCGCGGTTCGGATCGGCCTGGAAGGGCCGGAAGCTGATTTCGCTGGCGGCGACTGCGTGGCCGTCCAGCTCGATGGTGGTGGCGCGCAGGCTGTCCGGGTCCGGCGCCTGCATCACCAGGCGTATGGCGTTGCGGAAGTAGTGCTGGCTGCCGCCGGTGCCATTGCTCATCTGGGTGGCGTCACGCTGGAAGAAGATCAGCAGGATCGGATTGACCGAGGCGGCCGAGATCGGGCCGATCGCCAGGTTGCGGGTCTTTGGGAACAGCGTTGCATCGACGTCGAAGGCGCGATCTTCGCTGTGCCGGGTGAAGTCGAGCAGCACGCTGTCGTCAAAAGACTCCGCCATCATGCCGCCGTCGAAGCGGTAGTCGAAGACCAGCACGGCCTTGTCCGGCAGCCCCACCAGGTGGTTCGAGCCATAGATGCCGGCGGCCGGCGAGCCAGGTGTCAGTCCCTCAAGGCCCTCCTCGAGGCCGGCACCCTCGGCAAGCAGCGGTGTGGCGGCGCCGATCAGCACGAGGACGAGGCAAGCCAGCAGGTGCCGGCGGAAGGAAACCATCGTCAGTCCTCCACGAAGAAGTAGACGCTGCGGCCGATGGCGAAGGCCCGCTGCTCCAGCAACACCGGTTGTTCGCAAAGATAGATCATGGATTTCTCGCGCTCGTCGAAGAGGCGCAGGTCCCAGGTCAGCAGCTCCCGAAGGTCGGCCTCCTCGGGCGCCGACTCGTCGACGTTCCTCAGCTTCGCGCGGGTCCCGCGGATGCGCTCGGCCAGGCTGCGCTGCCGCGCCGAGAAGCGCTTGATGCCGGCGATGATCGAGGCGCGGTCCTGGTTGATCACCTGTAAGGTCCTGCCGAACAGCGCCGTGAGCTTCTGGTTGACTGCTTCGCCGGGCTGGGCCTCGGCGAAAGCCTCGATCAGCTTGTCCGCTTCGCCGAGCGGGGTGCGCCGGGCGGCCAGCTTGGTGGCGAGGCGACTGACCTCGATGTCGCCCTGCCACCCGGCGGGATCGGGCTCCGGCCCGGCCCAGACCTGGGCCGCGGAGATGCGTGGTACCAGGCGCTGGATGCAGGGCCAGTCCGGATCCTCCGAAGCGGCGGCCCGCACCCCGCCCGGCAGCGACGTCAGGACCGCGAGGCAGAGCAGTGCTGTTGCCCGCAACGTCATTTCACTTCACGTTGATGGTGACCGAGGTGCCCTTTTCCTTCAGACCCTTTGCATAGAACTCGTAGGTGCCGGGGCGGATCGGCACGAAGAAGAGCTCGGCCTCGCTTTCATCCTCGAACTCGAGCTCGTAGAGCGAGTTGGCCTTGATCTCCAGGCCTCCCGCTTCCACCTTGCGCAGCCAGATGTTGTTGAAGAATTCCGGCGCGACCATGGCGTATTCCTTGTGGCCGGACGCCTTGATGAGCAGGCGATAGGCTTGGCCGGTTTCCAGGATATACTCCTTCACCGAGACGTTGAAGCCGATCATGTCGGTGCCGAGCACCAGCGTCTCCAGCTCGATCGGCTGGGTCGCCAGGTCGCCTTCGGCCTGGCTGCGGCCCGGACAGAGCACGATGAGTCCCATTGCAGTACCGAGAAGGGCCGCCATCGCGGCAAGCCGGAAGGAGCGGGGTGCGGCTCTTTTCATCATTTCTTGTCGTCTCCGTTCTTGGTGTTGCCTTAGGGTTGCCGGTAAAGATCAGGGCTTGATGGCGATGCCCCAGGGATAGCTGCCGACGGGGATCGACTTGCGCGCCCTCGCGCGCTCCACGTCGATCAGGGTGATGTCGTTGCTGACGCCGTTGGTGGAGAACAGCTGCGTCTCGTCGGGCGACAGGGCCAGCTGCCAGACCCGCTGGCCGACCAGCACGTAGTCGGTGACTTCGTAGCTCTGGGCGTCGATCACGGCGACCCGGTTGGCCGGGCCGAGGGCGACGAAGGCCTTGCTGCGATCCTTCAGGATGCGCACGCCGACCGGCTGCAGGGCTTCCGGCTGCAACCCCGGCACCGAGAAGGAGATCTTCTTCTTGATCTCCAGGGTTTCGGCGTCGATCACGCTGACCGTGCCGCCGATCTCCGCGGAAACCCACACCTCCGCTCCGTCGGCGGTGAACTCGGCGATGCGCGGGCGCTGGTCGACCAGGACGTTGCCGGTGATCTCGAAGGTATCGGCGTCGATGAAGTGCGCCATGTTGGTGGTCTCGGAGGTATTGACGATGGTCTTGCCGTCGGGGCTGACGCCCATGCCTTCGGGTTCGACGCCGACCGGCACCTCGGCGAGCTTGGCGCCGCTTTCGAGGTCGATGACCGTGACCAGGTTGTCGTCCTCATTGGCGACATAGAGGCGCTTGCCGTCGGGCGAGATGACCAGCAGCTCCGGGTCGGGACCGGAGGGCAGGGTGCCGACCACCGTCAGGCTCTCGGTGTCCAGCACCTGGATGTGATCATCGTCGCTGGCGCAGATGTAGAGGAAGCGGAAATCCTTGCCGAAGGCGATGCCGCGCGGGCGGTTGCCGACCGCCACCGTGTCGGTCACCTCCAGGCTGTCGCCATCGATCACCGAGATGGAATTGCCCTTCTCGTTCGAGACGTAGATGGTCATGGCCTCGGCCGGTAGGGCGAAGGGAACGGCAGCACAGCCAAGCACTGCCAGGGTTCGCTTCAATCCATTTTTCATCGGTCGCTGTCTCCCTAGGTGGTTCACTGCAGCGCGCAGTCGGTTTCCGGTTCGTCGAAGCCGAGGCTGTCGAGCGGCGTGTGCTGGTGCAGGAAGCCCGGCTGGGGCGATACCGAGACCAGTACCCGCTTGTTCACCAGCAGCACCGGCTGGCGCATCTGCTGGTTCCAGGGGCGAAAGGAGAGGCCGACGCCCTTGAAGCCGCCGAGCGCGAAGTCGGGGCTGCGCAGGTAGGCGCGCAGAGCTGCGACGTCGCCGCTGTTGGTGCGCGTTATGGCCTCGCCAAGGGCGCGCACACCGAGCCAGGCGCCGTAGTCGCGCTCCTCCATCCAGCGCCCGGCGATCTCGGTAAAGCGGCGCTGAATCTGCGTCGAGCCCCACTGCTCCTGCACCCGGTGCCAGGAAGATGGCGTCAGGCCGTGGGTGCCGGCCACCGGACGCGCGGCATAGGTGTTGAAGGGCAGGTACTCGCCGAAGACTTCGCTCTCGTCGATGGCGACCATCACGTCGTAGTCGTCGCCGGCGGCTTGCGTCGCCAGCGGCATCTGGCTCTGCACCTGGATATGGCCGCTGTCGGTGCGCCGGGCGATGGGATCGTAGGCGTAGCTGTCCTCGGCAACGATTTTGGCGCCGAACTTCCGGGCGGCGCGACGGATGGCCTCGGCATAGGCCTGGTCGCCCGGGGTCGAGCCGGCGAAGAGGAAGATATCGGTCCACTTCTTCCAAACCAGAAACTGCACCAGGGCGTCGGCGCGCATGGCGCGGCTGAGCGCGGTGTGGAAGACCTGCGGGAAGCAGGTGGTGCGGCGCAGGTCGTCGTCGCCGACGCGTGCGTTGAAGATCAACGTGTCTGCCGCTTCGGGATACTGGGCAATGGCCAGCAGATCGTCGCGCGGGAGGTCGGCGATGAACAGCCGTCCGCCGGCGGCAATCTGCTCGGCGAAGCTGGCGGTGATTTCGGCATCGGCGGGCACCACGACTTCGACCAACTCGTAGTTGTGGCCGAGGAAGCCGCCGGTAGTCTGATTGTCCTTGATCGCCAGGCGGGCGCCCCAGACACCGGGGTCTTCCACCACGGGGTCGACGAAAGACAGCGGCAATCGCGGTTCCTCGGCGCGTGTGAGGAACACGATCGGCAGCTCAATCGCCGCGGCGGCCGGTTGCACCACCAGGGCGGCCAGGATGAAACCGGCGGTGGCAAGCAGTCTCTTGAGCAAAAGTCCTCCCACTCTCCCGCTGCGGTCTCTCGCCGGCTGATTTCTGGGAGATGCTGAGAGCAATTATCAGTCAGGGGGCGGAGCGGCCAAATAGTCCCAAAGTGCTATAGCCAAACGTCTCTCTCGGACTAGGCGAAGGGCGGCGACCGAGGCAGGCTCGGCGGGCCCGTTCCGGGACGGGGTCCTGCAGGGCGTGCGCCGCTGCCTCAACTCGCGGCTGAGGATCGCCCGGGCGCCGGGGGCGGAGGCGTACTTTAGGACTATGGAGAGCCGCCCCGCGTTTCCCGTAAAAACAACGGGATCGGTCGGCCAAAGACCGACAGACAAGGCGTTGTGTTTTTGTTGATCACGTAATTCTGGGGAGACGTCGGAAATGGACGTGCGTGCTGCGGTGGCGCTGGAGGCGGGCAAGCCGCTGGAGGTGATGACGGTACAGCTGGAGGGCCCGCAGGCGGGCGAGGTTCTGGTGGAGGTGAAGGCGACGGGGCTGTGCCACACCGATGCCTTCACGCTGTCGGGGGATGACCCTGAGGGGCTGTTCCCGGCGATCCTGGGCCATGAGGGGGCGGGGGTAGTGGTGGATGTCGGGGCGGGGGTGACGTCGCTGAAGAAGGGCGACCACGTGATCCCGCTCTACACGCCGGAGTGCCGGCAG
>CAYYIV010000029.1:0-58576 GCA_964472095.1 uncultured Pelagibius sp.
GCGCCGGGCGATCACCAGGGTGTTGTCGACCGCTTCGGGCAGGTCGGCGAAGAGCGCGCGCATCTCCGCCGCGGTCTTGAAGGCATGGTCCGGCGTCAGGCGGCGACGATCGCTCTGCGAGACATAGGTGCCCTCGGCAATACAGAGCAGTGCGTCGTGCGCCTCGTAGTCCGCGACGGTCGGGAAGAAGGCCTCGTTGGTGGCCACCAGCGGCAGGTCCTGCGCATAGGCGAGCCCCAGCAGGTCGGGCTCGATGGCCTCCTCCCCCGGCAGGCCGTGGCGCTGCAGCTCCACATAGAGCCGCCCCGGGAAGATGCCCGCCAGTCGCCGCAGCATCGCTGCGGCAGCGTCCTTCTGCTCGGCCGCCAGCAGCCGCCCGACGGCGCCGCCCGGCCCGCCGGTGAGCGCCAGCAGGCCCGCGGCGTGCTCGGCCAGGACCTCGAAGCTGACCTGGGCCGCCTCGCTCGGCTCGCTCTCCAGGAAGGCGCGGGAAACCAGGCGCATGAGGTTCTCGTAGCCCTTCTGGTTCTGCGCCAGCAGGACGATCTGGTCGGGCGCCGGCGCGGTGCCGTGGCGCGGCTCGCCAAACTCTGGGCTGGCGGGCGTCCGCGTGATGTGCAGCTGGCAACCGATGATCGGCTGCACGCCCTCCTTCTGGGCGGTCTGGGCGAATTCCAGGGCGCCGAAGAGGTTGCCGGTATCGGTGACGGCCACCGCCGGCATGCCCTGCTGCCTGCAGAGCTTCACCAGGGCCTTCACCGGGATCGCCCCCTCCGAGAGGGAATAGGCGGAGTGAACCCGCAGGTGGACGAAGTCAGCGTGTGGCATGGCCCCCAGTGTGCCCTCAGGCACCGAGTCGAGTCACGGTTCGTAGCCTGTGCATAGGTGCCGGTTCCTGGGGGTAAGTCACTTCCGGTTCGCCTGTCCTTGGCGCCCCGGTGCAGATCAGGTGGAATAGGTGCCGCAATGACTGAACGGAAAAGAGCCGCAGATACACGCCTGGCCACTTACGGGACACTGGCGCCCGGGCGGGCCAACCACCATCACCTTGTCCACCTGAAGGGGCAATGGCGGCAAGGCACGGTGCTTCAGACGTCAGCTCGAGCGCAGCGAACGGACCTCAGCTTCCAACAACCCTTCACAAAAGCGGACCTTGCTTCTGGGTCAGGTCAGCTCTTTCAATCCGGTCGGTGTCTCGATGAGCGCCCGGTAGCAGACTTTTGGGGCCTGGACGATCACAGGCGGGTGCTCGATGGCGAGTTCGCGATAAAGCGCCTCGATAGCGGTCGAGTCTGGATGTTCAAGGGTGAGCGAACGAAGGCGCGCACCTAGATCAGGAATTGAGGCCATCGAGGTGGGGTCGCCTTGGTGGTCGATGATCGAGGGGACCACGCCGTCCAGCGGAAGCGAGCCATCCTTAGGAATGGTGAAAGCGAAAGTCGGGTTCACGGTCGGAAGAGCAACCTTGTCGCCAAAGATCGCGGCGTGGATTGAAAGAACTGAATCAATTGCATCCGTGTTGGCAACCCACCCTCGCAAGCGACGACCTTCATTCCAGTCGGATCTGACTTTTTCTTGATTGTCGAGACCGAACCAACGAGGCCGGCCAGGCTCTATTCCCTCCGGGTCGAGGGCTACGATCTCCAGATAAACCGTGTTTCCAAGCTGAACCCGGTGATTGTGGGTGCCCATGTAGTTGTGACGAGTCCCGAAAGGCACGTCGAGGTCGAGGCAATTTTGGACGTGCGAAACCCCTTCGATCAGCGTTGGGGCTATCACGGTGAGGTGGTCAAGCTTCAGCAAGTGCGGCGAACTCCAATTCTGTCCAGAGATTCCATACGATCCAACTTGCCGCGAAAAGAAGGGCAGCTCTGGGCTCAATCAAACCGTTCGTCACCCTTGTCGCCAAGGGAGCAAAGGGGCGTGAGGCGAGATCCTTGGTCCTGACCGCAGCGGTGCGGAACTTGGCACAACGGCGACGGCCGATGATTGGAATCTTTCGTCTGCGTTGAAGCCGGGAATGGACGTGACCTGGGCCGCCGCTCGCCCGCGCCTCACCCCTCGACGATGCGCCCGTGCTCGAGGCGCAGCACCCGGTCCATGCGCTGGGCGAGGTCGTGGTTGTGGGTGGCGATGACCGCCGCCAGGCCGCCGTCGCGCACCAGGTGCAAGAGCTGGGCGAAAACGCCGGCGGCGGTGTCCGGGTCGAGATTGCCGGTGGGCTCGTCGGCCAGCAGGATCGAGGGGTCGTTGGCGAGGCCGCGGGCGATGGCGGCGCGCTGCTGTTCGCCGCCGGAAAGCCGCGCCGGGCGGTGGCTGGCGCGGGGGCTGAGCCCGACGGAGTCGAGCAGCGCCGCCGCCTTCTCCCTGGCCACCGACTTGGAGACGCCGGCGATCATCTGCGGCAGCACGACGTTCTCCAGGGCGGAGAACTCCGGCAGCAGGTGGTGGTACTGGTAGACGAAGCCGATGGCGCGGCGTCTCAGCGCCGTGCGCTGGGCGTCGGAAAGGCCGAGGCAGGGCTCGCCGTCGATCAGCACCTCGCCCTCGTCGGGTCGCTCCAGCAGCCCGGCGATGTGCAGCAGGGTCGACTTGCCGGCGCCCGAGGGGCCGACCAGGGCGACGATCTCGCCGCCGGCGACCTTGAAGGAGGCGCCGGCCAGCACCTCCAGGCTCTCGCGGCCCTGGCGGAAGACCCGGCGCACGCCGCGCAACTCAAGGCCCTTGCCGTTGCGGCTGCCGACCTTGGTGAGATCGCCGCGCTTGCTCATGATCCCCTTACTCATAGCGGAGGGCCTCGACCGGATCGAGGCGCGCCGCCCGCCAGGCGGGATAGAGCGGCGCCAGGAAGGAGAGGATGAGGGCCAGCCCGACGACGATCGCCACCTCCCGCGGGTCGACCACCGCCGGCAGCCGCGAGAGAAAGTAGATCTCCGCCTGGAACAGCTGGGTTCCGGTCAGCTGCTGCAAGGCCTGGCGGATGGACTCGATGTTGTCGGCGAAGGCCAGCCCGAGAATGAAGCCGAAGGCGGTGCCGACCACGCCGATGCTGGCGCCGGTGAGAAAGAAGATGCGCATGACCGTGCCGCGGGTGGCGCCCATGGTGCGCAGGATGGCGATGTCCCTGCCCTTGTCCTTCACCAGCATGGTCTGACCCGACAGCACGTTGAAGGCGGCGACCACGATGATCAGCGAGAGGATGAGAAACATGACGTTGCGCTCGGTCTGGATGGCGCTGAAGAAGGCGGCGTTGGAGCGCTGCCAGTCGACGGTGCGGAAGGTGCCGCCGAGGACAGTCTGCAGGCCGATGCGCGTCTCGGTCGTGCGGTCGGGGTCGCCGACGAAGACCTCGATGGCGTTCACCGAGTCGGGAAAACGGAAGAAGCGCTGGGCGGCGTCCAGGGGCATGTAGATGAAGCCGTTGTCGTACTCGTACATGCCGACCTCGAAGAGCCCGGCAACGCGATAGGTCTTCAGCCGCGGCACGGTGCCCATCACCGTGGTGGTGCCGGACGGCGAGATCAGGGTGACGTCGCCGCCGACGCCGACACCCAGCTGCTGGGCCAGGCGGGCGCCGATCAGGATGCCGTCGTCGACGCCGTAGTCATCGAGGCTGCCGGCCACGATATTGTCGGCGATAATCGGTCGCCGCTCCACGTCTTCGGCGCGCAGGCCGCGCACCAGGGCGCCGGTGGCGGTCTGCTGGGTGGCGATCATCACCTGGCCCTGGACCTGCGGAGTCACCGAGACGACCCCGTTGACCGCCATCAGCCGGGTCGCGAGGTCATCGAAGTCCTCGATCGCCGGACCGTCGGCAAAGACTGTCAGGTGGCCGTTGACGCCGAGGATGCGGGACAGCAGCTCCTGGCGGAAGCCGTTCATCACCGACATGACGATGATCAGCACGGCGACGCCCAGCATGATGCCGAGGAAGGAGAAGACCGCGATGACGGAGACGAAGCCCTCTTCGCGCCGGGCGCGCAGGTAGCGCGAGGCGACCATGCGCTCGAAAGCGTTGAAGATCATCCCGCGCGCCTAGCCGGCCAGCCTGGCGACGGCGGCCTCTGGCGACAGCTCCTCGCGCTCGCCGTCACCGCCGCGCCGCTTCAGCTCGACCACACCGTTCTTCAGCCCGCGCGGCCCCACCACCAGCTGCCAGGGCAGCCCGATAAGGTCCAAGGAGGCGAACTTGGCGCCGGCCGACTCGTCGCGGTCGTCGTAGAGCACCTCGACGCCGGCCTGCGCCAGCTGGCCATAGAGCTTGTCGCAGGCCGCCGTGCAGTCGGCGTCGGCGGCGCGCAGGTTGACCACGCCGACCTTGTAGGGCGCCACTGCCTCCGGCCAGATGATGCCGGCCTCGTCGTGGCAGGCCTCGATGATGCCGCCGACCAGGCGCGAAACGCCGATGCCGTAGGAGCCCATCTGTACCGGCACGCTCTCGTCGTCCGGCGTGGTCACCACGGCGCCCAGCGGATCGGAGTACTTGGTGCCGAAGAAGAAGATGTGGCCGACCTCGATGCCGCGCCCGGTGTAGCGCCGCTCGACCGGGACCGCTGCCTCGAAGGCCGCCGGATCGTGCTTTTCGTCGGTGCGGGCATAGAGGCTGGTGAAGTAGTTCACCACCTTCTCCACGCTGGCGCTGTCGCTGTAGTCGATCGCCGTGCCCAGCACGTCGTGCTCCAGGAAATCGCGGTCGCAGAACACCTCGGACTCGCCGGTCTCGGCCAGCACGATGAACTCGTGGCTGAGGTTGCCGCCGATCGGGCCGGTGTCGGCCTCCATGGGGATCGCCTTCAGGCCGAGGCGCGCGAAGGTGCGCAGGTAGGCGACGAACTGCTTCTGGTAGGCGCGCCGCCCGGCTTCGAAGTCGAGGTCGAAGGAATAGGCGTCCTTCATCAGGAACTCGCGGCCCCGCATGACGCCGAAGCGCGGCCGCACCTCGTCGCGGAACTTCCACTGGATGTGGTAGAGCCCCTTCGGCAGGTCGCGGTAGCTCTTGGCGCCGTTGCGGAAGATCTCGGTGATCAGCTCCTCGTTGGTCGGCCCATAGAGCATCTCGCGCTCGTGGCGGTCCTTGATGCGCAGCATCTCCTTGCCGTAGTCGTCGTAGCGCCCGGACTGCTTCCAGAGGTCGGCCGACTGGATGGTCGGCATCAGCACCTCCTGGTAGCCGGCCGCGTCCTGCTCCTCGCGCACGATCTGCTCGATCTTGCGCAGCACCCGGTAGCCCAGCGGCAGCCAGGAGTAGATCCCGGCGCTGGCCTGGCGGACCATCCCGGCGCGCAGCATGAGCCGGTGGGAGACGATCTCCGCCTCTTTCGGCGTTTCCTTCAGGGTCGGCATGAAATACTGCGAAAGGCGCATGGAGAACTCATGTGGTTGGACATCGTCGGCGGCGCACCCGCCCCGAGCGCGAAAATGACCGGGAATCCGGCCTTTCGCAAGGGCGGAGGGTTCGTCTCGGCGTTGTTGTATAGGGGAGCCCCGGGGCTCTGTCCACGCCCGCCGGGCAGACCTTACCGGCCGGCGCCCTCGCTCAGAACCCGCTGGCAGAGCGCCGCCAGCGCCGCCTCGTCGTCGGATTGCAGCGGCTGGCCGTTGAAGATGGCCCGGCCCGTCGCGACGTCGACGACCACCTCACCGATGAACACGTCGCCGGTGAAGTTGGCGCTGTTGGCCGGAATGCCGTAGCGGTCGAAGAGGTCGATCTCGATGGGAATGACGACGGCGTTCGGCAGGATGAGACCCGTCCCGCCGTCGAGGTCGGCCGGGGCGACCGGCTTGCCCCGCACATCGCGGCCGGGCCGGTAGGTCACGTCGTCGGCCGGGTAGTGCCGCGCCAGGCGGGCGCAGTCGGACTCGCTCACTGTCAGGTAGGCTTCCTCAGCGGCGGCCGGCACGCCGGCCGTCAGCGCCAGGAAGAAGACGCCGATTAGGGGGAGTGGCGCGCACCACGGCAGGACCCTGATTTCCATGGCGTCAGGCTATGCAGGGGCGGTTTAAGAAAGCAATAAGCGGGCCGCCTGCACTTAAGATTGTACACACAGCACAGCCTACTCCCAGCGGTAGGCAGAGCGCGCAATTGTTGCAATGCAACATGGGGTATTTGAATAACAATGTTAGAAAATGGGTGACGGCGCGTTCAATTTGAGATATCAATACGGCCACTAAAGAACTGCGCCAAAAGAGCGCAGCGCGGCCCAGGTTTAGGGTGGACACGCCTCACGATGGCCTTGCGCCGTCCAAGAGCAAAGGAGCCTGAGAATCAGGCCCATAAAGCTGAACAGGGAACTGGCGAGGGCAAGCTGCGGCTTGCCTATTTTTTTGCCTTTTTCCCGGCCCGCGTGCTGGCAAGCCCCTGCATCCACGGCGGCGACAGCCGCGCGATCTTCCGGTAGACCGGGCAGCTCTCGCGGTGCGCGCCGGGCAGATAGCCGGTGCTCATCAGGAACTCCCCCACGATCTCCCCGCCGGTGAATTTGAAGGTCTGGCGGAAGAGCTTCACCCATTCCGCCTTGTCGCGCGGGTGGTGCGCGGCGATCCAGCCGCCGAAGGAGCCGTAGTCCCCCCGCAGGGCGACGATGCGCCGGGCGTTCTCGATGGCGGCGTCGACCTTCAGGCGGTTGCGGACGATGCCGGCATCGTTGAGCAGCCGCGCCCGCTGGCGCTCGCCGTAGCGGGCCACCTTGTCGATGTCGAAACCGTCGTAGGCAACGCGGAAGCCCTCCCGCTTCTTCAGCATCAGCTCCCAGGAGAGGCCGGCCTGGTTGATCTCCAGAACCAGGCGCTCGAAGAGCACGGCTTCGTCCTCGACCGGAAACCCGTATTCCCGGTCGTGATAATGGGCATGGATCGGATTGCCGGGCGCATAGTCACAGTAGCCGCTCATGGAATGATCGCTCAGGAATTGGGTTTGACGAAGGGGTCGACGCCGTCGCGAAAGCTGACCCAACCCTGGTCGATGACCAGGTAGATGCCGCCCCAGACCATGGCGGCAACCAAGGTGGTGATCAGGAACTTCTTCAGCAGCATGGGCCGCTCAGGCGCGCCCGGCTCGTGGCCGGCTTCCGGCGTATCGGGCGCGCGCACGCCCCAAGGCAGGACGCAGAGCAGCACCACGACCCAGACCATGCAGTAGACGAGAATGCCGGTGAACCAGTTCATCGGACCGCCCCCTGTTTCCCCGCCGTCACGCCTGTTCGAGCTCGATGAGGGTGCCGCAGAAGTCCTTGGGGTGCAGGAACAGCACCGGCTTGTCGTGGGCGCCGATCTTCGGCTCGCCGTCGCCCAGCACCCGCGCGCCCTGCGCTTTCAGGTGGTCGCGGGCGGCCGGGATATCGTCGACCTCGTAGCAGAGGTGATGGATGCCGCCGGAGGGATTGCGCGCCAGGAAGGCGGCGATCGGCGACGCCTCCCCCAGCGGCTCCAGGAGTTCGATCTTGGTGTTGGGCAGCATCACGAAGATCACCGTGACCCCGTGCTTGGGCTGCGCCACCGCCTCGGAGACCTCGGCGCCCAGCATGCCGCGGTAGACAGCGGCCGCCGCCTCCAGGTCCGGCACCGCAATGGCGACGTGGTTCAGCCTGCCGATCATCTGCTCGCCTCCTCTACCCTCTGCCACAGCACCTTGCCTCGCCCTTCGAGACGACCGCTTCGCGGCCTCCTCAGGGTGAGGCAAGATGTAGACATGATTGACCTCATGCTGAGGAGCGAGCGCAAGCGAGCGTCTCGAAGCACGAGGTCAATCATCGAATCCCAGAACCCACGACTACCACTACTCCAGACGAATGACGTGGACCATGGTCATTCGAGACGAATGACGTGGACCATGGTCATCGGCTTCTTGCCGAGCAGGCGGTTCACCGTGCGGCGCACCGCCTGGCGGGCCGCCTCCTGCACGGCCGCGTCGTTCTTGCGCTCCCGCCGGCCGACGCGCTGTACGGCGTCGCGGATCGCCACCTCGAGCTCTTCCAGATCTTCTTCTTCCTCCGCCGGCTCGTAGAGGCCGATGGTGGAGATTTCCGGCTCGCCGTCGAGGGCACCCTGCTCGTCCATCACCAGGGTAACCGCGACGGCGCCGTTGAACATCAGCTTCTGGCGCCCCTTCAGCACCGGGCTTTCACGCGACAGCAGGCGGCGGCCGTCGAAGACCAGCCGGCCGCTCTGCACCTCGCCGACGATCTGGGCCTCGCCCGGAGCCAGGCGGATGACGGTACCGTTGCGCCCGACGATCTGCTGCGGCACCTGGCACTGCTTGGCGATCTCCGCATGGGCGGCCAGATGGCGCGCCTCGCCGTGCACCGGGATGGCGGCCCGCGGCCGCACCCACTGGTACATCTGCACCAGCTCGTCGCGACCCGGATGGCCGGAGACGTGGATCTCGTGGTCGTGGTCGGTGATCACCTCGACGCCCGACTCGGCGAGGGAATTCTGCAGCTCGAAGATCGCGGTATCGTTGCCCGGAATGATCCGCGAGGAGAAGATCACCGCGTCGCCGGCCTCGAGCACCACGCTGGGATGATCGCCGCGGGCGATGCGCCAGAGAGCGGCACGCGGTTCGCCCTGGCTGCCGGTGCAGAGCAGCAGCACCTCGCCGCGCGGCAGGTAGTCGATCTGGTCCTCGGAGAGGAAGGGTCTTTGGTTCTTGAGGTAGCCGCTCTCCCGCGCGCATTCGACGATGCGGTGCATGGAGCGGCCGATCAGGCAGACCCGCCGTCCGCAGTCCTCGGCCACCTGGATCACGGTTTCCAGGCGTGCCACGTTGCTGGCAAAGCAGGCCACGGCGACACGCTGCGTCAGAGGCTGCACCACCTTCAGCAGCTGCTCACGGACCTCGGACTCGGACCCCGCTTCGCTCCAGACCATGGCATTGGTCGAATCGCAGACCATCGCGAGAACGTCTTCGTCGGCCAGCGCCTGGAGGCGCTGTTCGTCGTAGGTTGCGCCAACCAGCGGCGTCGGATCGAGCTTCCAGTCGCCGGTATGCAGCACCGTGCCGGCGGCGGTACGGATGACCAGGGCGTTGGGCTCCGGGATCGAGTGGGTCAGGGTGATCAGCTCGATCTCGAAGGGGCCGACCGAGAAGGTGCCGGAGAGCGGCACCTCGATCAGCGGCACCTCGTCGAGCAGGCCGACCTCGGCCAGCTTGCGGCGCAGCAGCGCGGCGGTGAACTTGGTCGCATAGACGGGGCAGCGCAGCCGCTCCCAGAGATAGGGCACCGCGCCGATGTGGTCCTCGTGGGCATGAGTCAGGACCAGCCCGGCCAGCGCCTCGCGCCGCTCTACGATGAAGCTCGGGTCCGGCATCTCCACATCGATGCCGGGCAAGCGTGGATCGCCGAAGATGATGCCGAGATCGACCATCAGCCAGGCGCCCTTGTGGCCGTAGAGATTGAGATTCATCCCGATCTCGCCGGTACCGCCCAGCGGGATGAAGTAGAGATCCTCGTCGCCGAGGTCGCGGCCTGAATAGGGTTTGCCCATGCGGTCAATCCTTGCTGTTGGCCGCGTGGATCAAGCGGAGTCCGCGAAGCGTGAGATCGGGGTCGACAGCCTCGATGACCGGGGCCGCCTCGGCGTACAGCGTGGCCAGGCCGCCGGTGGCGATCACCTGCATGGGCTGGCCGTATTCCTTCTTGATGCGCGAAGTCAGACCCTCGATGAGGCCGACATAGCCCCAATAGATGCCCGACTTCATGGCCGGCACGGTGTCCTTGCCGATAACCTGCTCCGGACGCTCGATCTTCACCCGCGGCAACTGCGCCGCCGCGCGGTAGAGCGCCTCCACCGAATGCTGCGCCGAGGGGGCGATAACACCGCCCTCATAGGCGCCCTTCGGCCCGACGATGTCGAAGGTGGTCGCGGTGCCGAAGTCGACCACGATGAGTGGTCCACCATAGGTGCGGTGGGCAGCCAGGGCGTTCACCAGACGGTCGGCGCCGACGTTCTCCGGGTGGTCCATGTGCACCTCGATGCCGATGTCGAGCTGCGGATCACCGATGACCATCGGCTGGACCTTGAAGAACTCGCTGCAGAGAGTGTTCAGGTTGTAGGCCGAGGCCGGCACCACGTTGGCGATGATGGCGCCGGTGATGTCGGCGGGCTTGAGGCCCTGCAGGGCCATCAGCTGGGTCAGCCAGACGGCGTATTCGTCGGCGGTTCGCTTGGCGTCGCTGGAGGCACGCCACTTGGCGCGCAGGGTCTCACCGTCGAAGACCGCGAAGACGACGTTGGTATTGCCGGCGTCGATGGCAACCAGCATGGTTCTAACCCCTCACCCTTCGCCCGGCAGGTAGACTTCGCCGGCTGCGATCCGGCGCGTGGTGCCATCCGCAAGCTTCAGCACCAGGGCGCCTTCCGGATCGAGATCGCTGAAGATGCCGTGCAGGTTATCCTGCGGCAGGCGCACCTCGATCTCCTCTCCCAGCCCCTGGGCATGGCGCAGCCAGGTTTCGCGTATCGGCGCGAAACCTTCGTCGAGCCAGACATTGACCCATGACAGCATGTGGCGCCCGAAGGCCTCCAGCAGGTCTACGGCGGACACCGTGGCCGGGCAGCCCTCGAAGTGCAGGCTGGTCGCCGGCAGTCGGGTGTCGGTGGGAAAGGAGCTCACGTTGACGCCCACACCGATCACCAGCCATTCCAGCCTCTGCGCCGCGTCGCCCTTGGATTCCAGCAGGATGCCGGCGGCCTTGCGGCCGTTCAGCAGGACGTCGTTGGGCCACTTGTAGGTGACCTCGATGAGCGGCGGCACGACGCTGCCGATGGCATCGCCGAGGGCGACGGCGGTGACGAAGCTGAACTGCGCCGCCTGCGCCAGCGAACTGTCCGGCCGCACGATGAAGGAGAGAAAGAGGTTCCCCGCCGCGCTGGCCCACTGGCGGCCCTGTCGGCCGTAGCCGCCGGACTGGCTGCGCGCCCAGACCAGGGTGCCGTCTTCGGCACCCGCGGCCGCGCGGCGCTTGGCCTCGGCGTTGGTGCTGTCGACTTCCTCCAGAGCCACCAGGCGGTAGGCCGGCGGCAGGTGCGGGGCGCGATCACGGTCGGGCGCCGGAATCATCCCGCGAACAGCGAGGCCGCCGCCATCGCCGTGCCATCGAGCAGCGGCGCGATCCCCACCGTGAGTAGCACGATCAGCAGGCTGGTGACGCCAAGGATGACCGTCATCTCACGGCCGATCGGCCGGTCGAAGGATTCGATCGGATCGTCGAAATACATCAGTTTCACGATGCGCAGGTAGTAATAGGCGCCGACCACCGAACTCAGCACGCCGACCACCGCCAGCACGTAGAGTCCCGCTTCGATGGCGGCCAGGAAGACGTAGAACTTGCCGAAGAAGCCGACCAGCGGCGGGATGCCGGCCATGGAGAACATGAATATTCCCAGGGCCAATGCCATCGCCGGGTTGGTCTTGCTGAGGCCCTTCAGATCCTCGATGCGCTCGACCATGACGTCCTTCTGGCGCATGCAGAGGATGCAGGCGAAGGTGCCGAGGTTCATGACGATGTAGATCGTCATGTAGAGCAGGATGCCGTTCACGCCCTGCTCGGTGCCGGCGGCGAGGCCGATGAGGGCGTAGCCGATGTGGCCGATGGAGCTGTAGGCCATCAGGCGCTTGATGTTGGTCTGGCTGATCGCCGCCAGGGCGCCGAGCACCATCGAAGCAACGGAGATGAACCAGATGATCTGCTGCCATTGGTCCACCAGGTCGCCGAAGGGCCCGATCATGACCCGGATGATGAGCGCCATGGCCGCCACCTTGGGCGCCGTGGCGAAGAAAGCGGTCACCGGCGTCGGCGCGCCCTCGTAGACGTCCGGCGTCCACATGTGGAAGGGCACCGCGGAGATCTTGAAAGCAAGTCCTGCCGCCAAGAACACGATGCCGACGATGAGGCCGATCGGCACCGCCCCGCCGCCCGAGAACTGCGCAGCCAGGCCGACGAAGGAAGTGGTGCCGGCGAAGCCGTAGATCATCGAGATGCCGTAGAGCAGCATGCCGGAGGACAGCGCGCCGAGGACGAAGTACTTGAGGCCGGCCTCGCTGGAGCGCAGGTGGTCGCGGCGGAAGGCTGCCACCACGTAGAGCGACAGGCTCTGCAGTTCGAGGCCCAGGTAGAGCGCCATCATGTCGTTGGCCGAGATCATCAGCAGCATGCCGAGGGTCGCGAAGAGAATGAGCACCGGGTACTCGAAGCGCGCCATGTCCTCGCGCTCGATGTAGCGCATGGCCATGACGAGCGTGATGCCGGAGCCGGCCAGCACCAGCAGCTTCATGAAGTCGCCGAAGGCGTCGGCGATGAAGAGGCCGCCGAGCGCCGCTTCGTTGCGCCCCATGGAGACGGCGATGATGACGAAGGCCAGGGCGAAGCAGGCCACGGTCAGCGTCAGCACCAGGCGCGTGCCGCCGTTGCCGCGGAATACGCCAAGCATCAGCAGGATCATGCCGGCAACGGCCAGAAAGAGCTCGGGCAGCGCGGCGAAAATATTCAGTTCGGACATCTCCGCTCTCCTAGCGCTGCGACCAGAGGCCGGCGAACAGCGGACTCTCGGCCCGCGCCAGAGAGGTCTCGTAGCCCTCGATCAGCCGCTCGACCGAGGGTGCCATGACGTCAATGAAGGAGGCCGGATAGATGCCCATCCAGAACACCAGGGCCACCAGGGGCGCGAAGACCGCCTTTTCCCGCCAGTTGAGGTCGAGGATCGCCATGAGATCGTCCTTGGTAATCCTGCCGAAGATGATCCGCCGGTAGAGGTAGAGCATGTAGGCCGCGCCGAGCACCATGCCGCTGGCCGCCAGCAGGGCGACCCAGGTGTTGGCCTGGAAGGCGCCCACCAGCACCAGGAACTCGCCGACGAAGCCGCTGGTGCCCGGCAGGCCGACCGAGGCCAGCATGAAGATCATGAAGATCAGGGCATAGCCCGGCATGCGGTTGACCAGCCCGTCGTAGCGCTCGATGAGGCGGGTGTGCATGCGGTCGTAGACCACGCCGACGCAGAGGAACAGCGCCGCCGAGACCACGCCGTGGGAGAGCATCTGGAAAATCGCCCCTTCGATGCCCTGCTGGTTCGCCACGAAGATGCCGATGGTGACGAAGCCCATGTGGGCGACCGAGGAATAGGCGATCAGCTTCTTCATGTCCTCCTGGGCCAGGGCCACGAGGGAGGTGTAGATCACGGCGACCACCGACAGGGCAAAGACCATCGGCGCGAAGAACTCCGAGGCCTCGGGCATCATCGGCAGCGAGAACCTGAGGAAACCGTAGCCGCCCATCTTCAGCAGCACCCCGGCCAGGATGACCGAACCCGCCGTCGGCGCCTCGACGTGGGCGTCGGGCAGCCAGGTGTGCACCGGCCACATCGGCACCTTGACCGCGAAGGAGGCAAAGAAGGCAAGCCACAGCCAGACCTGCATCTGCGATGGGAAGGCATGGTTCAGCAGGGTCGGAATGTCGGTGGTGCCGGCGTCGTAGTACATGGCGAGGATCGCCAGCAGCATCAGCACCGAACCGACCAGGGTATAGAGGAAGAACTTGAAGGCGGCGTAGACGCGACGGCCGCCGCCCCAGATGCCGATGATGAGGAACATCGGGATCAGCACGCCCTCGAAGAAGACGTAGAAGATCACCAGATCGAGCGCGCAGAACATGCCCACCATCAGCGTCTCGAGCACCAGGAAGGCGATCATGTACTCCTTCACCCGGCTCTTCACCGCGTCCCAGCTCGCCAGGATGCAGAGTGGCGTCAGCAGGGTCGACAGCAGCACGAACATCATGGAGATGCCGTCGACGCCCAGGTGGTAGCTGATGTTGAAGGCGGGGATCCAATCGAAGCGCTCGACGAACTGGAAGTCGGCGCTGCCGCGGTCGAAGCGGAACCACAGGAACAGCGACACGACGAAGGTGACCAGCGAGGCCCAGAGCGCCATGGAGCGCGCGTTCTTGGCAGCCAGGGCCTCGTCCTCGTGTCGCACGAAGAAGAGAATCCACAGCGCCCCTGCCAGCGGCAGGAAGGTGATCGTCGAAAGTACCGGCCAACCCGTCATTTCTGGATCACCCCAACTGGCTCAAGATGTACCAGGTGACCAGGACGACGACCCCGATCAGCATGGCGAAGGCATAGTGATAGACGTACCCGCTCTGCAGGGCCGAGGTGCGCCGCGAAGCGCCCTGGGTGGTTGCCGCCACGCCGTCCGGACCGAAGCGGTCGATGACCCCGCCGTCGCCGCGCTTCCAGAGGCCGAAGCCGATGACGCGGGCCGGGCGCACGAAGATGCGGTCGTAGAGCTCGTCGAAGTACCACTTGTTCAGCGAGAAGAGATAGAGCGGCCTGAGCGCCCTGGCGGTCTTTGCCGGCAGCTCCGGCGCCGCCATGTAGTAGAGGTAGGCCAAGGCGACGCCGCCGAGCCCGGAGACCAGCGGGGCCAGCTTCACCCAGAGCGGGACGTGGTGGGCGGCCTCCACGGTGTCATTGCCGGGCAGCACCTTCAGCGCCTCGCCCCAGAAAGCCTCCATGTGGTGGCCGACGAAATACTCGTAGGCGGCAAGGCCCGCGAAGACCGCGCCGAAAGCCAGCACATAGAGCGGGATCAGCATGACCTGCGGCGATTCATGCACGTGCGCCATGACTTCCTTGGAGGCACGCGGGCGGCCGTGGAAGGTCATGAACATCAGCCGGCAGGAGTAGAACGCCGTCATGAAGGCCGCCAGCACGCCCATCGTGAAGGCGAAGTTGCCGTGGGTCGAGTGGTCGGCAAAGGCCGCTTCCACCACGATGTCCTTGGAATAGAAGCCAGCGAATCCGAAGACGCCGGGGATGCCGATGCCGAGCAGCGCGATGGTGCCGATCCACATCAGGCCCCAGGTCAAGGGGATCATCTTGTAGATGCCGCCCATCTTGCGCATATCCTGCTCGTTGGACATGGCATGGATCACCGAGCCCGCGCCGAGGAACAGCAGCGCCTTGAAGAAGGCGTGGGTCATCAGGTGGAAAATGCCCGCCGAGTAGGCCGAGACGCCGAGGGCGAAGAACATGTAGCCGAGCTGCGAACAGGTCGAATAGGCGATGACCCGCTTGATGTCGTTCTGCGTGAGGCCTACCGAGGCGGCGAAGAAGGCCGTCAGCGCGCCGACATAGGTGACCAGCTCGAGTGCCGTCGGCGCGTATTCGAACATCGGCGAGAGCCGCGCCACCATGAAGACGCCGGCAGTGACCATGGTCGCGGCATGGATCAGGGCGGAGACCGGAGTCGGGCCCTCCATGGCATCCGGCAGCCAGGTGTGCAGCCCGAGCTGGGCCGACTTGCCCATGGCACCGATGAACAGCAGGATGCAGATGATGGTCAGCGCGTGGCCGGAGATGCCGAAAGCCTCGAACTCAGTGTTCGCGAAGCGCGGCACGGCGGCGAAGACCTCGTCGAAGCTGACGGTGCCGAACAGCACGAAGGCGCCGCAGATGCCGAGGGCGAAGCCGACATCGCCGACGCGGTTGACCAGGAACGCCTTGATCGCCGCGGCGTTGGCACTGGGCCGCTCGTACCAGAAGCCGATCAGCAGGTAGGAGGCCAGGCCGACGCCCTCCCAGCCGAAGAACATCTGCACGAAATTGTCGGCCGTCACCAGCATCAGCATGAAGAAGGTGAAGAGGCTGAGGTAGGCGAAGAAGCGCGGCTTGTGCGGGTCGTGCGACATGTAGCCGACGGAATAGACGTGCACCATGGAGGACACGCCGGTCACCACCAGCAGCATGACCGCGGTCAGGGTGTCGACCTTCAGCGCCCAGCTCACCTCGAAGCTGCCGGAGTCGATCCAGGTGAAGAGCTCGGTCACCCGGGCGTTGTGGGCGAAGGCCACGTCGTAGAACACGAAGCAGGACAGCACGGCGGAGGCCAGCAGCAGGCTGCAGCTCACCAGCATGGCGCCGCGGTCGCCGATCAGCCGTCCGAAGAAGCCGGCGATGACGGCGCCGAGCAGCGGCAGCAGGACGATAAGTAAATCCATGGCCTCTTGCTCAGCCCTTCATCATGTTGATGTCTTCGACCTCGATGGAACCGCGGTTACGGAAGTAGACCACCAGGATCGCCAGGCCGATGGCCGCCTCCGCCGCTGCGACCGTCAGCACGAAGAGCGCGAAGACCTGGCCGACCAGGTCCTGCAGATGGGTGGAGAAGGCCACCAGGTTGATGTTCACCGCCAGCAGCATCAGCTCCACCGACATCAGGATGATGATGACGTTCTTGCGGTTCAGGAAGATGCCGAAAATCCCCAGGGTGAAGAGGATCGCGGCAACCGTCAGGTAGTGTCCGAGGCCGATCTCAAGCATGGCGCTACACCCCGCTCCGGCTGGGAACCTGCTTCACCTCGACGGACTCTGCGCGGGTGCGCCCGGTCTGCTTGGCAATGGACTGCCGCCGCACGCCCTCGCGCTGGCGCAGGGTCAGCACGATGGCGCCGATCATGGCGACCAGCAGGATCAGGCCCGAGACCTGAAAGAGGTAGATGTAGTCGGTGTAGATGAGGCCGCCGAGCGCGCGGGTGTTGTGCATCTCACCAGCCGGCGCCACCGGATGGCTGAGAGCGCCTTCCGCCGCCGGAGACACGATCCAGGCGCCACCCACCAGCACGAGCTCGACCAGCAGGATGATGCCGACCATGGCGCCCAGCGGCAGGTATTGCAGGGCGCCCTCGCGCATGCGCACGAAATTGATGTCCAGCATCATCACCACGAAGAGGAAGAGCACCGCCACGGCGCCGACGTAGACCACCACCAGGATCATCGCCAGGAACTCCGCGCCCATCAGCACGAAGAGGCCCGCCGCGTTGAAGAAGGCGAGGATAAGGAAAAGCACCGAGTGCACGGGATTGCGCGAACTCACCACCATGACGCCAGCGGCCACGGCGACGGTGGCGAAGAGGTAGAAAGCCAGAGCCTGGATGATCATGCCACGGGCCTCCCACCGGCTTTTCTGTACCGGGTCTCCTGGCCGATCGCTGCGCCGGCCCATTCGATCAAACGCACGGGTTACTCCCCCAAAGATTCGCTTGCTGCCCCATCCCTCGTGCCATCAAGGCTCAGCGATAGGGCGCATCAAGCTCCAGGTTCTGGGCGATCTCGTATTCCCAGCGGTCACCGTTCGCGAGCAGCTTGTCCTTGTTGTAGAACAGCTCCTCGCGGGTCTCGGTGGCAAACTCGAAGTTCGGTCCCTCGACGATGGCGTCGACCGGACAGGCTTCCTGGCAGAAGCCGCAGTAGATGCACTTCGTCATGTCGATGTCGTAGCGGGTCGTCCGCCGGCTGCCGTCGCTGCGGGGTTCGGCCTCGATGGTGATGGCCTGGGCCGGGCAGATCGCCTCACAGAGCTTGCAGGCAATGCAGCGCTCCTCGCCGTTGGGATAGCGGCGCAGCGCGTGCTCGCCGCGGAAGCGCGGACTGAGCGGCCCCTTCTCGTAGGGATAGTTCAGCGTGACCTTGGGCTTGAAGAAGTAGCGCAGGGTCAGCGACATGCCCGAGATCAGCTCGCTGAGCAGCAAGCTGCGCAGGCCGCGGTCGATCATGCTCATCGGTCAGCTCCTGCCGTCATGAATTCGGCACCATGTCGAAGGCGACCAGCACGCCGGCGGTGAGCACCACCCAGAACAGCGAGAACGGGAGGAACACCTTCCAGCCCAGGCGCATCAGCTGGTCGTAGCGGTAGCGCGGGAAAGTCGCGCGGACCCAGAGGAAGAAGAACAGCACGAGGGCAATCTTGGCGAACAGCCAGATCGGCCCGGGGATCCAATTGAAGGGCGCTATGTCCAGCGGCGGCAGCCAGCCGCCGAGGAAGAGGATCGAGGTCATCGCGCTCATCAGGATCATGTTCGCGTACTCGCCCAGGAAGAACAGGGCGAAGGTCATCGACGAGTACTCGACGAAGAATCCAGCCACCAGTTCGGACTCGCCTTCCGGCAGGTCGAAGGGAGAGCGGTTGGTCTCCGCCAGGGTCGAGATGAAAAAGATCACGAACATCGGCAGCATGGGCAGCCAGAACCAGCTGAACAGACCGTAGTCGCCCTGCTGTGCCAGCACGATGTCGGAAAGGTTCAGCGAACCGACCAGCAGCAGCACGGTGATGATGACGAAGCCCATCGAGACTTCGTAGGACACCATCTGTGCCGCCGAGCGAAGGGCCCCCAGGAAGGGGTACTTCGAGTTCGAGGCCCAGCCCGCCATGATGACGCCGTAGACGCCGAGCGAGGAGATGGCGAAGAGATAGAGAATGCCAACGTTGATGTCGGCCAGCACCATGCCGGCGTCGAAGGGGATCACCGCCCAGCCGATCATCGCCAGGACGAAGGTCAGCATCGGCGCCATCAGGAAGACCACGCGGTTGGCGCCGGACGGCAGGATGGTTTCCTTGAACAGCAACTTCACCGCGTCGGCGATGGGCTGCAGCAGGCCGAAGGGGCCGACCACGTTGGGCCCTTTGCGCAGCTGCATGGCGGCGATGACCTTGCGCTCGGCATAGGTCAGGTAGGCCACCGAGAGCAGCAGCGGGACCAGGATCGCGACGATCTTGATCAGCAGGAAGGCTGCCTGTCCGATCGGGTCGTTATAGAGAAAGTCCATCACGTCAGCCATGGGTGCCGGTCGCCCTCTTCCTGACGCCGAGAGAGAACGCCTCGACGCATTGCGCCATGGTCTCGGAGGCCCGGCTAATCGGGTCAGTCATGTGGAACACGCCCACGGGCGAGACGAAAGGCGCCGCATCCATCGGGCCCTCCTGGCCGAAAACACCCCAGGCCGCCGGCTCGATCTGGTCGACGGCGGCGAAGTTGCGGTTCACCTCGATCAGCCGCTGGCGCAGCTCACCCAGGTTATCGTAAGGCAGCCGCTTGCCGAGGACTTCCGAGAGGGCGCGCAGGATGGTCCAGTCCTCGCGGGCATCGCCCGGCGGGAAAGAAGCCAGGCGCGCCAGCTGCACGCGGCCCTCGGTGTTCACGTAGGTGGCGTTCTTCTCGGTGTAGGCGGCACCCGGCAGGATGACGTCGGCGCGGTGTGCGCCGGCGTCGCCGTGGTGGCCCTGGTAGATCACGAAGGGCCCCTTGCCCGCCGCGCCCAACCGGCCGATGTCGAGTTCATCCGCGCCCAGCAGGTAGAGCACCTCGATCGAGCCGTCCTCGCAGCCCTGCAGGATGCCTTCGATATCGCGCCCGCCCTCACCCGGCAGGAAGCCGAGGTCGAGGCCGCCGACGCGCGCCGCCGCGGTGTGCAGCAGGTTGAAGCCGTTCCAGCCCTCGCCGACCAGGCCGAAGCGCTCGGCGAGCCGGCGGGCCGCGCCCAGCACCGCCGCGCCGTCGGGCCGGGTCAGGGCGCCCATGCCGAGGATCAGCATCGGCCGCTGCGCCTTTTCCAGCACCTCGGCGAAAGCGCCGCGGCCTTCGGCGATCTCGGCAAGGGTCTCCGGCCCGGCGCCGAGATAGTCGTAGCCGTAGGTCAGGTCGACCTGCTGGCCGATGAGCCCCACCTTGAAGCCGCCGTGCAGCACACGCTTGCGCAGGCGCGCGTTGATCATCGCCGCTTCCCAGCGCGGATTGGACCCGACGATGAGGGCCGCATCGGCCTGCTCGATGCCGGCGATGGTAGTGTTGAAGAGATAGCCGGCCCGCGAAGAAGGATCGATCCTGGCGCCGTCCTGACGGCAGTCGAGGTTCGGCGAGCCGAGCCCGGTCATGAGATCCTTCAGTGCCAGCATCGACTCGGCATCGCAGAGGTCACCGGCGATCGCCGCGATCCTGCTGCCGGAAACGCCCTTCAACCGCTCTGCGATGGCCTTGAAGGCGACGGTCCAGGAGACCGCTTCCAGCCGGCCCGCGCCGTTGCGCAGGTAGGGGCGGTCGAGACGCTGCCGCGACAGGCCGTCGCAGGCGTGGCGCGTCTTGTCGTTGATCCATTCCTCGTTGATGGCCTCGTGCAGCCGCGGCAGCACGCGCATCACTTCGCGACCGCGGGTGTCGACGCGGATGTTGGAGCCGACGGCGTCCAGCACGTCGACGGAGTCGGTCTTGCGAAGCTCCCAGGGCCGCGCGACGAAGGCGTAGGGCTTGGAGGTCAGCGCGCCGACCGGACAGACGTCCACCAGGTTGCCGGAGAGCTCCGAATCGATAGCCTGCTCCAGGGTGGTGATCTCGGCGTGCTCGCCGCGATTGACCAGGCCGATCTCCTCGACGCCGGCGATCTCAGTGGCGAAGCGCACGCAGCGGGTGCACTGGATACAGCGGGTCATGATCGTCTTGATCAGCGGGCCCATGAACTTCTCGGAGACGGCGCGCTTGTTCTCTTCGTAGCGGCTGCGGTCGAAGCCGTAGGCCATGGCCTGGTCCTGCAGGTCGCACTCGCCGCCCTGGTCGCAGATCGGGCAGTCGAGCGGATGGTTGATCAGCAGGAACTCCATGACGCCGTTGCGCGCCTTCTTCACCTTGTCGGTGTCGGTCTTGATCACCATGCCCTCGCCCACCGGCATGGCGCAGGATGCGATCGGCTTGGGTGCGCGCTCCATCTCGACCAGGCACATGCGGCAGTTGCCTGCCACCGAGAGGCGGTCGTGATAGCAGAAACGCGGAATCTCGACGCCGGCAAGCTCGCAGGCCTGGAGGACGGAAAGCCCGTCCGCGACTTCGATCTCCTTGCCGTCTATCGTCAGCTTCGGCATTGCTCGCCCCCTACTCCGCCGCCGCCATGGACTGTTTGAACTCCCTGATGCGCCGCTCCACCTCCGGCCGGAAGTGGCGCAGCAGGCCCTGGATCGGCCAGGCCGCCGCGTCGCCGAGCGCGCAGATGGTGTGGCCCTCGACCTGATAGGTCACGTCGAGCAGCGTATCGATCTCTTCCAGCTCGGCATCGCCGCGCACCAGGCGGGTCATCACCCGGTACATCCAGCCGGTGCCCTCGCGGCAGGGTGTGCACTGGCCGCAGCTCTCGTGCATGTAGAAGTGCGACAGCCGGCAGATGGCGTCGACGATGTCGGTCGACTTGTTCATCACGATGACCGCCGCGGTGCCAAGGCCCGACTGCGCCTCGCGCAGCGAGTCGAAATCCATCAGCGTGTTGCCGCAGATCGTCGCCGGCAGGCAGGGTACGGAGGAGCCGCCCGGGATCACCGCCAGCAGGTTGTCCCAGCCGCCGATGACGCCGCCGGCGTGCTTCTCGATGAGCTCCTTCAGGGGGATGCCCATCTCCTCTTCCACGTTCAGCGGCTTGTTCACGTGGCCGGAGATGGAGAAGATCTTGGTGCCGGTGTTGTTGGGGCGGCCGAGTCCGCTCCACCAGGCGACGCCGCGGCGCAGGATCTCCGGCGCCACCGCGATGGTCTCGACGTTGTTGATGGTCGTCGGGCAGCCGTAGAGACCGACTGCCGCCGGGAACGGCGGCTTCAGGCGCGGCTGGCCCTTCTTGCCTTCCAGGCTCTCCAGCAGCGCCGTCTCCTCGCCGCAGATGTAGGCGCCAGCGCCGCGGTGCAGGTAGATCTCGTAGTCATAGCCGCTGCCGCAGGCGTTCTTGCCGATGAGGCCCGCCTCGTAGGCCTCGTCGATGGCCTTCTGGACCTGCGAGCCCTCGTGGAAGTACTCGCCGCGGATATAGATGTAGCAGGCCGAGGCGCCCATGGCGAAGCCGGCCACCAGGCAGCCTTCCAGCAGGCGGTGCGGATCGTTGCGCAGGATCTCGCGGTCCTTGCAGGAGCCGGGCTCAGACTCGTCGGCGTTGACCACCAGATAGGCCGGCCGCTCACCGCGCGCCTTCGGCATGAAGGACCACTTGAGGCCGGTCGGGAAACCGGCGCCGCCGCGGCCGCGCAGGCCGGACTCCTTGATCTGCTCGACGATGGAGTCGCGGCCGAGTTCCAGCAGCGCCTTGGTGTTGTCCCAGATTCCACGGCGCCGCGCGCCGGCCAGGCCCCAGTCGTCCTGGCCGTAGAGGTTGGTGAAGATGCGATCCTTATCCTGCAGCATCTAGTCGTCCCCTCCCGCTCCCGTGCCCTGCCCGGCGGGCAGGTTGAGCAGGGTCTGCGGACCGCCCTCCGGCGCCGAGCCGAGGCGCCCGATCTGCGAGCCGACCTTGACCTCTTCGTCGGCGCGCAGTTCGTCGATGATCTCCGCCATGCGCTCGGGCGTCAGGTCCTCATAGTAGAAGTCGTTGATCTGCACCATCGGTGCGTTGGCGCAGGCGCCGAGGCATTCGACCTCGATGATCGAGAACAGACCGTCGTCAGTGACCTCACGCAGGCCGACGCCAAGCTTCTTCTTGCAGGCCCCGGTGATGGCGTCGGAGCCGCGCAGCCAGCAGGGCGTGGTGCGGCAGACCTGGATGAAGTACTTGCCGACCGGCTTGGTGTTGAACATCGAATAGAAGGAGGCGACCTCGAATACGCGGATCGGCGCGACTTCGAGATAGCTCGCCACGTATTCGATCGCCTCGCCCGACAGCCAGCCGCCGTTCTGGCGCTGCGCCAGGTCGAGCAGCGGGATGGTGGCGCTCGCCTTGCGGCCCTCCGGGTAGCGCGCACAGATGGTCTCCGCACGCTGCCGGTTCTCGTCGGTGAAGCTGAAGCCCCCGGGCTGCGGCTCTGGGTAGCTGGTGATCTTCATCGGTCCACTTCCCCGAACACGATGTCCATGGAGCCCAGGATGGCAACGCTGTCCGCCAGCATGTGGCCACGGCACATATAGTCCATGGCCGCCAGGTGCATGAAGCCGGGCGCGCGGATCTTGCAGCGGTAGGGCCGGTTGCTGCCGTCGGCCACCAGATAGACCGCGAACTCGCCCTTCGGGGCCTCGACCGCGGCATAGGTGTCGCCCGGCGGCACGTGGTAGCCCTCGGTGTAGAGCTTGAAGTGGTGGATCAGCGCCTCCATGGAGCGCTTCATGTCGGCACGTTTGGGCGGCGTGATCTTGTGGTCGGCGACCTGCACCGGGCCGCCGGGCATCTTCTCGATACACTGCTGCATGATGCGCAAGCTCTGGCGCATCTCCTCGATGCGGCAGAGGTAGCGGTCGAAGCAGTCGCCGTTCTTGCCGACGGGAATGTCGAACTCGATCGCTTCGTAGCAGTCGTAGGGCTGTGCCTTGCGCAGGTCCCAGGGCACACCGGAGCCGCGCAGCATGGGCCCGGAGAAGCCCCAGTCGTTGGCCTCCTCCGCGCTCACCACGCCGATGTCGACGGTGCGCTGGCGGAAGATGCGGTTCTCGGTGAGCAGACCTTCGATGTCGTCGATGACCTTGGGAAAGGTCTCGCAAAAACGCCCAATGTCTTCGAGCAGGCCCGCCGGCAGATCCTGGTGCACGCCGCCGGGGCGGAAGTAGGCGGCATGGAGCCGCGCGCCGCAGGCGCGCTCGTAGAACTCCATCAGCTTCTCGCGCTCCTCGAAGCCCCAGAGGATCGGCGTCATGGCGCCGACGTCGATGGCGAAGGTGGTGATGTTCAGCAGGTGGTTGAGGATGCGCCCGATCTCGCAGTAGAGCACGCGGATGTACTGGCCGCGCAGCGGCACCTCGATGCCGAGCAGGCGCTCCGTCGCCAGGGCGAAGGCATGCTCCTGGTTCATCGGCGCGACGTAGTCGAGGCGGTCGAAGTAGGGCACCGCCTGCAGGTAGGTCTTGTATTCGATCAGCTTCTCGGTGCCGCGATGCAGCAGGCCGATGTGCGGGTCGGCGCGCTCGATCACCTCGCCGTCCATCTCCAGCACCAGGCGCAGCACGCCGTGGGCGGCCGGGTGCTGCGGGCCGAAGTTGAGGGTCAGCGGCTTGATCTGCAGTTCGGGCATCAGGCGCCCCCCTCTTCGCTCTTCGCCGGTGCCGCCTTCTCGTCGCCCGGCAGCCGCAGCATGCCCTCCCAGGGACTCATGAAGTCGAAGCGGCGGAACTCCTGCGGCAGCTTCACGGGCTCGTAGACGACCCGCTTCTGCTCCTCGTCGTAGCGCACTTCCTTGAAGCCGGTGAGCGGGAAGTCCTTGCGCAGGGGATGCCCCTCGAAGCCGTAGTCGGTGAGGATACGGCGCAGGTCCGGGTGATTGGCAAAGAAGATGCCGAACATGTCCCAGGCTTCGCGCTCGGTCCAAATGGCCGAGGAGAACACCCCGGAGACCGAAGCGACGGGCGTGCGCTCGTCGGTAGTCAGCTTCACGCGGACGCGCTGGTTCAGCTTCAGCGACAGCATGTTGTAGACCACCACGAAGCGCTCGGCCTGGTCGGGATAGTCCACCGCCGTGATGTCGACGAGCTGCTTGAACTGGCAGTTCTGGTCGTCGCGCAGCAGGGTCAACACCCTGGTGATGGCGTCGCGCCTGATGAGCAGGTTCAACTGGTCGTAGGCGACCTCGGTCGCCAGCAGATCGTCGCCGATCGCCGCCTCGAGATAATCGCCAAGGTCACGCAGCGCTTCGTTCATCGAATTTCCGCTTGTCCTTGAGCCGTCCATCGCAAGCACTCAGCGCGCAAGGGTCGCGCTCCGCTTGATCTTCTTCTGCAGCTGGATGATGCCGTAGAGCAGCGCCTCGGCGGTCGGCGGGCAGCCGGGCACGTAGATGTCGACCGGCACGATGCGGTCGCAGCCGCGCACCACGGAATAGGAATAGTGATAGTAGCCGCCGCCGTTGGCGCAGGAGCCCATGGAGATGACCCAGCGCGGCTCCGGCATCTGGTCGTAGACCTTGCGCAGGGCCGGCGCCATCTTGTTGGTCAGGGTGCCGGCCACGATCATCACGTCGGACTGCCGCGGGCTGGGCCGGAATACCATGCCGAAGCGGTCGATGTCGTAGCGGCTGCAGGCGGTGTGCATCATCTCCACCGCGCAGCAGGCCAGACCGAAGGTCATCGGCCAGAGCGAGCCCGACTGCGCCCAGGCGGCCAGCTTGTCCATCTGCGCCAGTACGAAGCCCTTGTCGGAGATCTCGCTGGAGACGCGGTTCATGACCGCGTCCTGCTGCGCGCCCGGCGGAAGCGGCGAGACGGCCTTTTCGAGGTTGCCTACTCCCATTCCAGCGCTCCCTTCTTCCATTCGTACACGAAGCCGATGGTGAGGATCCCGAGGAAGATCATCATCGACCAGAAGCCGAAGACGCCGATGTCGCCCAGGGCCACCGCCCAGGGAAACAGAAAGGCCACCTCGAGGTCAAAGATGATGAAGAGAATGGCCACGAGGTAGAAGCGCACGTCGAAACGGCCGCGCGCATCGTCGAAGGCTTCGAAGCCGCACTCGTAAGCCGACACCTTCTCGGAATCGGGGCGCTGGCGCGCGACAATATAGGAAGCCGCCACGATGGCCACCGAAAGCCCGACCGCAATGCCGAGGAAGATCAGGATCGGCAGGTACTCGGCCAGCAGGGCATCCATGCTTCACTCTCCTAACCCGCCTTGGTGGCGTGTTGTTTGGTCCGGTAAGAGCAGGCGTCAGAACTACGCCAAACCAGCGTGCGTTTACTGCCGCATGGCATGGGGCAATGCAAGGTCAATCATTGCTGCAAGCCCATGGTATTGCTCTCGTCCGGACTATAGGGCGGAAGAGATTCCCGGGAAAGCGCCAATCCCCAAAAGCCGGCAGCCAGGCGGCGGCGCGGAGAGCCTCGACTGTCGCACCGGTAGAGGCGCGGTCTGCGCGGCAAACCAATGGGCTGTCTGGGAAAAGCCGGGAAAGGGAAGCCGGATCGGGAGAATGGCGGGAGTGACGGGACTTGAACCCGCGGCCTCCGGCGTGACAGGCCGGCGCTCTAACCAACTGAGCTACACCCCCGTATCCGGGACGCGGTGATGTACTCCACCACCCCCGGGGTGTCAAGCGGTGCCGAACCCGGTAAAGCCGCTTTTCCTCTCGAATCCCCGGCAAGGCCCGGGGTCCGGGGCCTGGGGCACCGGCTCGGCGCGCCGGGAGGCAAAGGGCCCGGCGACTGTGCCATGGCAAGGCTCAAGGAGGCGGAAATGGCCCGCCGGGCTGCGCTGGGGAACCGCGCGGCAAAGGTTGGTGGGCGGTGACGGGATCGAACCGCCGACACTCGCGGTGTAAACGCGATGCTCTACCAGCTGAGCTAACCGCCCTGGAGGACAGGATTGACAGACTCCGGCCTCAACACCTTCTCAAAATAGCACCGGCCGCCACCGAATCAACGGGGCGGCCGGGCCGATGAAGCCTGAAGCTCCGCTGCTTAGTTCACGGCGTCTTTAAGGCCTTTGCCTGCCTTGAACTTCGGTTGGTTGGATGCGGGGATTTGAATCCGCTCACCCGTGCGGGGATTGCGCCCTTCCGAAGCAGCGCGCTTGGTGACGTTGAAGGTGCCGAAGCCAACCAGGCGAACTTCTTCGCCCGACTTCAGTGAATCGGTGATTGCTTCGAATACGCAATCGACCGACTTCGTGGCATCGGCCTTCGACAGGCCGGTCTTGTCAGCGACAACTGCTACCAGATCATTTTTATTCACGTTTAACCCCCCTCCTAACAGTAGGGAACAGGATGTGCAGAGAGATAAATGAAACCGCTCCGAGGAGGGGCGAATTGTAGATCGCTGTATTACGGGGCGTCAACGTGAGAAGGGCGGAAAAGCAAGGGTTTTAGCCATTTTCAGGCTAAAGAGCCCCTGCATTTCCGAAACGACTCGAAGATCGTGTCTTTCCGGTCAGTGCGTGAGCACTCCCGAATGCTCATCGTCGCCTTTCGGCGCCCGAGTCGCCTGCACGTCGTCATCCGATTCGTTCCACTCGATCGGCGTCAGTTCCCTCACCAGCGCACGCGCCAGGACCTCGTCGCAATTGGACACCGGAATGATCTCCATCTTGCGCTTCACGTTGTCCGGAATGTCCGCCAGGTCCTTCTCGTTCTCCTGCGGGATCAGCACCGTCTTGATGCCGGCGCGCAGCGCCGCCAGGAGCTTCTCCTTCAGACCGCCGATCGGCAGCACGCGGCCGCGCAGTGTGACCTCGCCGGTCATCGCGACTTCACGGCGCACCGGGTTCTGGGTCAGCACGGAGACGATCGCCGTCACCATGGCGATGCCCGCCGAAGGACCGTCCTTCGGAGTCGCGCCCTCGGGCACGTGGACGTGGATGTCACGCCGCTCGAACAGAGTCGGCTTGATGCCGTAGGTGATGGCACGGCTCTTCACGAAGGACTCGGCCGCCTGGATCGACTCCTTCATGACCTCGCCCAGCTTGCCTGTCGAGGTCACCTTGCCCTTGCCGGGCAGCATCACCGCCTCGATGGAGAGCATCTCGCCGCCCACCTCGGTCCAGGCCAGGCCGGTGGAGACACCGATCAGGTCCTCGAGCTCGGCCTCGCCGTAACGGTAGCGCGGCACGCCGGCGTACTTTTCGAGGTTGCGACGGTCCAGCCTCACCGTTTCGGACTTGCTGATGGCGATCTCCTTCACCGCCTTGCGGATGAGGTTGGCGATCTCGCGCTCCAGGTTGCGCACGCCGGCCTCGCGGGTATAGACGCGGATCATGTCGCGCAGCGCCGACTCGGAGATCGACCACTCGTTTGGCTTCACGCCGTGATCCTTCATCTGCTTGGGGATCAGGTAGCGCTGAGCGATCTGTACCTTCTCATCCTCGGTGTAGCCGGGGATGCGAATCACCTCCATGCGGTCGAGCAGCGGCCCAGGCATGCGCAGGGTGTTCGCGGTGGTAACGAACATCACGTCGGAAAGGTCGTAGTCGACCTCCAGGTAGTGATCGTTGAAGGTGCTGTTCTGCTCCGGATCGAGAACTTCCAGCAGCGCCGAGGAGGGATCGCCCCGCCAGTCGGCACCCAGCTTGTCGATCTCATCGAGCAGGAACAGCGGGTTCGACGACTTCGCTTTCTTCATCGACTGGATGACCTTGCCGGGCATCGAGCCGATGTAGGTGCGCCGGTGGCCGCGGACCTCGGCCTCGTCGCGCACGCCGCCAAGGCTCATGCGCACGAAGTTGCGGCCCGTCGCCCTGGCGATCGACTTGCCGAGCGAGGTCTTGCCGACGCCCGGAGGGCCGACGAGGCAAAGGATCGGGCCCTTCACCTTCTTCATCCGCTGCTGCACGGCGAGGTATTCGAGGATGCGTTCCTTGACCTTCTCGAGACCGTAGTGATCAGCGTCCAGGATCTCCTGCGCATGCTTGATGTCGCGCTTGACCTTGGTGCGCTTCTTCCAGGGGATCGAGAGGATCCAGTCGAGGTAGTTGCGCACCACGGTGGCTTCCGCCGACATCGGGCTCATGGAGCGCAGCTTCTTCAGCTCCGCCAGGGCCTTCTCGCTGGCCTCCTTGCTGAGCTTGGTCGACTTGATGCGCTCTTCCAGCTCGGCCAGCTCGTCGCGGCCGTCCTCGCCTTCCCCGAGCTCCTTCTGAATCGCCTTCAGCTGTTCGTTCAGATAGTACTCGCGCTGGGTCTTCTCCATCTGCCGCTTCACGCGGTTGCGGATGCGCTTTTCGACCTGCAGCACGCCGATCTCGCCCTCCATGAAGGCGTAGACCTTCTCCAGCCGGTCGCTGACGGTTTCGCTCTCCAGCAGTTCCTGCTTCTCGGGGATCTTGAGGGCAAGGTGCGAAGCGACGGTGTCGGCCAGCTTGCTGAAGTCGTCGATCTGGTTGATCGAGACCAGCACTTCCGGCGGGATCTTCTTGTTCAGCTTGATGTACTGCTCGAACTGCGAGACCACGGTCCGCGCCAGCGCATCGAGCTCGCGGTCGTCGCCGGCATCATCGGGGACCGGCTCGGCGTAGGCCTGGAAGAACTCGTCGGTGTCGGCGTACTTGCTGATACGTGCGCGCTGGCCGCCTTCGACCAGCACCTTCACGGTGCCGTCCGGCAGCTTCAGCAGCTGGAGCACCGTGCCGATGGTGCCCACGGAGTAGATGTCGGCCGGCGTCGGGTCGTCCTGAGCCGCATTCTTCTGGGTTACCAGGAGGATCTGCTTGTCGTCCTTCATGACGTCCTCGAGGGCCCGCACGGACTTGTCGCGGCCGACGAACAGCGGCACGATCATGTGCGGAAAGACGACAATGTCGCGCAGGGGCAGAACCGGGAAGAGGTTACCGCGAGCGAGTTCCAACATAGTACCTCAGTACCTCATGCTAAACGGAGGGGCGTACAGCCGTGGGCAGGCATAGAGCGGCGGACGCCCGAGAAAGGACGATCCAGAGTAATCTATTCAGATTTAAAAATTGTAGATTCTCACCGAGACTTCAAGGCCCCCTATTGAACCTTGAATAACAAGCGTTTAGGCGCTGGTTCCCAGGTCTTCGCGGCGATCGGTGTAGATGTAGAGCGGCTTGGCACCACCATCGACGACCTCGCGGTTGATCACGATCTCCTCGAGATTCTCCAAACCCGGCAGGTCGAACATGGGATCGAGCAGAATGCTCTCCATGATCGAACGCAGGCCGCGAGCCCCCGTTTTGCGCGCAATTGCCTTGAGGGCAATCGCCTTGAGGGCGTCTTCGGTGAAGTCGAGGCGGACATCCTCCATCTCGAAGAGGCGCTCGTACTGCTTCACCAAGGCGTTCTTCGGCTGGGTCAGGATCTCGATCAGGGCAGCCTCGTCGAGGTCTTCCAGGGTGGCAACCACCGGCAGGCGGCCGACGAACTCGGGGATCAGGCCGAACTTCAGCAGATCCTCCGGCTCGACGTGCTTCAAGACCTCGCCGGTCATGCGGTCGTCCGGGCCGCGCACATCGGCGCCGAAGCCAATCGAGGTCCCCTTGCCGCGGCCGGCGATCAGCTTGTCGAGCCCGGAGAAGGCACCGCCGCAGATGAAGAGGATATTGGTGGTGTCGACCTGCAGGAATTCCTGCTGCGGATGCTTGCGGCCGCCCTGCGGCGGGACCGAGGCCACCGTGCCTTCCATGATCTTCAGCAGCGCCTGCTGCACGCCCTCGCCCGACACGTCGCGGGTGATCGAGGGGTTGTCGGACTTGCGGCTGATCTTGTCGACCTCGTCGATGTAGACGATGCCGCGCTGCGCGCGCTCGACGTTGTAGTCGGCCGACTGCAGCAGCTTGAGGATGATGTTCTCGACGTCCTCGCCGACGTAGCCCGCCTCGGTCAGGGTGGTGGCGTCGGCCATGGTGAAGGGCACGTCGAGGATGCGCGCCAGGGTCTGGGCCAGCAGGGTCTTCCCGCAGCCGGTCGGGCCGATCAGCAGGATGTTCGACTTGGCGAGTTCGACGTCGGACGACTTGGCGCCGTGCGCCAGGCGCTTGTAGTGGTTGTGGACGGCGACGGAGAGCACCCGCTTGGCGTGGCTCTGCCCGATCACGTAGTCGTCCAGCACGCTGCAGATGTCCTGCGGCGTCGGCACGCCGTCGCGCGACTTCACAAGGGTCGTCTTGTGCTCTTCGCGGATGATGTCCATGCAGAGTTCGACGCATTCATCGCAGATAAACACGGTCGGGCCCGCGATGAGCTTCCGCACCTCATGCTGGCTTTTGCCGCAGAAGGAGCAGTAGAGAGTGTTCTTGGAATCGCTGCCGCTGGACTTTGTCATACCACTATTTCTAGGCGTCTGTTCCTCATTAAGCCATGTTAGTCAAACGGCCCGCCCCCACACAACGACAAAAACCGCGGGATTCGAGCTATATCCGGGGGCACTCCCTCAGTCGTTCGCCAACTAAGCAATTTGAGCCTAATTCGAAGGGCTCAATAATCTCTTAACGAAACCTTCAATGCCGCACTTTTAAAGGCCTGCGGGCGGCTTGCGGGGGTCCCGGCCGGCCGGCCCCGCGCGACGACACAAATCCGCCCGGCCAGGCGTCCGGACAGCCCGGGAACCCTGCCCTGCGGCCCGGCGGAATGCCCGAACACCTCGCCGGCGGGACTCAGCTCTTGCCGACCGGTGTCGGCGATTCGCTGCTCGGGCGCTTGTCGACCACTTCGTCGATCAGCCCGAAGGCCTTCGCCTTCTCGGCGTCCATGAAGTTGTCGCGCTCCATCGCCTTCTCCACGGTCGCCATGTCTTGGCCGGTATGGTGGCAATAGAGCTCGTTCAGACGCTGGCGCGTCCGCAGGATCTCCTCGGCGTGGATCTGAATGTCGGAGACCTGGCCCTGATACCCGCCGGACGGCTGGTGGATCATGATCTTGGAGTTGGGCAGCGCGAAGCGCTTGCCCGGCGCGCCCGCCATCAGCAGCAGGGAGCCGGCCGAGGCGGCCTGGCCGATGCAGACCGTCTGCACCTGCGGGCGGATGTACTGCATGGTGTCGTACATGGCGAGGCCGGCGCTGACCACGCCGCCGGGCGAGTTGATGTAGAAGAAGATGTCCTGGGTCGGGTTCTCGGATTCGAGATACAGCAGCTGGGCACAGATCAGGCTCGCCACGGCGTCGTGCACCGGACCGGTCAGGAAGATGATGCGCTCCTTCAGCAGGCGCGAGTAGATGTCGTAGGCGCGCTCGCCCCGGCTGGTCTGTTCGACGACCATCGGGACCAACGTATTCATGACCGTTTCAGGCAGATCGCTCATGGACATTCCTTGATTCTGGGAGCCGTCGGAGAAGTCGGAGATGAGATTTAAGGTCTGCCGGCGCCCAGGAAAAGCCCCCTCGTGGAGTCGCGCTCCCGAAGCGGGCTTTCCTGCCCTCGTCGTCAAGACTCGTCCTTGCCCGTCTCGGCGCCGGCCCCGGCGGCCTCGTCGTCGGCGGCCTTCGCCTTGGACTTGCCCTTGGCGGCTGCCTTTTTCGCCTGCTTCTTCTTGGCTGCCTTCTCAGGCTTCTCCTCGGCGGCCTCCTTTTCCTGTTCCTCGCGCAGCTGGTCGGCGGTCACTTCCCGCTCGCTCACCTTGGCGAGGTCGATGATGTAGTCGATCACCTTGTCTTCGAAGATCGGCGCGCGGAGCTGGGCCTGGGCCTCAGGATGGGCGCGGTAGTACTCCACCACCTGCTGTTCCTGTCCGGGATGCCGCTGGGCCTCCGCGAACAGCGCCTTGTTGGCCTCTTCCTGGGTGACCTCGATCTGGTTGAGGCGGCCGACCTCGGAGAGCAGCAGCCCGAGGCGCACCCGCCGCTCGGCGATGTCGCGGTACTCGGACTTGACCGCCTCGTCGTCCTTGCCTTCGTCGTCGGGATCGACCCGGCCGTGCTCGCGATCGTGCTCGACCTGCTGCCAGATCGCCTCGAACTCGAGGTCGACCATGCCTTCAGGCACCTCGAAGTCGTGGGCCTCGGAAAGCCGGTCGAGGATCGCTCGCTTCATGCGCATGCGCGACAAGCCGTCGTAGTCCTGGGCCAGGCGCTCCTTCACCTTTTCCTGCAGGTCGGCCAGGTTTTCCGCACCCACCGACTTGGCGAGCTCGTCGTTCACGGCGGCCGGCACCGACTCGCGGATCTCCTTCACGGAGCACTCGAAGACCGCCGGCTGACCGGACAGCTTCTCGTTGCCGTAGCCCTCCGGGAAAGTGATGTTCACGGTGCGGGATTCGCCCACCGCGGCACCGACGAGCTGGTCTTCGAAGCCGGCGATGAAGCTGTTGGAGCCGAGCTCCAGGTGGTGGTCCTCGCCGGCCATGCCCGGCAGCGCCTCGCCATGCACGGTGCCCTTGAAGTCGAGCACCACGACGTCGCCGGACTGCGCCGGGCGCGGGGTCTCCAGCGCCTTGGACTCCTTGCGGCTGGCCGCGAGGCGCTCGAGCGCCGAGGCAACCTCCGCGTCCGGCACCTTGATCTTCACCCGCTCGAGCTCCAGCGTCGCGAAGTCCATCGGCTGGATCTCGGGCAGCAGCTCGATGGCCATGCTGAACTCGAGATCCTTGCCGTCTTCGAAGGTGTCGATCGCGATTTTCGGCTGCATGGCGGGCCGCAGGCCGCGCTCGTTGAGCGCCTGGGCCGAGGAGTCGGTCACCGCGCGCTCCAGCACCTCGCCCATCACCGACGGACCGTAGCGCTGCTTCAGCAGCTTGATCGGCGCCTTGCCGGGACGGAAGCCGGGAATCTTCACGCGGGCGCTGAGCTCGCGCAGTCGGTTCTCGACTTTCTCAGTAATTTCCTTGGCTTCGATCACGACTTTAAAGTCGCGCTTCAAGCCGTCGCTGCTAACTTCAGTGACCTGCATGGTTGGCTAGGCCTTCCTCAGCCTCGTCGTCAGATGGTGATCCGTGGGGAAATTCCGGTACCCGGGACGCCCCGGACAGAGAAACTCTCCGCAGAGAAATTCGTCAAAGCCGCGCAACGCTGGTGCGGGCGGAGGGACTCGAACCCCCACGGATTGCTCCACTGGTACCTAAAACCAGCGCGTCTACCAGTTCCGCCACGCCCGCGCTCATCGCGGAGGGCCGATGTATAACATCGCAGCCGGTCGCGCAATAGCGACGGCCCGCCGGCGATCATCGGGCGGTGGCTTGGAAAAGTACAGGAAATCCGTGGAAAAGGTTGCCGGCGGCAGCCAGGCGACCTCAGGAGCTGACCGGCTCGCAGAAATGCTCGATGAAGGTCTTGATGCCGAGCACTCGGGGGCCGTCCTCGAAAGGCCGGTGGCCAGTCTGTTCGATGCGCAGATCGTAGCGCACATGGGCCATGCCGAGAATGTCGCAGAAGCCGATCACCGTGGCGATCTCCTGGCGTCCCTTGGCGTCGACGCGGCGGAACACGCGGCCAGCCTTGACCTGCTCGGTGTTGAGGCCGCGGCGGCCGAACAGGCGGCGCTCGCCGTGACCCGTCAGAGCGCCGGAGAGGTTGTGCCAGAAGCCGCCGGCGCGGGTCCCGCTGCCTTCGGTGACTTCGGTCTCTTGATGCGTGGTGTCAACCATATCCGTGACCTTAGCGGTAAATCTTTGATACAGGATTAATGTCGCCAGGCTCTCCGCACGGAATGCCGCGCCGGGGCCCCTTCGGGCCGGCGCCGTCAGGCGTCCTGCTTCTCCGGCAACACGGCGTCACGGAAACGTTCGGCGAAACTCTGCAGCCCGAGCGTGCGGCGCTCCTCGTACTTCGCGAGGCGGGCGCGCTCTACCGAGACGTCATAGGTGACGTGCGGAATGCCCAGGGCATCGGGACCGACATCCACGACTCTGGCGACTTCCACGATGTTGCCGTCGTGGGCCGTCTTGTAGACGGAGCCTACCTTGATGGTTTCGGCTTTTACCGGCTGCTTGAACCAATGTGCTGCGAGCATGATCTCAATACCTTTTCAACCAAGGTCAGCCCCCTTGCGGACAGCCCCAACTGCACCCATTGCCATCATAAAGCCGCAGGTGTGAAGCTTTCGTTAACGAATAAGCCGGAACTATCTAAAACTATTGGGAAAATTGCTGTTACGCGCAGAGTCAAGGGTGATTGCGTGGAGGGCCCGCAAAACCGCCGGTAGGGCTGCGGGGAGGTCCTCGGCAATCAGACCGGGTCCAAGGCCAGCGGCGGCACGACCGTGCAGCCAGACCGCCGCCGCCGCCGCCTCGAAAGGCGCCATTCCCTGCGCCAGCAGGCCGCCGATCATGCCGGCCAGGATATCGCCGGTGCCGCCGGTCGCCAACCATGGCGGAGCGCTGGCGTTGATCGCCGCCCGCCCGTCCGGCGCGGCCACCACGCTGTCCGGCCCCTTGAGCACCAGGGTGGCGCCGCTGCGCAGGGCGGCCGCCCGGGCCCGCTCCAGCCGATTACCCTGGATGTCGGGAAACAGCCGGACGAATTCCCCGTCGTGGGGCGTCAGCACCACCTGGGCCTGCGGCGGCGCCGCCGCGATCAGCCGCCAGAGCGCCTCAGGCGCGTCCTGGAAGACGCTGAGGGCATCGGCATCCAGCACGACCTTGCGGCCGGCCCGGATCGCCGCCTCCGCCCTCGCCCGGGTCGCCGCGGTGACGCCGTTGCCCGGCCCCACCAGCACGGCATTGAGACGCGGATCCTCCAGAGCGGCGGCGAAGTCCGCCGCTGCAGGCAGATCGAGCGTGATCACCCCCGGATTGGCAACCGCATAGATCGGCAGGCTGGCAGCGTCGCAGGCGACCGAGACCAACCCCGCCCCGATCCGCAGTCCGGCCCGACAGGCGAGCTGGGCTGCCCCGGTCATGACGCTGCCGCCGGCAACCAGCAGGTGCCCCGACTGGTACTTGTGCGCCTGGAGGCGCCGCCAGGGAAAGGCGGACAGCCACAGCGCCGGGCCGTTTTCGAAGGTCCGCGGAGCGATTTCGTCCAGCACGCCAACCGGGATACCGATATCGGCAAGGACCACATCACCGCAGAATTCGCGTGCCGGAATAAGGAGATGCGCCGGCTTTTTGCGAAAAAAGGTGACGGTCTTCTGGGCCCGGAAAGCCAGCTTGCCGAGCGGGCCGGCGCCGTCCCCGGGCAGCCCGCTTGGCACATCGACGGAGACGACCGGGCGGCCGCTCTCGGCGCAGCGATTGGCCAGTTCCGCCGCCCTGCCCTCCAGCGGCCGGGCCAGTCCGGCCCCGAAAAGCGCGTCAACCAGCACCTCGTCCTCGGCGGGCTCGGCCGCCTCGAGCGGCAGTACCGCATCAGTCCAGGCCGCCGCCCCGGCGGCATCGCCCTTCAAGGCCGCGCGGCTGCCCAGCAGGGCGAGGCGCACCGGCCAGCCGGCGGCGGCCAGATGGCGCGCCGCGACGAAGCCGTCGCCACCGTTGTTGCCGGGACCGCAGAGCACCAGCACCGGGCAAGGCCGGCGCCGGTCCATCACCGCGCCGGCCACGGCGGTTCCGGCCGCCTCCATCAGCGCCGCTCCCGACCGCCCGCCGGCCATGGCCAAGCGATCGGCCGCGTACATCTGGCGGACGGTAAGGACGGCCAGGTCGGCCGGTTCCGGGCTCATCGCCGGCCCGCAGCCTCCCGCAGAGCCGCCACTCCCGAGGACGCTCCATCGCGCAGCAGCGCCAGGTCGATTTCGCCCAGCACCAGGTCGTAGCCGGCCTCGTAGAGCTGCTTGGGCGTGCGCTCGGGCGTCGGAATGGCGCCCAGCAGGCAGCCCTCTGCCTTGGCGATCGCTTCCACCGCGGCGATCGCCGCCCGTACGTCCGGATGGTCCGGTTCACCCATGTAGCCAAGGCTGGCCGAGAGGTCGAAGGGACCGATGAAGATCATGTCGAGGCCGTCGACCGCCGCGATCTCCGCCGCGTTGTCGAGGGCCTGCCGGGTTTCCACCTGGCAGATCGCCAGGACCTCGCGGCCGATTTTCTCGACGTAGCCGCGCCAGTCGCGGCCGTAGCCGGCGGCACGTACGATCGGTGCCGCCATGCCGCGGATGCCGCGCGGCGGATAGTGGCAGGCCGCAACGGCTGCCTCCGCCTCTTCGGCCGTGTTCACCGCCGGGATCATGACCCCTTCGGCACCGGCATCGAGCACCCGCTTCACCCAGGCCGCATCGTTGTCCGGGACGCGCACCAGGGGCGTACAGCCGCTGGCCTGCATCGCCCGCATCACCGCCACGGCGTCGGCGAGGTCGGCGGCCCCATGTTCGAGGTCGATCATGGCGCAGTCGTAGCCTGCCGCCGCCATCACCTCCGCCGCGGCCGGACTGAACAACTCGACCCAGAAGCCGTTGGCGGGCGTCCCCGCCCGCATGCGCGCCTTCAACGATTCGCTCACGGCGATCATCCCCTCCTTGGACCAGTTTCGCCGATTCCCTCGGCCTTTGCCGGCAGCAGCTTAACCGCTTGCGCCGCCTCGGCGATAGGGGCGCCCGCCAAGTAAAACGCGGTGTAACTACCGGTCTTCCGGCGGCTTTCAGGCCTTCCACCCTCGCCACGGCAGCCGCCCAGCGCGGGCCGAATACAACCGAAACAAAAAAGCCGCCCCCGCGATAACAAACTGAAATCACTAAACGGCCACAATCTTGCCACAGGCTCATTTATGACACAGCCGACTTAAGCGCGCCCTAGTAGTGATAATATACGACGACTAATTACTTCGAATATTCAAGTATTTAATCGATCTCACTCGCACACTACAGATTTGCTAAGTAACGTGTTTCACGTGAAACGTGGAAATCCCTGCATCGTTTACGAGATCTTAAGATTTTTACTTTAGTTTATCTTAATCCCTGATTAACCCTTTCCAGCGAGCCCGAACCGCCCATTGCGTTTTTCGATCGGAACGCCCAACGCCCGACCGCCCCATCGTGTGCTGCCCGCATCGTCGCGGCGCGCCCGTTTCCCTATCCTGCTGATCCTGGCGATCCTCGCCCTCACCCGCCCGCACCACGCGCTGGCGGAAGACTTCGATCTCGCCCAGCTCACCGAAACCTTCGACCTTGCGTTCGAGGCCAGCACCAGCCCCGCCGGCGAACTCAGGGCCGATTTCGATGCCGGGCCGCTGGCAGTGAACCTGCGCCACATGGAGTTCCTCGGCAGCATGGGCCGGGCCTATCTCTACGGCCGCCCCGGGAACGCCAATCCCCTGGTGCGCAGCAGCCTCTTGAACAATACGACGCGGCTGGAACTCGCGCCGGAAACGGCTGTACCGCTGGGCTTCTCAATCGGGCTGGACGAATGGGAGCGGGGAAACCGCGACCTGCGGCTGATCGCCCGCAACGGTCTGCACCTGCCCGATCTGCAGCTCGACCACAGGCTGACGGTAACCAACAGCTTCGCCGTCGACGGGACCCGGGCTCAGCGCAGCGCCGGGCAACTGCTGCTCGGCTTCAACCTGTTCGGCGGCCGCCAGCAGGCCGTGGCCGAGTACGACGCCGCGCCGCTGACCCAGTTCACCAATCTTGCGATGAATTCGGAGTGGAGCTTCGACGGCGGCGCCGCCGCGGTGGTCGGCTTCACGCACCGCCCGCTGACAGAGGTGTCGGAGGCCCGCCTCGGCTTCCGTCAGCCGGTCGGCAGTTTCGATATGACGTCCGACTTCGTGGCCGACAGCGAGGGCGGCTATGTGGTGGGGATAAGGTTCTCGCTGGCGCTCGGCCAGGTGCCGGAGCGCAAACCCTGGAGCCTCTCTGCCCTGCTTTCGAACCTGCGCGCAGAACACCGAGCGGCCGCACCGATAGACAGCGACTCCCTCTCGATCGTCGACGGCCCCAACGGCTCTCTCTGAAGGGTCCGAAGGATGGCTTGCGGCCGGCCGCAGGCGGCGCAGGATCTCAGTTCGGCTCGATGTGGTGGTAGGTGTGGAAGGTTTCCAGGCGTGCCAGCACGGCTTCGAGGCGCGTCTGCGCCGACGCCACGTCCTGGGCCACAGACTTCAGTTCCTGGCGCAGGATCTGCACTTCATCTTCCATCACCTCCGTCGGCCCGTCGCCGTGTCCGCCGAGCAGCCAGGTCGGGCTGACCCCGAAAGTGCCGGCCATCATGAGCAGCTTGTTGGAGCGCGGCTCGGCGCGGTCGTTTTCCCAGCCCTGCCAGGTCGCGGTCTTGACGCCGAGGCGCCGCGCCGCCTGAGCGACCGAGAGACTGGCGGCTTCACGCGCCCGCGCAATGCGGCCGCCGATGGTATCGGAGGCGTCCGGCCCGCCGTTGATGACGGACTTTTCTTGGGTGTCGGTGGTGAAATGATCGCTGGTGATGGCTCCATCCTCCCGCTGGCAATGCCGAGAAATCGGCAACAAGCGCTGCAATGGCGTCCAACAGGCATATGCGGTTGCCTGTCGCAGGCGCCGGAGCGGCAAGTTTTGGGTGTGCCTTGACCTTAAGCGCGGCATCCGATTTGTCAACCGCAGGCGCCACGCAAGGGCACCTTGGATCGCCGCGGGCAGCCCATTTCACCGCCGGTTCACACGGTCGTCACAAAGCGGGCGATGGGAAGTGCGGCAGGCTTGGGGTGGCTGATGGGATTTGAACCCACGACCTCCTGGACCACAACCAGGCGCTCTAACCAACTGAGCTACAGCCACCATACAGGGAACCGGAAGCGGGCGCCTTGCCGCGCGCCGGATGGGCGTGTTTAGACCTCCGGCTGTCAGGCGTCAAGTGCGCGCTGAGGCCGCTTCGGGGCGCTGCCGAGCGGCTTGCGGGCGGCGCTCCGTCTGACTTAGTCTGCTGCCGAACTTCCGATCACAAGGATGCGGCAGGAGGGGCGGAAATGCTCAAGACCGCGGCCGCAGTGGCGCGGCTGGGAACCGAGAGCGCCTTCGAGGTGCTGGCCCGGGCCAAGCAGCTCGAAGCGCAGGGCCAGGACATCATCAATCTTGGCATCGGCCAGCCGGACTTCCAGACCCCCGCACACGTCGTCGAGGCGGCGGTGAAGGCGCTGCATGACGGCCATCACGGCTATACCCCGGCAAACGGCATCCTGGAATTGCGCGAGGCGGTGGCGGAGGACCTGGAACTGCGCCACCGGGTGACCGTCGATCCGGCCAACATTGTCGTCGTGCCCGGCGGCAAGGTGACGATGTTCTTCGCGGTGCTGATGTTCGGCGAGCCCGGTGCCGAGATCCTCTACCCCAACCCGGGGTTTCCAATCTACGAGTCGGTGATCAACTTCTCCGGCGCCACCGCGGTGCCGATCCCGCTGCGCGAGGCCAGCGGCTTCGCCTTCTCCGCCGAGGAGGTGCTCGGCCTGATCACGCCGCGCACCCGCCTCATCATCCTCAACAGTCCAGCCAACCCGACCGGCGGCGTGGCGCCGCGCGAAGAAGTCGACCGCCTGGTCGAAGGCCTCGCCGCCCATCCCGAGATCGCCATTCTCTCCGACGAGATCTACAGCCAGATGCTCTACGACGGGCGCGAGCACGTCAGCCTGCTGCAGTACCCGGAGATCCGCGACCGCGTCATCATGCTGGACGGCTGGAGCAAGACCTACGCGATGACCGGCTGGCGGCTCGGCTTCGCGGTCTGGCCGAAGGCGCTGGTGGAGACCGCCACGCGGCTGGCCATCAACTGCCATTCCTGCGTCAACGCGGCGGCGCAGTACGCCGGCATCGCCGCCCTGCGCGGCCCGCAGGACGCCGTGGCCGAGATGATGACTGCCTTCGACATGCGACGGCGCACCATCCACCGCGCCCTCAACGGCATTCCCGGCGTCTCCTGCGTCGAGCCGGCCGGCGCCTTCTACGCCTTCCCCAACATTTCCGGCACCGGCATCCGGGCCAAGGCGCTGGAAGTCGAGCTGCTGGAAAAGGCCGGCGTGGCGACCATTGCCGGCACCTCCTTCGGGCGCCACGGCGAAGGCTTCCTGCGGCTCTCCTATGCCAACTCCCAGGAGAACATCAAGGCGGCGCTGGAACGCATCGCCGGCTATCTCGCCGAGCGGCAGGTCCGCACCGCATGATTAGTTTGCGTGCAAATTGCTTAGTTGTTGTGCAGCATGTCGTCGAGCGTCGTCGCCAGCACCTCCGGGTGAAGGCAAAACCGCAGGATTTGGCGGGACGGCGCGACTTGGCACGGCTCGTGCTTACGCGAAAGGCGGGAGTGGTTCGCCAGCGAATAGGACCGAGCATCAGTTACCCAGCAGATAAACGGGGCCCATACACGCGATGAAGAAGATCGAAGCGATCATCAAGCCGTTCAAGCTGGATGAGGTAAAGGAAGCGTTGCACGAGGTCGGCATCAAAGGCATCACGGTCACCGAAGCGAAGGGCTTCGGCCGCCAGAAAGGCCACACCGAACTCTATCGCGGCGCCGAGTACGTCGTCGATTTCCTGCCCAAGGTGAAGGTCGAGGTGGTCCTGGAGGACGACCTGGTCGAGCGCGCCGTGGAAGCCATCCAACAGGCAGCCCACACCGGCCGCATCGGCGACGGCAAGATCTTCGTCAGCGCGATCGAGGAATCCATCCGCATCCGCACCGGCGAGCGCGGCGCAGCAGCCGTCTGAGGCGCGCCTCAGCCGCAACTTTGACGCAGAAGGCAGCGGCAAGGATCTGCCGGCCAACGACAATCACTGTTTGAAGAAGAAACGGAAAGAGCATCCATGTCAGACGCAAAAACCATCCTAGAGATGATCAAAGAGAAGAACATCGTCTATGTCGACTACCGCTTTACCGACCCGCGCGGCAAGTGGCAGCACCTGGCGATGCATGTCGATGCCGTCGACGAAGATGCGCTGGTCGAAGGCATCATGTTCGACGGTTCGTCCATCGCCGGCTGGAAGGCGATCAACGAGTCAGACATGATCCTGCGCCCGGATCTCAGCTCGGCCGTCATGGATCCCTTCTGCAATCTTCCGCAGCTGATCCTGTTCTGCAACATCGTCGATCCCCTCACCGGCCAGTTCTACAATCGCGACCCGCGTTCCACCGCGGTGCTGGCGGTCGAGCACCTGAAGTCGACGGGCATCGGCGATGCCTCGTTCTGGGGACCGGAAGCCGAGTTCTTCGTCTTCGACGACGTGCGCTACGAAGTCTCCTCGAACCAGACCTTCTACTTCATCGATTCCGACGAGGGTCCCTACAACACCGGCTCGATGTTCGAGGAAGGCAACATGGGTCACCGCCCGGGCATCAAGGGCGGCTACTTCCCGGTGCCGCCGGTGGACTCGGCCATGGACCTGCGCGGCGAGATGCTGAAGGTGATGGGCGAGATGGGCCTCGCGATCGAGAAGCACCACCATGAGGTGGCGCCTTCGCAGCACGAGCTCGGCATCAAGTTCGCGCCGCTGGTGCAGGCCGCCGACGGCATGCAGATCTACAAGTATGTCGTCCAGCAGGTCGCCCACCAGTACGGCAAGACCGCGACCTTCATGCCGAAGCCGGTGGCCGGGGACAACGGCTCGGGCATGCACACCCACCAGTCGATCTGGAAGGGCGGCAAGCCGCTGTTCGCCGGCGACGGCTACGCCGGCCTGTCGGAGATGTGCCTCTACTACATCGGCGGCATCATCAAGCACGCCAAGGCGCTGAATGCCTTCACCAACCCTTCGACCAACAGCTACAAGCGCCTGATCCCCGGCTTCGAGGCCCCGGTGCTGCTCGCCTACTCGGCGCGCAACCGCTCCGCCTCCTGCCGTATTCCCTACGGCGAGAGCCCCAAGGCCAAGCGTGTCGAGGTACGCTTCCCGGACCCGACCGCCAACCCCTACCTCGCCTTCGCGGCGATGCTGATGGCCGGCCTGGACGGCATCAAGAACAAGATCCATCCGGGCGACCCGATGGACAAGGACCTCTACGACCTGCCGCCGGAGGAACTGGCCGGCGTCCCGACGGTCTGCGGATCCCTGCGCGAGGCCCTGGAGTCCCTGGAGGCGGACCACGAGTTCCTGCTTGCCGGCGACGTCTTCACGGCCGACCAGATCGACGCCTACATGGATCTCAAGTGGGAAGAGATCTACGCCTTCGAGCACGCGCCGCACCCGATCGAGTACAAGATGTACTACTCGAGCTGAGGCCAGCGGCCGCGGCGGCATCCTTCTGGACGCCGCCGCAGCCTGCAGAAACGACCCGCCGGCACAGCGCCGGCGGGTTTTTTTTTGGCCGCGCCGCAGACCGGCCCGCCTCGGCCACACGCTTGCCGAGAAGAAAATACCGCCCATCGCGACAAGAGTCAGCCAGAGGACTGTACGATGGTCAGGGTCAGCGGGGAGTAGATATGAAATGAAGAGAACTCGACAATATTTGTTAATGAATTCTTAATTAAAGACCAAACGCATGGCGAGAAGGTTAATTTTTTACTAACGAATTTCCAGTACAATATCTTTCTTCTTTTTGTGTCATACAAACACCTCCAATAGAACACGCCCAGATAGCAAGTTGATGGCTATTTCTATTTCCAACGAACAATCTTGTTGGAGCCATCAGTGCTGTCACGACGACACCTGCTTTGCGGACTGGGCGGCCTCGCCGCAGGTGCTGTCCTGCCTGGCGCCGCCCAGGCGGCCATGACCGGCCTGCAGGGGCCGCTGCCGCATTCCTCCCCGATGTCGGCCGGCAATTTCATCCCGGCCCCCTCCGCCTGGTTCGCCCTGCTGCGCAAGCACCCGGAGCTCGACCCGGCCGGCGACGTCTTCGCGCCGCTGCAGCTGACGGTCGGGCGCGCCGCCGAACTCATCAAAGTGAACCGGCAGATCAATGCCGCCGTGCGCTACCGCGCCGACGCCGGCAAGGACTATTGGGAGGTCGGCGGGCAGGAAGGCGACTGCGAGGACATCGCTATCCGCAAGCTCTCCGAGCTGGTGGGGGCCTACGGCATACCGCGCGGCGCCCTCACCCTCGGTGCCTGCAAGCTGGACTACAACCGCGGTCATGCGGTGCTGCTGGTGCACAGCGACAGGGGAGTCTACGTGATGGACAGCCTGACACCGCGCGTCCTGCCCTGGCACCGCCTGCCCTACCGCTGGGTGGCACGGGAGGAACCCGGTGCCCCCTTCCGCCTGTGGCGCGCGCTGGCCATCTGACGCGAGTGCCGCCTAGCGCGGCAGCGGCAGCGTCAGCGTCAGCACCTTGCCGCCGTCACCGTGCAGCGAATCGTGCGCGCGGATGACGACCTCCGTCACCTCCGGCGGGACCACCACGCCGCCGAGCGTGCGGGTGAAGGGCTGCTCGGCCTCGTGCGGGTGCAGCAGCACCCGGGTCCCCAGCACGCGGCCGCCGAGGGTTTCCACCTGCCAGCGGTCGGCGTAGTGATGCCAGCCTTCGTCGGCATGGCGGACGGTCACGCTGAAGCGCCAGGTGCCGTCGCTTTCGCGCGCCGCCTCGGCCGCCACCGCGTCGGCCTCCCCGGCAACGGCGCCGGCGAGCGGCCACAGGGCAAGCAACAGAGCGGCGCGCAGGCACTTCATGGTCACGGCCCGGGATCCTCGTCCAAGCGCCTGGCGGGGTCCTCGGGCGGCACCGGCCGCGGCCGCCCGGCGTCGTCGATGGCGACCAGGGTGAAGGTGCCCTGGGTCACCTTCACCCGCTCGCCCAGCCGCGAGCGCAGCGCCCAGGCCTCGACGTGGATGGCGATCGAGGTGCGGCCGACACGGATGATGTCTGCGTAGGTGCAGAGCACGTCGCCGACATAGACCGGGCGATGGAACACCATGGCATCGACCGCCACGGTGGCCACGCGCCCGGCCGCCCGCGCGCCCGCGGTGATGCCGCCGGCGATGTCCATCTGCGACAGCACCCAGCCGCCGAAGATGTCGCCGCTGGGGTTGGCGTCGGCCGGCATGGCCAGGGTGCGGGTGGCCAGGGTGCCGCGCGGCCTGGCGGCGGGGTCAGCGGTCATGAAACTTGGCACAGGTCATGGACAGATCGGCTCTCTATGAATAGAAGACGGGGCAACTAGATATCGCGGCTGCATCTGGGTTAGCCTACCTTATCGGCGATTCCTTCGCCCCGATTCGGTGGGCATGCCGGGATCGATTCTCCCCGATCACCCTCGTATCGCTCAGTAACATAGGCCAAGATGGCGGATCTCTTTCAATCAGCTTCCAAGAAATCCCCGGGAAAACAGTCCGCGGGCGGTCAGTCGGGCTATTCGGCCAAGGACATCGAGGTACTGGAGGGCCTGGAGCCCGTGCGCCGGCGCCCCGGCATGTACATCGGCGGCAGTGACGAACGCGCGATGCACCACCTGGTGGCCGAGGTGCTGGACAATTCCATGGACGAGGCCGTGGCCGGCCATGCCTCCCGCATCGAGATCGAGCTGAAGCCCGGCAACCGCGTGACGATCAGCGACAACGGCCGCGGAATTCCGGTCGATCCGCACCCCAAGTACAAGCCGAAGTCGGCCCTGGAAGTCATTCTCACCACCCTGCACTCCGGTGCGAAATTCTCGCAGAAGACCTACGCCACCGCCGGCGGCCTGCACGGCGTCGGCGTTTCCGTGGTCAACGCCCTTGCCGAAGAGCTGACCGTCGAGGTGGCGCGTGACCAGATGCTCTACGAGCAGAGCTACAGCAAGGGCAAGCCGACCTCCAAGCTCAGCAAGGGCAAGCCGGTGAAGAACCGGCGCGGCACCACCATCAGCTTCCGGCCCGATACCTCGATCTTCGGCAAGGAGGCGCAGTTCCGCCCGGCCCGGCTCTACCGCATGGCGCGCTCCAAGGCCTACCTCTACCGCGGCGTCGAGATCCGCTGGAGCTGCGACAAGGACCTGCTGGACAAGGGCGACGCGACACCGGAGAAGGACAGCATCCACTTCCCCAACGGGCTGTCGGACTTCCTTGCCGCCACCCTCGACAAGCGCAAGACCCTGACGCCGGAACCCTTCGTCGGCGAGGCCAAGTTCCCCGACGACCACGGCCGCGTCGAGTGGGCGATCTCCTGGCCGCTCGACGAGGACGGCTTCCTCAATTCCTACTGCAACACCGTGCCGACACCCGAGGGCGGCAGCCACGAGGCCGGCCTGCGCAGCGGCCTGCTGCGCAGCCTCAAGGCCTATGCCGACATGACCGGCAGCGGCAAGAAGGCCGGCCAGATGAATTCGGACGACCTCTGCGGCGGCGCCTGCGCCATGCTGTCGCTGTTCATCCGCGACCCGCAGTTCCAGGGCCAGACCAAGGAGAAGCTGGTCAGCGTCGGGGCGACCAAGCTGGTGGAAACTTCCATCAAGGACCACTTCGACCACTGGCTCTCGGGCCATCCCGAGCGCGCCCGCCTGCTGCTCGAGCGCGTCATCGAGCGCGCCGACGAGCGCCAGCGCCGGCGCCAGGAAAAGGAGCAGAGCCGCAAGACGGCAACGCGCAAGCTGCGGCTGCCGGGCAAGCTCTCCGACTGCAGCCGCAGCAGCTCGCTGGGCACCGAGATCTTCCTGGTCGAGGGCGATTCCGCCGGCGGCTCGGCCAAGCAGGCGCGCTCGCGCGAGACCCAGGCGGTGCTGCCGCTGCGCGGCAAGATCCTCAACGTGGCCAGCGCCTCGGCCGACAAGCTGAAGGGCAACCAGGAGATCGCCGACATCTCGCTCGCGCTCGGCTGCGGCACCCGCGGCGCCTTCGACGTCGATAAGCTGCGCTATGAGCGCATCATCATCATGACCGATGCGGATGTCGACGGCGCGCACATCGCTTCGCTGCTGATCACCTTCTTCTACCGCGAGATGCCCGGCCTCATCGAAAGCGGCCGGCTCTACCTGGCGCAGCCGCCGCTCTATCGCCTGACCCAAGGCAGCCAGAGCGTCTATGCCATGGACGATGCGGAGAAGGACCGCCTGATGACGTCGCACTTCAAGGGCCGCGGCAAGATCGAACTCAGCCGCTTCAAGGGCCTCGGCGAGATGCCCGCCAAGCAGCTGAAGGATACCACCATGGACCCCGGCAAGCGCACCCTGCTGCGCGTCACCATCGCCGGTGAAGGCGATGAGGATCCCGGCTCCGAGGTCAAGAAGACCGCCGACCTGGTCGAGCGCCTGATGGGCCGCAAGCCGGAGCTGCGCTTCGCCTTCATCCAGGAAAACGCCCGCTTCGTGCGCGAGCTGGACGTATAGCAATCACACCGCTGTCGTCCCGGGCTCGTCCCCGGGACGACAGCCTTGGGCGTGCCGTCGAGCGCGGTGGCCGCGGCCCGCCGGATGTGTTAGAGCGGCGGGACCACTACAGGATCCCGCCTGGCGATGACCGCTGCCGCCTTTGCCCCAATCACCGCGCTGCTGCTCAGCGTCGCCCTGCTGCTCATGGGCAACGGCCTGCAGGGCACGCTGCTGCCGGTGCGTGCCAATATCGAGGCCTTCTCGGCGATCGACATCGGCATCCTCGGCTCGGCCTACTTCTTCGGCTTCGCCTGCGGCTGCTTCTACGGGCCAAGGCTGATCCGCCGCGCCGGGCACATCCGCGCCTTCACCGCCCTGGTCGCCATCGCCTCCTGCGTCGTGCTGGTGCACGCGCTGTTCCTGAACCCGTTTCTCTGGTGGGGCCTGCGCGCCATCACGGGGTTCTGCTTTGCCGTGCTCTACATGATCATCGAGAGCTGGCTCAACGAGAAGTCGACCAACGAGACCCGCGGCTTCGTCTTTTCGCTCTACACCATCATCAACCTGACTGTGATGACCATCGGCCAGCTGATGCTCGGCCTCGACCGGCCGGAGAACTTCCCGCTCTTTCTGCTGGCCTCGATCCTGGTGTCGCTGGCCGCCGTCCCCATCGCCCTGACCCGCGCCGAGGCACCGGCGCCGGTGCGCTCGGTGAAGATCCGCCTGGCGCACCTCTACAAGCTCTCGCCGGTGGGCGTGATCGGCTGCCTCGCTGTCGGACTCGCCAACGGTTCCTTCTGGGCGCTGGCGCCGGTCTTCGCGCTGAACAAGGGCGCCGACACCTGGGGCGTGGCCATCTTCATGAGCGTCGCCGTGCTGGCAGGCGCCCTCGGCCAGTGGCCGCTCGGGCGGTTATCCGACAAGATGGACCGCCGCCGCGTCATCATCGGGTCGGCCTGCGGCTCCGCCGCGGCGGGGCTGCTCTTTGTGCTGTGGGCGCCGCCGTGGGGGCTCGGCCTGCTGGCGCTGGTGTTTCTCTTCGGGCTCTTCGCCTTTCCGATCTACGGGCTCGCCGTCGCACACATGAACGACTACGTCGAGTCCGACGGCTACGTCGAGGCGGCCAGCGGCCTGCTGCTGGTCTTCGCGCTCGGCGCGGTGGTCGGCCCCATCGTCACCTCGACCCTGACCCGCTACCTGGCACCCGACGCGCTGTTCGGGATGACCGCCGCGGTGCAGCTCAGCCTCGCCGCCTTTGCCTACTACCGCATGCGCATCCGCGCGCCGGCACCGCTGGAAGAACACGTGGCCTTCAGGGAATCGCTGAACTTCGCGCAGACCGTCTCCACAGTCGATCCGACCGCCGACAGCGACGCGGCGCCGGAATCCGCCAGCTAACGGCGGCTCGGGTCTAGGCTTCCGCCGACAGCCAGCGCCGCAGCGCCGCGTTGACCTCCGCCGGCCGCTCGATGGTGGAAAGGTGGCCGCAGTCCTCGACGACCACGAGGCGCGCGTCGGCGATGCCGGCAGCCAGGGCCCGGTGGTCCGCCAGCGGCGTCAGCGCATCCTGCCGGCCACAGAGCACCAGCGTCGGCACGCGGACGGTCACCAGCGTGGCGCTGTGATCGCGCCGTCCCATGATCGCTTTCTGCTGGGAAATGAAGGCGTCCTTGCCGACGCGCTCGGCCATCGCCACTATGGTGCCGGTGAGCGCGGCATCGTCGAGCCGCGCCGGGTGGATGAACAGCGGCAGCAGGCGCGGCGTGATGCCCTTGAACTCACCCTTCTCGGCCAGTTCGTTCAAGCCGCGGCGACGCGCCGTCAGCTCCGGGCTGTCGGTCTGAAACCGGCTGTCGAGCACCGCCAGGCGGCTCACCCGCTCCGGCGCGCGCGCCATGATCTCGAGCGCCACGTAGCCGCCCATGGAAAGGCCCGCCAGGGCGAAGCGCGCCGGCATGGCGGCGAGCACGCTCTCAGCCATCGCGGCGATGGAGTCCTGGGTGGTGAAGTCCGCCACCCGACAGTCGGCGATGTCGGCGAGCTCTGCCACCTGCGGCTGCCACAGGGCGGCATCACACAGCAGGCCGGGGAGCAGTGCGAGGGGAATCTTGGCGGTCATCGCAAGCGGCGGTCTCGAACAGGAGGGAACAGGCAGGCAGAGGACTGGTCTCGGCGGTTCACCTCAAGGCGACAACGCAGCCGGTGCGTCCCGTCGCGCCGTGGACCAGGCGGCCAGCACTGCAGCGGTCCCGACGATCGTGGCACCCGCGCGCGCGAGCCGGGCCAGGGCGACCCGGCGGTTGAGGTCGTCGCGCGACGCGACGGCGTCACCGACCACCGCCACCGCGATTCCCCGCTCCAGCAGAGCCAGTACCGTCTGCTGCACGCAGACGTGTGCTTCCATGCCGGCGACGACGACCTGCCGGAGACTCCGCGCCTCGAGCGCCGCGGCGAAAGCCGGCTCGCGCGGTGCGGCGAAGTGGATTTTCTCGATCACTTCTGCCGCAGCCAGCAGCCGCCGCAACGCCGGTACCGTGCCACCGAGTCCGGACGAATACTGCTCGCTCACAAGTATCGGCAAGCCTGCTTCTCCGGCCTTTTCTATCAGGAGGGCGATCCGCGGGACCACCTCTGGTGTATCGGCAATAGCCGGGGCGAGGCGTTCCTGCACGTCGACCACGAGAAGCGCAGTCCCCTTGACTTCATCCCTCTCCGGGACTATCTGACTTGTTGAAATGTTAACCATCTAAGTCTCACGATATAGCAATATTATTTTCCGGCCAATGCCAGCGCGGCGTTCAGACTAAGAATTTCGGCAAGCATCGGCCAGTTGTGATTGACAAGCCGGGCCTAAATCCTATGATCCGGCCCAAGTTCGATTGCCAAGATGTGCAATTGACAAAGCTGTCCCAAACCGCATTACGGATTACATGACGTTCGAAGATCTTGGACTGAGTCCAGAGGTCCTTAGGGCCGTTCAGGACGTGGGCTACACCACCCCGACCCCCATTCAGGAAAAAGCCATTCCTGTGGTGCTGATGGGGCGTGACGTCCTCGGCTGCGCCCAGACCGGCACCGGCAAGACCGCCGGCTTCACGCTGCCGATGATCGACATCCTGTCGAACGGCCGCGCCCGGGCGCGCATGCCGCGCTCCCTCATTATCGCTCCGACGCGCGAACTGGCGGCCCAGGTCTCCGAGAACTTCGAGCTCTACGGCAAGTACGGCAAGCTGTCGATGGCGCTGCTCATCGGCGGCTCTTCCTTCGTCGAACAGGAGCAGAAGCTGAACCGCGGCGTCGACGTGCTGATCGCCACGCCGGGTCGTCTCATCGACCTCTTCGAGCGTGGCAAGATTCTGCTGGCCGACGTGAAGATCCTGGTGATCGACGAGGCCGACCGCATGCTCGACATGGGCTTCATGCCGGATGTCGAGCGCATCGTCGGCCTGCTGCCGAAGATCCGCCAGACGCTGTTCTTCTCCGCCACCATGCCGCCGGAGATCCGACGGCTGGCCGACGCCTTCCTGATTAATCCCAAGGCGATCTCAGTCGATCCGCCGGCCTCCGCCGCGCAGACAGTGACCCAGGCTCTGGTCAAGGTCCGCGGCGCCGCGAAGGAAAAGCGCGCCGCGCTGCGCAGCCTGATCGACAGCGAAGAGGTGAAGTCGGCGCTGGTGTTCTGCAACCGCAAGCGCGACGTCGACGTCGTCTTCCGCTCCCTGGAGCGTCACGGCTACTCGGCCGCCGCCCTGCACGGCGACATGGCCCAGCCGGTCCGCATGGAAACCCTGCAGTCCTTCAAGGACAGCAAGGTCCGCATCCTGGTGTGCTCCGATGTGGCGGCGCGCGGGCTCGACATCCCGGCGGTATCTCACGTATTCAATTTCGACGTGCCCTCCAATCCGGAGGACTACGTGCACCGCATCGGCCGTACCGGCCGGGCCGGTCGCAGTGGCAAGGCCTTCACCCTGGCGCTGCCCGAGGAAGGCAAGTACCTCGCCAATGTGGTGAGCATGCTGGGCATGCAGATCCCCGAGGTCCCACTGGGCGGTGGTGCGGAGACCTGGAGCGCCGGCGAGTCGGAAGGCGAGGGTCGCGGACGCGACCGCGGCCGCCGCCGCAGCGGCAAAGGTCCGGCGCGAGGCGGCGACGGCGCGGCACGCCGGGGCCGTGGCGACCGCGACGAGCGCCGCGACAGCCGCAGCGAGCGGACCGCGAAGGCACCGGAACCAGCGGCCGTGGTGGCCGAGGTTATCGACGATCTCGTCGAGGATGAGGTCGAGCCGCAGGAAGTCGTTCTCTTCGAGCGTCAGCGCGACGAGGAGCCGAGAAAGCCGGCTGCCGCTCGCGGTGCGCGGAACGACCAGCGCAGCGAGCAGCGTGGCCGTAGCCGCGGGCACAACCGCAACGATGACGACGACAACCCGACGCCCGGCGAGACCGCCTTCGGCGACCACGTGCCGGCCTTCATGCTGCGCTCGTCCAAGGTCGCTTAAGGCCCCTTCCCGATCTTCTTGACCATGCAGACACGCGGGCTGTTCGCATCGACGCCGCGCGCCTGCTCCCTGGCGCGGATGCCCCGCAGCTCTGGCCCGGCCGCCGCCTCTTCCAGGACCGCAAACCCGAGCCGCTCGTAGTAGGGCCGGTTCCACGGCACCTCGCGGAAGGTCGTCAGGCTGAGGCTCCGGCAGCCCAGGCCGAACGCCCAGTCCTCGACCGCGGCAATCAGGCGCGCCGCAAGGCGATGGCCGGCATGGGCCGGGTGGACGGAGATCTCGGCCAGGTAGCCCTCGCCGTCCAGCCGGTCGGCAATGGCCAGACCGACCACCGTCCCGCCTTCTTTCTCGACCACCCAGAGGCGCCTGTCGGCGATCGCTTCCCGGTACTCCGCCTCGCTGGTCGGACGGCCCTGGGAAATGCGCTCCAGGCCGATGGTGGCGAAGCGGCTGGCGGCTGCCCGTTCCAGCGGACCCAGCAGCGGGACATCGGCAACCTCAGCCGGCCGGACGCGATAGCTCATGGTTTGGCCTCGTCGAACAAGCGGCTATGATGGCGGCCGGTGGATGAAAGGCGACAGGGTGTCATGCAGACCATCTTCATCATGATCAAGTGCGATCTCGGCAAGGCCTATACGGTGGCCGACGAACTCGTGCAGGACGTCGAGCAGGTGTCGGAAGTGCATTCGACCTCCGGCCAGTACGACCTGCTGGTAAAATGCTACCTGGAGGACGGCGCCGACATCGGCCACTTCGTGAACGAGCAGATCCAGACCCTGCCCGGCATCAAGGACACCTTCACCCTCATCGGCTTCAAGGCATTTTCTTAGAGCAGATCACGGTCGCATGGAATCGCCTTCGGCGATCCATCGACCGTGTGAATCTGCTCTACCCGTTTGAATTCGATCGGATTCACGCGGTCAGACGGAACCACTGAGTGGTTCCGTCTGACCGCGATCCGATCTGGTCCCCATTCCACCCACGAACGGCAGCGCCGGGTCAGCGTTGCACGTGCTTCGAAACGCCCCTGTCGGGGCTCATCAGCATGAGGATTTTTCTTCGTGCCATCAAAGATTTACCTGATCCTGAGCAACCATCATGCAGGCTGACCTACATGCTGCGGATGCTGACCGGCTGGCCGCCGTCCTGCGCTTTGCGCGTCCAGGCGCCGAGTTCGCGCAGCATCCGGGTGAAGGCCTGGCGCTCGCACGGCCAGTCGCGCACCGAGTTGAACTGGGTGTAGCCGTAGCTGGCGCTGTAAGGCCAGATCGCCTTGGGGCTCTCGGCATGGGAGACCTGCCGGGCGATATCGTCGAGTTCGTCTGCCAGACGCTCCACGGCGGCGCCTTCCAGGATCACCGGCGTCTTCACTTTCAGCGTGAAAGGCCCGACCAGGAAAACCAGCGCCTCGAAGACGTCGCCGTCCATGTAGAGCGAGCGTTCGGACCAGTGGCAGGCGGCCGGCGGACCGGGGTGAAACTCCGCCAGATAGCCGCCGACGATACCCGGCGTATAGGGGATGAGGTCGAAACGCATGGCGCATCTTGGCGCAACCCCGGCGCGCTTCGCAACGGCCCAGCCGACAGCTGCGTCGTCTCGGCGGATACCAGTTTCGGCTTGCGCCAGGGCGTGGCGGGAGATAGCTGCTGAGGCGCCGCAATCCACCCGGTCCGCTGATCCCCGATGTCGCCCCAGGCGCTCTCCGCCCGCTTCGCTCTCTTCTATGGTGCCGTCTTTCTGGCCGTCGGCGCCCACCTGCCGTTCTGGCCGCTGTGGCTCGAGTCACGCGGGCTGACGGCGGCGGAGATTGGCCTGCTGCTCGCCCTGGGCTCCTGGGTCAAGCTGGTGGCCAACCCCGGTCTGGCGCACCTCTCCGACCGGGCCGGCTGGGGCAAGGGCACCATCGTGCTGCTCACGGCAGTCAGCCTGGTCATCTTCTGCGCTTTCATCCCGGCCAGCGGCTTTGCCTGGATTCTCACCCTGCACCTGCTGGCCGCGGCCAGCTTCCCGCTGCTGGTGCCGCTGGCGGAGACGCAGACCATGGCGGCGGTCTACCGCTACGCCCTCGACTACGGCCGCATCCGCCTCTGGGGCAGCCTCGCCTTCATCGTCGGCAGCCTCGCTACCGGCGCACTGCTGGCCGCCTACGGCGCGGACTGGGTGCTCTGGCTGGTGCTCGGCGCGCTGGCGCTCTCCTTCCTGGTCGCCCTGGCCCTGCCCGGCCGCGACATGACCTTGCAGCAGACGGCTGAAGCCGAGGACATCTCCCTGAAGCGCCTTGCCCGCCTCTTCGGCCAGCGGGAGGTGCTGGTATTCCTGGTGGCCTCCGCCCTCATCCAGTCGAGCCACGCCGCCTACTACGGATTTTCAGCGCTCTACTGGCGCGCCAGCGGCATCGACGCGACCACCATCGCGGTGCTGTGGACCGAAGGCGTGCTGGCGGAGATCCTGTTCTTCGCCCTGAGCCGGCGCCTCGCCGGGCGGCTGCGCCCCGGCACGCTGCTGGTGCTGGCCGGCCTGCTGGGAACGCTGCGCTGGTCGGTGACGGCCCTGAGCACCGACCTGGTGGCGCTCGCCGCGGTGCAGACGCTGCACGCGGCCACCTTCGCCGCCACCCATCTGGCGGCGATGCACTGCATCACCCGGGCCACGCCGTCGCGGCTCGCCGCCTCCATGCAGAGCCTCTATTCGGCGCTCTCCGGCGGCCTTGCCATGGGCGGCACCATGCTGCTAGCCGGCACGCTCTACGCGAGCGATCCGGGCCTGGCGTTCTTCGCCATGGCGGGCCTGACCCTGGCGGCGGTCGCCATCACCCTGGCCGCCGGCCTGTGGCGGCAGCAGCGAACGGCCTGAGGTTTACTCTACTTGGTGCCGAAGATGCGGTCGCCGGCGTCGCCGAGGCCCGGCACGATGTAGCCCTTGTCGTTCAGCCTCTCGTCGACCGCCGCGGTGAAGATCGGCACGTCGGGATGCGCCCGGCGCAGCTCGGCGATGCCCTCCGGCGCCGCCACCAGGCAGACGAAGCTGATTTCCTTGGCGCCGTCCTGCTTCAGACGATCGAGTGCGGCCACGGCCGTATGCCCCGTCGCCAGCATGGGGTCGACGACGATGGTCAAGCGCTGGCCCATGTCCTTCGGTACCTTGTAGTAATACTCCACCGCCGCAAGGGTCTGCGGGTCGCGGTAAAGGCCGACGTGGCCCACCGAAGCGGAGGGGATCAGGTCCAGCATGCCGTCGAGCAGGCCGTTGCCGGCGCGCAGGATGGTGATCAGGCAGGGTTCCGGCCGGGCCAGCATCGGCGCCGTGGTCGTGTCGACCGGGGTCTCCACCTCGACCTGCTTCAGCTCCAGATGACGGGTGACCTCATAGGCCAGCAGCAGGCTGATCTCCCGCAGCAGGCGGCGGAAATCCGGCAGGGCGGTCCGCTTATCCCGCATGATCGTCAGTTTGTGCTGTACCAGGGGGTGATCGACGGTGGTGACCTCTTGCTGCATTTCCCTGCCCTGTCCTCGCTTGCGGTGCTTCTCTGGGAGCGGGACTGCGCACCGTGCCCGCCGGGTCCGAGTGTTAGAAGAACCACGAGATTCTGTCGAGCCTCTTGGCCAGGCATCGGCCTCACGTCTTCTGCGCCTCTGCGGCGGCGATCGCCGATGCGGCGGAAGCTGCCTCTTGGCTAACTCCCGGCCGCCTGAATTAAATCACGGGGGGGTGGGCTTCACTTCCGCTTCGCCCATCCCATCTATCGGAGCGGTCTTGTTCAGGCCGTCTGCTTCCGAGGCCATTCGCCCGGACCGAACGTCTTTCAAGCCCCACCCTAGGGCATCGCAACCGTGCGCCTCCTGCGCCTCTTTCCCGACGATACGCGCTTCCGCTTCATGCGCTGGCGCAAGACAGCCTTCCTCTTCACCCTGCTCGTCACCCTCGCCTCCCTGGCTGCGCTCTGGGCCCAGGGGCTCAATCTGGGCGTCGACTACGCCGGTGGCCTGCTGATCGAGGCGCGCGCCCAGGAGGCCTTCGACCTGGCGGTCCTGCGCGGCCGGATCGGCGCCCTCGGGCTCGGCGAGGTCACCCTGCAGGCCTTCGGCGGCGGCCAGGACCTGCTGATCCGGCTGCAGGATCCGCCGGGCGGACCGGCCGCCCAGGACCAGGCCATCGCCGCTGTGAAGGCGCTGCTGCAACCCGGCTTCGAGATCCGCCGGACCGAGGCCATCGGCCCGCAGGTCAGCGGCGAGCTGCTGCGCGACGGGATGATGGCCGCCGGGCTCGCCGTCCTGCTGATCGGGGTCTACGTCTGGTTCCGCTTCGAATGGCAGTTCGGCCTCGCCGCGGTGCTGACGACCTTCCATGACGTCATTGCCACCTTCGGCCTCTTCGCCCTGTTCCAGCTCGAGTTCAACCTGACCATCCTGGCGGCGCTGCTGACCATCGCCGGCTATTCGATCAACGACACCGTCGTCGTCTTCGACCGGGTGCGCGAGAACCTGCGCCAGTACAAGGCTATGCCGATGGCGGAGCTGATCGACCTCAGCGTGAACCAGACCCTGCGGCGCACCCTGCTGACCAGCGGCACGACGCTGCTGGCGGTACTGGCGCTGCTGATCTTCGGCGGACCGGTGTTGCGGAACTTCTCCCTGGCCCTGGTCTGGGGCCTTGTGGTCGGCACCTATTCCAGCGTGTTCATCGCCTCCGCCCTGCTGCTCCACCTGCCGCCCCTGCGCCGGGCGGAGGCTGCAGCGCCGGCCGTCGAAGCTTCCAGCGGCCAGCAGGAGCCCGAAGTCCGTGACCTACCTTGAGCTGAGTGCCGGGCTCGTCCTGCTGCTGGTCTGCGGCGACCTCTTCGTGCGCGGCGCCGTCGGCGTGGCGGAACGCATGAAGGTCTCGCCGCTGGTCATCGGCCTCACCCTGGTCGGCTTCGGCACCTCCCTGCCCGAGCTGGTTGCCAGCCTGGAAGCCGCCCGCATCGGCTCGCCCGGGATCGCCATCGGCAACGTGGTCGGCAGCAACATCGCCAACGTGCTCCTGATCCTGGGGCTCGCGGCGCTGATCGCCCCCATCGCCGTCACCGCCGGCACCTTCCGCTTCAACGGCCCGGTGCTGGTCGGCGCCAGCCTGCTGTCGGTGCTGGTGTTCTTCCTGGGCGAGATCGGCCGCTGGTGGGGCTTCCTCTTCGTCGTCCTGCTGCTCGCCTTCACCCTCACCGCCTACTGGCGCGGACGCCACGGCCTGAGTGACGAGGCGGCGGGCCAGATGGCGGCAGAGGTGGAAGACCTGCCACCGCGCCGCGCGCCGCTGCTGCTCTATATCGGGCTCACCCTGATCGGGCTGGTCGGCATCGTCGTCGGCGCCAACCTGCTGGTCGAGGGCGCGGTCACGCTGGCCCGCCGGGTCGGCATCTCGGAGACAGTGATCGGTCTCACCATTGTCGCCGTAGGCACCTCGCTGCCGGAACTTGCAACCTCCGTCGTCGCCGCCCTGCGCCGGCACGGCGACGTCGCCCTCGGTAACGTCATCGGCAGCAACATCTTCAACCTGCTGGGCATTCTCGGTGTGACGGCGCTCTATCGTCCGATCGCGGTGCCGGTCGAGATCCTCCACCTCGACAGCTGGGTCATGCTGGCCGCTACCGCCCTGCTGATCCTCTTCGCGATGACCCGGGCGAAGGTCGAGCGCTGGGAAGGCAGCGTCCTCCTGGCCGGCTACCTCGCCTACCTGGCGGTGCTGCTGCATCCCGGCCTGCGCGGCCTGCTCGGCCTCGCCTGACCGGGGCAACACGCGGGCACAAAAAAAGGAGCCGGGCACGCCCCCGGCTCCTTGCGTTCCTGCGGCCGTAGCGGTCAGGCGTTATTCGGAAAACTGCTTCAGGTAAGCGATCACGTCGGCGCGTTCCTCGGGCTTCTTCAGGCCGACGAAGGCCATCTTGGTGCCCTTGACGATGTCCTTCGGCTTTTCGAGATAGGCACTCAGCGTCTCATCGTTCCACACATGGCCGGAGGCGAACTCCTCCATACCCTTGGAGTACTTGAAGCCCTCGACGGCGGCAGGGGCGGCTCCGATGATGTTGTGCAGGCTCGGCCCCACCTTGTTCTTGCCTTCCTCGACCGTGTGGCAGGCCTTGCACTTGTTGAAGACCTTCTCGCCGGCGGTGGCGTCGCCTTCGGCTTGGGCCGCGCCCGCAAGGGAGGCAGCAGCGGTGAAAGCGATGATCGTCAGGGCGCTCTTTACGCGCATGTCTTGTCTCTCCGGTTCAGTTTTTTCGCAGTGGCTCAGCTTATTCCTTTAGCGTCGCTTTCACGACCACGTCGCCAAAAACTAGGGGACTGCGCGGCACAATTGCAAGGCCCGGGCTCTCCGACTTTGGTACGGGCAATGATCCGGCGCGTTCATTTAACCATGGATTGCGGTGCGCCAGCCAGTCGGCAGCGGATTCCGCTCGCGTTTGGCGAAAACCACTTGATTCCCGAGAGATATCCTATATCTAAATCCTTACCAGAATAGTATGGATTGAGGTTTCAGCATGTTCCGCTTGAACCGGCTTACCGACTACGCCGTGGTGGTGATGTCCCAGATGGCCGTGCACGACGGCGAGACCCGGTCGGCGCAGCAGATTTCCGAAGACACCGGGGTACCGCTGCCCACCGTGGCCAAGCTGCTGAATCTGCTGGGGCGGGCCAAGCTCGTCGTCTCACAACGCGGCGCCAGCGGCGGGTACACCCTCTCGGCCGATCCGGAGGAGATCACCGTCGCCCAGATCATCCAGGCGATGGAGGGGCCGATCGCGCTGACCGCCTGCGTGGACGGCGCGACGGACTGCTGCGGGTCCGAGGCATTTTGTCCCATGCGCGGCAACTGGAACAAGGTGAACGGCGCGATCCGCGAGGCGCTGAGTGCGGTCAGCCTGGCCGACATGTTGGCCATTCCGCCGTCCTTCGGCCTCCCCAAGAGCGTGGCCCCGGGGGTGCCCCAGGTGGTGCCGTCGCCTGCCGTGCCCCCGCGCACGGCGACCAAGCAGTAATTCAAGAATGCGGCACAAGCATTCGACCATTGCAGGAGAGTGAGTGAATGGCAGCCACAGTCGAGACAGTCGAACGGGTCCGGGCCCTCGATAAGTACAAGTACGGCTTTGTCACCGATATCGAGTCCGAGACCGCACCCAAGGGCCTGAGCGAAGACACCATCCGCTTCATCTCGGCCAAGAAGGGCGAGCCCGAATGGCTGCTGGAATGGCGCCTCAAGGCCTATCGCCACTGGCTGACGATGCCGGAGCCGGGCTGGTCCAAGGTGAAGTTCCCGCCGATCGACTACCAGGATTCCTACTACTACTCGGCACCGAAGTCGCCGACCGACGGCCCCAAGAGCCTCGACGAGGTCGACCCCAAGCTGCTGGAGACCTACGCCAAGCTGGGCATCCCCTTGAACGAGCAGAAGCTGCTGGCCGGCGTCGCGGTCGACGCCGTCTTCGACAGCGTCTCCGTGGCGACCACCTTCAAGAAGAACCTGGAGGCGGTCGGCGTCATCTTCTGCCCGATTTCCGAGGCGGTGCAGAACCACCCGGAGCTGGTGCGCCGCTATCTCGGTTCGGTGGTGCCCTACGGCGACAACAAGCACGCCTGCCTGAACTCCGCCGTGTTCACCGACGGCTCCTTCGTCTACATCCCCAAGGGCGTGCGCTGCCCGATGGAGCTGAGCACCTATTTCCGAATCAACGCCCAGAACACCGGGCAGTTCGAGCGCACCCTGATCATCGCCGACGAGGGCTCCTACGTCTCCTACCTGGAGGGCTGCACCGCGCCGCAGCGCGACGAGAACCAGCTGCACGCCGCCGTTGTCGAACTGATCACCCTGGACGACGCCGAGATCAAGTACTCGACGGTGCAGAACTGGTATCCCGG
>CAYYIV010000030.1:0-58507 GCA_964472095.1 uncultured Pelagibius sp.
ATAGCCTCGCTGCAAGCGATCCATCGAGCCTGTGAATCTGCTCTATCCGCTCTAAGCGTCCTCCTCCGGCGGCCGGGTGACCCGGCGCAGGGTCACGTTGAGGCGCCCGCTGCCCTCCCACCCCTCGCGGTCCAGCAGGCGGCTGGAGCCGCCGAGCACCCGGTCGATGCCGTGGTAGGCGAGGCGCGCGGGTCCGGCCAGGATCATCACGTCCCCGGAGTGCAGCTTGAGCGAGGCCGTGGGCCCGCGTCGCTCGGTGCCGCCGATGCGGAAGACGGCGGAATCGCCCAGCGACAGCGACACCACCGGGGCGGCGAAAGTCTCCTCATCGGCGTCGCGGTGAAGCCCCATGCGGGCCTCCGGCGCGTAGAAATTGACGAGGCAGCACTCGGGATCGGCAGCATAGCCCGCGACCGTGCGCCAGAGATCGAACAGCGCCCCGGGGATCGGTGGCCAGGGCCGGCCGGTGATCGGATGCCGCGCCAGATAGCGGTAGCCCTCGCGGTCGGCGAACCAGCCGTGGCTGCCGGCATTGGTCATGCGCACCGAGAAGGGCCTCCCGCTCCTCGGCATGGCAGGGCGGCAGAGCGGTGCGGCGTCGACGACGGCGCGCAGGTCCTCGACCAGCGCCGCCTGGGCCGCGGGGCCGAACAAGCCGGGCAGGTAGCGGAAGCCTTCGGGTGCCGCGGCCATGGATCTACCGCCCGCCTTCGTCGCGGCGGCTCGCCGCGCGGCGCCCGAGCAGGCGGAACACCCAGTAGAGCAGGCCGCAGACCACCGCCATGCCGAGGCCGGCGTTGGCCAGCGCCCGGCTGCTGAAGACGGCCTCGCCGGCCAGGGTCAGCGCGGCACCGGCCAGCACGCTGGCTACCAGGACGGCCAGAATGGCACGATAGACCGGCTCGTCGCGGGGATCGCCTTGCCTGCGGGGCTCCGTCATCAGTTCCGCTTTCGTTTCCATGTACCCCGGGTCGGGCCGTTTTCATCGCCAAAACCGCACTTTAGGGCGCCGAATCGGCCTGCTTTGCGACTTGCAGCGGACGGCGCGCTGCTTATATAAGCCGGGAACCCATGGTCATGAACTCTCATCGGCGGGGATCCGCCGGGCGGTGCTGATGGACCAGGCCGCCCAAGGGGTCTGCTGATCGAAGTGAGGAGCAAAAATGAGTAAGGTTATTGGTATCGATCTCGGCACAACGAACTCCTGTGTCGCGGTCATGGACGGCAAAGACGCCAAAGTCATCGAGAATGCCGAGGGCGCACGCACGACGCCCTCGATGGTCGCCTTCACGGAGTCCGACGAGCGCCTCGTCGGCCAGCCGGCCAAGCGCCAGGCAGTGACCAATCCAGAGAACACCCTCTTTGCCATCAAACGCCTGATCGGCCGGCGCTTCGACGATCCCATGACCAAGAAGGACATGGGACTGGTGTCGTACAAGATCGTCAATCACGACGCCGACGCCTGGGTCGAGGCCCAGGGCAAGGACTACAGCCCGAGCCAGATTTCCGCCTTCATCCTGCAGAAGATGAAGGAGACGGCGGAAAGCTATCTCGGCGAGAAGGTCACCGAGGCGGTGATCACCGTGCCCGCCTACTTCAACGACTCCCAGCGCCAGGCAACCAAGGACGCCGGCAAGATCGCCGGCCTCGACGTGCTGCGCATCATCAACGAGCCGACCGCCGCCGCGCTGGCCTACGGCCTCGACAAGAAGAACACCGGCACCATCGTCGTCTACGACCTCGGCGGCGGCACCTTCGACGTGTCGGTACTGGAGATCGGCGACGGCGTCTTCGAGGTGAAGGCCACCAACGGCGACACCTTCCTCGGCGGCGAGGATTTCGATGCGCGCATCATCGACTACCTGGCCGACCAGTTCAAAAACGAGCAGGGCATCGACCTGCGCCAGGACAAGCTGGCCCTGCAGCGTCTGAAGGAGGAGGCGGAGAAGGCCAAGATCGCCCTCTCGGCGTCGACCCAGACCGAGATCAACCTGCCCTTCATCACCGCTGACGCCGCCGGGCCGAAGCACCTCAACATCAAGCTGACCCGCGCCAAGCTGGAAGCCCTGGTGGAAGATCTGATTGCCCGCACCATGGGACCGGTGAAGTCGGCGCTGAAGGATGCCGGGGTATCGCCTGGCGAGATCCACGACATCATCATGGTCGGCGGCATGACCCGCATGCCGAAGGTCTACGAGACCGTGAAGAGCTTCTTCGGCAAGGAGCCGCACCGCGGCGTGAACCCCGACGAAGTGGTCGCCATCGGCGCCGCGATCCAGGGCGGCGTGCTGAAGGGCGACGTGAAGGACGTGCTGCTGCTCGACGTCACGCCGCTGTCGCTCGGTATCGAGACTCTGGGTGGCGTGATGACCAAGCTGATCGAGCGCAACACCACCATCCCGACCAAGAAGAGCCAGGTGTTCTCCACCGCCGAGGACAGCCAGCAGGCGGTCACGATCCGGGTGTTCCAGGGTGAGCGCGAGATGGCAGCGGACAACAAGCTGCTCGGCCAGTTCGACCTGGTCGGCATTCCCTCGGCGCCACGCGGCGTGCCGCAGATCGAAGTCACCTTCGACATCGACGCCAACGGCATCGTCAACGTCGGCGCCAAGGACAAGGCGACCGGCAAGGAGCAGACCATCCGCATCCAGGCCTCCAGCGGCCTGAGCGACGCCGAGATCGAGCAGATGGTGAGGGACGCCGAGATCAACGCCGAGAAGGACAAGGCGCGCCGCGCCCTGGTCGAGGCGCGGAACCACGCAGAGTCGCTGATCCACACCACGGAGAAAACCATGGCGGAGGCCGGTGACAAGGTCGCGGCCGCCGACAAGACCGCAGCCGAGGGGGCCATCGCCGCCCTCAAGACGGCGGCCGAGGGCGAGGACGTCGAGGCCATCACGGCCAAGATGCAGGCCCTGCAGGAGATCTCCATGAAGATCGGCCAGGTGCTGTACGAGCAGGGCAGCGCCGGCGACAGCGCGGCCGGCGGCGAGGATGCGGGGCCGGCGGCGGAAGGCGCCACCGCCAAGGGTGACGACAGCGTGGTCGACGCCGACTTCGAGGAAGTCGACGACGACAAGAAAGGTCGTCAGGCCTAAAGGCGAAGGAATGACGGGCAAGGCCGGGCAAAGGCGGGATCTGCGGCAAGCACGCACCGCCCTGTCCGGCCTTTGCCTTGCTTCCGGTCGCCTTTTCGGGCCGACTTTGCTGACGGAGCTGTGGGGGCAGCAGACGAAGCCGTGAAAGACTACTACGAAACTCTAGGCGTTGCGCGCGACTCCGACGCGGGGGCGCTGAAAGCCGCCTACCGTAAGCTGGCGATGCAGTATCACCCGGACCGCAATCCCGGTGACGAGGACGCCGAGGCGCGCTTCAAGGACATCAACGAAGCCTACGAGGTGCTGAAGGACGCCAACAAGCGGGCGGCCTACGACCGCTTCGGCCACGAGGCCTTCGCCAACGGCGGCGGCGCGCCCGGCAACGGCGGCTTCGCCGGCTTTTCCGCCGGCGGCTTCGCCGACATCTTCGACGAGATGTTCGGCGACCTCATGGGCGGACGGCGCGGCGGCGCGGCGGCGCGCGGCTCCGACCTGCGCTACAACATGGAAATCACCCTGGAAGACGCCTTCCACGGCAAGACCGCGCAGATCCGCGTGCCGAGCACCGTGTCCTGCGAGGCCTGCGGCGGCAGCGGCGCCGAGGGCGGCGCCAAGCCGGTCACCTGCCAGGGCTGCCAGGGCCGCGGCCGCGTGCGTGCCCAGCAGGGCTTTTTCACCATTGAGCGCACCTGCGCCTCCTGCCACGGCGCCGGCCAGGTGATCGACAAGCCCTGCCGCTCCTGCGAGGGCGCCGGGCGCGTGCACCGCGAGAAGTCGCTGCAGGTGAACATCCCCGAAGGGGTCGAGGATGGCACCCGCATCCGCCTCGCCGGCGAGGGCGAGGCCGGCCTGCGGGGCGCGCCGCCGGGCGATCTGTACATCTTCCTCTCGGTGGCGCCGCACCGCCTGTTCCAGCGCGACGGTGCCAACATCTACTGCCGCGTGCCGCTGCCGATGACCACGGCGGCGCTCGGCGGCGCTGTCGAGGTGCCGACCATCGCCGGCGCCCGCGCCAAGATCACCGTGCCCGCCGGCACCCAGTCGAACCAGCAGTTCCGCCTCAAGAGCAAGGGCATGCCGGTGCTGCGCTCCAAGGCCGTCGGCGACATGTACGTCGAGGTCTCGATCGAGACGCCGGTGAACCTCACGAAGCGCCAGAAGGAACTGCTGCGCGAGTTCGAGGAAGCGGGCGAAGGCCGCGATACCTCCCCGGAGTCCTCCGGCTTCTTCGCCCGGGTGAAGGAATTCTGGGAAGACCTCACGGATTAGCTGTGCGTCCACGCTCTCCCCGCTGAGGCGGCGCAGCAAGCCGAAGGCTGCCTCTCCCGCAAAGTGTGCCCATCCATTTGCGCCCGGCGCCGCCTGTGCTAAACCGGCTGCCACGCCGAAGCTTGCAGCCCGGAGAGACAGATGAATCCCTATCGCGTGGCCGTTGTCGGCTGCACCGGCCGCATGGGCCGGATGAACCTGGCCGCCATCCACGCCGCCGAGGGCTGCGTCATCGCCGGCGGCAGCGACCAGCCGGGCAATCCGGCTGTCGGCACCGACATCGGCCAGCTCATGGGCGTGGCGCCGCTCGGCATCCTGGTCGGTGACGATCCGGTCGAGCTCTTCGCCCAGGCCGACGCGGTGATCGACTTCACCACCCCGGCGGCGACCCGCCGCCATGCAGCGCTCGCGGCCCAGGCCGAGGTCGTCTACGTGGTCGGCACCACCGGGCTCGGCGCGGAGGACCAGGCCGTCATCGACAAGGCGGCGATCCAGACCGTGGTGGTGCAGGCCGCCAACATGAGTCTCGGCGTAAACCTGCTGCAGCTGGTGACCGAGCAGGTCGCCCGCGCCCTCGACCCCGACTACGACATCGAGATCGTCGAGATGCACCACCGCCACAAGGTCGACGCCCCTTCCGGCACCGCCCTGATGCTCGGAGAAGCGGCCGCCAAGGGCCGCGGCGTCGCCCTCGATGCGGTCGCCCGCAAGGCGCGCGAGGGCCAGGTCGGCGCCCGGCCGCGCGGCGAGATCGGCTTTGCCACCCTGCGCGGCGGCGATGTCGCCGGCGAGCACTCGGTGATCTTCGCGGCGGAAGGCGAGCAAATCGTGCTGACCCACAAGGCCACCAGCCGCGAGGTCTTCGCCAAGGGCGCGCTGAAGGCGGCGCTCTGGGGCCGCGGCAAGCCAGCCGGGCTCTATTCGATGCGCGACGTGCTGGGCCTGACGGACTGAGAGCCTACCTCAGGCGGGGCGACAGGACTGGCGCACGCGGCCGAGGGCGGCACGCAGGGCGGCGGCAAGCTCCCCGCGTTCCCGGCCGGTGAGGAAGCTGCCGACCGTCAGGCTGTGTCCGTGCGAGCGCAGGATCAGCGGGCTGGCGGCGGGCCCCTCGTCCTGGCGCCGCTCGTCGAACACCACCTGCAGCCAGTAGGGCTGGAATTCCCAGGTGCTGCGGCGCCCGCCCGGCCAGACGCGGCTGACGGTGAGCTTGTCGTGGGTGAGGTGAAGGCGCTCGACCAGGCGGCCGCGGCGGTAGTTGATCTTGAAGGCGAGGTAGATCAACAGCACGTCGGCGCCGAGAAAGCCGACCACCGGCCAGGCACCGGCGAGGAAGAAAGCGAGGCCGCCGGTGAAGGAAAGTGCGCAGATGCCCAGCATGAGCAGCAGGAAGCCGCGCGGCGACAGACTGCGATGCGGCGTCAGTTCGGCGTCGAAGAGCGCCGCCTCTGTCTCGGGCGTAGTCATCCGGGAAATATAGGTCCGCCGCCAAGCGGCTTCAAAGGCTTGTCTTGTGCCTTCCTTTCCAGGGCGATCCGGCTACACTCGCCCGGCCATGAAGAAAGCCGATATCGCGACCTTTTTCGACCGTCTCGCCGCCGCCGTGCCGGAGCCCAAGGGAGAACTGGAGTACGTCAATCCCTACACCCTGCTGGTGGCGGTGGTGCTTTCCGCCCAGGCGACCGACGTCGGCGTGAACAAGGCGACGCGGGCCCTTTTCAAGGCGGTGCAGGCGCCGCAGCAGATGCTGGCGCTCGGCGAAGCCGGCCTCAAGCAGCACATCAGGACCATCGGCCTGTTCAACGCAAAGGCCAAGAACGTCATCGCCCTCTCGCGCCTGCTCATCGAAGAACACGGCAGCGTGGTGCCTTGCGACCGCGACGCACTTGAAAGGCTGCCCGGCGTCGGCCGCAAGACCGCCAACGTGGTGATGAACATCGCCTTCGGCGCGCCGACCATCGCCGTCGACACACACATCTTCCGGGTCTCCAACCGCACCGGCCTGGCACCGGGCAAGACGCCGCTGGCGGTTGAGCAGAAGCTGGAGAAGGTAGTGCCGGCCGCGCGCAAGCTGCACGCGCACCACTGGCTCATTTTGCACGGCCGCTACGTCTGCAAGGCGCGCCGGCCCGATTGCTTCGCCTGCGTGGTGAACGACCTCTGCGCCTTCAAGGGCAAGACGACGCTGGATGTGCCGCCCGGGAAGCCGACGGCCGCCAGCAAGCCTGCGCGCAAGAAGGCGCCGCCGAAGAAGCTGGCCAAGGCGCTGAAGGCCGCTGTGCGGAAGGCTTAGCTGATGGGGGCGGTCTGGCGGGCGCGTAGCAACTGGTTGAGGCAGGGCCGCGGCGGCAGGACGGCCGCCGTGACGTCGCGCGCTTCCAGATAGGAGACGGCAAAGTGCTGGCCGCGCTCGTAGAGCACCACATCGAACACACAGTCACCGCCGACATACTGCCAGATCTCTGCCGGGGCTTCGCGGCGGATCAGGTCGGGGGTGCCGAGCAGCGCGTTCACGCCGTTGCGGTCGAGCCCCATGAGCTGGGCGGGATCATCGTCGACCGGCGGCAGGGCGGCAATGCCGGTCGCCGGGGCCGGTGCGACAGGCTGCGGCTCCGCCGCCAGCGTCACCGCCGCCGCCTGGGCCGGAGTCGCGGCGGGCGGATCGTTGCGGCCGGTCTGGCAGGCACTCAGCGCCAGGCCGGCGACGACCATCATCGATCCGATACGCAGGATTCCCATGATCTCCTGCCCCTCAGCCGATCTGGCTCTTGCCGGTATCGGGTGTGAGCTTGCCCGCGCCGCCGCCGTTGCTGTCGTGCGCCAGCTTCGGACCTTCGCCGCGGGCCCGGCGCAGGCCGGCCTCGTCCAACACGTCGATGTCGCCACTCAGCCGGGCACCGCGCGACAACTCCATGTCGGCATAGCGGATCTTGCCGCTGACGCGGCCGGTCGGCAGCACCACCAGCAGGCCGGTGACCGTCAACTCGCCCTCGAAGGTGCCGCTGATTTCGCAGTCCTCGACCGTGGCGTTGCCCTTGAACAGGCCGGGCTCGCTGATCTCCAGGCTGTGGCTGTCGCGCAGGTCGGCCTCGACCTTGCCCTCGACGACCAGCTTCTCGCAGGTCTTGATCTCGCCGGACAGGCAGATCTCGCGGCCGACCACCAGCTTGCGGCCTTCGACCGCGGAGGCGAGGCGACCATCGGAGCGCCGCGGCGGGCTCTTGGGGGCCGGACCGGCCCCGGATGCGGCGGTGCCGGTCGAGGCCCCAGAAGCCTTGGCACCCGGCGCCGGGCGCGGCTGGCAGTCGCCGCCGGCAGCCCCGCCGCCCGGCAGCCGCGCTGCCTCGGGCAGCTGCGGCGCGGAGGGCTCGCTGGGGGAACTCGGGCCTTTGCGTTTGCCAAACATGGGATCTCATCCTTTCCGGTTGCCCGCGATCCGGTTTCCCGGTGGCCGGTTTCGTATTATCGCCGGGCGCACCCGCCCAGGGGACCCGCAGTCTAGTGCGCAACCCTTACGATAAGGTTGGCGCCGCGCGGCGACGCAGATCCTCGAAGACATGCAGCATGAAGGCGGTCGCGATGATCGGGGTGGCCAGGTTGACCAGGGGAATGGTCAGCAGAAAGGTGATGACGACCCCCGCCAGGATCACGCGCCCGCGACAATCGCGCCGCAGCCGTTTGGTTGCCGCCGGGTCGAGCCTGCGGACGGCCACCATCTCAAAATATTCCCGTCCCAGCAGATATCCGTTCAAAAGGTAGAAAAGCAACAGGTTAAGGGGCGGTATCCAGATCAGCACCAAGTAGAGCGGCAGCACGAGTAAATTAAGAATTAACGTTACTGCGACGAATATGACGTTGCCGAAGATCGCCTCGGCCAGCGGCTGCTGGCGGGCGGCTGGCAGATCGGGATAGTAGCGGCGCTCCACCGCCCGGGCGATGTCGTCCAGCAGCAGCGCCATGATCGAGACCATGACCGCGGGAAACAGGAAGAAGGAGGCGACGGCAATGGCGCCGATGGCCGCGATGTCGACCAGCCATTGCAGCACGTCGACCCAGAATCCCTCGCCGGTCCAGTCCCGCATCCAGGCGACCAGCGCCTCCCCCGCCCAGTCGAGGGCGAACCAGGAGGCCAGCCAGACGGCGACAAAGGTGATGAAGGAATACAGCAGGGAGCGGTTGAAGACCCGGCGGAAGGTCGGATCGAAGGACTGGCTGAAGGCGCGCGACAGGGCTTTGAACATGATGCAGCTATTTAGAGGCTCGCCGCAGCGAATTAAAGCCATTCTGATTTTGCACGGCAGGGCCCTGCAAGCCGCGTCGGGCTTGCCGCGACGGCCCTTGACAGCTAAAAGGAGCCGCGTCGCCAGGGTTTTCGCGCGGCTTAGTGGGTGTGCGAACCGTTGCCGGGCAGGCCTGATCGGACGGTGCGGGCTGGTGGAAAGAGCCCCCGTCCCTGTTGCGACAACTTTCCGACATAGCGCAACCCTTTGATTTACGGCCTTTTATGACTGCAATGACCCTCGATGTCGTCGCCATCGGCAATGCCCTGGTGGACGTTCTCGCCAAGACGGATGACGCCTTCCTGGCGGCCCATGACATTGCCAAGGGGAGCATGACCCTGATCGACGAGGTGCGCGCCCTGCACCTCTACGACGCCATGGGCCCGGCGATCGAGGTCTCCGGCGGCTCAGCCGGCAATACGGCGACCGGCGTCGCGTCGCTCGGCGGCAAGGCCGCTTTCCTCGGCAAGGTGCGCGACGACCAGCTCGGCGCCATCTTCACTCACGATATCCGCTCCGCCGGCGTCGCCTTCGACGTGGCGCACGCGCGCTCCGGGCCGGCCACCGGGCGCTCTATGATCCTGGTGACCCCCGACGCCCACCGCTCCATGAACACCTTCCTGGGCGCCGCCGTCGACTTCGGGCCCGATGACGTGATCGCGGCCCAGGTGGAGGCCGCTGCCGTTACCTACATGGAAGGCTATCTCTGGGATTCGCCGACCGCCAAGGCCGCCTTCCTGAAGGCTGCGCGGCTCGCCCACGCCGCCGGGCGCAAGATCTCCCTCACGCTTTCCGACCCCTTCCTGGTCAGCCGCTACAAGGACGAACTGAAGGATTTCGTCGAGAATCACGTGGACATCGTCTTCGCCAACGAGGAAGAAGTCTGCGGGCTCTACGACGCCCCCAACTTCGATGCCGCCCTGCAGGCGGTGCGCGCCCACTGCGACGTGGCGGCGCTGACCCGCAGCGAAAAGGGCGCAGTTATCGTCGCCGGCGAGACGGTCCACGTGGTGGACGCCGCACCGGTCGACCAGGTGGTTGACACCACCGGCGCCGGCGACCTCTTCGCCGCCGGCTTCCTCTTCGGCATCACCAACGACTACGGCCTCTATGACAGCGGGCGCATCGGCGCCCTTGCAGCTGCCGAGGTGATCTCCCATGTCGGAGCCAGGCCGCAGCAGAACCTTGCAGAGCTGATTGCCGCCACGCTCGGCGCGACCCAGGCCAAACGGGCCTGAGACGCGATCCACACTCTATCGAAAGCCAAATCAATACCATGACGGTCCAGGCGAACAAGATCCGCAACATCGCGATCATTGCCCACGTCGACCACGGCAAGACGACGCTGGTGGACGAGCTCTTGAAGCAGTCCGGCACCTACCGCGCCCACCAGCAGGTGACCGAGCGCGCGATGGACTCCAATGACCTGGAGCGCGAACGCGGCATCACCATTCTCGCCAAGTGCACGGCGGTGAACTGGGGCGACATCAAGATCAACATCGTCGACACCCCGGGCCACGCCGACTTCGGCGGCGAGGTCGAGCGCATTCTCTCGATGGTCGACGGCGTTCTGTTGCTGGTCGACGCCTCCGAAGGGCCGATGCCGCAGACCAAGTTCGTCACCGCCAAGGCGCTCGCCCGCGGTCTGCGTCCCATCGTGGTGGTCAACAAGGCCGACAAGCCCGATGCGCGCGCCCACTGGGTGCACGATCAGGTCTTCGACCTCTTCGTCGCGCTGGAGGCCTCCGACCCGCAGCTCGACTTCCCCACCCTCTTCGCCTCGGCCAAGCAGGGCTGGGCGATTGCCGACCTTGAGGAGGAGCGCAAGGATCTGCATCAGCTCTTCGACCTCATCGTGAAGCACGTGCCGGCCCCGGTGGCCGATGCGGAGGCGCCCTTCGCCATGCTGGCGACCACGCTGGAAGCCGACAACTTCCTCGGCCGTATCCTGACGGGGCGCATTCACAGCGGCACCGCCAAGCTCAACATGCCGGTGAAGGTGCTGCGCCGCGACGGCAAGCTGCTGGCCGGCGGCCGCCTGACCAAGATGCTGACCTTCCACGGCCTGAAGCGCGTGCCAGTCGAGGAGGCCTCCGCCGGCGACATCATCGCCATCGCCGGTTTGAATGAGGCCACCGTGGCCGACACCATCTGTGCGACGGATTTCCCCACGGCACTGGAATCGCAGCCGGTCGACCCGCCGACGCTGGCCATGACCTTCTCGGTGAACGACTCGCCGCTGGCAGGCCAGGAGGGTGACAAGGTCACCTCGCGCATGATCCGCGACCGCCTGATGCGCGAGGCCGAGGGCAACGTCGCTTTCCGCATCACCGAGACGGCTGACAAGGACGCCTTCGAGGTGGCCGGACGCGGCGAGCTGCAGCTCGGCGTGCTCATCGAGACCATGCGCCGCGAAGGCTACGAGCTTTCCATCTCGCGCCCGCGCGTGCTCTACCGCAACGACCCGGAGACCGGCCAGCGCCTGGAGCCGATCGAGGAAGTGCAGATCGACGTCGACGAGGAATACTCCGGCGTGGTGGTGGAGAAGATGGGCCAGCGCAAGGCGGAGCTGATCGACATGCGGCCCTCGGGCGGCGGCAAGAACCGCGTCACCTTCCTGGCGCCGGCCCGCGGCCTCATCGGCTACCATGGCGAGTTCCTCACCGACACTCGCGGCACCGGCATCATGCACCGGCTGTTCCACAGCTACGGCCCCCACAAGGGCCCGATTCAGGGCCGGCGCAACGGTGTGCTGATCTCCAATGGAACCGGCAAGGCGGTGCCTTATGCCCTGTGGAATCTGGAGGAGCGCGGCGAGATCTTCATCGATCCCGGCAAGCCGGTCTACGAGGGCATGGTGATCGGCGAGCACAGCCGCGGCAACGACCTCGAAGTCAACCCGATGAAGGCCAAGCAGCTGACCAACATGCGGGCCTCCGGCAAGGACGAAGCGGTGCGCCTGACGCCGCCGCGGCTGATGAGCCTGGAACAGGCGCTGGCCTACATCGCCGACGACGAACTGGTGGAGGTGACACCGAAGTCGGTGCGCCTGCGCAAGCGCCTGCTCGACCCGCACGCGCGCAAGAAGGAAAGCCGCCTGAAGGATGCCGGCTGAGATCACGGAAGCGAAGCGCCGCTCCTGGGCGGAGGCCTTCGAGGTCTACCTGCACCCGCGCGTGCTGGGCATGCTGTTCCTCGGCTTCTCGGCCGGGCTGCCCTTCCTGCTGCTGTTCTCCACCCTGTCGCTCTGGCTGCGCGATGCAGAGGTGACTCGTACCGCGGTCGGCTTCTTCGCCTGGGTCGGCATCGCTTTCTCCATCAAGGTGCTCTGGGCCCCTGTCATAGATCACCTTCCGGTTCCCTGGCTGACGGCAGCCATGGGAAAGCGCCGCAGCTGGATCCTGCTTGGGCAGATTGGAATCGTGATCGGACTGCTTGCCATCACGGTCATCAACCTGCAGGCAATCCCAGTGGTGTCCCCCACCACGGGCCTTACCGAGATGACGTCGCCGGATCGCTTCTGGGTGATTGCAGTAGCGCTGGCAGCCTTATGGGTGGCCTTTTTTTCGGCAACCCAGGATGTCGCCCTTGACGCCTACCGGATCGAGGCTGCGCCGAATGAACTGCAGGGCGGAATGGCGGCCACCTATCAGCTCGGCTACCGCATAGGTCTGCTGGCTGCCGGTGCCGGCGCGCTCTATCTCGCCGAGTTCTGGTCATGGCAGGTCGCATATTCGGTTATGGCCGCGCTCATGCTCATCGGCATTGCCACCGTTTTCGTCATTCGCGAACCGGAATCGAGTCGCCCTGCTGGGTCAATCTTGCAGGAAGAGCATGTGGCAGCCTTCATGGCCGCCCGCACCCATTTGTCCGAGCGCCAGCGGCGCCTCGCTGGCTGGTTCTATGGCGCTGTGGTCTGCCCCTTCGCCGATTTTTTCCGCCGCAATGGCAAATTCGCCCTTGTGCTGCTGGGCTTCATTTCCGTGTATCGCTTGAGCGATATCACCATGGGTGTGATGGCCAACGTCTTCTATGACGATCTCGGTTTCACCAAGCTCGACATCGCCAACGTCAGCAAGACCTTCGGTGTCATTGTCAGCATCGTCGGCGTCCTGATCGGGGGAGTGCTGGTCGCCCGCTATGGCATCATGCGCGTACTTCTTTTGGGTGCCGTTCTGGTAGCCACCACCAACCTTCTGTTCGCCTATCTCGCCATACTGGGGGCGGACATCTGGTTCCTCGCGGCCACCATATCGGCAGACAATCTTTCGGCAGGGATCGCCGGGACGGCGTTCATTGCCTATCTTTCCAGTCTCACCAGCAGGAACTACACAGCAACGCAGTACGCCCTCTTCTCCTCGCTTTTCACCCTCTTCGGCAAATTTGTGGCAGGCTTCTCCGGCGTGATCGTCGATTCCGAAGGTTACGTGTTCTTCTTTGTCTATGCCTCGGCGCTCGGCATCCCGGCGATTTTGCTCGTGCTCTATCTCATGTACCATTACCGGCAGAAGGAAGGACTTCCCTCGGCAGCCGGCGAGGCGGTGCATGAGCGACCGAGTTGACGCCAGAACCGATCGGCGCATCGAGATTCACCAGGGCGATATCACCCGGCTCGACGTCGACGCCATCGTCAATGCCGCCAACGCGCAGCTGAGGCCCGGCGGCGGCGTCTGCGGCGCCATCCACCGCGCCGCCGGACGCAATCTGCGCGAGGCCTGCGCCAGGATCGGCGGCTGCGCGACCGGCGAGGCGGTGCATACCGACGGCTTCGATCTGAAAGCCCGCTACGTGATCCACACCGTCGGCCCGGTCTGGCGCGGCGGCGGCGAGAACGAGGCGGCGCTGCTGGCTTCCTGCTACCGCACGGCATTGAAGATCGGCAAGCAGATCGGTGCCCGCTCCATCGCTTTTCCTGCCATCTCCACCGGCGTCTACGGCTTTCCCCTGGAAAGCGCGACCGAGATCGCCGTTGCCACGGTGCGCGGTTTCCTCGCCGGGGACGCCTCGCTCGAGCGAATCATATTCTGCGTCTTCGGACCGGAGGCCGAAGCCGCCTACCGCCGGGAACTGGGCCGATAGGCTGCCCGGGGACTGATACAGATCAGCGTCCCCACCGCCAAGATCGATAAGCTGAGGAGCAGTCCAATGCTTTGTCTTAAGACGGATCCTTTGGGAATTTCCCGGTGACCATCCGCAATCTCGACGCCCTCTTCAAACCCCGCTCCATCGCCCTCATCGGCGGCAGCCGGCGTGACGGTTCGCTCGGCGCGGTGCTGGCGCGCAACCTCTTCAAGGGCGGTTTCGAAGGGCCCATCCTGCCGGTGCACCGGCACCACGAGAGCCTGGAGGGCGTACTTGCCTATCCCTCGGTCGAGGCGTTGCCGCTGGCGCCGGACCTCGCGGTCATCGCGACGCCGCCGCAGAGCGTGCCGCAGCTGATCGCCGAGCTGGGCACCCGCGGCACCCGCGCAGTCGTCGTCATCACCGCCGGCTTCGACGCCACCCAGCGCCAGCAGCTGCTGGATGCGGCGCAGCCTCACTTGCTGCGCATCGTCGGTCCGAACTGCCTCGGCATGATGGTGCCCAGCCTCGGCATCAACGCCAGCTTCAGCCACCTGGCGCCGCCACCCGGCGATCTCGCCTTCGTGACACAGTCCGGCGCCATGGTGACGGCGATGCTGGACTGGGCGGCGCCACGCGGCATTGGCTTCTCCAAGATCGTCTCGCTGGGCGACAAGGCGGACGTCGATTTCGGCGACCTACTCGACTACCTGGCCACGGACGCGGAGACTCGAGCCATCCTGCTCTACGTGGAGTCGGTGGCCCATGCCCGCAAGTTCATGTCGGCGGCGCGCATCGCCGCGCGCAACAAGCCGGTCATCGTCATCAAGGGCGGCCGCCACGCCGAGGGCGCCAAGGCGGCGGCCTCGCACACCGGCGCTCTGGCCGGCGCCGATGCCGTCTACGATGCGGTCTTCGCGCGCGCCGGCATGCTCCGTGTGTACTCGCTGGAAGAACTCTTCGACGCGGCGGAGACCCTCTCCCACTACGCGGCGGCCAGCAGTGGCAGCGCCAGCGACGCGCGTCTCGCCATCGTCACCAACGGCGGCGGCCTCGGCGTGCTGGCGACCGATGCGCTGATCGACGAGGGTGGCAAGTTGGCCGATCTGGCGCCGGAGACCGTCGCCGCCCTCGACGTCTGCCTGCCCGCCACCTGGAGCCGCGGCAACCCGGTCGACATCATTGGCGACGCGCCTGGCGCGCGCTACAAGGCGGCGATGCAGGCGCTGCTGCGCGATCCGCAGAGCGATGCCGTGCTGGCGATGCACTGCCCGGTCGCGGTCGCCGATCCCAACGAGGCGGCGGTCGCAGTGATAGATGCCTTCAAGGAGAACGAGCAGATTCGGCACAAGCCGGTCTTCGCGGCCTGGGTCGGCGAGCAGGCGGTCGGCGAAGCCAGGCGGCTGTTCAACCGTGAGGGCCTGCCGCACTACCCGACACCGGAACAGGCGGTGCGCGCCTTCATGCATCTGGCGCGCTATCGCCGTAACCAGTCGCTGCTCATGCGAGTGCCGCCCTCGGCGCCGGAGGCCGCGGCACCGGACACCCGGGCCGTGCGCTGCATCGTCGCCACCGCTATCGCCGAGGGGCGGGAGTGGCTGAACGAGGCGGAGGCCAAGCAGGTGCTCGCAGCCTACGGCATTCCCGTGCTGCCGGCCGAGATGGTGGCCGATGCCAAGGAGGCCGGTGCGGCGGCCGCACGCATCGGCGGGCCGGTGGCGCTGAAGATCCTGTCGCGCGACATCACCCACAAGAGCGACCTGGGCGGCGTGATGCTCGACCTCGAAGGCGCCGAGTCGGTGGAGCTGGCGGCCGAGGTCATGGGCAAGCGCATCGCCGAGGCTGTGCCCCAGGCGCTCCTGCAGGGCTTCACCGTGCAGGCCATGTGCCGCCGCCCGCAGGCGGAGGAACTCATCCTCGGGGTGGTCAGCGACCCGCAGTTCGGCCCGGTGATGCTGTTCGGCCAGGGCGGCACGGCGGTTGAGGTGATCGACGACAAGGCTCTCGCCCTGCCGCCGCTCGACCCGGTGCTCGCCGAGGCGATGATAACCCAGACCCGCGTCTACCGCCTGCTGCAGGGCTATCGCGACCGTCCGCCCGCGGCGCTGAAAGAGATCGGGGCCTGCCTCATCCGCCTCTCGCAGTTGGTCATCGACCTCGCGGAGGTGAGCGAGGTCGACATCAATCCGCTCCTGGCCGACAGCGAGGGCGTCATCGCACTCGACGCGCGCATCCGCATCGACAGCTCTCAGGCGGGCAAGGCGAGCGGCAGCGAGCGCTTGGCGATCCGCCCCTACCCCAAGGCGCTGGAGCAGTCCTTCACCCTGCCGGGCGGCCAGAAGATTTTCGTGCGGCCGCTCAGGCCCGACGACGCGCCGGGGCTGAGGGCGGGCTTCCGCCGCCTGGCGCCGGAGGACGTGCGCATGCGCTTCTTCGCCCACATGCACGAGATGAGCGCGTCCATGGCTGCCCGGCTCACCCAGCTCGACTACAACCGCGAGATGGCGCTGGCCGCTTTCCCGGCAGAGGGCGCCGACCGCAGCGGCCTCGGCATCGTGCGCCTGGTCGCCGATCCGGACAACCAGCGCGCCGAGTTCGCCATCACCATACGCTCCGAGGACAAGGGCCGCGGGCTTGGCCGGGCGCTGATGGAGCGCATCATGGATTATGCGGTCAAGCGCGGCATCGGTGAGGTCTGGGGCGACGTGCTGGCTGACAACGGGCGGATGCTGGCGCTCTGCGAGGAACTCGGCTTCGAGCGGACCGGCGCAGAGGACGGCATCATCCACGTGCGCCGGCGACTGCGCGACCAAAGCTGAAGCCGATCAGGCGGCCGGGCGGTCGAGAGAGTAGCCGGCCGAGCGCACGGTGCGGATGAGGTCGTCGTCGCCGCCCTGGTTCAGCGCCTTGCGCAGGCGTCGGATGTGCACGTCGACGGTGCGCGGCTCGACGTAGACGTCGCGGCCCCAGACCGAATCGAGCAGCTGCTCGCGGGTGAACACGCGCCCGGGATGCTGCATCAGATGGCGCAGCAGCCGGAATTCCGTCGGGCCCAAATGAATGTCCTGGCCGTTGCGCCTTACGCGGTGCGCCGCCAGGTCCATGGCGAGGTCGGCGAAGGTCAGCATCTCGCTGCTGAGTTCCGGCTTGCTGCGGCGCAGAACAGCATTGACGCGGGCAATCAGCTCGGCCGGGGAGAAGGGCTTGGTGATGTAGTCGTCGCAGCCGCTGTCGAGGCCGCGCAGCTTGTCGGCCTCCTCGCCGCGCGCCGTCAGCATGATGATCGGCACGCGGCGCGTGTCCGCCTTGCTGCGCAGCTGGCGGCAGACCTCGATGCCCGACATCAGCGGCAGCATCCAGTCGAGCAGGATCAGATCAGGCACTTCCTCGGCGGCGGCCACCAGCGCCTCCTCGCCGTCGCCCGCCGTGCTCACCTTGAAACCGGAACCTTCGAGGTTGTACCGCAGCATCGTGACCAAGGCGTCCTGGTCCTCGACGATCAGAACAAGAGGTTTCACGCGCCCTCCTTCGTCTTTGTGCCGCCGCCCGTATTGTTGCCCTCGCCGCCGGGATTAACCACCTGAAAACTCGACAGGTCACCCTTGGGGCGGCCGCCATGAATCCGCTTGCCGGTCGACAGATAGTGAGTCGTCTCGGCGATGTTGGTGGCATGGTCGCCGATGCGCTCGATGTTCTTGGCGATGAACAGCAGATGCGTGCAGGGCGTGATGTTGCGCGGGTCTTCCATCATGTAGGTGAGCAACTCGCGGAACAGCGCCGTGTACATCTCATCGACCTCCTCGTCGCGATGCCAGACGTCGATCGCGCGATTGGGATCGTGGTTGGCGTAGGCGTCGAGCACGTCCTTGATGATCGCCTGCACCAGCTTGGCCATGCGCGGGATCGAGCGGGCGGCCTCGTGCGGCGTCAGCTGGTTGAGCGCGAGGGTGCGCTTGGCAACGTTCTTGGCATAGTCGCCGATGCGCTCAAGGTCGCCGGAGATCTTCAGCGCAGAGATCACCTCGCGCAGGTCGTTGGCCATCGGCTGGCGCAGCGCCAACGTGCGCACGGCATTCTCGTCGAGCTCGAGGTCCATCTGGTCGATGGCCTCGTCACCGGCGACCACCTTTCGCGCCAGGTCCGAGTCGCGCCGCACCAGCGCCTCGATGGCGCCGGCGAGCTGCGCCTCGGCGACCCCGCCCATGCGCAGCACCACGGCGTTCAGCCGCTGCAGTTCCTCGTCGAACGACTTGACGATATGATCGCTGCTCATTCTTGCCTTTCCTTCGGGCGTTCCATCTGTCGGGCTCTTTCGGTGGCGAAGCCTGTCAGCCGAAGCGGCCGGTGATGTAGCCCTGTGTGCGTTCATCGTTGGGCATGGTGAAGATCTGCTCCGTCTCACCCCACTCGACCAGGTGTCCGAGGTGGAAGAAGGCGGTACGCTGAGACACGCGCGCGGCCTGCTGCATCGAGTGGGTCACGATCACGATGGTGAAGTTCTCGCGCAGTTCGTCGATCAATTCCTCGATCTTGGCCGTTGCGATGGGATCGAGCGCCGAGCAGGGCTCATCCATCAGGATCACTTCCGGGTTGACCGCAATGGCGCGCGCGATGCAGAGGCGCTGCTGCTGGCCGCCGGAAAGGCCGGTGCCGGGTTCCTTGAGGCGGTCCTTTGCCTCGTTCCACAGCCCGGCCCGGCGCAATGAGCTCTCGACGGTTTCGTCCAGCACGTCCTTGCTGGGGGCAAGTCCGTGGATCCGCGGCCCATAGGCGACGTTGTCGTAGATCGACTTCGGAAAGGGGTTCGGCTTCTGGAATACCATGCCGACCCTCGCGCGCAGCTGTACGACATCGATGTCGCGGGAATAGACGTCGTGATTGTCGAGCATGATCCGACCCTCGACCCGGCAGCCATCGATGACATCGTTCATGCGGTTGATGCAGCGCAGGAAGGTCGACTTGCCGCAGCCGGAAGGACCGATGAAGGAGACTACCTCGTTCCGGTAGATGTCGAGGTCGACATGCTTCAGGGCCTGGGTTTCGCCGTAGAAGACGTTGACGCCGCGCGCCGTCACCTTCGTCTTCGCCGAGGGCTTGGGAGCGGCACTCGGTCCGCTCTGCGCCGGCTGCGCCAGGTCCGGGCGGGTCGTCTGCATCGCTTCGACTTCCGACATGGTCTGCCTTTCTCTTCCGTTCTCGGCTTGCAGCGACAAGTCTTGCTCGTGCCGCTGTTGACTGTTGCTCTGCATGATCGCCTTGGACGTCACCATTTTCGCTCCAGTTTCTGCCGCAGGAAGATGGCGATGGCGTTCATGAAGACGAGAAAGCCGATCAGCACCAGGATCGCCGCGGAGGTGCGCGCAACGAAACCGCGCTCCGGCGAGTCGGCCCAGATGAAGATTTGCGTCGGCAGCGCCGTCGCAGGGTCGGTCAGCCCCCCCGGCGCCGAGGTGATGAAGGCATTCATGCCGATCAGCAGCAGCGGCGCGGTCTCGCCGAGTGCCTGGGCCAGGCCGATGATGGTGCCGGTCAGGATGCCGGGCATGGCGAGCGGCAGCACATGGTGCATCACCACCTGGTGGCGTGACGCGCCGACCCCGAGGGCGGCCTCGCGGATCGACGGCGGAACGGCCTTCAGCGCCGCACGCGTCGCGATGATGATGGTCGGCAGGGTCATCAGCGACAGCACCATGCCGCCGACCAGGGGCGCCGAGCGCGGCAGCCCGAAGAAGCCGAGGAACACGGCAAGGCCGAGCAGGCCGAAGACCACCGAAGGCACCGCGGCGAGGTTGTTGATGTTCACCTCGATGAGATCCGACCAGCGGCTCTTGGGTGCGAACTCCTCCAGGTAGATGGCGGCAGCGATGCCGACCGGGAAGCTGATCAGGAAGCAGACCAGCAGGGCATAGAAGGAGCCGACCAGGGCGCCGGCGAGCCCAGCCATTTCCGGGAAGCGACTGTCGGAGGCGGTGAACAGTGCCCAGTTGAAAGGCGCCGAGATCAGGCCGCGCTCCTGCAGCTGGTCGTAGTAGCCGATCTGCAGGTCGTTGACGCGGCGCTGCGCCTCCGGCACGTCGCGCGGGGTGATGCCCTTGTGGAATTGGTCGATCGGATCGGCGAAGGGGAAGGACATCGACACCGTCTGTCCGACCAGGGAGGGATTCGACAGCACACGGTCGCGCAGCAGGAAAGGTGCGCCGGAGCTCAGCATGTCGAGGTAGGCGCGCTGCTCGGTGCGGCTCATATCGCCCGGCATCAGGCCCTGGAAGGCATCGCGCACCAGCTTGCGGTAGTTGCCGCCGCCGATGTTCTCGGGCTCGACGGCCGCCGGGTCGACATAGATCTGCAGCGGCACCTTGGTCTGCACGAAGGCCGAGTAGCCGGAGAGGATCAGCGACCCGAGCAGGACGCCAAGCAGGCCGATTGCGAGGCCGATGGCACCGAGCCCATAGAGCCGCATGCGGCGATCCGCGGCGTGGCGGCGCCTGACGTGCCGGCGGGCGTCCTCGGAAAGCCAATCGTGCGACTCGGGCATGGAGATGCTGGCCATCAGTCGTACTTCTCCCGGTATTTCTGGACGATCCGCAGCGCGATGACGTTGAGCCCCAATGTCACCAGGAACAGCACCAGGCCGAGAGCGAAGGCGGCCAGGGTCTTGGGGTTGTCGAACTCGGTGTCGCCGATCAGCAGGGTGACGATCTGCACCGTGACCGTGGTGACGGAATCCAGCGGGTTGACCGTCATCTTGGCGATCAGGCCGGCCGCCATGACCACGATCATGGTCTCGCCGATGGCGCGGCTCAGCGCGAGCAGCACGCCGCCCATGATGCCGGGCAGGGCGGCCGGCAGCAGCACCTGGCGAATTGTCTCGGCCTTGGTCGCGCCCATCGCGTAGGAGCCGTCGCGCAGGCTGCGCGGTACGGCGTTGAGCGCGTCATCCGACAGCGAGGAAATGAAGGGGATGATCATGATGCCCATGACGCCGCCGGCCGCCAGGGCGCTGTTGGGCGCGACGTCCAGGCCGATGGCCGCGCCGAAGGCGCGCATCGCCGGGGCCACGGTGAGCACCGCAAAGAAGCCGTAGACCACCGTCGGGATGCCGGCCAGGATTTCGAGCAGCGGCTTGACGGTGGAGCGCAGGCGGGGCCCCGAATACTCGGCAAGATAGATCGCCGCCAGCAGGCCGACCGGCACCGCGAAGGCCATTGCGATGAAGGCGATGAGCAGGGTGCCGAGGAAAACCGGCACCGCACCGAAGGCGCCGTGGCCGGCCACCTGGTCCGCGCGCATGGCGATCTGCGGCTCCCAGTTGAGGCCGAAGAGGAACTCGCCGAGGGGAACGCGCTCGAAGAAGCGGAAGGACTCGAAGAGCAGCGAGGCGACGATGCCCAGGGTGGTCACGATAGCGACCACGGCGCAGGCGATCATCAGCCCGTCGAGAATGCGCTCGACACCGTGCCGGGCGCGAAATTCGGGGCGGATCCTCTGTCGGGTCACCAGCAGGCCGAGCAGGCCCAGCGCGGCGCAGGCCGCAACCATGGCCCATCCCGCGAGGCTGCCCCAGGTGTTGAGCCGCGCCGCTGCAGCGACCAGTTCCGGCCTCGGATCGCCGAAGGCCTGGCCCCTGGCGATACTGCGGATTTCGCTGATCACCAGCGACCGGCGGGCATCGTCGAGGCCCGCAGTGATGTGCTCGGGCAGCCCGGCGAGGATCAGGTAGTCGATCACCGAGTCCTGAAGCAGCAGCCAGACGAGGGCGAGGAACAGGGCGGGCAGGCCGACCCAGAGCGCCACGAAAGTCCCGTGATAGGCAGGCAGGGAGTGGCTGTGGACGCCGCTCGCGGCAGCCATGACAACCACCCGCCGGCGTGCCGTGAGGAAGCCGATGGAGCCCAGGATGACGAGCGCCAGGATCACGAGTTCGAGCATTGGCCTGCCGGAAGAAAACGATGGAAGACATCTCTGCAATCCCTTGCGAAGGCCGCCGCGGTATCGGACCGCCGGCGGCCTTCCGGTGCAAGGGCTTTGGGTTACTGACCCATGAAGCGGCCCATGTGCTTGCCGCTTAGGACGGCATCCTGCACTTCCGCGCGCTTCTCGTCGGACAGGGCGACCAGGCCGCGCTCGGCCAGGTAGCCGTCGGAAGCCAAGGCCGCGTCGCTCACGTACTCGGTGATGAACTCGTCGAGCCCGGGAATGACGCCGCGGTGCGTGTTCTTGAAGTAGATGAACAGCGGCCGGGAAACGCCGTAGTCGCCGCTGGCGATGGTGTCGAAGTTCGGCTCGACGCCGTTCACCTTGATGCCCTGCAGCGTGTCCTGGTTCTCATAGAGGAAGGAGTAGCCGAAAATCCCGTAGGCCTCCTGGTCGGCATTCAGCCGCTGGACGATCAGGTTGTCGTTCTCGCCGGCTTCGATGAAGGGGCCGTCCTGGCGCATGCGCTTGCAGACGTCGGCCATGCGGTCCTTTTCGAGAGCCTTGATCTCGTCGAAGGCGGCGCAACCCTCTTCCATCACCAGCTCGACGAAGGCGTCGCGAGTGCCGCTGGTCGGCGGCGGCCCGAAGACCTGGATCTTCATGTTCGGGAGGCGTGCGTCGATCTGGTTCCAGGAGGTGTAGGGATTGGCAACGACCTTGCCGTCCTGCGGCACTTCGGCGGCGAGGGCCAGGAAGATCTCTTCCTTGGTCACGTCGATTGCCGTGCCCTTGCGCGACACCGCGATCGACAGGCCGTCGAAGCCGAGCAGAGCCTCGGAGACATTGTCCACGCCGTTGGCCTGGCAGAGGTCGTATTCGGACTTCTTCATCGCGCGCGACGCACCGGTCACGTCCGGATGATCGGCACCGACGCCCTGGCAGAAGATCTTCATGCCGCCGCCGGTACCCGTCGATTCGACGACCGGGGCGGAGAAGCTGGTCTTGTTGGCGAACTCTTCCGACACCGCCTGGGTGTAGGGGAATACCGTCGACGAACCGACGATGCGGATCTGGTCACGCGCCTCGGCGACGGCCGGCGCAGCCATGGCGAGACCGGCAAGGGCCGCTACGGCGAGCTTGTTATTGATCACGGGGAGTACCTCCGCTGAATGCCCATTGGTGAAACTCTTGCATTGCCGGCCCTGCTGACACCCAGCTCGAGGGTCCTGGGCGTCGGGAACACTGCAATGCAGTCGCCGGCCTTGTGCCGGCGGGGTCAAACTAGGGTCAGACAGCGATGCTATTACTACAGTCGTGTTACAGTTGCATGACACATGACCGCCGGATCGGCTGGAATCCCCGAAATCCACGGATTCATTGGATTTCTTGTGGAAATTCCCTCGTCGGCGGGCGCCACAGGCCTGCCAAGGCGGGTCGCCCGGTGCCGGTGCGGATCGTTTTCCCCTGCGCCGGACCGCCCGTTCACCGCTACTTCCTTGGTGGCAAGGCGGTACCACTGAATAACCCGAAGGCGTCTCCACCCTGCCGGTTGGGGGGCTTGACTCTTCCCCGTAAGCGGACGAACCCTGTGCGGTACGGGAGCGTTGCAGGTTCTAACACTTGCGGAGGGCGATCCGATGCACTTTTTCCATCTTTTGACAGCAAAACAGCACGCCGGGCTTTGCGGCGTGCTGCTCGGCGCAGGCTTGGCGATGGTCGCCGGAACCGGCGCAATGGCTCAGGCCATGTTGCCCAACGCCTGTCCGGTCGACGGCTGCGAGGTCAAGATCGTCTCCGTGACGAAGTCCGGTGACGAGCTGGAGTTGACCCTTGAATCGAATTTCACCCCGGACGTGTCCAGAAACCATTTCCACGTCTGGTGGGGGGAGTCTTATACGATCGAGCAGGTCAGCAACAACGCCGAGACGACATACAACGTAAAACAGGGCGACTGGCATCCGACCGGCGACTATCCGAGCTACGTCACCCAGAGCGGCGCCTCCGTCAGTGTACGGAATGGTGCCCACACGATCTGCGTCACCGCCGCAGACCGGAACCACGACATCCTGGATCCAAAGATCTATCAGTGCATGGACGTCGGTGATCGCCTCTAGTTTCGCTGATGTCATTGCCCTCCTATGTCGGCCGCTATCGGGTTTGCAATGAAATAGCGAGAGGCGGCTTCGCGACGGTCGTTCGGGCTTGGGACGAGGAACTCGAGTCGTTCGTCGCTATAAAGATTCTCCATCCCAACCTCGCCGACGACGAGAACGTCCAGCTTCGGTTCATGGAGGAAGCGCGGCTGCTCCGGCGCATCCGTTCGCCCAATGTCGTGCTTGTCCATGACGTCGGGCGACTCAATGACGGTCGCCCCTACTTCGTGATGGACTTTGCCGACCGGGCAACGCTGGCGGAACGAATTCGGCCGGAGCGCAGCGACCAGCCCGATCCGCGGGAGATCTCCGTCCTCGTCGATGCCTTGGCCGATGGCCTGGACGCGATCCACGAAGCCGGAGTGGTCCACCGCGATATCAAGCCCGCAAACATTTTCTTCCAACTTGCCCGGCGGCGGCCGATGGACAGCGACGCGACGATTGTCAGCGGCGAAATCCCGTCCAGTCGGCTGGTCGGCGCCGATGAACGAATCCTGGTGGGTGATCTCGGCATTGCAAAGGACTTCGTCAAGCACGGTCCGCTGGCGACCATCATCGGTGGAACGCCGCTCTACGAGGCGCCCGAGCAGCGCGACGGGGAGGCCAAGGTCACACCGGCTTGCGACATCTATTCGGCAACAGCGCTGCTCTGGCATGTCCTGACGGCGCAGCGTCCGCCCGCCGCCGAAGCGTTGACCGGCCGGCTGGCGTCCCTGCCGGCGATCTGGCATCCCGTGGTCGAGCAAGGCATGGCACTCGACCCGGCCGACAGATTCAAGACGATCGATAGCTGGCGCTCGGCGGTTCACGATGTCCTTGCATACGAAATCACCACCACCGGGGACGCCGTTACCAGGGCGACCCCCGCACCGGCAGCCGCCTGTCCCTACAAAGGGCTGGCCGCTTTCCAGCCGGAAGACGCCGGATATTTCTTCGGCCGCGAAGCCTTGATCGACGAACTCGTCCGGCGCGTCCAACGCGAAAGGGTTCTGGTGGTCGGCGGGCCGTCCGGCAGCGGCAAGTCTTCGCTGGTGCGTGCCGGACTCATCCCGGCGCTCGGCGCCGGCGCCCTACTCGGCAGCGAGACCTGGCGGGTCGCGCTGTTCACACCGGGCCGCGATCCACTCGAAGAGCTGCACTTCCATATTGCGACGACCGTGACGTCGGGCCGCCCCGCGGTTTCCGCGGAGGATCTCCACGCCCGTCCGACCATGGCGCGCCATTTGGTCTCTGCCGGTGATGCGCAGACGCCGCTCTTGCTGTGTATCGACCAGTTCGAAGAGATCTTCACTCTTGCTTCGGAAAGCCAGAGGAACCGATTCATCACGGCACTCTCCGCCATGACCGACCCGGCCGATAGCTCGGTCCACCTGGTGATCGCCGTGCGCGCCGACTTCTATGCCGCCTGCGCGCAGGTGCCGTGGCTGGCAGAGCGGATCACCGGCAATCAGGTTCTCGTCGGACCAATGACCCGGTCGGAGTTGCGCCGCGCGATCAGCGAACCGGCCCGGCGCGCAGGCCTCTACGTGGAACGGAACCTGCTCGAGGCCATCATCGACGAGGCCGGTGACGAAGCCGGATCGCTGCCGCTGATCGCCCATGCACTGGTCGAGACCTGGATCCGCCGACAGGGCAATTCGCTGACGCTCGACGGCTTCCGCGCTGCTGGCGGCGTGACGGGCGCCATCAGCCAGACTGCCGATGCGACCTACGAGCACAGCTTCGGTGCAGCTGAGCGGAGCGCGACCAAACGGCTGTTCCTGCGCCTTGTGACGCCAGGCGAGGGAACCCCGGATACCCGGCGTATCCTGGCCCGCTTCGAAATAGCCCACGACGCCGAGTCGGCGGCGATCGATCGGGTGGTGGAGCGGCTGACCGAGGCCAGGCTGCTGACCGTCGATGACCAGACGGTGCAGATTGCGCATGAAGCCCTGCTGCGGACCTGGCCGCGCCTGCGCGGCTGGATCGAGGAAAGCCGGGACGACCTGCGAATGCGCCAGCGCGTCTCCCGCGCGGCCGCGGAATGGGATGCTGCCGAACGGGACGGCGATCTGCTTTACCGTGGCGCGCAGTTGCTGTCCGCCCAGGAGTGGATGGCGAAGAACCCGGACCTCCTGGATGAACTGGCGCTGAAGTTCCTCGACGCCTCGACGGCCGCCAAGGCCAACGCCGAGACAATGGCCGCGGAGCGGCAGCGCCGATCGCTCCGCACGCGCCGTGTCGCAATTTCGCTTCTGTCCATCCTCGCGGTCGGCACTTCCGTTGCATCGGTGGTCGCGGCCCTGGCCCTCCGGGATGCGCGCTACAACGAGGAGATGGCAAAGCAGGCGACGACAGTGGCGACCGAGAGATTTGCCAGTGCGCTTGGCGCCGCCGCCAGCGGTCTGGTCACCTCGGATCCTCTGCTGGCTCTCTCGCTCGCGGCGGAGGGCGTTGCCCGGGCGGGGACAGGGCCGCCGAGCTACGACGCCAGGGCCGCTCTCGTTGCCGCGCGTCAGACCCTGACCGGCAAGGGTCCCTTCCTGATGGGCAGTCCAATCCCGGCTGGCGATGCCATCGCCGTTGCCATCGCGCCCGACGGTTCCCTGCTTGCGACGGGGCGGCGCGACGGTGTTATCGAGATCATAGACACGGTTCTGCGGCGGGCGGTGGGCCCCAGTCTGCGGGCCCACAAAGGTGGCATTCAGTCTCTGGCGTTTGCGCCGGATAGCCGGCGCCTGGTGTCGGCCGGCGACGACGGCAGAATCCGTCTCTGGGCGGTGACCGAAGGCCTTGGACGCCTCGAGGAGGATATCGGTCAGAGCCCGGACGTTGTGTGGGGAGTCCGTTTCGGCCCGGAGGGGAAGTCGCTGGCGTCCGCTGCAGAGGACGGCACCCTCCAGGTCTGGGACCTTATCAAGGGCGGTGCAGCCGGCGCGCCGCTGGTCCAGCGTGGCGGCGATATGCTGAGTTTAGCCTTCAGCCCGGACGGCCACGGACTCGTTGCCGGCGCCGGCGACGGGGAGATCTTCGGCTGGGCGCTGCCGACGGGCGACGCACTCTTTGCGCCGATCCGCGGCGCGCATACCAGTGATGTCTGGAAGCTGCAATTCAGCCCCCTCGGCGACCGCTTTGCCACGGCCAGCAGTGACGCCACTTCGGTGGTGATCGATTTTCCGAGTGGCCGCATCGTCGGATCGGCCTTTGGGGGCGTCGCCGGCATCAACGACATCGTCTTTGCAATGGACGGCCGGACCCTGATCGGCGGCGGCAACGACGGCGCGTTGCATCTCTGGGACGTTAACCGCGGCGAGCTCACAGGGTCCTCGCCAAGCGGGCACAGCCGCGCAATCATCGATGTCGAACAGAGCCAGGACGGGCGGCGCCTGGCAACCCTCGGGCGCGATCAGCTGATCCGCTTGTGGGCCTTCGGATCCGGCACGCCGCTGGCGGAAGCGCGCGCCGTTGCCGGCCAGTCGGCGAAGGGCCTAGCCGTCAGCGCTGACGGCCGGCGCTTGGCCGCCGGCGACGATACCGGCCGGGTCCAGGTCTGGGATCTCGACACGCCCAAGCCGCCCGACGTGCTGTCCGGTCACGCTCAACAGGTCTGGGCAGTGGCATTTTCCCCTGACGGGAGCCACCTGGCTTCCGGCGACCGCAACGGCGAAGTGCGGCTTTGGGATCATCAGGAGGGTACGACGCGCTGGATGCGTTCGGCAGGCCAGGGGTCGGTCTGGTCGCTCGCCTTCACCGCCGACGGCGGCCGCCTGATCGCCGCCAGCGACGGCGGCTTGCGCGTATGGGCGGTGGATGGGGGCGAACCGCTGACGTCTGTGGAACTTCAGGCCGCACGCATTGCCCGCGCCACGCTATCACCCGACAGTTCGCTGCTCGCCGTGGTGGCGACCGACGGTTGGGTCAGGCTGTGGGATGTGGACGGCGCGACAATGACGCAGGAATTTCCGACCGGGGACGGCGTGGCGTGGAGCGTCGCGTTCAGTCCGGACGGGAGACAGCTCGCCACGGCGTCGAGCGACGAAGTCGTGGATCTCTGGGATCTCCAGTCCGGCCAACGCCTGCGCACCCTGACCGGCCACACCGGCGGCGCCATCGACCTGGCGTTCCTCGCCGATGGCGTCACCCTGGTGGTGACCGACCGAAGCGGCCAGCTTCATTTGTGGGACCTGTCGACCGGCCGGCAGCTCGGCGCAAGCCTCGATGCGCACCAGGGTGCCAGCTGGCGGGTTGTCGTCCACCCGGACGGCCAGCGCTTTGCAACGGCGGGCGACGACGGCCAGATCAAGCTGTGGGATGAGCTCAGCATCGCGAGCGCCTGCGCAATCGGCCGCAGCGCGCTGGACGAGGTAAGGCGCACCCAGTACCTCGGCGCCGACGAACCTTCGAGGGCCTGCGAAAGCGGGTACTAAGATGCCCTGGGCGCGGCCAGGGCGACCGGCTTTTGTGCCGCCGCGGGCAGATAGACCGCGAAGGTGGCGCCCTCGTTGGGCCGGCTTTCGATCTCCAGCACCCCGCGGTGGCGGTTCACGATGTGCTTCACGATGGCGAGGCCCAGGCCGGTGCCGCCGAGCCTGCGCGAGCGCCGGCTGTCGACGCGGTAGAAGCGCTCGGTGAGCCGCGGGATGTGCTCGCGCTCGATGCCTTCGCCCTCGTTGACGACGGAGACCTTGATCCCGGCGCGGCCGAGCCGCCGCTCGCCCGCACCGCCCTTGGCCAGAGGCCGGGCGGAGACCCGGATCACGGTGTTGTCCTCGCCGTACTTCACCGCATTGTCGAGCAGGTTCTGGAACACCTGGGTGAGCTCGTCGCGCTCGCCGATCACCGGCGGCAGGGCCTCGGCAGTGATCTCGATGCGCATACCACGCCGTGCCGCTTCCAGTTCCAGGGTGGAAGCCACCGAATGCAGGATCTGCCCGATGTCGCTTTGGCTGCTCGGCGCCGTGTGCTCCTGCAGCTCGATGCGCGACAACGACAGCAGGTCGTCGACCAGCCGCGACATGCGGTGAGATTGTTCCTCCATGATCTTCAGGAAACGCTCCTGGGCCTCGGCATCCTCGCGGGCCGGGCCGCGCAGGGTCTCGATGAAACCGATCAGGCTGGTCAGCGGCGTGCGCAGTTCGTGGGAGACGTTGGCGACGAAGTCGGCCCGCATGCGCTCGCTCTGCTTCACGGCCGTCAGGTCGTAAAGCGCGATCATCACGCTGGCCTGCTCGCGTGCCGTCGCTGGCAGGCGCAGCACCCGCGCGGCCAGGGCGCGCTCCACCTTGCCGGGGATGGTGAACTCCACGGCCTCCTGTTCGCCGCCCTTCAGCACCGCGTCGACGGCGGCCAGCAGGCTGGGGTTGCGGATGCCGAGGGCCAGCTCACGGCCGCTGAGGTCGTGGCCCAGCAGCGCCTCGGCAGCGGGGTTGAGGCGCAGCACGCGGCGGTTCTGCCCGACCAGGATCAGCGGGTCAGGCAGGCCGGCCAGGACCGCGGCGTTCATCGCCATGGTGTCCTCAAGGTCTCTGCGGCGTTCGAATTGCTCGCGCGCTGTCTCGGCGATGGCCTCGCTGAGGCCCGGCGACAGCAGGTCGCCGCCGGACGGCGCCGCCGGCAGCGGGAGGTCGTCGTCGGCCGCGCGCAGCCGCCCGAGGTAGCGGGTCAGCGCCCGCACGCGACGGAAGTGCTGGTTCAGCAGCAGCGCCGTCAGCGCCAGCACCACGGCGGCGCAAAGCGCCGCGGTGCCGAAGGAGATCGTGCCGGCCACCAGCAGGCCGAAGAGCACCAGCAGGCCCGGCAGGCAGAGCACCGCCGCGGCCAAGAGCAGACGGCCCCAATCCGGCTTCGGATTGGCGGTGGAGGCTGTTTCCTCCCGGCGATTCGGTGAAACCTCGTTCATGCGGTTCCTCGCCCCTCCGGGCGCATGACCCAGTTGGCTTGCAAGCTTAGCATGCGGCCACGACCGCGCGCGTGAAGCTTTTGCAACGGCTGCACGGCTCCTCTTAGTCCTGCGCCTGTGCCTCGTAAGCGGCCAGGGCGGCGGCGGTCACCAGGTCGTTCACCGTGGCGCCGAGCTGCACCACCTGCGCCGGCTTGCTGAGGCCGATGAGGATCGGCCCGATGACTGTGCCGCCGGCGGCCTGCTGCATCAGCTTGGCGGTGATGTTGGCGCTGTGCAGGCCGGGCATGACCAGCACATTGGCCGGGCCGGTAAGTCGTGAGACGGGATAGAGCTCCTTCATCAGTGGATAGTTCAGGGCCACGTTTGCCTGCATTTCGCCGTCGTATTCGAAATCCGGCTCGCGCAGGTCGAGCAGCTGCACCGCGTCGCGGATGCGCTGGGCGGCCGGATGCCAGGGATTGCCGAAGTTGGAGTAGGACAGCAACGCGACCCGCGGCTCGTGTCCCATGTCGCGGGCATGCGCGGCCGACTGCACGGCGATGTCGGCAAGCTGTTCGGCGGTCGGCAGCTCGTGCACCGAGGTGTCGGCGATGAAGAGCGACCGCCCGCGCACCACCATGATGGAAAGGCCGAAGACGCGCTGCTTGCTCTTGGGGTCGATGGCTCGGCGGACATCGTCGTAGGCGACGCCGAAGCTGCGGGTGAGGCCGGTCACCATGGCATCGGCCTCGCCGCAGGCCACCATGCAGGCGGCGAAGACGTTGCGGTTCTGGTTGACCATGCGCTGGCAGTCGCGCTTCAGGGAGCCAAGCCGGCCGAGCCGCTGGTAGAGGTAGTCGACGTAGTGCGCGTTCTCCTTCGACAGGCGCGCGTTGTGGATCTCCAAGCTGCCGTGGCCGAGGCCGATGGACTTCATGGTGTCGAGCACGCGCTGCTCGCGGCCGACCAGCACCGGCGTCCCGTAGCCGGCCTGCTGGAAGGCCAGCGCGGCGCGGATGGTGCGCTCCTCTTCGCCCTCGGCGAAGACCACGCGCTTGGGCTGCTCGCGCACCTTGTCGAAGATGCGCTGCAGGTTGGAGGCGGTCGGGTCGAGGCGCGCCGAAAGCTGCTGCTCGTAGGCCTTGAGATCCTTGATCGGCTTGCGCGCGACGCCGCTTTCCATCGCCGCCTTGGCGACCGCCTTGGGCACGGCGACGATGAGGCGCGGATCGAAGGGCGCCGGGATGATGTAGTTGCGCCCGTAGCGCAGCGCCTTGCTCTCGTAGGCGCGGGCCACCTCGTCGGGCACGTCCTCGCGGGCCAGCGCCGCCAGCGCCTCGGCGGCGGCGATCTTCATCGTCATGTTGATGGTCGAGGCGCGCACGTCCAGCGCACCGCGGAAGATATAGGGAAAGCCGAGGACGTTGTTGATCTGGTTCGGGTAGTCGGAGCGCCCGGTGGCGACGATGGCGTCGTCGCGTATCTCTGCCACCTCCTCCGGCGTTATCTCCGGGTCCGGGTTGGCCATGGCGAAGATGATCGGCTCGGCCGCCATGGAGCGGATCATGTCAGCTGTGAAGGCGCCTTTCACCGAAAGGCCGATGCAAACGTCGGCGCCGATCATCGCCTCGTCGATCGTGCGCAGCTTGCTGTCGACCGCATGGGCCGACTTCCACTGGTTCATGCCTTCTTGACGGCCGTGGTAGATAACGCCGCGGGTGTCGCAAAGCAGGACGGAGCCATGGGGTACGCCCATCGCCTTGATCAGCTCGGCGCAGGCGATCCCGGCCGCGCCGGCCCCATTGATGACCACCTTCACATCGGACATCTGCCGCCCGGTCAGTGCCAGGGCGTTGATGAAGCCGGCGGCGGTGATGATGGCGGTGCCATGCTGGTCGTCGTGGAAGACCGGGATGTCCATCAGCTCCTTCAGTCGCTCCTCGATGATGAAGCACTCCGGCGCCTTGATGTCCTCCAGGTTCACGCCGCCCCAGGATTTGCCGAGGAAGCGCACGCAGTTGACGAACTCGTCGACGTCGCGGGTGTCGACCTCAAGGTCGATGCCGTCGATGTCGGCGAAGCGCTTGAACAGCACGGCCTTGCCCTCCATCACCGGCTTGGCCGCCTGGGCACCGAGGTCGCCGAGCCCGAGCACGGCGGTACCGTTGGAGACGATGGCGACGATGCTGCCCTTGGCGGTGTAGTCGTAGGCCTTGGACTCGTCCTCGGCGATCTTCAGGCAGGGCGCGGCGACGCCTGGAGAGTAGGCGAGCGAGAGATCGCGCTGGGTGGTCAGCGGCTTGGTCGCCTGGATCTCGAACTTGCCGGGCCGGCCGCAGGCGTGCAGTTCCAGGGCTTCCTGGTCCGTGATGCGATTCTTGTCCATGATTTCCTCCAGCGGAGCCCGCATTGCCCGGCCGCGCGCCGACCGCCTGCTTTAAGGGCCTTATTTTACAGAAAACTTTAAAGAGGCCTGCCAAGTCCGTCAAAGGCTGGGATCAGGCGGGCGCTGCTAGCGCAGGTGCCGGTGCACATCGTTGGCGCCGTGGCGGACAAGCAGCGCCTCGGCCTGCCGCGCCCTCTCCTCGTCGGCGGCGCGCACCCAGAGCAGGATGGCGCCGGCTTCCAGGGCGCGCGCGAAAGCCTCGGTGTGGGGCGTTGCGCGGATCTCGTCCAGCAGATCGACCAGCGCCGCCCCCGTCAGGCCGGCCGCGACAGCGCCGGAGACCGCGAGTCCGATCGGTCCGGAGGCCAGCGCGATCAGGCCGGCAGCGGTCAGCGGGCCGACGTAGTTGATCTCGCCGACCAGCCCGGCCAGGGACTCCGACCAGGCTTCCCCGGGCTTGCCAGCTGCGCTCAGGGATTCGTGGGTGTCGAGGACGGAGAGGTCGTGATGCTCAAAGCCAGCGGCGCTCAGGGCCTCCACCGCCGCGGTGAAACTCTCGCGCGTCGCGAAGTTGCCCACGACCTCCACCGTCACGTCGTTGCCGAAACCCTGCGTTCTCTCCACCACGTCCTGCATCTCCTGAATTGACTGTCCCGCGCGGCCACCTTCCTTGCCTTCGGTCCGGGGGCCTGTGATAACCTCGGCCAAAGTAAAGCTTACCGATTGATGACCGCACAAGCAGCGACTTCCCTCAACGCCGGCCCCGCGGCGTCCCTCCCGGCGTCCGGCGCTTGCGCGCCGGGGGTGACGCCGATGATGGCGCAGTACCTTGAGATCAAGCAGGCGCACCCTGGCTGCCTGCTGTTCTACCGCATGGGCGATTTCTACGAGATGTTCTTCGAGGATGCCGAGCAGGCCGCGGCGGCGCTCGACATCGCGCTCACCAAGCGCGGCCAGCACCTCGGCGAGGACATCCCGATGTGTGGCGTGCCGGTGCATTCGGCCGACGGATACCTGGCCCGCCTCATCCGCAAGGGCTTCAAGGTGGCGATCTGCGAGCAGATGGAAGACCCCGCCGAGGCCAGGAAGCGTGGCGGCAAGTCGGTGGTGAAGCGCGGCGTGGTGCGGGTGGTGACGCCCGGCACCATCACCGAGGATGCGCTGCTCGACGCCCGCGCGCACAACTACCTGGCCGCCCTGGCCGAGGCCGGTGGCGAACTCGGCCTCGCCTGGCTCGACATCTCGACCGGCATCTTCCTGGCCCAGCCGGTGACCGCGGCGGGGCTTGCTGCGACGCTCGCCCGCCTCGCCCCCGGCGAGCTGGTGCTGGCCGACCGGCTGCTGGAGCGGCAAGACATCTCGAAAGGGGGGGCATTCGAGGCCTTTGGCTCCCTGAAGGACCGCCTGACGCCGCTGCCGACCGCGCGCTTCGACAGCGCCAACGGGGCCCGCCGCCTGGAGGAGATCTTCGAGGTGAAGGCGCTCGATGCCTTCGGCGCCTTCGGCCGCGCCGAGCTGGCCGCCGCCGGCGCCCTGGTCGACTACGTGGCGTTGACCCAAAAGGGCCGCCTGCCCCGCCTGCTGCCGCCGCGGCGCCTCGCCGCCGGCGCGGTGATGGAGATCGACGCGGCGACCCGGCGCAACCTGGAACTCACCGAGGCGCTGACCGGCGGGCGCGCCGGGTCCCTGCTCGCGACCATCGACCGCACGGTGACCGGCGCCGGCGCGCGGCTGCTGGCGACGCGGCTTGCGGCGCCGCTGACCGATCCCGCGGCGATCGCCGGACGCCACGACCTCATCGCCCACTTCATCGACGCGGAGGCCCTGCGCCAGGATTTGCGCGCCCGCCTGCGCCGCTGTCCGGACATCGAGCGCGGCCTCTCCCGCCTCAGCCTCGGTCGCGGCGGCCCGCGCGACCTGGCGGCGATCCGCGATGCCCTGGCCGTGGCGACGGCACTGCGCGGCCTGCTGCGGCAGGACGGTGCTGCACCCGGTTTGCTGGCCGACGCGATCCGTGACCTTGGCCTGCACGACACCCTGATCGGGCGGCTGGCCCGCGCCCTGGCCCCGGAGCCGCCGCTGCTGGCGCGCGACGGCGGCGCCATCGCCGCAGGCTACGACGAAAACCTCGATGAGCTGCGAGCGCTGCGCGACGACAGCCGCAAGCTGATCGCCGGCCTGCAGCAGCGCTATGCCCGGGACAGCGGCGTGGCCTCGCTGAAGATCAAGCACAACAACGTGCTCGGCTACTTCATCGAGGTGACGCCGACCCACGCCGACAAGATCGAGACCGGGCCGGAAAGCCCCTTCATCCACCGCCAGACGCTGGCTTCGGCCAAGCGCTTCTCCACCGTGGAACTGTCGGAGTTGGAGCAGAAGATCGCCAGCGCCGCCGAGCGCGCCCTCGCCCTCGAGCTGCAACTGGTCCACGACCTGGTCGGCGAGGTGCTGCAGCGCGCCGAGGAGATCGGCCTTGCGGCGCGTGCCCTGGCGGCGCTCGACGTTGCCGCCGCGCTGGCCGAACTGGCGGTGAGCCAGCGCTGGTGCCGCCCGCGCATCGACGGCTCGACCGCCTTCCATGTCACTGCCGGGCGCCATCCGGTGGTCGAGGCGGCCCTGGCCGCGGCGCAGGAGAGCGGCTTCGTTGCCAACGACTGCCGTCTGGAGGGCGGTCATGACGGAAAGGGCAGGATCTGGCTGGTGACCGGCCCCAACATGGCCGGCAAAAGCACCTTCCTCAGGCAAAATGCCCTCATTGCGGTGCTGGCGCAGATGGGCAGCTACGTGCCGGCGGAGGCCGCCCACATCGGAGTGGTCGACCGTCTTTTCTCGCGGGTCGGCGCCGCCGACGACCTGGCCCGCGGCCGCTCCACCTTCATGGTGGAGATGGTGGAGACCGCCGCCATCCTCAACCAGGCGGGGCCGCGCGCTCTGGTCATCCTCGACGAGATCGGCCGCGGCACGGCGACGTTCGACGGGCTCTCCATCGCCTGGGCCTGCCTGGAACACCTGCACGAGGTGAATGCCTGCCGCACCCTCTTCGCCACCCACTATCACGAGCTGACCAGTCTTGCGGCCAAGCTCGACTCGCTGGCCTGCCACAGTATGCGGGTGAAGGAATGGCAGGGCGACGTGGTCTTTCTGCACGAGGTGACGGCGGGGACGGCCGATCGATCCTACGGCATTCACGTGGCCAAGCTGGCCGGCCTGCCGAAGGCGGCCATCGCCCGTGCCGAGGCGGTGCTGACCAGTCTGGAACAGGGCGAGCAGGCCGGCGCCCTCGCGCGGCTGGCCGACGACCTGCCGCTGTTCGCCGCCACCGCCGCCAAGGCGGCAGCGCCGGCGGCCAGGGAAAGCGCGGTGGAGGCGGCTTTGCAGGACGTCAATCCCGACGCCCTCAGCCCACGCGAAGCGCTGGATCTGCTCTACCGCCTGAAGGCGCTTTCCGAGGCTTGAGGCTCAGGGGGCCGGTGCCGGCACGCTGACCTGCTGCGGCTCGCCCAGTTGGTCTCGGTAGCGCAGGACGATGCGCCAGTCGCGGTGGCCGGCGGCGTAGGCGGCGGGGTCGGTGAGCGGGATCTCTGCCGTCATCCGCTGGCTGCGCCTGACGGAGTCGTCGCCGCGGAAGAGGTAACCGAGGGAGATGTGGGGCCGGATTCCGCTGGAGGAGCCGCCGCTGGCGCCGACGCCGACACCGGGCCCGGCATTGCCGCCGCTGCCCTCCTCGCGGGTGATCAGTTCGCGCTCTCGCGCCGGGGTCTCGCCGCCGCCGGCATCGACCAGCACTGCGGCAGTGATCTCGCGGCCCGGCGGAATCTCGCTGACCTCGAGCAGCAGCGTCTCGCCCGCTACCCGGGCGGCGATGTGCATCGGCCGCGGTGCGTCGGACGACCCGGCGCAGCCGGCCAGCAGCACGGCGAGCATCGCCCCCACCGTGGGGCCCAGTTTTGTGTGCTTGCGAACGGCGCTTAAGACGGCAAAGAGGATTCGTGTCATAGTGTTCGATATTTAGGGCGAAAGGGCGTGTTTTACAGGCGCCCGGCGCCTAGGCAGGTCTGCGATGGTGCCGGCGGCCGCAGGGCCCTGGAAAAACCTCCGGCAAGGGCCGATGTGAAGGATAGCATGCCCAGCAGTCTCGATCTCGATCATGCCGCGCCCGAGCAGGTGCGGGCCAAGGTTTCCGCGGAGTCGGCGGAGGCCCCGGACGCGGCTGGCGAGGACACGGTCGCCGGCACGCAGATTGAAAACCCCCGCGCCATCGTCAACCGCCGCCGCCTGACCGCGCGCCTGGAGCAGATCGGTCAGGATACCGAAGCCGGACCGCAGCAGCGTGCCGCCGTGCTGGCGTTGATGAAGGAGGAACTGGCCGCCGGCCGCGCCGAGGTGAGGCGCCGCTTCGAGGAGGACGGTGCCAGCGGCACCGCGACGGTGCGTTCCGAGGCCTATCTGATCGACCAGCTGATCCGCGCGGCCTACGACCACGTCGGACAGCGGCTCTATCCGCTGGCCAATCCTTCGACCGGCGAGCGGCTGTCGATGGTGGCGGTCGGCGGCTACGGGCGTGGCGAGCTGGCGCCGCAGTCCGACATCGATCTCTTGTTCCTGCTGCCCTACAAGCTGACCCCCCGCAGCGAGCAGGTGATCGAGGAGATCCTCTATCTGCTGTGGGACATGGGGTTCAAGGTCGGCCACGCGACGCGCTCGGTGAACGAGTGCATCCGCCTCGCCAAGGGCGACGTCACGATTTGCTCCGCGCTGCTGGAGGCGCGCTGGCTGTGGGGCGACCAGGCGCTTTACCGCGAGCTACGCCAGCGCTTTCAGAAGGATGTCCAGTCGGGCGGTGCCACCAAGTTCATCGAGGCGAAGCTCAGCGAGCGCAAGGCGCGTCACGACCGCTTCGGCGGCTCGCGCTACCAGCTCGAACCCAACATCAAGGAGGGCAAGGGCGGCCTGCGCGACCTGCACACGCTGTTCTGGATCGCCAAGTTTCTCTACAACGTCGACGACATCGCCACTCTGGTGCAGCGCAAGGTGTTCACGGCAGCCGAGGTGCGCAGCTTCGAGAAGGCGCAGAACTTCCTCTGGACGCTGCGCTGCCACTTGCACTACCTCTCCGGCCGCGCCGACGAGCGGCTGACTTTCGACATGCAGAAAGAGATTGCGCCGCGCATGGGTTTTACCGCGCATGCGGGCCTGATGGACGTCGAGCGCTTCATGAAGCGCTACTTTCTCGTGGCCAAGGAAGTCGGTGACCTGACGCGCATCTTCTGCGCCGTCATCGAGGCCGAGCACAACAGGCGCTCGCGCTTCCGGCTGCCGACGTTGAAACGCCGCCGCAAGGTGGAGGGCTTCGGCCTCGAGGGCGACCGCCTCACGGTGACTTCGCCCGAGGTCTTCAGCGAGAACCCGGTAGAGCTTCTGCGCATCTTCCAGGTCGCCCAGACGCATGACCTCGACATCCATCCGGAAACCCTGCGCGCGATCACCCGCAAGCTGAAGCTGGTCGACAGCAAGCTGCGCGAGGATCCCAAGGCCAACGCCCTCTTCCTCGACATGCTGACTTCGGAAAAGGATCCGGAGACCACGCTGCGCCGCCTCAACGAGGCCGGGGTGTTCGGCCGCTTCCTGCCGGACTTCGGGCGCGTGGTGGCGCAGATGCAGTACAACATGTACCACCACTATACGGTGGACGAGCACACGATCTTCGCCATCGGCATCCTGCATGCCATCGAGCAGGGCCGCCTTGCCGAGGCAGCGCCGATCGCCAGCGAGGTGGTGCACAAGGTGCTGTCGCGCCGCGTGCTCTACATGGCAGTGCTGCTGCACGACATTGCCAAGGGCCGCCAGGGCGACCACTCGGAACTCGGGGCCAAGGTGGCACAGAAGGTCTGTCCGCGCCTCGGCCTTGACGAAGCGGAGACCGAAACGGTGTCCTGGCTGGTGCTGCATCACCTGGCGATGAGCGACACCGCCTTCAAGCGCGACATTGACGACCCCAAGACCATCCGCGACTTCGCCGAGCTTGTGCAATCGTCCGAGCGCCTGCGCCTGCTGCTGGTGCTGACCGTCGCCGACATCCGCGCCGTCGGCCCCAATGTGTGGAACGCCTGGAAGGCGGCCCTGCTGCGCGACCTCTACTGGCGCACCGAGTCGCTGCTCTCCGGCGGCCTCGCCGCGGAAGGGCGTGACGCCCGCGTGCGAGCCGCCAAGGACGAGCTGAAGGAGAAGCTGAGGGAGGCGGGCTGGAGCGCCAAGGACATCACCACCCACCTGCGCCGTGGCTATCCCTCCTACTGGAGCGGCCTCGACAGCGACAGCCACCTGCGCCACGCCCGCCTGGTGTACGAGGCCGAGGCGCGCGGCGCGCCGTTGACCATCGACACCCGGGTCGACCGTTACCGCCAGGCCACCGAAGTGACGGTCTACACGCCCGACCACCCCGGTTTGTTCAGCCGCATTGCCGGCGCCATGGCGGTGGCCGGTGCCTCGATCACCGCGGCGCGTATCTTCACCCTGTCGAACGGCATGGCGCTCGACTCCTTCTATGTCGAGGATGCCCAGGGCGGTGCCTTCGACCAGCCCGGCAAGCTGGCGCGGCTGTCCTCCATCATCGAGCAGTCGCTGGCCGGGCGCCTCAGGCCGCTGCAGGAGCTGCAGGCCCAGCAGTCGCCGATCCCGAGCCGCTTCAAGGTCTTCAAGGTCTCGCCGCGGGTGCTCATCGACGACAAGGCGAGCCGCAGCCACACGGTGATCGAGGTCAACGGCCGCGACCGTCCCGGCCTGCTCTACCTTGTGACCCAGACGCTGACGCGCCTCAACCTGATGATCAAGTCGGCGCGCATCGCCACCTACGGCGAGCGTGCGGTGGACGTCTTCTATGTGCAAGACGCGCTCGGCAGCAAGATCGAGAGCAAGCTGAAGCTGCGTGCCATCGAGAAGAAGCTGCTCGCCGTGCTGGAGGAAGGCGACTGCGCTCCGGTGGCCAAACCGGCGAAGAAGCCGGCGGCGAAGAAGGCGCCGGTCCAGAAAGCCTCGGAAAACAAGCTGGCCGCGCCGAAACGTGTCGCGCGCAAGGCCACCACCGCCAGGTCGGGCACCCGCAAGGCCCCGGCGCGAAAGTCGCGCTAGCGGTGCCGCCGGCTCGGTGCCGCGTTTCGCTGTTTGCAGTTTCGCCACATTTCTCTAAGTAGTCTCCGGCATGAGCCTCGTCCGTTCCGTTGCCACCGTCGGGGGCTATACCGGCATCAGCCGTGTCCTCGGCTTCGTGCGCGACATCATGATCGCCAATGTGGTCGGCGCCAGCCCCGTGGCTGACGCCTTTTTCGCCGCCTTTCGGCTGCCCAACCTGTTCCGCCGCCTCTTCGCCGAGGGCGCCTTCAATTCCGCCTTCGTGCCGCTGTTTGCGCGCCGCCTGGAGCAGGAAGGCGAGGCCGCGGCCCGGCGCTTCGCGGAGGAGGCGCTGTCGGTGCTGGTCACCGCCCTTCTGGTGGTCTCGGCGCTCTGCATGGCAGGCATGCCTTGGTTCATCTACCTCATCGGCTCCGGCTTCTCGCAGGACCCGGAGAAGCTCGCCCTCGCCGTCGACCTGACGCGCATTACTTTCCCTTATCTGCTGTTCATGGCAGTGGTGGCGCTTTTGAGCGGCATTCTGAATTCGCTATACCGCTTCGCGGCGGCGGCGGCGGCGCCAATCCTGCTCAACGTGATTTTCATCGCCGCCCTGGTAACGCTGCTGCCCTTCTTCAGCGACGTCCCGGGCCACGTCATGGCCTGGGCGGTCTGCGCCTCTGGCGCCGCACAGCTGCTGTTCCTGGTGGTTGCCGCCAAGCGGGCCGGCATGGCGCTGCGCTTCCCGCGCCCGCGCATGACGCCGGGGGTGAAGCGCCTGCTGGCGCTGATGCTGCCGGGCATGCTCTCGGCCGGTGCCCTGCAGATCAACATCTTCGTCGGCTCCTCCATCGCTTCCTGGCAGGAGGGTGCCTTTTCCTTTCTCTACTACGCCGACCGCGTCTACCAGTTGCCGCTCGGACTCATCGGCATCGCCATCGGCATCGTCCTGCTGCCGGACATGGCGCGCAAGCTGCGTGCCGGTGCCGAGGCGCAGGCTCTGCACAGCCTGAACCGCGGGCTGGAGTTCGCCCTCCTGCTCACCCTGCCGGCGACGGTGGCGCTTGTCGTCATCGCCGGGCCGATCATCGGCGGCCTGTTCCAGCACGGCCGCTTCGGCGCCGCCGACGCGGCCGCCACCGCGGCGGCGCTGGTTGCCTTCGCCTGGGGGCTGCCGGCCTATGTGCTGACGAAGATCCTGCAGCCGGCCTTCTATGCCCGCGAGGACACGGTGACGCCGTTTCGCTACTCGGTGATCTCGGTGGTCGCCAACATCATCCTCAGCGTGCTGCTGTTCTGGCAGCTGCGCCACGTCGGCATCGCGCTGGCGACGGCGCTGGCCGCCTGGCTCAACGCCGGCCTGCTGGCGCTCTCCCTGCGGCGCTTCGGCTTCTGCCGCCTCGACGATCGCTTCCGCGCCCGCCTGCCGCGCATCCTGGGTGCCTCGGCGGGCATGGGGGTGGCGCTCTGGGCGGCACAGCTCGGCACCGAGAGCTGGCTGAGCGGCAGCTTCACCGCCCGGGCGACAGCGCTGGCGATCCTCGTCGCCGTCGGGCTGCTAGTGTACGGCGGGCTCGCCTTCGGCCTCGGCGCCGTGGCGCGCAGCGACCTTGCCGGCGCTTTCCGGCGGCGCGCCCCGGCGGCCCCGCCGGCGGACTGAGCCCGCCCGCGCAGAGTCCTTGACCGCCCCCGGCTGGCCAGCGATAACCCCCCACGCTCCACCGGGTGCCGCCTGGCGCCGGTCCATCGCTGCTTCGATCACCTCACGTAACCTGGACATGAAACGGATCTTTTCGGGCGTTCAGCCCTCCGGCAACCTGCACCTTGGCAACTATCTCGGGGCCATCCGCAACTTCGTGGCCCTGCAGCAGGACTTCGACTGCATCTACTGCGTGGTCGACCAGCACGCCATCACGCTGTGGCAGGATCCCAAGGTGCTGCGCGAGCGCACCCGGGAGGTGACGGCCGGCTATCTCGCTGCCGGCATCGATCCGAAGACCTCGATCATCTTCAACCAGTCGCAGGTCGCCGCCCATTCGCAGCTCGCCTGGGTGTTCAACTGTGTGACGCGGATCGGCTGGCTGAACCGCATGACCCAGTTCAAGGACAAGGCGGGCAAGAACCGCGAGAACGCGTCCTCCGGCCTCTACGTCTACCCGAACCTCATGGCCGCCGACATTCTGGTCTACAAGGCCACCCACGTGCCGGTCGGCGAGGACCAGAAGCAGCACCTGGAGTTGACCCGCGACATCGCCCAAAAGTTCAACAATGACTACGGCATCGAGTATTTTCCCATCGTCGAGCCGCTGATCCAGGGCACCGCGACCCGCGTCATGTCGCTGCGCGACGGTACCAAAAAGATGAGCAGCTCCGATGCGTCGGACGCCGCGCGCATCAACATGACCGACGACGGCGACACCGTGGCAAAGAAGATCCGCCGCGCCACCAGCGACTCGGAGCTGCTGCCGGCCCCCTCGGTGGTCGGCCCTGACGGCCAGTTCACCGCCGCCTTCCGTCAAGCGCGGCCGGAGGCGGCGAACCTGCTCACCATCTTCGCCGCCCTCACCGACCGCAGCCTTTCCGAGGTGGTGTCCGAGTTCGAGGGCAAGGGCTTCGCCGACTTCAAGCAGGCGCTGACCGAGGTCGCGGTGGCCCGCCTCGGGCCGATGGGCGAGGAGATGAAACGAATGGTGAACGATCCGGCCCACGTCGACGCGGTGCTGCGCGAGGGTGCCGAGCGGGCGGCCGATATCGCCGCCCCGATTCTGTCCGAAGTCTATGATATCGTAGGGTTTCTTCGTCCCTAGCCTGCGCCCGGAAGGGACCGGCCTGGACTGCCGTCGGCGGCCAACGGGACGATTGCGCTGCCGCATCCGCTGATGGCAGGATTCGCCATCGAGGACGCCTATCCCCGAAGAGAAGAACGACATAAGGATCCCCCGCATGGCAGACGTCACTCCTACGACGGCCAATCCGCCTGCGGAGCCCCACGCGGTGGCGCCCGAAGGCGGGTCCCCGCAAAGCAAAGCAGGATCCCGCGAAAGCCGCGTCTTTCTGGTGGTCGTCGACGAGACCGAGGAAATGCGCGTGGCCTTGCGCTTTGCCGCCCTGCGCGCGCGCAGTACCGGCGGCAAGGTGGCCATGCTCTACGTGGTGGAGCCCTCCGAGTTCCAGCACTGGATGTCGGTCGGCGATCTGATGCGCGAGGAGGCCCGCACCGAGGCCGAACAGGTGCTGCAGCGCCTCGCCGCCGAGGTCAACGATCTGGCCGGCTCCCTGCCGGTGCTCTATGTGCGCGAGGGCGACCGCCGCGACGAACTGCTGGCCCTGCTGGACGAGGAACCCAACATCTCGATCCTGGTGCTCGGCGCCTCTACTGGCAAGCGCGGCCCCGGCCCGCTGGTCTCCGCCTTGACCAGCAAGTTCCTCGGCCGGCTACATATTCCGGTTACCATCGTGCCTGATTCGATGACCGCCGAGGAGATCGACGCGGTCACCTGATGCGGGCCGCAGAGGGGGTGATCAGCCCGCTCTTGACCAAACCTGAGTAAATTGGTCTGATTTAGGCCGATTGCGCTTGAAGCGGCCTTCTGCGCGGCCCACATTCAGGCTCGAAGATCCTTGTGGAGATGCCGCCCGATGTTCATCCAGACCGAACAGACCCCGAACCCCGCCACTTTGAAGTTTCTGCCCGGACGCGAGGTGCTGGCCACGGGAACCGCCAACTTCCCCGATGCGGCCTCCGCCGAGCGCTCGCCGCTCGCCGAGCGCCTGTTCGCCGTCGAGGGCGTGGTCGGGGTGTTTTTCGGCACGGATTTCGTCTCTGTCACCAAGGAAGACGCACGCGAGTGGTACCTGATGAAGCCGGCCATCCTCGGCGTCATCATGGAGCATTTCACCGCCGGGCGCCCGGTGCTGCTGGACGATGCGGCCGCCGGCGACGAGGGCCACAGCGACGGCGAGGACAGCGAGGTGATCAGCCAGATCAAGGAACTGCTGGACACCCGGGTGCGCCCAGCGGTGGCGCAGGACGGCGGCGACATCGTGTTCCGCGGCTTCGACAAGGGCGTCGTCTACCTGCACATGCAGGGCGCCTGCTCAGGCTGCCCGAGCTCGACGGCCACCTTGAAAATGGGCATCGAGAACATGCTGCGGCATTATATTCCCGAAGTGGTTGAAGTGCGCCCGGTTCTTTAAACCGGACTCTTTCCCCAGAGCACACTGGCGGCTTTTCGAAGTCACGTATTTGCCACCGCGACAGCCGTGGCAAGGCGATGTTTCTGCATGGCTTTTTGCCGAGATTGTGCGCATCCGGCCAGGCTGCCGGTGCCCCGCCCTGACCCTGCGATAACGAAATCTTCGCGAAGCCGCCCCTAACCTGCCCCCTGTCGAGACTGCACTCCATAAATCAACAACGCAGCGGAGCGGTGAGGCGACATGGGGGTTCAGGTAGCAGCTTTCATTTCCGCATGGCAGCCGGCCGCAGTGCGTTTCGCCCGAGCCGTCAACCGCGACCTTGCCGGCCGCAGCACGGCGCTGCTGGCGCTCTTCGCCTGCTTTCTCATGATCGCGAGCTGGCAGAGGGCCGATCCCCCGCCCCGTTCCGCCTGGCAGGAATTCGGTCTTGAGGCCGACAGCCCGGCTCTGCGCCGCGTCTACCTGCGTGACGCCGACGATCTGGAACGGCTCTTCGCCGAACACGATTATCGCCTGTCCGATCTGCGCGAAGACGACGGGCTCGGCGTGCCGCGCCTGGCGGTGACCGCCCTGCCCCGCGACATGGCGCGGGTCGACGATGCCGAAACACGCAAGGCGCTCTTCGTGCGCAGCCTGCTGCCGCTGGTGCTGCAGGCCAACCGCGAGCTGCAACGTGCCCGCGGCAAGGTGATGGCGGCGCTCGATGCCCAGGCCGAGGGTCAACTCGGCGCGACCGATGCCCTGTGGCTCGAATCCGTCACCTACTGGTACGGTGCCGAGGCCGGCGATGCGGCGGATCTGTTGAGCCGCATCGACGCGGTGCCGCCGAGCCTCGCCCTGGCGCAAGCGGCGCAGGAAAGCGGCTGGGGCACCTCGCGATTTGCGCAGCGCGCCAATGCGCTCTTCGGCCAGCGCAGCTGGGGCGACGACGCCATCGGCCTGACCCCTGCCGAGGCCGAGCGCAAGGACTTCAAGGTGCGCGCCTTCCCCGACCTGATGAGTGCCGTGCGCGCCTACCTGCACAACCTGAACAGCCATGCGGCCTACCAGGAACTGCGTGACCGCCGCGCCCGCGCCCGCGCCCTGGGCGTGCCACTGCACGCCTTGGAGCTGGTGCACGGTCTGCAGAGCTATTCGGAAGAAGGGCCGGACTACATCGCCGCGCTCAGCGAGCTGATCCGCAGCAACGGGCTACAGTCGCTCGATGACCTGCGCCTACGCGAGCGGCGCTGAGCCTCAAGGTCGCGCGCTTTCCGGCACCACGAACTGAACACCGAACCAGCGCCAGCGGCCCCCGGCGGCAGGCAGGGTGCAGTTGATGCGCACACGCCCGGCCGGCAGGGCCGCCGCGAAGCGCAGTTCGATGCGCTGATCAAGGCGCAGCAGCTCTGGTTCCCCGGCCGAGGCGAAGCAGTTGAGGGCGTCGAGGCTGCCAAGGGACGCGGCCACGGTGAAGCCGAAGTTCGGCGGGTTCGCGCCCGGGTCGACGAGAGCCGTGTCAGTCGGGGTCACGCCGTCGACCGGCAGCGGCAGGGCATTGGCGACCAGGCGAAAGCGCTCCAGCTCGCCATAGGCCTCGTTGATCGGAAAGCGGGGGAGGGCGAAGCGGTCGGAGAACGCACCGATCGCTCCGGAATGCTGGCCGAAGGCGGCGGCAAAGCCGGCCTCGACGACGCCCTGGCGCAGCGCAAGGCTCACCTCGCCGTAGGGATAGGCGAACAGCCGGGGTGTCTCACCAAGCTCGGCGGTAAGGCGTTCCGCCGCCTTGGCGATGTCGTCGCGCTGGGCGGCAGGATCGAGCCAGGCCATGTGGGCGTGGCTGTCGCCGTGGTTGCCGATGGTCACCAGGGGATCGGCCGCCATCTCGCGCAGCTGTGTCCAGCTCATGTAGCCGGCGAGGCCGAGGTCGAGCGGTTCGGTGGAGACGAAGAGGGTAAAGGGCAGGTTCAGCGCCTTCAGGCGCGGCCAGGCCTCCCGATAGACCGAGAGCGCGGCGTCGTCGATGGTGATCGCCAACGCGTGTGCCGGCAGGGTCTCGCCGGCGCTGAGGCGGGCGACGATCTCCGGCAGCGCCATGACCTGGTAGCTGCCGGAAGTCAGCTCGGCAAGGTGCGCCTCGAACTGGGTGAGGCGCACGGAGGTGGAGGGCAGAGAGTCCTCGCCGAAGCGATGGTACATCAGCGCCACGGCGCCGTAGTCGGGTGACAGGCTTTGCGGGGCGGGAGATTCCTGCTGCTGGGCGGCGACCGGCACGACCGTGCTCATGCAGAGCACTGCCGCCAGGCAGATAGCTGGCAGCGGACCCCATTGCAGATTCTGAAGCCATCGCATGTCAGCATCCTCCGTCTGCGTTGTGGAAGGCTTGCTGTGCGGGCGGCATCTGCCTGATTCGATGAGACCTATCAGGCTTGCCGACCTCGCCGCCAGGCGCCAAGGTAGGGCCGTTTCGTCCCGCGCCGGGCAGCAGCGTGGCGATTGGAGCTTAAGAAAGGGATAAGGCGTGAACGAAATCTTGAGCGATGCCGGACTGGACAAGATCTTCCGCCAGGCGCGCACCTATCGTGCCTGGCGCGACGAGGTCGTGAGCGACGTCCTGCTGGAAGCGATCTACGACCTCGCCAAGATGGGGCCGACCAGCGACAACTGCTGCCCGCTGCGCGTCGCCTTCCTGCGCAGCGCGGCGGCCAAGGAGAAGCTGCGCCCGGCACTCGACAGCGGCAACGTCGACAAGACCATGGCGGCGCCGGTCACCGCGATCGTCGCCTACGACCTGGAATTCTACGAGTTCTTCCCCAAGCTCGCGCCGCGCCGCGACGGGCGCAAGATCTTCGCCGGCAAGACCGAGCTGATCGCCGAGACGGCGATGCGCAACGGCAGCCTGCAGGGTGCCTACTTCATCGTCGCGGCTCGGGCGCTCGGGCTCGACTGCGGCCCGATGTCCGGCTTCGACCGCAAGAAGGTGGATGAGGCCTTCTTCGCCGGCACCTCCTGGCGCTCGAACTTCCTCTGCAATCTCGGCCATGGCGACCCGGCGCTGCTGAGGCCGCGCGCCGCGCGGCTGGAGTTCGACGAAGCCTGCCAGTTGCTCTAGCGGCGTCTCATGCGGCCATCAGCCGGCGCGGTGCGGCGGCGTCGGCCAGCAGCGGATAGCGTCGCGGCTCGAAGAGTTGATAATGCCACCACTCGAAGCGGTTCCAGTTCCAGCCGGCGGCGGTCATCAGGCCGAGCAGGATCGCGCGGTTGCGCTGCACAGCCGGCGGCAGATCGGCGCGCCCGTGGTGCGACAGCGCCGTGAAATCGTCGAAGGGCGTGCCCATGTCCAGCGCCGCGCCGGTCGCCGCCTCGGTGAGCGTGAGGTCGACGGCGACGCCACGCGAGTGGTTGGAGCCCTCCCGCGGGTCGGCGACGAACTCCGGGTCTGGAAAAACCTCCCACAGGCGCCACTGCGCTTCGACCGGACGGAAGGCGTCGAAGATGCGGAATCTGAGGCCGAGCGGCGCGGCGAGGGCGATCGCCCGTCTGAGGGCCGCCGCGGCGTCGGGATGCAGCTGGGCCTCTGCGCGGGCGTAGATCTGCTTGCCGGTGACGTTCTCCGGCGTGGCGTAGGCGAGTGCGATATCGAGGTCGAACTCGGACGCAGTGAGGGCGACGAGGGTCATCTGGGAAGGGGCTTTCGGCAGCTGCGCAGGGAAAGGGTCCCTCCTGGTAGCACGGGCCCGGCTCGCGGGGATAGGCCGTGATGGCGCCGCGCTCGCTCAGGCTGCTGGCGATGGATGCCGCCGGCGCCTCCTGCTCGGTGGCGCTCTGGGACGGCCAGCGTGTCGCCGTAAGGCGCTTCGCCGCCATGGCCCGCGGCCAGTCGGAAAGCCTGGTGCCGATGATCGCCGAGGTGATGGCGGAATGGGGTGGCGGCTTCGCCGATCTCGATGCGCTCGCCGTGACCACCGGGCCGGGCGGCTTCACCGGGGTGCGGATCGGCCTCGCCACGGCGCGCGGCCTGGCGCTGGCACGCGGCCTGCCGCTCATCGGGGTCACATCCTTCGAAGTTGCCGCCGCCGCGGCGAGTGACGTGGAGCGTGCCGGCCGCCAGGTGCTGGCGGCCATCGACTCCAAGCGCAACGAACTCTTCATGCAGATCTTCGACAGCGACCTGGCGCCGCTCGGGGCGCCTGCAGAGGTTGCCCTGGAGGATCTCGCCGCCGCCCTGCCGGCGGGCCAGCTGGTGGTGACTGGAGATGCCGCCGCGCGTGCCCTGGCGGCGCTCGCCGCCGCCGGGCGGCAGGACGCGCTCGCCGCCGCTGCGGCCGGGTCCGCTGACGCCGCTCTGCTGGCCGCGCGCGCCGCCCTGCGCGATCCGGCGGCCGGCGGCACCTCCGCGGTGCAGCCGGTCTATCTGCGGCCGCCTGACGTCACGCCGCCAAAGGCTGCCGCCCCGCTGCCGGCCGGCCGCAAGGGAGCGCCGCGTCCGTGAGCGCCCCGGTTCCGGACTTTCCGGCTCCCCGCGGCCTGCAGGCAGGTGCCGCGACGATCCGGGAGGCGGGCCCCTGCGACGTGGCGGTGCTGGCCGAACTCAATTCCCGGTGTTTTGAAGCCGCCGGCAATGAAGCTTTTGCGGGAACAGCTTGGACGGCCCGCGCGATGGCCGAGATCCTGGCCCTGCCAGGCGCTTTCGGCCTGCTGGCAGTGCTGGGGGGCGCGCCGATCGGATTCCTGCTGGCCCAGGCCCTCTTCGAGGAGGCAGAGATCCTCTCGCTCGGCATTCTCGCCGGGCACCGCCGCGCCGGCCACGGCCGGCGCCTGCTGCGGGCGGCCGCGGCTGCTGCCGCCGGGCGTGGCGCCCGCCGCCTGCAGCTTGAAGTGGCCGAGAGCAACGCGGCTGCGCAGGCTTTCTATAGCGCCGAAGGCTTTGCGCAAGTGGGGCGACGCAGGAATTATTACCTTTTGCCGGACAACTCACGGCAAGATGCGATCCTCTTCGCCCGCCCCCTCGAGGCTGCGGAGGCCCCAATAATCTGAGGCGCCAGGGCCTTCGCCGTTGTCGCTGCCCTTCGGCCAAAGGCCAGCTCTTCAAAGATTTTTAGTTAAATGAAAAGGACTGTTGCGGGCACAAGTACAATACTCGAGGACTTTGTCACTGTTTCCGAGTATTTTTTTCTCTTCAATAATGTTGATTCCCGCTCCAAGAGTTTTTATATAAGCCGAAGCGATTTGAAGGAGTCCAATAGATCAATGTCCGATCAAGCGAAGCAAAGCGAGTTGCTTTCTTTGACGACTAACATTGTCGCCGCCCACGTTTCGAATAATTCTGTCGCGGCAACCGAGCTGCCGATGATTATCCGCGACGTTTACGACACCCTGTCGAGCGTCGGCAGCCCGCGGGAGCGCGAGCCCGAGCGGCCGTCGCCCGCGGTGCCGATCAAGAAGTCGGTGACGCCGGAGTTCATCATCTGCCTGGAGGACGGCAAGAAGCTGAAGATGCTCAAGCGCCACCTCAAGACGGCCTACGACATGTCGCCGGACGACTACCGGGAGCGTTGGGGCCTGCCGGCGGACTATCCCATGGTGGCGCCCAACTACGCGCGCCAACGCAGCAAGCTGGCCAAGCAGATCGGCCTCGGCACCCGCGCCCGGCGCAAAGTGTAGGCAGGGCTGTTGCCCCCGCGAATGCGGCGCGGCTGGGAAAACGGCGTCGCCGCCATTAGGCGGGCGGCGCTTTTTCCGTTATAGTGACGCCATTGGTCCCGAGCCGGACGCCCTGGGTAAGCCGCTTGGCGGCATCCCCGTCAGAGTGTCCTGGGGCTTGCCGTAGGGTAGAAACAGAACTTGGTGCGTCATGTCTGATCGCTTGGAGAAACTGTGCATCGAGAAGGGGCTGAAGATGACCGAGCAGCGCCGCGTCATTGCGCGAGTGCTGTCGGAATCGACCGATCACCCGGATGTCGAGCTCGTCTATCATCGCGCGATTGAGCGCGATCCGCGGATTTCCATCGCCACGGTCTACCGGACGGTGAAGCTCTTCGAGGAGGCCAGCATTCTCGAGAGGCATGATTTCGGCGACGGGAGGGCCCGCTACGAGGAGCGGCCGGAGGAGCACCACGATCACCTCATCGACGTGAAGACCGGCGAAGTGGTGGAATTCTCCAACGAGGAGATCGAACGCCTGCAGTCGGAGGTCGCCCGGACGCTCGGCTATCGCCTCGTCGACCATCGTCTTGAGCTCTTCGGCGTCCGCCTCGACGGCAAGCGCAAGGACAGCGAAGAGTCCAAGGGAAAAGCCTGAGGTGTCTGCCGACAGGGTGCGGTCGGACCCTCGGCAAGGGAGCAAGATGAGCCTCGCAGAAGCCAAATCAGATCGTCCGGTCGACGTCAGCGGCGGCAATCTGCGCATCCGCGTGGCCGAGGACGCCGCGGAGATCCGCGCCGCTCAGGCCCTGCGCTACCGGGTGTTCTACGAATCCATGGCGGCTAAGCCGACGCCGGAGATGGCCGCGGCCGAGCGCGACTTCGATTCCTTCGACGACTTCTGCGATCACCTGCTGGTCTTCGACGCCGAGCGCGGTGTCGGTCCCGACGCCGTCGTCGGCACCTACCGGGTGATGCGGCGCGAGGGCGCGGCCCGGCGTGGCCAGTTCTACACCAGCGACGAATACCAAATCGACAGCCTGATCGCCTATCCGGGCGAGATCCTGGAGCTGGGGCGGTCCTGCGTCGATCCGACCTACCGCAGCGGCGCCACCATGCAGCTGCTGTGGCGCGGCATCGCCGAGTACGTGTTCTATTACGACATTACCATCATGTTCGGCTGCGCCAGCCTGCCGGGCACCGACCCCGAACAGCTGCGCATGCCGCTCGCCTACCTCCATCACCATCACCTGGCGCCGCCGGCCCTCAGGCCATGTGCGGTGCCGGAGCGCTATGTCTCGATGAACCTGCTGCCGCCCGAGCGGGTGAAGATCTCAGAGGCGCGCCAGGCCCTGCCGCCGCTGATCAAGGGCTATCTGCGGCTCGGCGGCTTCGTGGGCGACGGCGCCGTGGTCGACCACGAGTTCGGCACCACCGACGTCTGCGTGGTGGTGAAAACCGACTGGGTCACCGACAAGTACCTGCGCCACTACAAGCGCGACGAGCAGGCCGGCGGCGATCAGGACGGCACCCCGGGCGACGGACCGGGCGGAGGGGCATGACGGCACCCAACTTCGGCTCGCCGACGACCGCCCTCTGCCGCCTCCTGGCCTATGCAGGCCTTACTCTTGCCCTCATGCCGGTCCAGATGCTGGCGGTGGGCTGCGGCTGGCCGCTGCGCAAGCGGTTGCCGTACTGGTACCATGGGCGGACCTGCCGCCTGCTCGGGATCGAGATCGAGCGCCACGGGGAGCCGTCGCGCGGCCACCCGACGCTCTACGTGGCCAACCACGTCTCCTACCTCGATATCGAAGTGCTTGGCTCTCTCCTGAAAGCTTCCTTCGTGGCCAAGGCCGAGGTGGCGACCTGGCCCTTCTTCGCCTGGCTCGCCAGGCTGCAGGAGACCGTCTTCGTCGAGCGCCGCGCGCACCGCGCCGCAGAACACCGCGACGAGATGTCCCGCCGCCTGGAGGCGGGCGACGATTTGGTTCTGTTCGCCGAGGGCACCTCGGGCGACGGCAATTCGATCCTCAGCTTCAAAAGCGCCCTGTTCTCGGTTGCCGAGCAGCGCCCCCGTGACAAGCCCTTGACGGTGCAGCCGGTCTCCATCGCCTATACAAGACTCGACGGACTGCCGCTGGGCCGCTATCTAAGGCCGTTTCTCGCCTGGTACGGCGACATGGAGCTCGGGTCCCACCTGTGGCACGCCATCAGCCTCGGCCGCGTGACGGTGGTGGTGGAGTTCCACGAGCCGGTGACCTTGGAACAATTCGGTTCGCGCAGGGCCCTGAGCGATCACTGCTACGAGGTGGTGGCGCGGGGCGTGGCGGCGGCCCTTTCGGGGCGTCCGCAGTCGCTGTTGTCGCCGCCGGCGGCAGCGGTGGCGGCGTCGGCCGCGTGAGGCCGGGCATGGCAGCGGAACGGCAGGAGATGGCGCGGCAGGGTCCGGCCAGGACGGAGCAGGTGATCGAGAAGTCCAAGAAGCGGCTGTTCATCAAGACCTACGGGTGCCAGATGAACGTCTATGATTCCGCCCGCATGGCCGACGTGCTGGCGCCACTCGGCTACAAACTGGTGGACAGCCCGCGCGGCGCCGACATGGTGATCCTCAACACCTGCCATATCCGCGAGAAGGCCTCCGAGAAAGTGTTCTCAGAGCTCGGCCGCCTGCGCGCCTTCAAGCAGGAGCGCGAAGCCGGCGGCGAAGACATGCTGCTGGCGGTGGCCGGCTGTGTCGCCCAGGCCGAAGGCGAGGAAATACTGCGCCGGGCGCCCCAGGTGGATATCGTCTTCGGACCGCAGACCTATCACCGGCTGCCGGAGCTGGTGGCCCGCGCGGCGCGTGCCGCCGACGGGCGCGGCGTACTGGACATCGATTTTCCGGTGGAATCCAAGTTCGACCACCTGCCTGAGGAGGCGGCTGAGTCCGGCCCGGCCGCCTTCGTCTCGGTGCAGGAGGGCTGCGACAAGTTCTGCAGCTTCTGCGTGGTGCCCTATACGCGCGGCGCGGAGTACTCGCGGCCGGCGGCGGCGGTGCTTGCCGAGGCGCGTCGCCTGGCCGCCGCTGGCGTGCAGGAGATTACCCTGCTCGGCCAGAACGTTAATGCCTACCACGGCGATGCACCCGACGCGGGCAGCGCCAAGTCCGGAACCTGGGGGCTCGGCCGACTGATCCGCGCCCTGGCGGAGATCGACGGCATCACCCGGCTGCGCTACACCACCTCGCACCCGCGCGACATGGATGACGATCTGATCGCCGCCCACGGCGAAGTCGACAAGCTGATGCCCTATCTGCACCTGCCCGTGCAGTCCGGCTCCGACCGCATCCTGGCGGCGATGAACCGGCGCCATGGCGCAGCGGACTACCTGAGGATCGTCGAGCGGCTGCGCCGGGCGCGCCCAGACCTGGCGCTCTCCTCCGACTTCATCGTCGGCTTTCCCGGTGAGAGCGACGCCGACTTTGCCGACACCCTGAAACTGGTGAACGCGGTCGGCTACGCACAGGCCTACTCCTTCAAGTACAGCCCGCGCCCCGGCACCCCGGCGGCGGTCGAGGACAGCCAGCTTTCCGAGGCAATGAAGGCTGAGCGGCTGGCCGGTCTGCAGCAGCTGCTCGGCGCGCAGTCCCTGGCCTTCAACGCCGCCTGCGTCGGCCGCGACCTGCCGGTGCTGCTCGAGCGTCCGGGACGCCGGCCCGGCCAGCTGGTCGGGCGCAGCCCCTACATGCAGTCGGTGCATGTGACGCTCCCGCAGGCGGCGATGCGGCGCCTCGTCGGCCAGGTGGTGCCAGTGCGCATCGAGGCCGGCCATCCCAACAGCCTTACCGGCCGCCCGACCTGCGATGCCGAAGGCCTCGGTGGCGAGAGTCGCGGCGGCGCGCCGCATTCGGCCCTTCGGGCCCCTTCTTCGGCAAGGATCACAGCTTGAGCTCAGACAGTCTCCCCGGGGTCACTGCAGGCCAGGCCGGCGAACCGACGTTCATCCAGTTCGACGACAACTCGCTGCTGCCGCTCCTCTACGGCGAGCACGACCAGCACCTGCTGCGCATCGAGCAGCAGCTCGGCGTCAGCCTCGCCTCGCGCGGCAACCGCCTGGCGATCTCCGGCCCCGCCGCCTCGGTGGAGGCTGCCAACGCGGCGCTGACGGCCCTCTATCAGCGCCTGAAGAAGGGCCTCGAAGTCGGCGATGGCGAGGTCGATGCGGTGGTGCGCATGGCGATACAGGCGCCGGACAGCGAGAGCGGCCGCGAGGCGGTGCGTGCCGTGCACGCTGATGAGTTGGCGATCGCCACACGCAAGCGTCGGCTGACGCCACGTTCGCCGGGTCAGAAGACCTACATTCAGGCATTGCGCAGCCACGAGCTGGTGTTCGGCATTGGCCCGGCCGGCACCGGCAAGACCTATCTCGCCGCGGCCATGGCGGTCTCGATGCTGATGGAGGGCGCGGTGGAGCGCATCATCCTGTCGCGCCCGGCGGTGGAGGCGGGCGAGCGCCTCGGCTTCCTGCCCGGCGACCTGCATGAGAAGGTCGATCCCTATCTGCGGCCGCTCTACGACGCGCTCTACGACATGCTGCCGGCCACCCAGGTGGCCAGCCGGCTCAGCAACGGCGAGATCGAGGTGGCGCCGCTCGCCTTCATGCGCGGACGTACGCTCTCGAACGCCTTCGTCATTCTCGACGAGGCCCAGAACACCACGCCGGTGCAGATGAAGATGGCGCTGACCCGGCTCGGCGAAAACAGCCGCATGGTGGTGACCGGCGACCTGTCGCAGATCGACCTGCCCAAGGGCGCCCCCTCGGGCCTGCGCGAGGCGGCAGGTATCCTCGCCGATATGGAAGGCATCGCCTTCGTGCAGTTCACCGCCGCCGATGTGGTGCGTCACTCCCTGGTGACCCGCATCGTGCGCGCTTACGCCGCCTTTGATGCCGGCAAGTCTGGAGAAGGAGATCTCTTCGGCCGGGAACGATGACGTTTCCCGCAGCCGCGAAAAGCGATGAGCGACGAGCCTGAAAGTACGAGCTTGGAAATCGCCGTGTCGGTGCACGATGCGGCGTGGCTGGACGCTCTTGCGGACCTGGAAACGCAGGCCCGCTCGGTGGTGAGCGCAACCCTGGCGCACCTTGAGGTCGGCAGCGGGTCGCTGGAAATCTCCCTGGTGTTCACCGACGATGCCGAACAGCGCGAACTGAATCGCGGCTATCGGCAGAAAGACAGCGCGACCAACGTGCTGTCGTTTCCCAACATGACCGATGACGGCACCGCGGATGCCGGAATGCCGCGCCTGCTCGGCGACGTGGTGCTGGCGCGCGAGACTGTCGCACGGGAGGCTGCGGCGCAGGGCAAGAGCCTGGCCGACCACAGCGCCCACCTGCTGGTGCATGGCACCCTGCACCTGTTGGGCTACGACCACGCGGACGCGGCCGAGGCGGCGGAGATGGAAACCCTGGAAACCGAGATCCTGGCGACCCTTGGCGTCGCCGACCCCTACGCCGGCGACGCGGTGGCAGCGGGGACTGCCGTGGCGGAAGAGGTGAGCCATGGCTGATTCTTCCGGCAACGGGCGAATAAGCCGCGGCAACGGCCAGTCCGGCCTGTGGCAGCGCCTGCGTTCGTTGATCAAGTCGCGCGACGGCGAAGCGCAGCTGCGCGAGACCCTCGAGGAGATCATCGACGAGATCAAGGACGTCGAGCGCGAGGAGGTCGGCGGCGTGCCGATTTCCAGCGATGAGCGCGTCATGCTGTCGAACATCCTGCGCCTGCGCCACCTCACGGCCTACGACGTCATGGTGCCGCGTGCCGACATCGTCGCCGTCGATCTCGATACCCCGATCGACGAGCTGATCGACGTGATGAGCACCGCCGGGCATTCGCGCCTGCCGGTCTACCGTGACACCCTCGACGAGGTGGTCGGCATCGTCCACATCAAGGACGTCCTCCACTACATGAAGGAGCGCAAAGAGTCGGACACCTTCGACCTGGCCGACCTGGTGCGCCGCATCCTGGTGGTGGCGCCCTCGATGCGGGTGCTCGATCTGCTGCTGGAGATGCGCCTCTCGCGCGTGCACATGGCCCTCGTGGTCGACGAATTCGGCGGCATCGACGGCTTGGTCACCATCGAAGACCTGGTCGAGGAGATCGTCGGCGAGATCGAGGACGAGCACGACGTGGCGGTCGGGCCGAAGCTGATCGAACGGCCTGACGGCAGCCTGATCGCCGATGCGCGCGCCACCATTGAGGAGTTCGAGGATCGCGTCGGTCCGGTGCTCTCCGAAGAGGAGCGCGAGGAGGACATCGACACCCTCGGCGGCCTGGTGTTCACCCTGGCCGGGCGCGTGCCCGACCGCGGCGAGCTGGTCGAGCATCCGCCGAGCGGCATCACCTTCGAAGTCCTGGAAGCCGATCCCCGCCGGGTCAAGCGTCTGCGCGTGCGCAATGTCACGGCAAGCCCGACCATGGCAACCGCTGCCGACCGCAATCGATGACCGGCGACGCTCCGGCGGCGCCGGCGAGGCAGCGCTTCGCCTGGCGCCTGGCCTCTGCGCTCGCCGGCATCACCGGCTGGCGCCGGCTGGTGCTGGCCGGGTTCTGCGGCGTTTTGGCCGCCGCCGCCCTGCCGCCGTTCTATGCCGTACCGCTGCTGCTGCCCGCCTTCTGTGGCGCGCTCTGGCTGCTCGCCGGCGTTGCGACCGGCCGCCAGGCGGCGCTCGTCGGTTGGGCCTTCGGCACCGGCTACTTCGCCGCCGGACTCTATTGGGTCGGCATTGCCTTCCTGGTCGATGCCGAGCGCTTCGCCTGGGCGATGCCCTTCGCCGTCGCCGGCCTTGCCGCCGGCCTTGCCCTGTTCCCTGCGCTGGCCTTCTGGCTCACCCATCTGGCTGGCAGGCGCTTTCGGCTGACGGCCGGCGCTCGCCTCTTCGCCTTCGCCGCTGCCTGGCTGGTCGGCGAGGGCCTGCGGGCCTGGATCCTCACCGGTTTCCCCTGGAATCTCCTTGGCAGCGTCTGGGGCTTCTCGGCCGCGGCATTGCAACCCGCCGCCCTTGGCGGGGTCTGGCTTCTGAGCCTGATCACCGTACTGGCGGCCGGCGCGCCGACCCTGTTGGCCGAGCCCGGCCGGCGGCAACCGCTCAGGCTGGCTGTTGCCGTAGTGCTCCTCCTGCTGCCACTGGCCGGTTGGGGATGGGGCGGGGTGCGCCTCGCCGCCGCGCCGGCGCCGGGCAGCGACGTGGTTGCGGGCGTCAGCCTGCGGCTGGTGCAGCCCTCCATCCCGCAAAACCTGAAATGGCGGGCCGACCAGCGCGCCGCCAACCTGCGCCTGCAGGCCGAACTCTCGCTGGCCCCCGCCGAGGTTCAGCCGACGGTGATCATCTGGCCGGAGACCGCGGTGCCCTATCTGCTGGCGGCCGAGCCGCAGTTGCGCCGCGAACTGGCCGCCCTGGTGCCGCCTGGAGGCTATCTCATCGCTGGCGCGCCGCGGGTCGACCCCCAGGATCCCGAGGGCGAGATCTGGAATTCGCTGCATGCCCTCGACGGCCGCGGCGACATCGTCGCCACCTATGACAAGGTGCATCTCGTGCCCTTCGGCGAGTACACGCCGCTCCGCGGACTGCTCGGTCTCGCCAAGCTGACCGTCGGCGCGCGCGACTTCTCGGCCGGGTCGGGGCTTGCCACCCTGGACCTGCCCGGCCTGCCGGCCTTCAGTCCGCTGATCTGCTACGAGGTGATTTTCCCCGGCGCGGTGAAGCCTGCCGGGGGCTCGGCACCGCGTTGGCTGTTGAATCTCACCAACGATGCCTGGTTCGGCGACTCTTCCGGCCCCTACCAACATTTTGCTTCTGCGCGTATACGCGCAGTAGAAGAAGGGTTGCCACTGGTTCGCGCAGCTAATAATGGCATATCGGGGGTGATAGACTCTTACGGTCGAATTATCGATCAGATTAGTCTCAATGATCGAGGAGTCATTGACGTAGAACTACCCGAAGCTGCCAAAGAACCAACGATATATTCTTATGCGGGTAATGTACTGTATTTGGTCGAGCTGATTCTTACTGTTTGTGTTATATTTGTGGTTCGGCGTTTTATTTGATAGTAGACGCAGCGGGGGACTTGACGTATCAACTGCGTGTTGGCATACATCGGTATGTCTTTAGTCCTGCGGTTCTGACGATCTCTTCTTTCATGAGGTAATTTGCGGATGGCGCGACGCGGCGTGCCGCCGGGTGACCGCCGGGAAGGCGGACCCAATCCGGTCGATGTTCATGTCGGCGGCAGGGTCCGTTTGCGGCGGACGTTGCTTGGCATGAGCCAGGAGAAGCTCGGCGAGGCCATCGGCCTCACTTTCCAACAGGTGCAGAAGTACGAGCGCGGGGCCAACCGGGTCGGCGCCAGCCGGCTCTTCGACCTCTCGCGGGTGCTCGACGTGCCGGTCGGCTTCTTCTTCGACGAGATGCCGGACGACGTGGCGGCCAGCTCGCCGGCGCAACGGCCGGGCTACAACAAGCCGCCGCCTAAGCAGGAACTCGATCCCATGGTCAAGCGCGAGACCCTGGAACTCGTGCGCGCCTACTACAAGATCGACGAGCCCAGCGTTCGCAAGCGCTTGTTCGAGATGACGAAGGCCCTGGCCGCCGCCGGCGGCGGATCCCCCAAGTCGGGCGATTAGTGTCCTAGGGTCGGGCGTCGCGCTTTCATGGGGCGGATGCCCCTGCAAGTCTGCTTGCATTTGCGCTTGAGCGTCGCTATTCCCACCGGGCAAATCCACAACCCTTTGGCCCGAGCGGCGGGAGCAACGCAGTGCGTAACGGCAGCTATCTCTTCACCAGCGAGTCGGTCTCCGAGGGACATCCGGACAAGGTCTGCGACCGGATCTCCGATGCCATCGTCGACACTTTTCTCACGCATGACCCGCACTCGCGCGTTGCCGTGGAAACCCTTGCCACCACCAACAGGGTGGTGCTGGCCGGCGAAGTGCGCGGCCCGCAGGAGGTGACCCGGGACCTGCTGGAGCAGGTCGTGCGCGCGGCGGTGAAGGAAATCGGCTACGAGCAGGACGGCTTCCACTGGGGCACGATGACGGTGGAGAACTACATCCACGCCCAGTCGAGCGACATCGCCCAGGGCGTCGACGCGGCCGGCAACAAGGACGAGGGCGCGGGCGACCAGGGCATCATGTTCGGCTTCGCCTGCCGCGAGACCGAGAGCCTGATGCCGGCGCCGATCCACTTCTCCCACTCCATCCTGCGCTCGCTGGCGGAGGCCCGCCACTCCGGCGCCGAGCCCGGCCTCGGCCCCGACTCCAAGAGCCAGGTGACCCTCGAATACGTCGGCGGCAAGCCGGTGCGCGCCACCTCGGTGGTGGTCTCCACCCAGCACGCCGGCGAACTGGAACAGGACGCGGTGCGCGAAATCGTGCGCCCGCACGTGGTCAACGTGCTGCCGGCAGGCTGGATGTGCCCGGAGGAGGAGTTCTACGTGAATCCCACGGGGCGCTTCGTGATCGGCGGTCCCGACGGCGACACCGGCCTCACCGGCCGCAAGATCATCGTCGATACCTACGGCG
>CAYYIV010000031.1:0-55841 GCA_964472095.1 uncultured Pelagibius sp.
GGGACCAGAGGCAAAATCCACTGTCCGACGGATTTTTCAGCAGCCTGCTAGCGCGGCGGCAGCGGAAGATAACCCCAGACCGAGGCCGGCGGCAGATTCCGCAGGGTTCGCGCCAGGCACTTGCCCTCGAGGCCGAGCTCGCGGCGCGGGAGCGGCGAGATCGGGCGATGGGTGTAGGCGAGAAAGCGGTGGTTCGACGGCATCAGCGCGAACATCTCCTCGACGATCCGCCGCTGCGCCGGGCGCGGGAGCAGCGAAATCGGGATGCCGCAGATCACGGTGCCGACCCTGCCGACGACGGATGGCGGCAGATGCCGCGTGATCTCCGCCGCATTGCACTCCAGGGCGGAGATGTCGGGAAACTCCTCGCGCAGCAATGCCAGCAGCTCGCGGTCGAGATCGACGGCGATGAGCTTCTCCGGCGGCACGCCGGATGCCAGCAGGGCCCGGGTGATGGCGCCGGTGCCGCAGCCGAGTTCCACCACGTACTCGTCGGGGTGGCGGCGTACCTGCTGGGCGACCAGTCGGCCGAGGGCCGGCGACGATGGAGTCAGCGAGGCGAGCCGCGCGGGATGCTTCAGGAAACGGCGGAAGTAGAGCCAGTTTTCCGCTTGGCGCCGCGTGGAGTTCCGGTTGGTCGGTTCTTCTCGGTCGTGCTGCATGCCCACAGTATGCAGGACCGGACGGCTCGAAACACTGATTTTAGCGGCCGGGCTCAGCCGGCAAGGATCTCCAGCAGGGCCGCGTGCAGTTCGGCGCTGGCGGCGGCGACCACGCGGCCGTCGGATTCCAGGCCGAGCAGGCGGCCCTGCCAGTCGGTGATGACACCGCCGGCTCCCTCCACCACAGGGACCACCGGCAGGTAGTCGTAGGGCTGCAGGTTGAGGTCGACCACCGCGTCAACCTGACCCGAGGCGAGCTGGGCATAAGGGAAGCAATCGTAGGTGAAACGCTGGTAGCGCCCGGCCGCCATCAGCCGCTTGAAGACCGCCGGATGGTCGGCCATCAAGCTGTTGGCTTCGTTGATACAGAGGAAGGCCTGGTCGAGCGGTACGCCCTTGCGGCATGCGATCGGCGTGCCGTCGCGGTCGCTGCCGGTTTCCGGCGATCCGGCGTAGCACTCGTTCAGCGCTGGCATGCGGATGATGCCGGCGACAGGACGGCCGCCTTTCAGCACCGCGACCAGCATGCCGAAGAGCGGCGATCCGGAGATGAACGACTTGGTCCCGTCGATGGGGTCGACCACCCAGACGATGTCGCGCTCCAGATGCTCGCCGCCGAACTCCTCGCCAAGGATGCCATGCGCCGGGTGGCGCTCGGCGATGGCCTTGCGCAGGACCGTCTCGGTCTCCCGGTCGGCCACGGTGACGGGGCTCTCGTCGGCCTTCTGCTCGATGGAGAAGCCGGCGCGGAAATAGGACAGCGGCGTCGCCGCGGCGGCGGCGGTAATGTCTCGGGCGGCCTGCAGCAGAGCGGTCGCGGAGAGGTCGCTGAAGTTTGACGTGGACATCTTGGGGGCTGTCTCGGACCGGTTACTCAGCCAGCTCTTTCGGCGACCATGACGCGCACGCCGGCCTCGGTCAGAAAGTTGGTGATGTCGTCCGGCGGCAGCGCATCGGTGACCAGCGCATCGACCACGCCTGGAGCCTCGACCCGCACCGGCGCGTGGCGCCCGAACTTGGTGGCGTCGGCGGCGACGATCGTGTGCTCGGCATGCTGGATGATCTCCCGCGAGAACTCGGCCTCCTGCAGGTCAAAGAGCATGAACCCGGTTTCCGCGTCGATGGCGGCAGCGGAGAGGATGGCGTACTGCACCGAGAACTGGCGCACGAATTTGATCGCCTCGCTGCCGAAGGCGCCGGCGTCGTGGGCGCGCAGCTCGCCGCCGGCCATGAACACGCGGTTGTTGTTGCGGGTCGCCAACATCTGCGCCACGGCGACCGAGTTGGTCACCACAAAGAGGTCGTGGTGGCCGCGCAGGGCGCGGGCGACGTAGGCGGTAGTCGAGCCGATGTCGAGGATCATCGAGTCGCCGTTCTTGATCATGCGCGCGACCTGGGCGGCGATCAGCCGTTTGGCGTCCGGGTTCTCGTCCATGCGCTGGGCAAAGGGGGCCTCCTGCACCGCGTCGGGCAGGTAGACGCCGCCGTGCACCTTGCGAACCAGGCCGCGCCCGGCGAGCTTCTTCACGTTGCGGCGAATGGTCTCCTCGGAGACGTCCAGCCGGCGCGCCAGGTCCTGGATGCGGCAAGAGCCGGAGACCTTCAGCTCGTCCAGGATCTCCATTTCGCGATGGGTCGAATGCATGGTTTCATGAACCTGTCGGCTGAATGAACGACGCGCCACGGAGGAAGGGCAGACTCCCTCTTGGCACTGCTGTCAGTATTTCGCAATCCGGGCCACCGCGGCAACCGGAAAACCCATCAAACCCACAAAACCACATATCTCACGTTGACAGATGTGGGTTAGCGGCTGAACAATGTTCCCGCTCCCTGGCCGGTGGACCGGACAAGCGGCGGCGCGCGGCCTCTCGGCCGCGCCTCCCGGGAGCGCAACAGGCATAAGAAGAATGCGAACGGGAAGGACAGAAGCATGCGGACACATCTCAAGAAGCTGCTGGGCGCAGGCGTAGCCCTGGCGGTCGGCCTCGGCGCCGCTGGCGCAGCGCTGGCCGAGGCCGAATCGAAGGACCCCATCAAGCTGACGCTGCACGACTGGACCGGCCAGCTGATCACCACCAAGCTCATGGGATCGGTGCTCAAGAAGGCCGGCTACAACATCGACTACGTGCAGGCCGACTACATCGCCCAGTTCGCCGGGCTGAAGACCGGCGACCTGCACGTTGCCATGGAAATCTGGGAAACCACCGGCCGCGAGGCCATGGACGAGGCCACCGCCACCGGCAATGTCGAGAACCTCGGCGAGACCGGCATGCAGGCGATCGAGGAATGGTGGTATCCGGCCTACATGAAGGAGAAGTGCCCGGGCCTGCCGAACTGGGAGGCGCTGAACGACTGCGCCGAAATCTTCTCTACGGCGGAGACGGCGCCGAAGGGCCGCTATCTCGGCGGCCCCGTCACCTGGGGCGGCTTCGACGACGAGCGTGTCGAAGCCCTGGAGCTGGACTACGAGGTCGTGCACGCGGGCACCGACGCGGCGCTCTTCGCCGAGCTGGAATCCGCCTATCAGCGCCAGGCGCCGGTTCTGCTGTGGGTCTACGCGCCGCACTGGGCGCCGATCAAGTACGAGGGCGAGTGGGTCGAGTTCCCGGCCTATACCGCCGAGTGCTACGGCGATCCTTCCTGGGGCAGCAATCCCGACATGGCCTATGACTGCGGCAAGCCGCGCGGCCCGATCTGGAAGGTGTCGTGGTCCGGCGTGAAGGACAAATGGCCGGGCGCCTACAAAGCCATCGAGGCTTTCAGGATCTCCAACGAGGAGATGGGCGCCATGGTCGCCGCCGTCGATCTGGACGGCAAGGACCTCGACGCGGTGGTCGCAGACTGGGTCGCCAAGAACGAGGCGACCTGGAGTCAGTGGATCTCCAACTAAGCCACGTCGCGGCCGGTGGCCGGGTCGCCCGCTCCGGGCGCCCCGGCCCTGCCTTCTCATCAGTGGGCCTTCCCACAATCGGTTGAGTTCGTTTGCCGGGTCCCCCATCGTTCTAGCGGAACCGGGGAACCCCGAGGGTATGATGCAGGAGAGATCCGTCAAGCTTGCCTGCCGTGACGTCTGGAAGCTGTTCGGCGAAGGGGCCGGACGCTTCCTGGCGGAACGGGCCGAAACGCCGGGGCTGGCGGAGATCCAGGCCGCCGGCTTGGTCGGTGCCGTGCGCGCCGCCAACATCGAGGTCGGCGAGGGCGAGATCTTCGTCATCATGGGGCTCAGCGGCTCCGGCAAGTCGACCCTTGTCCGCTGTCTTTCGCGCCTCATCCAGCCGACCGCCGGCGAGATCCTCTTCGAGGGCCGCGACCTGCTGCGCGCCTCCGAGCGCGAGATGGTCCAGATCCGCCGCCACAAGATGGGCATGGTGTTCCAGCACTTCGCCCTGTTGCCGCATCTGACCGTGCTGCAGAACGTCGCTTTTCCGCTGGAGGTGCAGAGTATCGCCCGCGCCCGACGCGAGGCGCGCGCCCGCGAGGTGATCGAGCTGGTCGGCCTGCAGGGTCGCGAAGCCTACTATCCGCGCGAGCTTTCCGGTGGCCAGCAGCAGCGCGTCGGCATCGCCCGCTCGCTCGCGGTGGAGCCGGAGATCTGGTTCCTCGACGAGCCCTTCTCGGCGCTCGACCCGCTGATCCGCCGCGAGATGCAGGACGAGTTCCTGCGCCTGCAGGCGGTGCTGCGCAAGACCATCGTCTTCATCACCCACGACTTCGACGAGGCGATCCGCCTGGCCGACCGCATCGCCATCATGAAGGACGGCGTGGTGATCCAGATCGACACGCCGGAGCGGCTGGTGCTCGCCCCGGCTGATGCCTATGTCGCCGAGTTCACCCGCCACATCCCGCGCGCCAAGGTGCTGACTGTGCGTGCGGTGATGCAGGCCGGCGCACCGAGCGGCCCGGTGGCCGGGCAGGTGTCCGCCGCCGACCGCATCGAGGTCGTGGCCGACCGCGTCGAGGCGGCGGACAGGCCCTTCGCAGTGGTGGATGCGGAAGGCGCGGTGATCGGCAGCCTCGACCGCCGCGTCGTGATCGACACCCTGATTGGGCGGGAGCGGGCGCGATGACGCAAAGCAGGCTGCCGCTGTCGCCCGTCGCGCTCGCCTGGCTGGCGCTGGCCGCGGCGACGGCCGTGCTGACGCAGACCGCCGGCGACCTCGCCAAGGCGCTGGACGCAGGCTGGCTCACCAAGGTGCCGCGCGAACTGCGCCTGCCGATGAAGGACGACATCTCCGCCTTCATGAAGTGGCTGGTGGAAGAGGCGCACTTCGGCCTCTTCACCTTCACCGACCTGACCCGCGGCATCGCCTGGCTGCTGGCGCAGCCTTACGAGCTGGCCAAAGGGCTGTTGGTCACCGGCTTGGTGCAGGGTCTCGGTGACAGCGCGGTGCAATGGCTGCCGCCTTTGAGCTGGATCGCCGTCATCTTCGTGGTGGCTGCCATCGGCCACTACGCCAAGAGCCTGCGCCTCGCGGTCTTCGTCGGCCTCTGCTTCCTCTATCTGGCGGTCTTCGGGCAGTGGGCGAGCGCCATGGTGACCCTGGCCTCGATTTTCATCGCCGTGCCGCTGGGCGTCGCTGGCGGCCTGCTGCTCGGCATCGCCGGCTATCGCTGGCGCTGGTTCGACCGCCTGCTGACGCCGGTGCTCGACCTCATGCAAACCGTGCCGGTCTTCGCCTACCTGGTGCCGATCCTCTTCCTCTTCGGCTTCGGGCCGGTATCGGCGCTGGTCGCCACCCTGGTCTATGCCATGCCGCCGATGGTGCGGGTCACCACCCTGGCGCTGCGTGGGGTGCCGGCCGAGATCCGCGAGTTCGGCGTCATGGTCGGCTGCACCGGGCGGCAGATGACCTGGCGCATCATGGTGCCCTCGGCCATGCCCGGCCTTATGGTCGGCGTCAACCAGGTCATCATGCTGTCGCTGAACATGGTCATCATCGCCTCCATGATCGGTGCCGGCGGCCTCGGCTACGACGTGCTGACCTCGCTGCGCCGCCTCGATATCGGCGGTGGGCTGGAGGCCGGCGTCGCCATCGTCGTGCTGGCCATCGCGCTCGACCGCCTGAGCCAGGCCTTCGTGACAAAGCCGCCGCCGTCGCACAGCGAGGCGGGGCGGCCCTTCGTGAAGCGCCATCCCTACCTCCTGGCGGCGCTCGCCATGATCCTCGGCACCGGCCTGCTCGGTCTGGTGCTGCCCTTCCTGCAGAGCTACCCGCCAGCGGCGCAGATCACCACCGGCGCATTCTGGGAGGGATTGGTCCGCAGCATCAACGTGAACTTCTTCGACCAGCTCGAGGCGGTGAAGACCTTCATGCTGCTGAATCTGCTGATACCGGTGAAGCGCTTCCTGCTGGCCGTGCCCTGGCCGTGGTTCATCCTGCTGGTGACGCTGGCCGGCTGGCAGCTCGGGCGCTGGAAGCTGGCGCTGCTCTGCCTGCTGCTGTCGGCCTTCATCCTGGTGAACGGCCTCTGGGAAGACGCCATGGTGACGCTCTACCTCTGCGGCGTCTCGGTGCTGATCGCCGCCGTCATCGGCATCCCCTTGGGAATCCTGGCGGCGCAGAACGCGCGGGCCGGGCGCATCATCGGCGGCTTCATCGACACCTTGCAGACCCTGCCGAGCTTCGTTTACTTGATTCCGGTGGTCATGCTGTTCCGCGTCGGCGACTTCTCGGCGATGATTGCCGTCGTGCTCTATGCCCTGGCGCCTGCCGTGCGCTATGCCGCCCACGGTATCCGCTCGATCGACCCGCAGCTCGTCGAGGCCGGCACGGTCTCCGGCTGCACCCGCCTGCAGCTGCTGTGGCGCATCAAGCTGCCGCTTGCCCTGCCGGAGATCATGCTGGGCATCAACCAGACCATCATGCTGGCGCTTTCCATGCTGGTGATCACGGCGCTGGTCGGCACCCGCGACCTCGGCCAGGAGGTCTACGTGGCACTGACCAAGGCCGATACCGGGCGCGGCATCGTGGCCGGTGTTTCGATCGCCTTCATCGCCATCATCGCCGACCGCCTGATCGCCGCCGGGGCCGCGCGTGCCCGCGCCCGCCTCGGCCTCGCCCAGCAGGGAGGCCACTGAGATGACCGACGCCTTCAGCAGGGTGACGAGGCTGGACCTGTGGCAGGGGCCGGTCGACCCGCAGCCGCTCAGCGGCGGCATCACCAACCGGAACTTTCTGGTCGAGGACGCCGGCCGCCGCTACGTGGTGCGCGTCGGTGAGGACATCCCCGTCCACCAGGTCATGCGCTTCAACGAGCTGGCGGCCAGCCGCGCGGCGGCCGCCACGGGCATTTCCCCCGCTGTCGTGCATCACCAGCCGGGCGTGCTGGTGATCGACTACATCGACGGCAGGACCCTGGCGGCCGCGGACCTGCGCCGGCCGGAAATCCTGGAACAGGCGCTGCCCCTGGTCGCGCGCTGCCACCGCATGCTGCCGCAGTACCTGCGCGGGCCGGTGCTGGCCTTCTGGGTTTTCCACGTAATCCGCGACTACGGCTGGACCCTGAAGGAGGGCAACAGCCCCCATGCCGTGCTGCTGCCGGTCCTGCTGGAGCTGTCCGGCAGGCTGGAGGCGGCTGTCGGGGCGGTCGAGATGGTCTTCGGCCACAACGACCTGCTGCCGGGCAACTTCATCGACGACGGCAAGCGGCTCTGGCTGATCGACTGGGACTATGCCGGCTTCAACTCGCCGCTCTTCGACCTCGGAGGCCTCGCGTCCAACAACGAGTTGGCGCCGGCGCAGGAGGACTGGATGCTGGAGACCTACTTCGAGCGTCCGCTCGACGACGCCTTGCGCCGTCGCTATCAGGCAATGAAGTGCGCTTCGCTGCTGCGCGAGACCCTGTGGTCGATGGTCTCCGAGATCCACTCCGATATCGACTTCGACTATGCGGCCTACACCGCCGAGAACCTGGCGCGCTTCCAGGCCGCCATCAAAGAGTTTCAGCAGAGCTGAGGATATTCATGGCAGAGTTCCCCTCCACGGCAAAAGCGGTGGTGATCGGCGGCGGCATCGTCGGCTGCTCCACGGCCTACCATCTCGGCAAGCTCGGCTGGACCGACACGGTCCTCATCGAGCGCCACAAGCTGACCTCCGGCACCACCTTCCATGCCGCCGGCCTGGTCGGCCAGTTGCGCTCCAACGCCAACATCACCCAGCTGCTCGGCAATTCGGTGAAGCTCTACGACACCCTGGAGGCCGAGACCGGCCTTGCCACCGGCTGGAAGATGAACGGCGGCCTCAGGCTGGCATGCAACGAGGAACGTTGGACGGAAGTGAAGCGCCAGGCCACCACAGCCCACTCCTTCGGCCTGGAGATGCACCTGCTGACGGCCAGCGAGGCGCAGGATCTCTGGCCGCTGATGCAGGTGGATGACGTGGTCGGCGCCGCCTTTCTGCCGACCGACGGTCAGGCCAACCCCGCCGACATCACGCAGGCCCTGGCCAAGGGCGCCCGGCAGCAGGGCGTGAAGATCTTCGAGGATACCGCCGTGCTCTCCGTCGAGATCGAGGACGGCCGCGTGAAGGCGCTTGTCACCGACAAGGGCCGCATAGACTGCGCCGTCGTGGTGTGCTGCGCCGGACAGTGGACGCGCAGCCTCGCCGCCACCGTCGGGGTCAACGTGCCGCTGGTCTCCGTCGAGCACCAGTACATGGTGACTGAGCCGATCGCGGGCGTGCCGGGCAAGCTGCCGACCCTGCGCGATCCCGACCGCCTGACCTACTACAAGGAGGAGGTCGGCGGCCTCGTCATGGGCGGCTACGAGCCCAACCCGATCCCCTGGGCGGTCGACGGTATCCCCGCCGGCTTCCACTACTCGCTGCTGGATTCCAACTTCGACCACTTCGAGCAGCTCATGGAGCTGGCCCTCGGCCGCGTGCCGGCGCTGGAGACCGCCGGGGTGAAGGAGCTCATCAACGGCCCGGAAAGCTTCACGCCGGACGGCAATTTCATCCTCGGCGAGGCGCCGGAGCTGAAGAACTTCTTCGTCGGTGCCGGCTTCAACGCCTTCGGCATCGCTGCCGGCGGCGGCGCCGGCCAGGCCCTGGCCGAGTGGGTCCACGGCGGCGAGCCGCCCTACGATCTCTGGCCCGTCGACATCCGCCGCTTCGGGCGGCCGCACTTCGACTCCGACTGGGTGCGCACCCGCACCCTGGAGGCCTACGGCAAGCACTATACCATCGCCTGGCCCTCGGAGGAGCACGACAGCGGCCGGCCCTGCCGCCGCTCGCCGCTCTATTCGATTCTCAAGGAGCAGGGCGCCTGCTTCGGCGAGAAGCTCGGCTGGGAGCGGCCCAACTGGTACGCCGATGCGGGGCAGGGCGAGGCAGCGAAGGACCGCTACAGCTTCGGCCGTCCCAACTGGTTCGAGGCCGTCGGGCGCGAGCACCGCGCCGCGCGCGAGGCGGCGGTGCTCTTCGACCAGTCGAGCTTCGCCAAGTTCGTCCTTAAGGGGCCGGACGCCGAGGACGCGCTGTCGTGGATCTGCGCCAACAACGTGGCCAAGCCCGTCGGCTCGCTGACCTACACCCAGATGCTGAACGACCGGGGCGGCATCGAGTGCGACCTGACCGTGGCGCGCACGGGCCACGACGAGTTCTATATCGTCACCGGCACCGGCTTCGCGACCCACGACTTCGACTGGATCCGGCGCAACATCCCCGCGGGGATGAACGCGCAGCTCTTCGACGTCACCTCGGCCAATGCCGTGCTGTCGCTGATGGGCCCGAAGGCGCGCGACATCCTGCAGGCGGTCACCCGCGACGACGTGAGCAACGAGGCCTTCAGGTTCGGCACCGCCAGGCGCATCGGTATCGCCGGCTGTCCGGTGCTGGCACTGCGCGTCACCTACGTCGGCGAGCTGGGCTGGGAACTTCACCTGCCGACCGAATACGCCGTCAACGTCTACGCAGCGCTGATGCGGGCGGGCCGGGGTCACGGCCTGGTGAACGCCGGCTACCGCGCCATCGAGACGCTGCGCCTGGAGAAGGGCTACCGCGCTTGGGGCGCCGACATCGGCCCTGACCACACGCCGGTGGAAGCGGGCCTCGCGTGGGCGGTAAAGTTGAAGAAAAACATAGACTTCAAGGGTCGTGCTGCCATAGAAGCTCAGGTCTCCGGCGGCGTGATGAAGATGCTGGCGGTTTTCACGGTGGACGATCCCGAGGTGGTGCTGCTCGGCCGCGAGACCATCTACCGCGACGGCGAGCGGGTCGGCTGGCTGACCTCTGCCGGTTACGGCCACACCGTGGGCAAGCCGATCGGTTACGGCTACGTGCGCAACCCGGCCGGTGTCGACGAAGACTTCCTCAACTCCGGCAGCTATGAGCTGGAGGTGGCGTCGGAGCGCGTGCCCTGCGCGCTTCATATGGAAGCGCTGTACGATCCGGAGATGGCGCGGGTGAAGGCATAGCGAAAAATGCGGGGTGGCGCGGCACGGCACGGCCCTGCTAAGGAGTGGCCATGATTGAAACCGCGGGCATCCTCGTCATCGGCGGCGGCATGGCCGGAATCGGCGCGGCCGCGCGCGTCGCGCCCTCGGCCAAGGTCATCGTCCTCGAGGCGGAGGACCAGCCCGGCCGCCACTCGACCGGCCGCTCGGCCGCCATCTTCATCGGCAACTACGGCAACGACGTCATCCGCGCCGCCAACGCGGCGAGCCAGGGCGAGCTGGCGGACCCGCCCGGTGATCTCGCGGAGTCTTCGCTGCTCAGTCCGCGCGGCGAGATGCTGATCGCGACGGCCGAGGAGGAGGAGCGCTTCGAACAGCACATGGCGGGCGCCACCGAAACCGAGGAGATCAGTGCCGAGGAGGCGGTCAGGCTGTTTCCCATCCTCAGGCGCGAGCGCATCGCGCGCGCCTGCTACGACAGGACGGCCGAGGACATTGACGTCGACCGCCTGCTGCAGGGTTACCTGCGCCTGCTGCGCCGCAATGGTGGCAAGCTCGTTACCAACGCCCGCGCGACGGCGATCACGCGCAACAACGGCGCCTGGCAGGTCACCACACCGGCCGGTACCTTCGAGGCAGCGATGCTGGTGAACGCGGCCGGCGCCTGGGCCGATGCCACCGCGCAGCTCGCGGGGCTGGTCCCTCTCGGGCTCACGCCGCTGCGCCGCTCGGCCGCCATCCTGCCGGCGCCGGAGGGCCACGACGTCACCCGCTGGCCGGCCGTCTGTTCGATGTCGGAGACCTGGTACGCCAAGCCGGAGGCCGGCAAGCTGATGGTCTCTCCCGCCGACGAGGATCCCGTCGAGCCGCACGACGCCTGGCCCGACGACATGGTGCTGGCCGAGGGCCTCGACCGCTACGAGCAGGCGGTGACGGTGCCGGTCACGCGGGTCGAGCGGAGCTGGGCGGGCCTCAGGACCTTTGCGCCCGACCGCACGCCGGTGGTCGGCTTCGACCCGGCGGCAGAGGGCTTTTTCTGGCTGGCGGGGCAGGGCGGCTACGGCATCCAGACCGCGCCGGCCCTCTCGCGCCTGGCGGCGGCGCTGCTGCAGGGAGACAGCGGCGAGACGGTGCTGCCGCTTGCCGCGGTGACCGCCCTGGCGCCGGCCCGGCTGCGCGTCCGGGTCACCGACTGACTTTGAAGCATTTTGCCTCGCCCTTCGAGACCCCTTGCTGCGCAAGGCTCCTCAGGGTGAGGCAATACTGAGACCTCATGGTGAGGAGCCCGCACCAGCGGGCGTCTCGAACCATGCGGAGCGAGATCAATTACAGCTTGCCCGCTTCCTCCAGCACCTTGCGGGCGACGCGGAAGCATTCCAGGGCCTGGGGTACGCCGCAGTAGATGCCGATGACGTGGATGGCGGCGCGAATCTCCTCCACGCTGCAGCCGTTGGCGAGGGCGCCGCGGCAGTGGGTCTCCCACTCGTGCATCTTGCCAAGGGCGCCGATCATGGTGAGGTTCATCAGGCTGCGCGTCTTGGGCTCGATCGCCGGGTCGCCCCAGCCGAAGCCCCAGCACCACTCGGTCATCGCTTCCTGGAAGGGGCGGCTGAAGTCGTCGGCCTGCTCCAGGGCCTTGCTGACGTAGGCGTCGCCCAGGGTCGCCTTACGCTGCTTGAGGCCGAGTTCGAAACGCTCCTTGTCCACGGGTAATCCTCCCTCTCTGATTTTCGCTGGTCCGGCGGCCGCCGCCGATCGGACTGTTGCAGGCGATTGTAGGGAGATCCCGACTGTGGTCGAGGTTGAATCGCAGCCTCGCATTCTCCTTTTTTGCCAACTCGCGTCGGCGTGAATTTACGATCCTCTTACGAATTCAACGACGGCCGCTTTACCGGGCGCGCCTATGGTCCCGTCGTGCAGCAGACGACGCGAACCGCTCGAGAGCCGCCATGCAGGAGGGCACAGGCATGCAGAAGAGAATGAGTCGGTCTTTCATCCAAGGTGCCGCCCTTTCTCTCGGCCTCGGGCTGGCAGCCGGCATCGCTGGCGCTCTTGCGCCGGCCTGGGCGCAGACAGGCGCGACGGCAGGGGTGCTCTGGGAGCTGCGGCCGTTGCAGGGCCTCGCGGCGCAACTCGACGACATCGCCATCGCCACTGGCCGGCCGGAGGTCATCGCAACCACGCCCGGCGCCATCCTGGCGATTGGTGGCCCGGGCGAGGTCCGTCCGTTGCTTCGCCTTCAGGTGGGGCAATCGACAGGAGAGAGCGCCATGCTCAGCAGGGACGCCAGCCGCGCCGGCATCCTTGTTCACGATCACCATGTGGTCAGTGGCTTCCGCCTGGTCGATCTGCAGGGCCAGACCCTCGCCACCATTGATGCGCCGCTCAACTTTCACTACCGGCTGGCGCCGGACGGGGCGACCTTCGTGGGCATCGATGCGGGCGGCAGGCACGTGCAGGCGACCGCCGAGCGCTTCGTCTACCACTTCTACAACGATGCGGGCGCGACCCTGGCCGAGGTGGAGTCCCATCGACCGCAATCGATGGACTCCGCCTACACGAGCGACGGCGGCGCCTTCGTCGTGAACAATGGCGGTGGGCTTTCCGCATTTCGCGTCGCGAACGGCGAGCGGCTGTGGCAGGTCGCCGCGCCAGCGCATCTCTTCGCGGCGGGCCCCGCCGATGGCGGGTTCGTCGTGGCGTCGGCGGACGAGCGGCGCACGGCCGTCGATGCCTACAGCGGCGGCAGCCCGTTGTGGCGCTTCACCCTGGCGGAGAACGTCCGTCAGCTGGCCGTTTCTCCCGATGGAAGGTTCATCCTGGCCGCCGACCGCGGGAGCGCTCATCTGCTCTCGCCCCAGAGCGGCACGCCGATCTGGTCCTTCGCCATGCCGGATGCCGAGTTCACCATCAACTCGGCGGCCGTGAACGATCGCGGCGTTGTCGCGCTGGGAGCCCAGCACAGCAGCCTGACGCGCGGTCTTGCGCTGATTTTGGACAGCGATCGCAGCGTGCTGTTCGAGCGCGAGCTTTCGTACGGGCGCTCCAACGCCTGGATTCCCGGCGTTCAATTCGACACCGCCGGCGGCTCGCTTCTGGTGAGGACGCTCGAGGAGCTGATCCTGGTAGCGACTCCGTGACACCGTGGAGGATCTCGCATGCACCGCAAGACCGTTCTAGGCACCGCCTTGCTCGCTCTGACTGCCCTCGCGCTTGCTCCCGGCGGATGCGCGCCCCGTTTTCCCGTCACCGGCTGGCCGATCGAACCGACCAACAGCGAGCACGAGATCGGGAACAGCGGCGGCGAGTACCAGGGCTTCGTCGGGATCCCGCCCTATTTTCACCGGGGCCTGGACATCATGGAGGAGCCGGCTCCTGACGGCCCCTGGGTGCTCAACACGCGGGCGGGCTTTGTCCTGCTCAGCCTGCCCGGCGCGGGATCGCTCTACAACGGCATCACCATGCTGCACACCGATGGCAGCACCTACCAGTACTGGCATCTCGACTTCAACTCGATCCAGCAGGCCGTGCTCGATGCCTCCAACAACGGCACGCTGCTGCCCGCCGACACGCAGCTCGCCCAGCTGGTGCCCTGGACAGCCTGCAGCTTTCACCATCTGCACTATCAGGTCGGCGACGCGGCAGGGAACCTCGATCCGATCTTCACCGTGACGCCGCGCAATGACACCACCGATCCGGTCCTCGGCAACATCTACTTCGTCGAGAACACCACCAGCACCCGCGTGCCGACGGTCCCGGGCACCACCATGCCGCTCTTGAGCGGCGACGTCGACGTGCTGCTCCACGCCCACGATACCCAGTTCGGGACCGAAACGACGGGGGTGATGCAACTGAGCTATTGGGTAACCGACCCGAGCAACGGCGCCCAGGTGAAGGGCCCGACAACCGTCCGCTTCAGCGAGATCCCGGCCGATGCCAATGCGCCGGTCATCTATCGGATCGACCCGCCTTTCGCCTCTAACAGCGACTACTGCGCCACCGAGATCTACTACTATGTCCTGACCAACGTGGACGGCGACGGCAACATCATCAGCGACGCCAGCGGCTTCTGGGACACCACCACCCTGGCCAACGGCATCTACGACGTCTACGCAGAGCTCGAGGACCCCTGGGGCAACACCTACAGGTGGAGTCGGCCCGTCGAGATCGCCAACTAGGGGGTGGGCTCATTCTCCCGCAGGCCGTTGCGATAGAACGCCTCTGCGGCTGCGCTGAAGGCGGCGCGCGAGTCTGAATCGAAATAGAACATGTGGCCGCCCTTGTAGATCGCGAGCTGCGCCCGCTCTGGGGCGATCGTCTCCGGCAGATGATCGAGGACGTAGCGGCTGACGGCGTAGGGTGTGACGAGATCGCTGCGCCCGTGGCCGATCAGCAGCCTGAAACTGGGGTTGAGCGCCAGCAGTTCGCGCAGATCGCCGCTGGCGCTTGCGTTGCGGCGCCCGCCGCTGCCTCCGTTCCAGCGCCATTTCCTGCTGACCTCCCGGTTCAGCAGCATATAGGTCATCGGGGTCTTGAAGCCGAGCTGGTCTCTCGTATAGCCGACGAAGAGGCCGCCCAGGCTCTGGAGGTAGCCATCCAGGATCGGATCGCTGCTGCGGCCGTCATCGGACTCCGGGAATGGATCCGGGGCGGCGTAGGTGGCATCGTAAGGGCTCACCACCTCCTGGCGCGCGTCACGCGCGTGGGTCAGGTAGACCCTCCTGACAAAGCCACGAACGCGGGCCACGACGTCGACGGGAAGGCCGCTGAGTTCCGCGACGCGGCCATAGAAGTCCGCCGCGATCTCTTCGTCGGGCGCCCGCCCCGCGAGGGTGACGAGGTAGTCCGTCATCGCAAAGCGCTCGGCCGATGCGAGTGCCTCGGCGCTGAAGCGCCCCTGCCGGTCGAGCTCGGTGGCGGCGATGGACGGCAGCAGCAGGGCGGCGTTGAGCGCGAGGCGGCCGGCGCCGAAGTGAAGCGCGCCTTCCAGGAACGGCGACACCATGACGATGCCGCGCACCACGATTCCCTGGTCGCGCTGCAGGGCCCGCGCCACCTTGGCAGCGCGGAAGCCACCATAACTTTCGCCGAGCAGATAGGCCGGCGAAGCCATGCGGCCGGTCTCGGCGAGGTAGAGCGCGATCACCTTCGCGAGCGCCTGCGCATCCTGCTCGACGCCCCAGAAGCCGTCCGCCTTGTCGGGCGCTGCCGCGCGGCTCCAGCCGGTGCCGACGGGATCGATGAGCACGAGGTCGGTGAACTTCAGCCAGCTGTCCGGATTGTGCTCCAGCCGCGCCGTCGCGCCGTCGGGCCGGTCTCCGAAGTCGGCGATCCGGGGGCCGACGAGCCCGAGATGCAGGTAGGCCGACGCGGCCCCCGGGCCGCCGTTGAAGACGAAGGTCACCGGCCGGGTGTCAGCGGCGGCATCGTTCAGGGTGTAGGCCGTATGGAAGATGGCCGCCGTGCGCTCGCCGGCCTGGTCGAACAGCGTGAAGGTCCCCGCCTTCGCCCCATAGGAAAGCGTTTCGCCGCCGAGATTGGCGAGGTGCTCCGTGACGACGTCGGCCGGGAGCAGGGCGAGAACGCCCGATTGAGATGGCTGGCCGGCGGCTGGCGTCGCGGGGACCGGCTGGGCCGTGGCGCTCGTGGCGGCAAAGCAGACGCCGGCGGCGACCAGCAGCGCGCGCAACAGCGGCCGGCATTGCCACGCTGCCGGTGCTGCCGCACCCGATGGCAGCACCGCCTCAACCTGCGGTGCGTGCGAGCGGGTGGCAGCCTCGAGGCGAGAGTCAGGCATCCCGGAGGATAGTACGTCTCGAAGGGCTTTGGCAGGCCTGTGTCGAGCGGACCGGCGTTCGCGGGGGTAACCGCCTGTCTCACATGCGGTTTTATATTGCAAATGCGAGGCACTCGCATTATCAAGGCCAAGGAAGGCGCCTGCCTGAAGGAGGCGGGCCCGCCAGGAAAGCAGTCGAAAGTCCATGAGCGTGAAGTCGCGAGAAGCTCCGGCACAAGGGGGGCGTCCGGCCAAGGCCGCGCTGCGTACCCTGAGCAGCCGGGAACTGCTCGCCGATGCTCAGGAAATCATCATCGAGCACGACGGCGATCTCTACCGCCTGAGGTGCACCAGCAAAGGAAAACTGATCCTGACGAAGTAGCCGTTCGCGCGCTGCGCGACGGCGGTTTCTTGAAACATCCGAAGAGTCCCAGCCAGCCACCTCAGGCATCTGCTATCGGCAGCCAGCCCGGACTTCCGCACAGAGCCCCGTGAAAGGGGCAGGGGGAGTTACATGGCCGGTCGAAATCTCATTTGGGGCGCAAGCGTATCCGTTGTGGCTTTGCTGTCGGGCGGCATCGCCATGGCACAGACCGTCGAAGGGCAAAGTCAGGTGGCCGAACCCATCGTCACCGCCGGCGATCAGCTGGCGCAGGAGGCCGCCGGCGAGGCGAGCTCAGAGGCGGCCACCGAACTGGGTGGCATCTCGGTGACCGCGACGCGCAATCCGATCGAAGCCTTCGAATACCCTGGCATGGTTACGGTGATCGGGCCGCAGCGGCTGCAGACCCTGCAGCCTTCGACGCCCGACGACATCCTGCGCTTCGTGCCGAACGTGGAGTTCTCCGGCGGCCCGCGGCGCACCGGCGAGGTGCCGAGCATCCGCGGCTTCTCTGGCCCCGACGTGATCATTCTCTTCGACGGCGCGCGGCAGAACTACGACTCGGGTCACGATGGGCGCTTCTTCATCGATCCCAGCGTGCTCAAAGAAGTCGAGGTCCTGCGCGGCCCGGCTTCCTCGCTCTACGGCAGCGGCGGCACCGGCGGCCTCATCGAGTTCCGCACCATCGACGCCGCCGACTTCCTGGCGCCGGACGAGACTGTCGGCGCCAAGGTGTCGACCGGCTACCAGTCGGCGAACCGGGAGACGCTCGGCACCTTCACCGGTTTTGCCACGCCGATCGAGGGCCTCGACCTGGTCGGCAGCGTGGCGAAGCGTGATTCCGGCTCCATCGAGCTGGGGGACGGCAGCGAGCTCGACGATTCCGATGACGACATCATCTCGGGTTTTGCCAAGGCGAGCTACACCTTCGCCGACCACCATCGCGTCGAAGGCTCCTTTCTCACCTTCCGCAACGAGGCGGAGGAGCCCAGCAACGGTCAGGGCCTGGGTGGAGACGATCTCGTCGAAAAGGACATCCGCTCGGACACCTTCCGTACCGCCTACAGCTATCGCAATCCGGCCGACAACCTGTTCGACCTCGACGTGTTGGCCTACTACACCGACTTCCAGGCCGACGAGCTGCGCCTCGATGACCTCGGCGCCGGCCCGGCGGGCGAGCTGCTGAAGCGCGACGTCGACACCATCGGCTTCCGCATCGACAACCGCTCGCGCGCCATGCTGGGCGACAGCATCGGCGCCACCTTTACCTATGGCGGCGAGTTCTACCGAGACGTCCAGACGGGCGAGTCGGCCAGCGGCGACCGCGATGGCGTGCCCGATGCCGAGTCCAACTTCTACGGCCTCTTCGCGCAGGCGGAGATCGCTATCGCCGAGCCCTTCGGCATCCTGCCCGGCGACCTGCTGATTATTCCCGGCCTGCGGTTCGATTCCTACACCTCTACCAGCGATCTGTCGGACGACAACGAGGATCAGGCGGTCTCGCCGCGCATCGGCCTCAGCTATATGCCGTCGGACTGGCTGATGATGTTCGCCAGCTACGGCCACGCTTTCCGCGCGCCGACCTTCAACGAGCTCTATCTCAGCGGCGTGCATTTCGAGATTCCAGTCGGTGCCGGTGTCACCAACCGCTTCGTCAGCAATCCGGACCTGAAGCCGCAGCGCACGCAGACCTTCGAGTTCGGCGGCGGCATGAGCTTCGACGACGTCTTCCAGGATCGCGACAAGCTGGAATTCAAGGCCTCTCACTTCATCACCTGGGGCAAGGACTTCATCGATCTTGGTGTGGACCAGCCCGAGCTCTTCGTCGACTGCAATCCCTTCATTCCCGGCAACTGCGACGGTACCACTTTCTCGACCAACGTGCCCAAGGCGAAGCTCTGGGGCAGCGAGATCGAGGCCTCCTACGACGGTCCGCGCTTCCTGGGCTCGCTGGGCTTTTCCACCATCGACGGCGAGAACCGCGACACCGGCGAGAAGCTGGGCGTGCTGACCGCCGACCGCCTGACGGTGATCGGCGGCGTGAAGCTGCCGGAGATCGACTCCCTGGTCGGCTGGCGCAGCACCTTCGCGGCCAAGTTCGACAAGGTCGACGACCCCAGCGAGGCGCGCGACAACTACAACATCCACGACGTCTTCTTTGCCTGGCAGCCGAGCGACGGGTTCCTCCAGGGATTCCGTGTCGACCTCGGCGTCGACAACCTCTTCGACGCGGACTACGAGCGCGTCTTCTCCGGCGTGCCGGAGCAGGGCATCAATTTCAAGGGACTGGTCAGCTATTCGATGAAGTGGTGACGACGACTTCCTATAGCAAGGCACGCACCGACGCTGCCACCTCTTCAACAGTCATCCTCGCACTTGTTGCGAGGATCCACGGGAGAAGCCGGACGCCAGACGGCACCATGGATCCTCGTGACAAGCACGAGGATGACGAGAGAGACGTGGGGTCGCTGGTGCGATCTCCGCTAGGACGCGAGAGTTGTTCAAGAGGTAATGAAAAGAGAAAGGTAACGCAGGATGGAAGAGATCGAACTGAAACATGGTGAACCCGCGCTGAAAGCGCGCTGGCTGACCTTGAGGAGCGAGGAACCCGGGCTGCGCGCACGCGACGCCGCCGCGCGCCTCGGTGTTTCCGAGGCGGAACTGCTCGCGGCGCGCTGCGGCGAGGGGGTACGCCGGCTCGACGGACCCTGGGCTGAGCTCCTCAAGGAGATGCCGCAGCTCGGCACCGTCATGGTGCTGACCCGCAACGAAAGCGCCGTGCACGAAAAGGTCGGCCGATTCGACAAGGTCTCCGCCTTCCAGAGCATGGGCCTGGTGCTGAACCAGGAAATCGACCTGCGCCTGTTCTTCAATCATTGGCACTTCGGCTTCGCCGTGACGGAAACGGCACATGGAGGGCAGCGTCACAGCCTGCAGTTCTTCGACCTCGACGGGCTCGCCGTGCACAAGATCTATCTGCGCGAGGAGAGCGCCATCGACGCCTACGAGTCGGTGGTGGCCAAGTATCGCCATGCCGACCAGGCTCCCGTCATCAAAGTGGCCACCGCGTCGTCGTCGCCCGCCGACCGGCCCGACGAGCTGATCGACCGGACTGCCCTGCGCGAGCGCTGGCAGGCGTTGCAGGATGTGCACGACTTCCGCGACATGCTGATCGAGCTCGGTGCCGGGCGGCTTCAGGCTTTCCGCCTGGTCGGCGAAGACTTCGCCTGGCGCGTCGCACCCGGCAGCTTCCGCCAGGCGCTGGAGCAGGCCGCGGCGGCCGCCTTGCCGATCATGATCTTCGTCGGCAGCCCCGGCGTGGTGCAGATCCACACCGGGCCGGTCGAGACGTTGAAGGAGGTCGGCCCCTGGTTCAACGTGCTCGATCCGGGCTTCAACCTGCACCTCCGGGAGTCCGGCATCGCGGAAGCCTGGGTGGTGCGCAAGCCGACCCGCGACGGCATCGTCACGTCGCTCGAGATCTACGACGCCGGGGGCAGCCAGATCGCCTGGATGTTCGGCGAGCGTGGCGAGGGCAAGGCGGAGCGCCTGGACTGGCAGGGGTTGGTCGAGACCCTGGCGCCGCAAGGGGTTGCGGTGCAATGATGCGCGCGCTCCTGGTCGCTTGCATCGCGACGCTCACGCTGACAGCAACGGCCTCGGCGGCAACGCTGGTCGACGCCACCGGCAAGGCGGTCGAGATCGACGGCAACCGCCGAGTGGTGGCGGTCGGCGGCGCGGTGACCGAGATCGTCTACGCGCTCGGCCTGCAGGACCGCCTGCTGGCGGTGGACTCGACCAGCCTCTATCCGGAAGCGACGACGGCGTTGCCGAACGTCGGCTACATGCGCCAGCTCTCCGCCGAGCCGATCATCGCCCTCGGCCCCGAGCTGGTGCTCGCCATCGAGGATTCCGGGCCCGACACGGCGCTCGACCAGCTGCGCGATGCCGGCGTGCCGGTGGTGATCGTGCCGGACTCTCACACGCCCGAGGGCGTGCTGGAGAAGATCGACCTGGTCGCAGCGGCGCTCGGCGCCGAGGCGGCGGGCAGGGCACTGCACGACAAGGTGGCGGCGGAGCTGAGCGCGGTCGAAGAGGCCTACGCGGCGGTGGCGGAGCGTCCTCGCGTTCTCTTCCTGCTCACCATCAGCAAGAGCCGCACGCCGGTAGCGGCCGGCCGCAACACTTCGGCGGCGGGGATCATCGAGATGGCCGGCGGCGTGAATGCGGTCGACGCCTTCGAGAGCTTCAAGCCGCTGTCGCCGGAGGCGGCAGTGGCGGCGGCGCCGGAGGTGCTGCTCATCACCCCGCGCTCCCTCGAACTGCTGGGCGGCATGGCGGGCCTGATGGAGATTCCCGAAATCGCGCTCACTCCGGCCGGCAAGGCGAGGCGTGTGGTGACCCTGGATGGCCTGCTGCTGCTCGGCTTTGGGCCGCGCACGGCCGCCGCCGCCGCCGCGCTGGGCGGGGCGTTGCATCCCACGCTCGCGCCGCCGGCCGTGGCCCAGTAGCCGCACGATGAGCGGCGTTCTCGCGGCCGAAGTGTCCGACTTCGCGCAGCGGCGCCAGCGCCGCGGCTTCGTCGCCCTCTGGGTCTTTGGTATCGGGCTTATGCTGGCTTTCCTGCTGGCGGTCGGCTACGGCGCCGTCGCCATCAGCCCGGGGCAGGCCGTCGCCATTCTCGCTGCCCAGATCGGCCTCGAGCTGCCCTGGGATTTCACCCGCCAGCAAGAGGCCGTGCTGCTGGCCATCCGCCTGCCGCGTGCCGTCGCCGGCATCCTGGTGGGCGCCGCGCTGGCGGCATCCGGCGCCGCCCTGCAGGGCCTCTTTCGCAATCCCTTGGCCGACCCGGCGCTCATCGGCGTGTCGACTGGCGCCGCCCTGGCGGCGGTGATGGTCATCGTGCTCGGCGGCAGCCTGACCGCGCTGCTGCCCTTCCTGCCGAACGCGTTCCTGCTGCCGCTGGCCGCCTTCGGCGGCGGTCTCGCCGCCACCTTTCTGGTTTACCGCATCGCCAGCCGCGACGGCCGCACCGACGTCGCCACCATGCTGCTGGCGGGCGTGGCGGTGAACGCCATGGCCGGCGCCGGTATCGGCTTCATGGTCTTCCTCAGCGACGACCAGCAGCTGCGCGACCTGAACTACTGGCTGCTCGGCAGCCTCGGCGGCATCACCTGGGGTCGCATGGCGGTGGCAGGGCCGCTGATCCTGCTCGGCGCCGCCCTGCTGCCGCTCTTCGCCCGCCACCTCAACGCGCTGCTGCTGGGCGAGAGCGAGGCGGTGCACCTCGGCTTCCACGTCGAGCGCAGCAAGCGCGCGATCGTCGTGCTGGCGGCACTGGCAACCGGCACCGCGGTGGCGCTGACCGGGGTGATCGGCTTCATCGGCCTGGTGGTGCCGCACCTGGTGCGTCTCACGGCCGGCCCCGACCATCGCCTGCTGCTGCCGGTCTCGATCCTCTTCGGCGCCAGCCTGCTGCTGATCGCGGATCTCTTCGCCCGCACCCTGGTGCTGCCGGCGGAGCTGCCCATCGGCATCCTCACCGCCTGCGTCGGCGGGCCGTTCTTCCTCTGGCTGCTGCTGCGCCGGCGCTCCAGGGGAGGCTGGTGATGGGAGGCTGGTGATGCTGCAGGCCGAGGACGTCCGCGTTTCCTATAGTTCCGCCGAGGTGTTGAAGGGACTGTCGCTCGCCGTGGCGCCCGGCGAGGTGGTCGCCGTGCTGGGCCCAAACGGCGCTGGGAAGTCGACCCTGCTGGCGGTGCTCGCCGGCACCCTGAGACCCCATCGGGGGCAGGCGGCCCTGGAGGGCAGGGCACTGGCGGCCTGGGCGCCGCGCGCCCTGGCGTTGCGCCGCGCCGTGCTGCCGCAGCACTCTGAACTCGCCTTCGGCTTCCATGCGCTGGAAGTGGTTTTGCTCGGGCGCTCGCCCCATGCCGGTGCTGCGACCCGGGCGGAGGACCTCGCGGCTGCCGAGGCCTGCCTCGCCGAGGCGGAGGTCGCCCACCTCGCAGGGCGGGTCTACACCACGCTCTCCGGCGGCGAGCGCCAGCGCGTGCAGCTCGCCCGGGTGCTGGCCCAGATCGATTTCCCGGCTGCCGCCGGGCAGCAGCGCGACGGCCGCTACCTGCTGCTCGACGAGCCGACCGCCAGCCTCGACCTCGCGCACCAGCACGCGACCCTGCGCACGGCCCGCCGCGCGGCCGAGCGTGGCATCGGGGTGCTGGCCATCCTGCACGACCTCAACCTTGCCGCCATGTACGCCGACCGCCTGGTGGTGCTGAGCGACGGCCACCTCGCCGCCGAGGGCCCGCCCGAGGCCGTCCTGACCGAGACCCTGGTGCGCGAGGTCTTCGACCTGCCGGTCCACGTCACCCGCCACCCGACCCGCGGCTGCCCGCAGGTGACGCCGGTTTAGTGAAACTTCCCTCCTTCTGTCACCCGCGGGCATGACCCGCGGGTCCATTTCTCCGTGCGCTGGGTCGGCGCGGGCGTCGGCATGGATTGCCGGATCAAGTCCGGCAATGACGGCGGAGATGTGGCAAGGTCGTGCGCCGGGCCCAGGGGGTGAGGGGCCCGCCCTATGGCAGCGGGCGGCCAAACGCGGTATATCCTCGGGGCAAGAGCAAGAAGGCGCCGTTCGGGCGCCAGGGGAGAACCGGAGGATCGAAATGAAGAAGTCTTTGCAGGGACTGGCACTGGGCCTGGCTGTCGGAGGCGCCTTGGGCTTCAGCCCGGCGGCGGCTGACGACTTGAAGATCGGCATGATCACCACGCTGTCGGGCGGCGGCTCCGGCCTCGGCATCGACGTGCGCGACGGCTTCATGCTGGCGCTCAAGCAGTCCGGGGAGAGCGGCATCGAGGTGCTGATCGAGGACGACGCCCAGAAGCCGGACATCGCCAAGCAGATCGCCGACAAGTTCATCCAGCGCGACAAGGTCGACATCCTGACCGGCATCATCTGGTCGAACCTGGCGATGGCGGTGGTGCCGGCGGCGCTGCGCGACGGCGTGTTCTACATCAGCCCCAACGCCGGCCCCTCGGCCCTGGCGGGCAAGGGCTGCCACCCGCACTACTTCAATGTCGCCTGGCAGAACGACAACCTGCACGAGGCCATGGGCGGCTACGTGCAGGACAACGGCTACAAGAAGCCTTTCATCCTGGCGCCGAACTACCCGGCGGGTAAGGACGCGCTGACCGGCTTCAAGCGCTTCTATACCGGCGAGGTGGCGGGCGAGATCTACACGCAGCTCGGCCAGACCGACTATGCGGCGGAGATCGCCCAGATCCGCGAAGCCGATCCGGACTCCATCTTCTTCTTTCTGCCCGGCGGCATGGGCATCGCCTTCGTGAAGCAGTATGCGCAAGCCGGCATCGCGGTGCCGCTCTTCGGCCCGGCCTTCTCCTTCGACCAAGGCATCCTCGGCGCCGTCGGTGACGCGGCGCTCGGCGTGAAGAACACCTCGCAATGGTCGAAGGACCTCGACAACGCCGCCAACAAGGCTTTTGTCGAGGGCTTTCAGCAGGAGTACGGCCGCCTGCCGTCGCTCTACGCAAGCCAGGGCTACGACACCGCGAACCTCATCCTCGCGGCCTTGAAGCAGACCGGCGGCATTGCCGACAAGGACGCCTTCCGCAAGGCGCTGGAGGCGGCCGACTTCGCCTCGGTGCGCGGCAGCTTCAAGTTCGACGCCAGCCATCACCCGATCCAGGATATCTACGTCCGCGAGGTGGTGAAGGAGGGCGACGTGCTGACCAACAAAATCGTCGGCATCGGCCTGAAGCAGCACTCCCACGCCTATATCGCCGACTGCAAGATGTAGCTGCTGAATGCCAGCGGGTTGCACATCCTTCGAGACGGTCGCTGTCGCGGCCTCTTCATGATGAGGTCGGAGGATGAGAAGATCGACCTCATGCTTCGAGACGTGCTGCAGGGCACGCACTTCCGCGGCCATCCACGCCACTCGTCATCCTCGGGCTTGACCCGAGGATCCATGGCAAAGCAGGGTGCCCGGCTTCTCCCATGGATCCTCGCAACAAGTGCGAGGATGACAGTGGGGTAAAGGCGCAGCGCCTCTCACGTTTCCGGAACCCATGTCCGCGGCCTTCCTCATCGAACAGCTCCTGAACGGCGTGCAGCTCGGCGTCATGCTGTTCCTCATGGCCGCCGGCCTGACGTTGGTGTTCGGTGTCATGGGCCTGATCAACCTCGCGCATGGCTCGCTCTACATGATCGGCGCCTTCTTCTGCGCGTGGATCGCGGGTGAGACGGGGTCGTTCTGGCTCGGGCTCGGCGGCGGTTTCCTCGCCGCCGCGGCGGCCGGCGCGGTGGTCGAGATCGTCGTCATCCGCCGGCTTTACGACCGCGACCACCTCGACCAGGTGCTGGCGACCTTCGCCCTCATCCTCATCTTCTCCGAGCTGGTGCGCTGGGTGTTCGGCGACCGGCCGCTCTACCTCGACATTCCGGCGGGGCTCATCGGGGCCGTGCCGCTGCCGGGAGGTGGCGGCTATCCCGCCTACCGCCTGGCGATCATCGGAGTCGGCCTCGCGGCGGCAGTAGGGCTCTACCTGCTGATCGCCAAGACGCGCCTCGGCATGCAGATCCGCGCCGGCGAGTCCGACCGCGAGATGATCGGCGCCCTCGGCGTCGACATCCGCACGCTCTACACGGCTGTCTTCGCCCTCGGCGCGGGGCTGGCCGGGCTTGCCGGCGGCATGGTCGGGGCGCTGCAGTCGGTGCAGGTGGGCATGGGGGAGCCTGTGCTCATCCTCGCCTTCGTGGTCATCATCATCGGCGGCATCGGCTCGGTGAAGGGCGCCCTGGTCAGCGCCATCCTGGTTGGCGTCACCGACACCCTGGGCCGCGTCTTCCTGCCGCAGCTCTTCGGGCTCTTTCTGCCGCCCTCGGAGGCGACCTCGGTCGGCTCCTCCCTGGCTGCCATGGCGATCTACCTGCTGATGGCCGCGGTCCTCGTCTGGCGGCCCAAGGGGCTGTTCCCCGTCGATGGCTGAGCGCAGCAGAGAAGCCCTGGTCAACGCCGCGCTGGCGCTGGCGCTGGTGGTAGCGCCTCTGACAGCCGTGGCGCTCGACGAGCCCTTCTACATCGGCCTGGCCAGCCGCGTCGCCATCCTGGCCCTGGCCGGGGTCGGCCTCAACCTGGCGCTCGGCAGCGGCGGTATGGTGAGTTTCGGCCATGCCGCCTTCTTCGGCCTCGGCGGCTATGTCGCCGGCATCGCCGGGCTGCACGCCTTCGAGGGCTCGGCCTTCATCGCCTGGCCGCTGGAGATCGGCGGCAGCGAGTCGATGCTCGTGATCTGGCTGGTGGCGATGGCACTGGCCGCGGTGGTGGCGCTGGCCATCGGCGCAGTCTCGCTGCGCACCTCCGGCGTCTACTTCATCATGATCACCCTGGCCTTCGCCCAGATGATCTACTATTTCGCCATCTCGCTGCCGACCTACGGCGGCGAAGACGGGCTCTCCATCTACCTGCGCAGCGGCCTGCCGGTCATCGACAGCGGCGATCCGCTGAGCTTCTTCCTGGTCTGCTACGCGCTGCTGTTGGCGGCGCTCTTCCTCAGCCACCGCCTGGTGGAGTCTCGCTTCGGCGCGGCGCTGCTCTGCGCCCGCATGAACCCGCAGCGCCTCGCCACTCTCGGCATCGCGCCCTATCCGGTGAAGCTCACGGCCTTCACCCTCTCGGCCATGATCACCGGGCTTGCCGGCGCGCTCTTCGCCGAGCTGAACGGCTTCGTCAGTCCGGCCATGCTGTCGTGGCAGCGCTCCGGCGAGATCATCATCTTCGTCATCCTCGGCGGTGTCGGGCGCCTTTTCGGGCCGGTCGCCGGCGCGGCGCTCTTCATCCTGCTGGAAAGCTTCGTCGGCGGCTGGACCGACCGCTGGCAGCTGGTGCTCGGTCTCGTGCTGCTGGCCGTGGTGCTCTTCGCCCGCGGCGGCGTCGTCGGCCTGCTGGCCGGGAAGGCGCGCCATGACTGATTCCCTGGCGGGGCCGCTCCTCCAACTGCAAGGGTTGCACAAGGCCTTCGGCGCGCTGAAGGCGACCGACGGCGTCGACCTCACGGTTTTTCCGGGCGAGATCCATGCCCTCATCGGCCCCAACGGCGCCGGCAAGTCGACCCTCATTGCTGAGATCGCCGGCGGCCTGAAGCCGGACCGCGGCCAGGTCACGCTGCTGGGGCAGGACGTCACCGGCTGGTCGGTGGCCGCGCGGGCAAGGCTCGGCCTTGGGCGCAGCTTCCAGGTCTCCTCCCTGGCGATGGAATTCTCGGTGCTGCGCAACGTCATGCTGGCGGTGCAAGCCCGCGCCAGCGGGGCCTGGGGATTCTGGGCGCCGGTGCGCCGCGACGAGGGCCTCAGGACCGAAGCGCTCGGCGTGCTCGACCGCGTCGGCCTGACCGCGCGCGCCGGCGACCCGGTGAGCGCGCTCTCGCACGGCGAGCGGCGCCTGCTGGAGGTCGCCCTGGCCCTGGCGCTCAGGCCCCGGCTGCTGCTGCTCGACGAGCCCATGGCGGGCCTCGGCCCGGAAGGTACCCGCGCGCTTACCACTTTCCTCGCCAGCCTCAAGGTGGAGGCCGGCATGCTGCTGGTCGAGCACGACATGGACGCGGTCTTCGCGCTGGCCGACCGCGTCTCGGTGCTGGTCTACGGCAGGATCATTGCCAGTGGCAGCGTGGCGGAGATCCGCGCTTCGGCCGAGGTGCGCGAGGCCTATCTCGGCGACCTGCAGGTGGAGACCCCATGCTAGAGGTCGCCGGCCTGGAAACCTTCTACGGCGCCTCGCAGGCGCTGTTCGGCGTCGACCTCGCGGTGGGCGAGGGGCAGATGGTGGCGCTGCTCGGCCGCAACGGCATGGGCAAGACCACCACCATCCGCTCGATCTGCGGCCTGACCCCGGCCAAGCGCGGCACCATTCGCTTCCAGGGCCGGGAGATCCAGCGCCTGCCGGCCTTCCGCGTCGCGCGGCTGGGCCTCGGGCTGGTGCCGGAGGGGCGGCGCTGCTTTCCCAATCTCACGGTGCGCGAGAACCTGGTGGCGACGGCGCGCGGGGAGGGCTGGGACCTCGCCGCCGTCAGCGCGCTGTTCCCGCGCCTCGGCGAAAGGGCCGGGCAGGTCGCCCGCACGCTCTCCGGCGGCGAGCAGCAGATGCTGGCCATCGGCCGCGCCCTCATGACCAATCCGCGCCTGCTGATTCTGGATGAAGCGACCGAGGGCTTGGCGCCGGTCATCCGCCACGAGATCTGGGCGGCGATCCGCGACGTGAAGGGCCGGGGCCAGGCGATCCTGCTGGTCGACAAGAACCTGAAGGACCTGCTGCCCCTGGCCGACGCCTGCGTGATCCTGGAAAAGGGTCGCTCGGTGTGGCACGGCGGCGCGGCGGAGTTGGCGCGGGATGCGGCGCTGCAGGATCGGTTCTTGGGGGTCTGAGCGGCTAGTCGCACGCGTGCACCACACACCTATACCGTCATTGCCGGGCGTGTCCCGGCAATCCATGTCGATGCCGGACTGGCTCGTGCGACCGGTGCAATGGGCCCTCGGGTCAAGCCCGAGGGTGACATCTGGGAGTGGCTGGCGTCTTACTGGTCATGCAGTTCTTTGACGACAGTGCGGGTCTCCTCGTCGAGATAGATCTCGAACGACTTGCCTCCGCCCGCAACCCAAGGTCCCTGGCTGATCCGCTTGCCAAGGCCTTCGTCGTCCTTGTGACGGACGTAGAGAGCAACGATGCCGTCTTCCTGGTATCTGATGCGCAGGTGGTATTCGGACGTGGGCCAAGCATAGTTCTCGGCGATATGGGCACGGGCCACGTCAAAGGCCCAGGACAGGTCCTCCGCCTGGGCCGCGCCGACCGTGAGCCAGAACATCAGCGCGGCGGACCACAGGGGTTTTCCCGGCAGTTGTCGAAGCGGATTCAAGGAGTCGGGCAAAGTTGTCTCTCCGCAGGGGATGGCTGAAACGATGCCGCTCCTTATGCGCCAGCAAGATGGCAGGAATAAGGGAGCTGTCCCGAGAGCCGCGGCCAGGCAGGGCTGTTTGCTGGCGGATAGCGTTTTACGTCTCGGGAACTTCGTCGGTGATCACGTCGAAGCCGGCGATGAGGGCCGGGCCGAAGATGGTGGCGAGGGCCACGTCGGTGGCGTCGCGGCCACGTGCCATCAGGGTGCGCCCGACGCGCGGCGTGTTGTGGCGGGCGTCGAAGGCGTACCACCGGCCGCCGAGGTAAGCCTCGAACCAGGCGCTGAAGTCCATGGGCCCCGGGTCCGGCGGCAGGCCGATGTCGCCGAGATAGCCGGTGCAGTAGCGCGCGGGGATGTTCATGCAGCGGCAGAGCGTGATGGCGAGGTGGGCGAAGTCGCGGCAGACGCCGGTTCCTTCGCTATACCCGCCGTAAGCTGTCCGCCACGGATCCGCCTTCATGTAGTCGAAGACGATGTGTTCGTGCACGTAGTCGCAGATCGCCTGCACACGGGGCCAGCCCGGCGGCGTATCGTTGAAGAGGGAGCCGGCGACGTTGGCGAGGCGTTCGGTGTCGCAGTAGCGGCTGCCGAGCAGGTAGAGCAGCACTTCGTCCGGCAGATCCATGATTTCGTGCTGCGGGGCGTCCGGCGCCACCGTGTCGGGCTTGCCGCTGTCGTGGATCTCGAAGCGCGTCGAGATGGTGGTGATGCCGGCCGGCGCGACGATGCGCGTGCAGGTGTTGCCGAAGCTGTCGGTGTAGTCGGCCGCCTCGAGCGGCGGGTCGAAGACCAGGGTCTCGTCGGTCAGCAGGTCGTCGCGGCGCGACGGATGGACCTTGAGGACCAGCAGCATCGGCGTCGGCTGCGGACAGTCGTATCCCAGGGTGAAACCGGCCCGTATTTTCATCGCAGTGCCGCCCTCCCCAGTGAGTTGCTTCAGTTGACCTGTAGATGGTCCCTGCCGTCAACGATTACATCGGTGGAACGTTCCGACAGCAGACCATCTTCCCCGCACATTGAGGGGCCTCACTGCGGGTTCACGCACGCCCCGGCGGTCTCTCTGTCGAAGTCGCCGGTCTCGAGGTGCGTGTCCATCAGGCACCAGCCAAGTTCTTGGCCAAACTCCCTGAAGGCCTCGAGGTTCTGCTCGGAGATCTCCGGCACGTCGCCGAGCATGCGCGCCTGGCAGACTTCTCCGACCGTCTTCAGCTCGGCCCTGCACTGCTCCGCGGTGATCTTCAGACAGGTGAGATACGATCCATCCTCGCATAGTACGGTGTCGATGATCCTCTCAGTAATGCCGCCGAGTAGTTCGAGCTGCTCAGCCGACTCATCGGCGGCGGTCCCAACACCACAGCCGACCGGAAAGACGCACGCTGCAAGGAACAACCATCGGAACGGGTGGGTGCCAAGCATGCGAAAACCTTCTGTGTTCCCCTCATTGGCAGCCTAACCAGAAGGTTGTGAGGCGCGCAATGCGCTTCTCGATGTGGTTTATCCGACTTCTTCGCGGTTCACCGCAATTCCCAGCGCCTGCTCCAGCACAGCGAGGCCCTTCAGGAGGTCGGCGCGCTCGCGCGGGCCGAGGCGGGCCAGCAGCGTCTCCTCGAAGGCCAGCATCTTCGGGGCGAGGCGGCGGAAGGCAGCCCTGCCGGCTGATGTGAGGGAGAGATGCTCGATGCGGCGGTCGAGCGCGTCCTGCTGGCGCGACAGCCAGCGGCGGCGCTGCAGCGAGGCGACGGCGCGGCTGACCTTGGTCTTGTGCATGGCCGAATCCCGGCCGATCTCCTTGGCGCTGGCGGTTCCGAGCTGGCCGAGGGTTGCCAGCACGCGCCATTCCGGAACCGTCAGGCCGAATTCGGCGCGGTAGATGCGGGAAAACTGCTGGCTTGCCGCCGCCGCGGCCCGGTTCAGCCGGTAGGGCAGGAAAGTCTCGAGTTGCAGGTCCATGAGGTTTCGGCAGCCGACTGACATTGTTGATAGTTACATTCGTAACTATCACAAGTGGGGGCGTCAACCGCCAGGCGCCGCCGCAGGAGGAGGGAGTCCGTCATGTCGCTCAGCTATCTTTCGGGATTCGGCAACGAGTTTGCCAGCGAGGCGCTGCCCGGTGCCCTGCCGGAAGGGCAGAACTCACCGCAGCGCTGCCCTTACGGGCTTTATGCCGAGCAGCTGAGCGGTGCGCCCTTTACGGCGCCGCGGGCGCAGAACCAGCGCGCCTGGCTCTACCGCATCCGCCCCTCGGTGAAGCACCAGGGGCGCTTTGCCCGCCGTGACCTGCCGCTGTGGCGGTCGGCGCCCGACCTGGCGGGGGACCGCCTGCCGCTGGGCCAGCTGCGCTGGGGACCCGTGCCGATCCCCCGAGACGAGGATCTTACCTTCCTGACGGGCATGCGAACGATGACCACGGCCGGCGAGGTGGCGACCCAGACCGGCATGGCGGCGCACGTCTACCTGGTCACCGCGGCCATGCAGCGCGAGTACTTCTACAACGCCGACGGCGAGCTGCTGGTGGTGCCGCAGCAGGGTGCGCTGCGCTTCGCTACCGAGTTCGGGGTCCTGGAGGTGGCGCCGGGCGAGGTCTGCGTGCTGCCGCGCGGCGTGAAGTTCCGCGCCGAGCCCCTGGACGGGCCGTCGCGCGGCTACGTCTGCGAGAATTACGGTGCGCCCCTGACCCTGCCGGAGCGCGGGCCGATCGGCGCTAACGGCCTCGCCAACCCGCGCGACTTCCTCAGCCCCGTCGCCGCCTACGAGGACCGCGAGGAACCCTCCCGCCTCACCGTGAAGTGGGGCGGTGCCTTTCACACCTGCGAGATCGGCCAGTCGCCCCTCGACGTGGTCGCCTGGCACGGCAACTACGCGCCCTACAAGTACGACCTCAGGCGCTTCTGCCCGGTGAACGCGGTTCTCTTCGACCACCCCGATCCCTCGATCTTCACCGTGCTGACGGCGCCGACGGCGGTGTCGGGCACCGCCAATGTCGACTTTGTGATTTTCCCGCAGCGCTGGATGGTGGCCGAAAACACCTTCCGTCCGCCGTGGTACCATGTGAACGTGATGTCGGAATTCATGGGCCTCATCGAGGGTGTCTACGACGCCAAGCCGGGCGGCTTTGTCCCCGGCGGCATGAGTCTTCACAACGCCATGCTGCCGCACGGGCCAGACTCCGATGCCTTCGCCCGGGCCTCGACCGAAGCCCTGAAGCCGGTGAAGCAGAGTGGCACCCTTGCCTTCATGTTTGAGACGAGATTACCGCAGCAAGTAACGGAATTCGCGTCAAAACTAGAGACTCTTGATGTTGCGTATCAGGATTGCTGGGCCGGCATCGAGAAGCACTTCGACGGCAAGGCCTGAGGAGGTAGCGGCGTGAAGCTTGCCAGCCTCAAGGACGGCTCGCGCGACGGCCGCCTGCTGGTCGTGCGGGCGGACCTGGAGCGGGCGGTGATGGCGGAATCCGCGCCGACCCTTCAGGCCGCGCTGGACGACTGGGCCGACGTGGCGGCGGAACTGCGCCACGAGGCCGACGCCCTGGCCCGCCACGCCCGCGAGGACAGCTTCGCCTTCGATGCCAACTACTGCCACGCGCCGCTGCCGCGCGCCTACCAGTGGGCCGACGGCTCGGCCTACGTGAACCACGTCGCCCTGGTGCGCAAGGCGCGCGGCGCCGAGGTGCCGGAGAACTTCTGGACCGAGCCGCTGATGTACCAGGGCGGCTCCGACGCCTTCCTCGGGCCGCGCACGCCTATCCGCCTGGCCGAGGAGGCCTGGGGCATCGACTTCGAGGCGGAGGTCGCCGTGATCGTCGACGACGTGCCGATGGGCGCCACCCGCGCCCAGGCCGCCGCAGCCATCCGCCTCGTCATGCTGGTGAACGATGTCAGCCTCCGCAACCTGATCCCGGGCGAGCTTGCCAAGGGCTTCGGCTTCTTCCACTCGAAACCTTCCTCGGCCGGCTCGCCGGCGGCGGTGACGCCGGACGAACTGGGCAAGGCCTGGGACGGCGGCCGGCTGCACCTGCCTATGCTGGTGGCGCTGAACGGCGAGGCCTTCGGCAAGGCGGACGCGGGCGAGGACATGACCTTCGATTTCCCGGCGCTGATTGCGCACGCCGCGAAAACCCGGCGCCTCGCCGCCGGCTCCATCATCGGCTCCGGCACGGTTTCCAACCGCGATGCCGGGGGCGGTCCGGGCAAGCCGGTCGCCGAGGGCGGGCGCGGCTACTCCTGCATCGCCGAGCAGCGCACGGTGGAGACCCTGCTGCATGGGAGCGCCACGACGCCCTTCCTCAAGTTCGGCGACCGCGTGCGCATCGAGATGCGCGACGCCGCGGGCCACAGCATTTTCGGTGCCATCGACCAGCGGGTCGAACGATCCCCCAGCTGAGCGCCTTCGGCACAAGGACGGGTCCGGCGGAACCCGCATGCGCTGCCCGCGTTCATCCTGATAACCCCTGCCAGGAGGCACTATGTCAACTTTTCGAACGGTTTCCACCCGCGCCGAGCTGCGCGATTTCCCACGGCAGGTGGCTCCGGCCGGCCTGCTGAGCGCGGCCCTGGCTGTAGCCTGTCTGGCCCTGGTCTCTGCGGCCTCCGCCGCCCCGGAGGACAGCGCGAGTGCGGCCATGGAGGATGCCGAGGGCAATTCCGTGGGCACGGTGGAGCTGACGGAAACGCCGCACGGGACGCTGCTCATCATTAACCTGGAGAACCTGCCGGAAGGCATCCATGCCTTCCACGTGCATGAGACCGGCAGCTGCGAGCCGCCGTTCACCTCCGCCGGCGGCCATTTCAACCCGACCGATGCCAAGCACGGCATGGAAGCGCCGGACGGCATGCACGCCGGCGACATGCCCAACATCTACGTTCCGGCCTCGGGCGAGGTGAGGCTCGAGGTCTTCAACGCGCAGCTGACGCTGTCCGACGAGCTGCTCGACGATGACGGCGCCGCCATCGTGGTCCATGCCGGCGCCGACGACTACCGCAGCGACCCGGCCGGCGATGCCGGCGACCGTATCGCCTGCGGCGTGATCAAGGCTGGGCCGTAATCAGAGGCGGCTGAGGCTCATCCCCACTCCCTCGCGCTGAGGGTGGCGTTGTGAGGGTGTGCGCGCCTGGGTCGGCCCGCTACACCTTGCCGTGCACCGCCTCGGAGAAGGCGCGGAAGAGGCGGGTGGAGAAGTCGTTCTGAAGGGGCTTGTACTCCGGGTGCCACTGGACGCCGAGGGCGAGGCGCTTGGCGCCCTTCACCGAGACGGCTTCCGGCGTGCCGTCGGGGGCGCGGCCCTCGATCTCGATGCCGGGCGCCGCTTCGTCGATGCCCTGGCCGTGCAGGGAATTCACCTCGATCTCCGTGGCGCCGGCGATCTTCGCGAAGAGGCCGCCGGGCGTGAAGTTCATCGCATGGCGCAGGCCGTAGCGCAGGTCCATGTCATCGACCCGCGGCATGCGGTGGTCGAGCCGGCCCTCGACCTCGTGCAGGCGGGCGTGCAGGGTGCCGCCGAGGGCGGCGTTCAGCTCCTGGAAGCCGCGGCAGATGAAGAGCGTCGGCAGGCCCTTTTCCAGCGCCCCGTCGATGAGCGGGAAGGTCATGGCGTCGCGCGCCTCGTCGTAGGGTTCGGCCTTCTCGTCCGGGTCGCGGCCGTAGCGTGCCGGGTGCACGTTGGAGGGGCTGCCGGTGAACAGCAGGCCGTCGAGGGAGTCCAGCATGTCCATCACCTCCTGGCTCTCCGCCATCGCCGGGATGATCATCGGCGTGCAGCCGGCGGCTTCCCAGACCGCGCGGGCATACTTGTCGCCGACAACATGCATGAGGGAGTTGTTGTAGGTGCGGAGGTCGGCGGTGACACCGACGAGCGGACGCCTCATGCGGCCGAGACTCCCCGGATGTGCAGCTCCTTCAGCAGATCCTCCGTCATGGCGACGCGGGCGTAGGCCTTCATGCCCTCGGCGGTGGTGGCCTCCTGCTCGGCCGTCTTCGCCGCGCAGGCGTCGGCCACCAGGGTCACCAGGTAGCCGCGGTCGGCGGCGTCGCGCACGGCGGACTCCACGCACTGGTGGCTGTAGACCCCGAAAATCACGAGGCGCTCGACGCCGAGATTGCGCAGGATGTAGTCGATGTTGGTGGCATTGAAGATGCCCGAAGCAGTCTTCGGCACCACCATCTCGTCGCCTTCCGGCGCGATGCCGGGCATGACTTCGCCACCGGCCGAGCCCTTGGGAATGAGGAAGTCCGAGCGCTTGTGGTCGAGGCTGCGGTCGCGGCCGTCCGCCGTCAGCGCCTCGATCACCGTGTAGATCACCTCGACGCCGGCGCCGCGCGCCGCGGTGATCAGGCGGCGGGCGTTGGGCAGCACCAGGCTGTCGACCCGCTGCCGGAAGTGGGCTCCGCTGTCGAAGCCGAGGGCGTCGCTCACCTGAGGATCGCAGAAGCCCCGCTGCAAGTCGACGACCAGCAGGGCGGCGCGCCCGGCGGCAATGCTGAAATCATAGCTGTCGGTCAATGCTTCCCGGCCCTTTCCCGGTGATAATCGAAGGTCGCGTCGATCATGTCCAGCAGGTGCCGGCCACCGGTGGTCGGCGGGAAGACCGGCGGGTTGTCCGGTCCGGTACAGGTCGGCAGGGCGGTGACGGCGGCATGGAAGTTGGGATCGAAGAAGAAGGGGATGGAATAGCGCTCGGCGCCGGAAGCGTTGATCACCCGGTGCTGGGTCGAGGCGAAGAGGTTGTTCGTCCATCGTGCCATCATGTCGCCGATGTTGATGACGAAGGTGCCGGGGATCGGAGTCGCGTCGATCCAGCTGCCGGCGGCGTTCTTCACCTGCAGGCCGCCGTTCATGTCCTGCGCCAGGATGGTCAGGCAGCCGAAATCGGTGTGGGCGCCGGCGCCGATCTGCTTTTCGGTGATGGTACCGCGCTGTGGCGGGTAGTGCAGGGGGCCGAGCGTCGCCATGGGATCGGTCAGCAGGCGGTCGAAGTAGCACTCCTCGAGGTCGAGGGAGAGGGCGAAGGCGTGCATGACCTGCTTGCCGAGGCCGACCAGGGCATCGAAGTAGGACTGCATGGCGCCCTGCCAGCCCGGCAGGTCCCGGGGCCAAAGGTTGGGACCGTGGAGCGGCGTGCGGGCGGCCACCAGCGCATGGTCGGCGGCGAGGTCGCGGCCGATCTTGATGCCTTCCTTGAGGTCGCCGCCGGCCTTCTGCTTGGCCGGGTCGAGGTTCTCGCCGCCGACCTTGAAATAGCCGCGGTGGCAGGGCGACTTCTCGATGTCGATCTCCAGCTTCTTGTCCATCGGCAGGTCGAAGAACCGCCTGGCCTCGGCAAAGGTGCGGGCGACCAGCGCGTCGGAGACACCGTGGTTGGCGAGGTAGAAGAAGCCGATATGGCGGCAGGCCGCACCGATCTTCGCGGCAACCTCCCGCCTCGCGGCGAGGTCGCCGGTCAGGAAGGCCGCAAAGTCGATCACCGGGATCTCTTCCAGCGCCAGCCGCGCGCCGCGCAGGCTTTCCTCGATTTCGACGGCACCAGACATCGGCTACCTCCCTTGTGCGCGCCGCATGAAGACCAGGGTCAGATAGCCGACGATCAGGATGACGGCGGCGCCGCCGGTCGTCAGAGCCCCCAGCGTCGGAACCCCCGGCGTGTAGCCCGCCACCATCTTGGCGTAGAGATACTCGGGCACCGTCGAATCGGCGCCGGTGGTGTAGAGCGACAGCGGGAAATTGCCCCACGACAGCAGGAAGGCGAAGAGCGCGCCGGAAAAGATGCCGGGCCAGAGCACGGGCAGGGTCACCTCGCGCAGCACCTGCCAGCGCGTCGCGCCGAGATCGAGCGCCGCCTCCTCGAGCGCTGCATCGAAGCTGTAGACCTGAATCGAGATGATCAGGGTGACGATCGGCACGATCCAGATCAGGTGGGCGAAGACCGCGGTCTTCCACGAGAGCGGCAGCCCCAGGGTGTTGAACCACAGCAGCAACGCGAGGCCGAGGACGGCCTGGGGAAAGAAGATCGGCAGCAGCACGATGCGCTGGAACAGCGTGCGGCCGCGCCAGTCGTAGCGGGCGAAGGCGAGCGCCCCCATGAAGCCCAGCACCACCGAGACCGCCGTCACTATGAGCGCGATCGCGACCGAGGTCTGAATCAGGATGCCGATCTCGATCGAGTCCAGCGTGCGCTCCCACCAGTGCGTCGACCACCGCGCGATGGGAAAGCCGAAGTAGCGCGATTGCGACAGCGAGGCGAGTACGCCGCAGGCGACCGGCAGGTAGAGAAAGATGATGACCAGCAGGGTCCAGGCCCCGATCCCGCCCTTCATGCGCGATGTGGCGGCCCTGCTCATCAGCGCCGCCCCAGGATGCGGTCGAGATCGAGGTAGCGCAGCACCAGCAGCACCAGCGTGCCGACCACCGCCATCAGCAGCACCGAGAGCGCAGCCCCGAGCGGCCAGTTCTGGGCGTAGGTGAAGGCGATTTCAATGTCGTGGGTGATGACGATCACCGACTGGCCGCCCAGCACCTTGGCTTCCGCGACGGCGCCGACCCCCAGCACGAAGGTCAGCAGCCCGCCGATGATGAAGCCAGGCATGGCGAGCGGCAGTTCGACCTCGCGGAAGGTCTGCAGGCGCGAGGCGCCCAGGTCGCCGGCCGCCTCCACCACTTCGCGTGGCACCATGGACAGGCCGAGCACCATGGGGAACAGCATGAAGGGCAGGTAGACGTAGACCATGCCGAAGACGATGACCGGCGGCGTGAACAGTATGGACTGCAGTTCCAGGCCGAAGAGGCTCTTCAAGGTGCCGTCGAGCACGCCGTTCTTGATGAAGAACAGCATCCAGCCGAACAGGCGGATGTTCTCGGAGATGAACAGCGGGAAGACCAACAGCAAGGTGATGAGGTTGGCCCAGCGGCCGAAGATGTGGGCCAGCCCATAGGCGACCGGATAGCACAGCAGGGCCAGCAGCACGACCGCCAGCGCGGCGAAAACCAGCGACCAGACAAAAGAGAGATAGACCGTGTTCGCGGGACTGAAGATGGTCCGATAGTTCTCCAGCGTCGGCGCGCCGAAGACGGTGAAGCTGCGCGGCTCGGCGAAGCTGAAGGCGGTCACGGCAATCAGCGGCGCCAGGAAGCCGACGGCAAGGAAGATCATGACCGGCAGCGCGGCCAGCAAGCCCGGACTGAAAAACCGCCGCCGCTGCATCCGGCGAGCCGGGCGCGCCACCGTCTCGGCCACGGCTTCGCTCATGGCGGTCACGGCCTGCGTCCTTGCCGCTTCCCCCTCACCCAGCTTCGCCGAGGCGCGGCCTTCGACCTCACTGAGCCTACGCAACCCTCTACCCAAAGGGGCGAAGGAAAAGGTGTTGCCCTCTCCCCACCGGGGAGAGAGAGGGGCCCGCGAAGCGGGAGGGGGAGGAGGTGTTGTGGGGTCGATGTGGCGTGTCTCATTCCGGCGCCAGCATGCTGTCGCGTGCCTCCCAGCCGATGGTGACCGTGTCGTCCAGCTTGCCGTGGTAGCGCTGCTCACGCAGCTTCTCGACCAGGAAAACCTGCTCGCCGACGCGGACCTGGTACTGGATGCGGCTGCCCAGGGCGTACTCGTTGTAGAGGACACCATCGACCTGGTTCTCGGCGCTCTCGCCAGGCTTGAGGAAGCGCAGGTACTCCGGCCGGATCACCAGGTATCCGCTATCGAAACCATTGGATGCCGGACCGGTGAAGGTGGCGCCAAGCGAGGGGCAGTGCAGGTCGGCGCCGTTGCGCTTCACCTTCAGTAGGTTCACCTCGCCCATGAACTCCGAGACGAACTTGTCGCGCGGCCGGGTATAGATCTCTTCCGGGGTGCCGATCTGAACCAGTTTGCCGGCGCGCATGACGCCGATGCGGTCCGACATCACCATGGCCTCTTCCAGGCTGTGGGTGATGTACATGAAGGTCTTGCCGGTCTCCTTATGGATGTCCTTCAGCTCTTTCTCGAGCGTCTTGCGCAACTTGTAGTCGATGGCGGACAGCGGTTCGTCGAAGAACAGGATCTCCGGGTCGAAGGCCAGCGCGCGGGCCAGCGCGATGCGCTGGCGCTCGCCGCCTGAGCATTGGATAACGCTCTTGCCGTAGTAGGACTCCGGCAGCTGCAGCAAGCGCAGCAGCTCCATGGCCCGCGCCCGCCGCGCCTCGCGCGCCACGCCGCGCATCTTGAGCGGGAACTCGATGTTCTGGCCGACGGTGCGGTGCGGGAACAGGGCGAGGGACTGGAACACCATGCAGGTCGGCCGCCGGTTGGCGGGCGTTTCGTTGATGCGTTCGCCGCGCAGCAGGATCTCGCCGCTGCTCGGTTCCTCAAGGCCGGCCAGCATGCGCACCAGGGTCGACTTGCCGGAGCCGGAAGGGCCGACGATGGTGAAGAACTCGCCCTCTTCGACGTCGAGGTCGATCTGCTTGACCGCCGTGAAGCCGCCGAAGTGCTTGGTCAGCCCGGAGAGTCGGAGGATGGGTTCGGCCACGGAACGCTACTCTTTCAGGGACGGACGAAGGCCGCAGCCCGGGGCGTTGGGCCGCGGCCGATCGCTGGTCTTACGCTAAAACCTACGCCTAGCGCTTGGCGGCGGTCATCAGGTCGAGCGCGCGGTCATAGTCCGGTACGATATCGTATTCCGCCGAACGTGCCATCTCTTCCTCCAGGCTGTCCCACTGGATCGCGTCGAGCTCCTCCTGGGTGAAGAGCTCGAAGCACTTGGGATCGCCCATCTGGGTCACCGGGTTGAAGGTGCCTTCGGCGAAGGCGACGGTGTGCGAAACCTCCGGATCCTGCACGTATTCCAGGAAGTCCGCCGCGAGCGGCGAGAGCTGCGGGTTGTTCACGATCGAGGTGATCTCGACCCAGGCGACGCCGCCCTTGCCAGGTATGGCGCTCTTCAGCGGCGTGACACCGCGGATGTTCGGATAACCGTCGAAACGCGCGGGCGAGGCCGAATAGGTACCGCCGGTCAGGTGGAAGTCGATCTCGCCGGACACCAGCGCCTGGTTCATGGTGGCGATGTCGCCCACCACCTTGGCGCCCTTGAAGACCCTCTTTGCGGCCTCGTCGAACTTGGCGAGCTCGTCGTCGCTGTGCTCGCGGAAGGGGTCGACACCGGCGATCAGGAAGATGTCGAACACGTTCCAGTCGTCCGATTCCAGCACGCCATACTTATTGGCGTTGGCAGGATCGTTCCACAGATCCCAGCCCTGGTCCTCGGCGGTCGCGCGGCTGATCTTGTCGGTGTTGACGACGAAGCTGTAGGGCCCGAAGCGCTGCGCAATGCCAAGCAGATCCTTTTCGTCTTCGCTCATGGCCCATTTGTAAGGCGGCTCGAAGCCCGGCAGCATGGACTCGAAGTAGGGCTCAAATCTGGCGCGGTCGAGCGGCGTGATCAGCCCTTCCGGATGCATGACCTTGCGCGCCCAGGGATTGTTGACGTTGATCAGGTCCCAGACGTTGGTCTCGCCGGCGCGCAGGCGGTTGATCATGGTCGGGTCGTTTGTCAGCGACTCCGCCTTGATGGTGGCGCTCTCGGCGTTGCGGAAGGGGTCGAGCACGTCAGCCGAGTTGTAGCCTTCCCAGCAGAGGATGTTCAGCTCCTTCTCGCGCGCGGCGAAGGCCTGTCCGGCAAAGGGGCCGGCCAGCCCCCCCGAAAGTCCGATGGCGCCGGCGGCGGCCGAATACTTCAACAGACTGCGACGGTCGAATTGCATGGTCACGCCTCCCGAGTTTGCTCGTGTTGCCCTGTTGGTCCCCGTTAATTTCTTGATGATGAAAGTACCACGCAAAAGTTGGTAATTCCAACATGATTTGTTGTACTCGCCACGAAAATGAGGCATAACCGGGTGAAGTCGCCTGCCGCACCCCGTTGCGCGTCCGAGCCGGGCCCGAGTCCTTCCCCAAGCCGAGCACGGAGACGCCCGCGGGACGAAGCGGCGAGGCTTTCAGTGCAGAGGAACGGCCCCCGAATGACGCGACCCCTCCGACGACCGTCGATTGATTTCATTTTCATGTTTACCCGCGCGGACCAGACGGTCGAAGATTGCCTGGAGGTCTTCGAAACCGTCGCCCGGGTCGGTGTGAAGCACATGGGGTTCAAGGATATCGGTGTTGACTTCGACACCCTGGTGGCACTCAACCGGCGCATCAAGGAGGCCGGGGCGGTCAGCTATCTCGAGGTCGTGGCGTCGACCAAGGAGGCCTGCCTGGAGTCCGCGCGGGCGGCGCGCCGCATTGGTGTCGACCGTGTGATGGGCGGGACCGAGGCGAAGGAAATCCTGGAGATCCTCGATGGCAGCGGCATCGAGTACCTGCCGTTCCCGGGCCGGCCGGTCGGCCACCCGACGGCGCTGGGCGGACGGGTCTGCGACGTCGAGGCGGATTGCCGCCGCTTCGAGGCGATGGGCTGCGCCGGGGTCGACCTGCTGGCCTACCGCGCCACCGAGTCGGAGCCGCTGGAGCTGGTGAAGGCCGCACGCCGCGCCACCAAAGGCACCCTCGTGGTGGCCGGCAGCATCGACACGCCGGAGCGCATCCGTGCGCTCGCAGAAGCCGGCGCTAACGCCTTTACGATCGGTTCGGCCGCCTTCGACGGCTCCTTCAATCCCCGCAAGGGCGCGCTGGCGTCGCAACTGGAGGACATCCTGGAAGCGACCGCATGACCGCGTCCCCGAAGCCCGAGGCGAAGGCTGATCCGAAGCCGGAGCTGAAGCCGGTGAAGGGCAACGGCCGGCTCGATCGCGACGAGCGGCACCGCCGCATCATCGCAGAGCTGCAGTCGAACCCGACAGTGCGCATCTCGCACCTGGCCGAGGCCTTCAAGGTCTCCACCGAGACGGTGCGCCGCGATATCGACGATCTCTCCTCGCGCGGGCTGGTGGAGCGCACCTACGGCGGTGCCGCCGCGCCCATGGGCCGTGAACCGACCATCAGCGAGCGCACCGCCGCCATGGTCAGCGAGCGCCAGCGCATCGCTGCCGTGGCGATCCAAGCCATCGCGCCGGGCGACGTGGTGATGATCGATTCCGGTGCCACCACCCACCACCTGGCGGAAAAAATCGCCGCCCGGCGTCTCGAGGCGACCATCATCACCAACGGCCTCGACATCGCCGAGGCGGTGGGCGTTTCCGACCGCGTGAAGGTGATCCTCTGCCCTGGTGCCTACTCGGCCCACGAGAAGGGCGTCTATGGGCAGGACACCTGCGAGTACCTGGAGCGCTTCCACGCCAACGTTGCCTTCACCTCGGCCGGCGGCATCACCGAGGGTGGCATCACCGACGTCGACTCCCAGGCCTGTTGGATCAAGCGCACCATGTTCCGCCGTGCCGAGCGGCGCATCTTCATGGCCGACCACACCAAGTTCAATATTCGCCTGCTGGAGATCGTTATGCCGCTCACGGCACTGACCGACCTGGTCACCGACCGCCCCCTGCCCAGGGCACTCGCCGAGGCGGCAGAGGCGGCCGAGGTGACGATGGTGGTGGCGTAGCGGGCGTTAGACCCGGCGTGGCCCCGTCGGCTAACCTGCGGCCTGCGTCATTGCTTCGGATCGAGTTCGGCGGGTTCGCCGTCGTTGCTCGCCTTGCTGTCTGCGGCTGAATTGCGCCCCGGCGCGCCGACCTGGCTCTGGGGAAAATGACCGAAGGTGCTGCGCGCGGACTTCCTTACCGGGCGGCCGCTGGCGCGCAGTTTCGTCGCGACCTCCTGCCCGCCGCACTTCGGGCAGAGTGCGCCCTTCGTTCCGAGGTCGTAGTACTTGCAGGCACACTCCGAGCAGACGTGCTTCAAGCCGCGTTGCGATGCTGTCATCGTTGTCATAGCTGTAGATTCCTCAAGTGATTTCGTAGCCGCGGTGTGCGGCAGCTGGGCCGCACGGCGGGTGGTTGTTCACGACGACTCTTTTGTGCGCTCGCAGAGTCGCGTCAGGTCTTCCATCGCATGGGCGATGAGTTCCTTGCGGCGCGGGTCCTGGGCCTCCGGCGTGCTGGCGAAGAGCTGAATAAGATACTGGGCCTTGGCCGCGGCCTCCGGCCAGGTCTCCGCCGGGGCGGCGAGGAGAAGCTTTTCGAGCTCTTCCTGGCGCAGCCGCAAAGCAGCCTGATCCTCCTGGAAGCGCTGAATCTGTTCGCGTCGGAGTGCCGTCGCCTTCTGCGCGGCCATGCCGCGGTGCTCGTCGAGCTCGACCGGTTCGTCCGTCATCGTCTCATGTCCTTGATGTCGATTCCGCGTCGCGCTTCAGTGCTGCCTCCAGCTCGCCTGCATCGATGGCCACTGCCCGGCTCAACTGGGAAGGGCCGCGCGTCGAAGGCAGGCGGAGCAGAGTCGATATCCGCTGATAGGCCGAAAACGAGACGCCCTGGATAAGCTCTTCATCGGTCTCCACGCAGTAGGCGCCGGCAGGCAGCACTTCGTCGAAACCGGCAAGGACGAAGGGCTGGCTGAAAGTGACTGTCTTCTGGCTCGTGCGTATCGTCATCGGCGATCTTCCGATCGGGCCGGCGGTGGCGGAGGGGGACGGCCCCTCCGTACCGCTGCCTACGACTTGGGCGCCGGCGCGCCTACTGCAGGCTTCTGACCGGGCCGCGTCGTCGGCGCGTTGGTCGGCAAGGCCTCCTTGGACTTTTCGGCAGCAGCGTCCTTCCCCGGCGTTTCATGCGAAACGGAGAATTTCTTAAAGGACATGTGAAATGCCTTCCATTCTGTCGGCAATGATTTGCCGTCGATGAATATATGGCATCACAGGGGTCGTATTTCAATGTATTATTTAAATATCTCTGCTGCATAATAGTGAAAATGAAGTAATAACCAAACAGAGGTCGGCCTTCCGTTTGTAATAATTTCTAGGTCGTCTCAAAGGTATTTTGAATATTATTTAAGAAAATCTGACAATCTATGCTTGGCTCCCAGGGGTGCACACCTGCGCGCTGTCTTTCGTGGCTGCATTCGGCTGCCTTCAGAGCGAATCTCTTCTGGACACGCATCGGCAGAGGGCGATGGTGGCCCTGGAGAGGCCGCCGGCCGGCTGTATAGGTGTCCAACGCCGCCAGGCATGGACACGCCCGACATTCGTGTTTCAGATGGCGGGTCCCGAACGGAAGTCGGAAGGTTGGCGAAAAGCGATGCGTGTTCCGACCTCGGTCATCCTGGAACATCTGGTTCGCGACGCCCCTGCCGATGTGACCCTGGAGTGGATCGTCGCACAGCTGCGGGAGCGGTCGTTCGGCATCGTGATGCTGCTGATCGGGCTGCTGGGCCTGGTACCGGGCTTGTCGCCTATCGTCGGCATCATGCTCGCCGTTCCGGCCATCCAGATGATGCTGGGGCGCAGCGAACCCATCCTGCCGCGCAGGCTCGTCAGCCGCCGCCTGTCGAAGGGTCGGCTGGAGCGGATTCTCGGCCGCCTGGTTCCGGTGCTCAGGTTCTTGGAAAGGGTCGTGCGGCCACGGTGGGCGACGCCCTTCGAACTGACCAAGCGGGGCGTAGGCCTCGTGATCCTCCTGCTCGGCGCAACCCTCCTGACCCCGGTTCCCTTCAGCAACATCGTCCCCTCTCTCGCGATCATGCTGCTCGCCTTTGCCTACCTGGAGGAAGACGGGATTCTGCTGTGCATAGCCCTGGTCGTCGCAGGCGTCTCACTGGCCATCACGGCTGTCGCCGTCTGGGGCACCATCGAGATCACCGGTATCTGGTGATGCCGCCTTCACTGCCTGGAGATTGGCCGCTCAGTACAGCTCCAGATACTCGTTGCGCTCCCAGTCGGTGACGTGGCTGCGGAAGCGGGCGAGTTCGGCTTCCTTCACCGCGACGAAGGTCTTGATGAAGTCGGGGCCGAGCATGTCCTGCATGGCCTTGTCCTTCTTCAGGGCGGCCAGGGCGTCTTCCAGGCTGCCGGCCAGCTTCTCGTGCCTGGGGTCGTCCTCGGAAGGGCCCTCCGAGGGTGTCGGCAGGTCGCCCTTGGCCTCGAGGCCGAGCAGGCCGGCGGCGATTACCGCGGCGATCGAGAGATAGGGGTTGGAGAGGCCGGAGGCGGCGCGCATCTCGATGTGGCAGTTGTCCTGGCCGACGTCCTTCATGCGCACCATGGCCGTGCGGTCCTCGACACCCCAGGAGATGTTGGAAGGCGCGAAGGTGTGCGGCCTCAGGCGGTGGTAGCAGTTGGGCGTCGGGTTGATCAGCGGCTGCATGGCCTTGGCATGGGTCAGCAGGCCATTGGCGAAGCGGCGGATCAGCGGGTTCATGCCGCCCTTGGCACCCTTGGTGTAGAAGGCGTTCTTGCCGGTCTTGCGGTCGATCAGGCTGACGTGGACGTGGCAGCCGCAGCCGGCCATGTCGCTGGCCGGCTTGGTCATGAAGGTGGCGAGGTAGCCGCTGCGGTGGGCCAGCTCCTTGATCGCGTTCTTGAAGGTGAAGGCCTTGTCGGCGCCCTCCAGCCCTATGCCGGGGCCGAAATTGATCTCGAACTGCGAGGGCGAGTATTCGCAGTTGTGGGTGATGACGTCGATGCCGGCCTCCTGCAGCACGTCGAGCAGTACGTCGAGGAAGGGGACATATTGGTTGCGCAGGGCGTTGAAGATGTGGACGCCGCCGAACAGCGGCTCCTTGGTCTCCGGATCGAGCAGGTAGAACTCGAACTCGTGGCCCATCATGACGTCGTAGCCGAGTTTGTCGGCGCGCTTCAGCAGGTTCGCCAGGACGGTGCGCGGCGTCGCGTTGATCGGCTCGCCCGGCGACCAGTAGGCATCGCAGATCACCTTCGCCGTGTCCTCGAGCCAGGGCACCACGCGCAGGCTCGAAGGATCCGGGAACAGCATCTGGTCGCGGTAGTTCACCTCCTCGTTCAGGCCGGTGCCGCCGATGACGTTGGAGGCGGTGTCGAGGCCGACGGCGCCGCCGTAGAGGTTCAGGCCCTTGCGCGCGTAGCTCTCCGCCTTGCCGACGGGGATCACCTTGGTGCGGCTGGTCCCGTGCAGATCCGGCAGCTCGAAGCGAACGTAGCGCGCGCCCAGCTTCTTCAGTGCCGCCATCATCTCCTTCACCACATCCCCCGCCATGCTCTGCCTCCTCGCGTATTTCTATTTTGGATTGGGTTGGTAACTGCCAACATTATGTTGCAGTTGCCAAGTGGCGCAAGCTACCTTCGCCGGAATTACCATAGCGGCTGGCATTCGCCGGTCCAGCACAGCGGCAGCGGCCGGCAGGGAGGGGGACACCATGAACGCAGGGCGCCTCGCAGGAAAGCACGCGGTGATCACCGGGGGCGGCGCCGGCATCGGCCGCGAGTCGGCGCTGTTGTTCGCGCGTGAGGGCGCCGCGGTGGCCGTCGCCGATCTCGATGCCAAGGCCGCCGGGGCCACCGCGGCGGAGATCACCGCGGCCGGCGGCAAGGCGCTGGCCATCGCGGTCGACGTCGCCGATGCGGCCTCTGTCGCGGCGATGATCGCCGCGGCGGAGTCGGGGCTCGGCGCGGTCGACACGCTCTTCAACAACGCCGGCGTCATGCTGGGCGGCGACAACGGCCCGGAGGACACCGAGCAGGCGGTCTGGGACCGCACCATCGCCATCAACCTGACCGGCGTGTTCCACTGCTGCCGCGCCGGCCTGCCGGCGTTGCGCCGGGCCGGCGGCGGCGCCATCCTCAACATGTCCTCGCTGGTGGCGGTGATGGGCGCGGCGGTGCCGCAGCTTGCCTACACCGCCTCAAAGGGCGGGGTGCTCGCCATGACCCGGGAGATCGCCGTGCAGTACGGCCGCCAGAACATCCGCGCCAACGCGCTGCTGCCCGGGCCGATCGCCACGCCGCTGACGGCGCAACTCTTCGACTCGCCGGAGAAGCTGGAGCGCCGCCGCGTCCACATGCCGATGGGCCGCTTCGGCAAGGCGGTCGAGGTGGCCGAGGTCGCGCTCTTCCTCTGCTCCGACGCCGCCAGCTACGTGACCGGCGCCGGCTGGCTGGTCGACGGCGGCATCCACGCCGCCTACGTCACGCCGGAGGATGCCGCCTGATGCCCGCGCTTCTCGGCGTCGACCTTGGCGCCGGCAGTCTCAAGGCGACGCTGATCGACGCAGCAGGCCGCACCCTGGCCGAGGCGGCGGCGCCGGTCGCGACCCGGACGCCGAAGCCCGGCTGGTCGGAGCAGGACCCGGCCGAATGGTGGCAGGCGCTGACAGCCGCGGTGCCCCAGGTGCTGGCGAAGGCGGGCTTGCCGGCGGGCGAGATCGCCGCGGTGGGGCTTTCCGCCGGCGCCCATATCGCCGTGCTGGAGGACGCGGAGGGTCAGGTCATCCGCCCCGCCATCATGTGGAACGACCAGCGCAGCATCCGCGAAGCGGCCGAGCTGCACGAGCGCGCCGGCGAGATGATCATCGCCACCGGCCTCAACCGCGCCAACCCGACCTGGAGCCTCTGCCAGCTGGCCTGGCTGCAGAAGCACGAGCCGGAGGTCGTCGCCCGCACCCGACGCCTCTACCTCGCCAAGGACTGGCTGCGCAGCCGGCTCACCGGCGACTGGACCACGGACTACTCGGATGCCCTCGGCGCGCTGATGTCCGACGTCGAGACGCGCGGCTGGTCGCCGGAGATCTGCGGCCTTATCGGCTGGGACCTGGCCACCCTGCCGCCGGTGCGGCAGCCGCAGGAGATCGCCGGGCGGGTGACGTCCGAGGCGGCGCGGGCGACCGGCCTCGCCGCAGGCACACCTGTGGTGGTCGGCGCCAACGACACCACGGTGGAGCTCTACGGCGCCGGCGCCGTCGCCGCCGGGCAGGGGGCCATCAAACTGGCCACCGCCGGCGTCGTCTTCCTGGCCTGCGACCGGCCGGAGGTGCATCCGCCGGTGTCCTGCTATCCGCACATCATGCCGGGGCTCTGGTACATGGCTTCCGGCATCAATGCTTGTGCCACGGCGCACCGCTGGGTGCGCGACACCTTCTTTTCGGACCTGCCGCCGGAGACCGCCTTCGCCGAGATGGACCGCCTCGCCGCCGGCATCGCGCCGGGGGCCGATGGCCTCATCTTCCATCCCTACCTGATGGGCGAGCGGGCGCCGCACTGGGACCCCAAGCTGCGCGGCGACTTCATCGGCCTGACCCTCGGCCACACGCGCGCCCACCTCGCCCGTGCCTGCTACGAGGGCATCGCCTTCGCCCTCAACGACGTGCTGCTGGCGGCGCGGCGGCTTTCCGGCGCTGACTTCGGCGATATGCGCCTGCTCGGCGGGGGCGCCCGCAGCGCCACCTGGCGCCAGATCATCGCCGACGTCACCGGCCTCACCGTGAAGGTGCCGGCCAACGGCGATGCCTCCTTCGGGGCGGCCCTGGTGGCGGGCGTCGGCGGCGGCATTTTCGCGAGCGTGGAGGCGGCGGCGCGCCAAGCTGTCGAGATCGTCGAGGAGAACCGGCCCGACGCCGGCCGCCACGCCGCCTACAGCCGGATCTTCGCGCTTTACGACGAGGCGCGCCGCGGGCTGACCGCGATCAATCACCGCCTGCACGACGGGGTTTAGGGGGCTGCCCCGGCAGGTTGCAGGGTGGCCGGGCCACTGTCCTGTAACGAGCCTCGACCGGCGCGAAGCGGGCGACTATTGTGCGGTGTTTTTGTCATTCCAGTAGGGGGACCTCCGTCCCCCGGTCCAATAGGGGGCGGCCGCCCCCGATAATCCCGAACCGGAGTAGATTCCCGATGTCTGGTGTTTTGAGCCTGCCGAAGCTGAAGCAAGCCGTCGCCGACGGCAGCATCGATACCGTTCTCGTCTGCATGGTCGACATGCAGGGGCGCCTCGTCGGCAAGCGCTTCCAGGCGGAATTCTTCGTTGACACCGCGGAGGGCGAGACCCACGCCTGCAACTACCTGCTGGCCAACGATATCGACATGGAACTGGTGCCGGGCTACCCCTCGGCCAGCTGGGAGCAGGGCTATGGCGACTTCGTGCTGAAGCCGGATCTCGCGACGCTGAGGCTGACGCCCTGGCTGGAGGGCACCGCCATGGTGCTCTGCGACGTGCTGGACCATCACCACGACCCGGTGCCGCACTCGCCGCGCGCCATGCTGCGCCGCCAGATCGCGCGGCTGGACGCCAAGGGCTTCAAGCCCTTCCTCGCGTCGGAGCTGGAGTTCTACCTCTTCGACGAGACCTTCGAGAGCGCCCATCGCAAGCACTACCAGGACCTCAAGACCGAGGGCTACTACATCGAGGACTACCACATCTTCCAGACCTCCAAGGAGGAGGAGGTGATGCGGGCGATGCGCAAGGGCCTGCAGGCCGCCGGAATCCCGGTGGAGAATTCCAAGGGCGAGTGGGGCCCCGGCCAGGCCGAGATCAACGTGCGCTACGACGAGGCGCTCACCATGGCCGACAACCATGTGCTGCTGAAGACCGCCTGCAAGGACATCGCCCACCAGAAGGGCAAGGCGATCACCTTCATGGCGAAGTGGAACTACGCCCTGGCCGGCAGCTCCTGCCACATTCACGCCTCGCTGTGGGACAAGACCGGCAAGAAGCCGCTGTTCTTCGATCCCAAGGCCAAGCACACCATGTCGAAGACCATGCGCCAGTTCGTTGCCGGCCAGCTGAAGTATGCCGACGACATTACCTGGTTCCTGGCGCCCTACATCAACTCCTACAAGCGCTTCCAGGCCGGCACCTTCGCGCCGACCAAGGCGATCTGGAGCCTCGACAACCGCACCGCCGGCTTCCGCCTCTGCGGCGAGGGATCCAAGGCGATCCGCATCGAGTGCCGCATCGGCGGCGGCGACCTCAATCCCTATCTCGCCTTCTCGGCGCTGCTCGCCGCCGGCCTCGCCGGCATCGAGGAGAAGCTCGACCTGCCCGAGCCCTACGTCGGCGACGCCTACAGCGGCAAGAAGCTGCACGACGTGCCGAAAACCCTGCGCGAGGCGATCGGCGCGCTGGAGAAGTCGAAGATGCTGCGCGCCGCCCTTGGGGAGGAGGTGGTCGAGCACTACCTGCACACCGCCCGCTGGGAGCAGTTCGAATACGACCGCCGGGTGACCGATTGGGAACTCAAGCGCGGCTTCGAGCGCTACTGAGGGGGTGGGGGAGGCGGCCGAGCCGCCGCCATAACCGAGCCTGACAATGCCAATCAAGATTCCTCACGACCTGCCGGCCCGCGAGACGCTCGAGCAGGAAGGCGTGCTCATCATCCGCGACACCGACGCGATCCGGCAGGACATCCGGCCGCTCAGGATCGCGCTGCTGAACCTGATGCCGAAGAAGATCGAGACCGAGACGCAGATCGCCCGGGTGCTGGCCGGCACCCCGCTGCAGGTGGAGATGACGCTGTTCGCGCCCTCCGGCTACGCGCCGCGGAACACGCCGCGCGAGCACATGATCGACTTCTACCGGCCCTGGCAGTCGATCCGCGACGAGAAGTTCGATGGGCTGATCGTCACCGGGGCGCCGGTCGAGCAGCTGCCTTTCGAGGAGGTTGCCTACTGGGATGAGCTCCGGCGCATCTTCGACTGGTCGGTGACCCACGTGCATGGGCTCTTTGCGCTCTGCTGGGGCGGCCAGGCGGCGCTCTACCACTTCCACGGCATCCCCAAGCACCAGCTGCCGGAGAAGCGCTTCGGCGTGTTCACCCACCGCGTGCTCGACCACAGCTCGCTCCTGATGCGCGGCCTCGACGACGAGATCCGCATTCCCGTCTCGCGGCACACCGAGAACCGCCGCGAGGACCTCGCCGGACACGACGACCTGGAGGTGCTGATCGAGTCGGACGGGGCCGGACTTTGCCTGGTGCACGACCGGCGGCTCCGGCAGGTGTGCATGTTCAACCACCTGGAATACGACTCGACGACGTTGCACGCCGAATACCTGCGCGACCTGGCGAAGGGCGAGCCGATCGGCCTGCCGCTGCACTACTATCCGGACGACGACCCGGCGCGCCCGCCGGTCAACACCTGGCGCGGCAACGCACACCTGCTGTATGCCAACTGGATCAACTCCCTCTACCAGACGACGCCGTTCGATCTGTCGGCGATCGGCCGCTGAGGGGAGACCCGGTCCGGTTCATTTCCGCCGGCCGCCGGGCGGCCTTTATGTCCCGGCATCAGGGGATTGGCCGCCCTCCCTCAGGCGCGGCCTGAAAACTGTGGATAACTTCCCGGGTCTACTGCAGCGGGATTCTTGTTGTAGGCCCATGGTCTCTGGGCTAATGTATACCACGAACCAGGCGCCCTTCCGGGCAGCGTTCCTGTGTTCTCCGTCACGCCTTTGAACGTCGCGAATGTCGTCATGCTGCCCAGCAAGCTCGAATTCAAGCCGATCGAAAACACCTTCAGTCTGAAGGGGCATATCTACGAGACGCTGCGCGAAGGCATCACCTCGATGAACATCTATGCCGACGACGCCGAGCTGAAGCTCGACGAGCGGCAGCTGTCAGAGCAGCTCGGCATCAGCCGCACGCCGATCCGCGAGGCGCTGGCCCGGCTGGAGCAGGAAGGCCTGGTTACCGTGATCCCGCGCCGCGGGGTGTTCATCGTGCGCAAGACGCGCAAGGAAATCCTCGAGATGATCACCCTCTGGGCGGCACTGGAGAGCATGGCCTGCCGGCTCATCACGGAGAAGGCGAGCGATGCGGACATCGCCTCGCTGCGCGCGATTTTCACCTCCTTCGAGAACGGGCAGGTGCAGGCGCACATCGACGAGTATTCTGACCGCAACATTCAGTTCCACCAGAAGATTCTGGAACTGAGCGGCTGCGCGCTGCTGAAGGAGACCGCAGACCGGCTGTTCCTGCACATGAAGGGTATCCGGGCGCGCACCATCAGCGAGCTCGACCGCGCCAACCGCTCGATCATCGATCACATGCATATCATCGAGGCGTTGGAAGCCCGCAACACCGAACTCGCGGAGCGCCTGGCGCGCGAACATACCCTCAACCTGGCGGCGCACATCGAGGCGAACGTCGACTATTTGGACTAGGTCCGGGGCGCAGCCGCAGTCAATAGCGGCGAGCCTGGGAGGCAACATGGAGCTATGGAGATAGGCATGAGCGATACGCTCGCTAAGAAGGACCGATTGAGTGAGGCTGCCGCACCGGAGGCGTTGACGGATGGCTTCCACCTGGTCATCGACGCGCTCAAGCTCAACGACATCAACACGATCTACAACGTGCCCGGCATTCCGATCACGGATCTGGGCCGCTATATGCAGGCCGAAGGCATGCGCGTCCTGTCGTTCCGCCACGAGCAGCACGCGGGCTATGCCGCGGCGATCGCCGGATACCTGACGCAGAAGCCCGGCATCTGCCTGACGGTCTCGGCACCCGGCTTCCTCAACGGCCTGACGGCGCTGGCTCACGCGACGACCAATTGCTACCCGATGATCCTCATCAGCGGCTCCTCCGAGCGCGAGGTCGTCGACCTGCAGCAGGGCGACTACGAGGAGATGGACCAGCTGGCCGTTGCCAAGACGCTGTGTAAGGCGGCCTACCGCGTGCTGCATCCCGAGGACATCGGCATCGGCATCGCGCGCGCCATCCGCGCCGCCGTCTCCGGCCGCCCGGGCGGAGTCTACCTGGACCTGCCGGCCAAGCTGCTGGGTGGGGTGATGGATTCCGAGGCCGGGCGCAAGTCGCTCGTCAAAGTCATCGATCCGGCGCCGCGCCAGCTGCCCGCCCCGGAGTCGGTGGCGCGGGCGCTCGCCCTGCTGAAGGGCGCCAAGCGGCCACTGATCATCCTCGGCAAGGGTGCGGCCTACGCCCAGGTCGACGACGACATTCGTACGTTGGTCGAAAGGAGCGGCATTCCCTATCTGCCGATGAGCATGGCTAAGGGCCTTTTGCCCGACGATCACCCGCAATCGGCGGGTCCGGCGCGCTCCCTGGTGCTGAAGGAAGCCGACGTCGTCCTGCTGATCGGCGCACGGCTCAACTGGCTGCTGTCGCACGGCAAGGGCAAGCAGTGGGGCGAGGCGCCGAAGAAGTTCATCCACGTCGACATCGAACCTCGGGAGATGGACAGCAACGTGGAGATCGCGGCCCCTCTGGTCGGCGACATCGGCTCCTGCGTCTCGGCCCTGCTGAAGGGCATGGGCGACAACTGGACACCGCCGCCGGCCGATTGGACCGGCACAGTCAGGGAGAAGCGGGACGCCAACATTGCGAAGATGGCGCCGAGGCTGCAGAACAACAACGTGCCGATGGACTTCCACGGCGCGCTGGGCGCCCTGCGCCGGGTGATTGCGGAGCGGCCGGACGCCATCCTCGTGAACGAGGGCGCCAACACGCTCGACTTCGCGCGCTCCATCATCGACATGTACAAGCCGCGCAAGCGCCTCGACGTCGGTACCTGGGGCATCATGGGGATCGGCATGGGTCAGGCCATCGCGGCGGCGGTGGAGACGGGCCATCCCGTGCTCGCCATCGAAGGCGACAGCGCCTTCGGCTTCTCGGGCATGGAAGTGGAAACGATCTGCCGCTACAACCTGCCGATCTGCGTCGTCGTCTTCAACAACAACGGCATCTACCGCGGCACCGACGTCAATCCCACCGGCGGTTCCGACGTGGCGACCACCGTCTTCGTCAAGGACGCTCGCTACGACAAGATGATGGAGGCCTTCGGCGGCGTCGGCGTCTATGTGACGTCGCCGGACGAACTGTTCCGCGCCGTCAGCGAGGCCATGGATTCCGGCAAGCCGACGCTCATCAATGCGGCGATCGACGAGAAGGCCGGCACCGAAAGCGGCCGCATCGGCAATCTCAATCCGCAGAGCGTGGTTGCTAAGAAATAACCCTGCTCCATCGAGCCAACTCTTTAAGAAACAGGAGCACGCAATGAAAGCGCTCGCAGGTGTTCGCATCCTTGATTTCACCCACGTCCAGTCCGGCCCGACCTGCACGCAGCTGCTGGCCTGGTTCGGCGCCGACGTGATCAAGGTCGAGCGGCCGGGCGTCGGTGACGCCACCCGCGGCCAGCTGCGCGATATCCCGGATGTCGACAGCCTCTACTTCACCATGCTCAACCACAACAAGCGCTCGATCACGCTCAATACCAAGAGCGACAAGGGCAAAGAGGTCTTGAAGAAGCTGGTCGAGACCTGCGACGTGCTGGTGGAGAACTTCGCCCCCGGCGCCCTCGACCGCATGGGCTTCGGCTGGGAGCAGGTACAGAAGATCAACCCGCGCATGATCTATGCGTCGGTCAAGGGCTTCGGCCCCGGCCCTTACGAGGACTGCAAGGTCTATGAAAACGTCGCCCAGTGCACCGGCGGCTCGGCTTCGACCACCGGTTTCCTCGACGGCCCGCCGCTGGTGACCGGCTCGCAGATCGGCGATTCGGGCACCGGCCTGCACCTGGCGCTCGGCATCGTCACGGCGCTCTTCCACCGGGAGAAATCGGGCCGCGGCCAGCGGGTCCTTGCGGCCATGCAGGACGGCGTGCTGAACCTCTGCCGCGTCAAGCTGCGCGACCAGCAGCGCCTGCAGCATGGCCCCCTGAAGGAATACAGCCAGCATGGCCAGGGCATTCCCTTCAAGGATTCGGTGCCGCGCGCCGGCAACGATTCCGGTGGCGGCCAGCCGGGCTGGATCCTGAAGTGCAAGGGCTGGGAGAGCGATCCCAACGCCTACGTCTACTTCATCACCCAGGCGGCGGTGTGGGGCAACATCTGCGACCTCATCGGCAAGCCAGAGTGGAAGGAGGACGCCAACTACGCCAAGCCGGAGGCGCGCCTCGACAAGATCCCGCAGATCTTCGACACCATCGAGGAGTGGACCAAGACCAAGACCAAGTTCGAGGTCATGGAAGCCTGCAATCCGCTGAACATCCCCTGCGGGCCGATCCTCTCCATGAAGGAACTGGCCGAGGAGCCGAGCCTGCGGGCGACCGGCACCATCGTCGAGGTCGACCACCCGGAGCGCGGCAAGTACCTGACCGTCGGCAACCCGATCAAGCTGTCGGACTCGCCGGCGGAGGTGACGCGCTCGCCGCTGCTCGGCGAACACACGGAAGAGATTTTGCGCGACGTGCTCGGTTATTCGGAGGACGAGGTCCAGGACGCCTGGGCGAGCGGCGCCCTCGGCGATACGCCGAAGCAGGCTGCCGCCGAGTGAATGTTAGGTGTCGCGGCGTGATCAGACGACGCGGCGCCGATGAAGACTGATCAAGAACGAAACCCACAACAAAGGGGGGAGCGGGGATGCGCATAGTCGTCCACGGACAACAGGCTTTTGGCAAGGCGGTACTCGAGAAGCTGCTCGAGCGGGGCGAGAACGTGGTCGGCGTGTTCTGCGCGCCGGACAAGGAGGGCCGGCCGACCGACCCCCTGAAGGAGTTCGCCCTGGAGAAGGGGCTACCGCTGCACCAGCCGTCGTCGTGGAAGACGCCGGAGGCCGAGGAGCTGATGCGCTCCTTCACGCCGGACCTCTGCGTCATGGCCTATGTGACCCTCTTCGTGCCGCAGGCCGTCGTCGACCTGCCGACCAAGGGCACCATCCAGTACCATCCGTCGCTGCTGCCGCTGCACCGCGGTCCGAGCTCGATCAACTGGCCGATCATCATGGGCGAGAAGAAGACCGGGCTGACCATCTTCTGGCCCGACGAGGGCCTCGACGAAGGGCCGGTGCTGCTGCACAAGACGATCGACATCGGCCCCGACGACACCCTCGGCACGCTCTACTTCAACCACCTCTTCCCGATGGGCGTGGATGCCATGTGCGAGGGCGTCGACCTGGTGCGCGACGGCAAGGCGCCGAGCGTGGCACAGGACCACAGCAAGGCGAGCTACGAGAGCTGGTGCCGCAAGGCCGATGCCGAGATCAACTGGGCCAAGCCGGTCGACGAGGTCTACAACCTGATCCGTGGCACCAATCCGCAGCCCGGCGCCTGGACCCTGTGCAACGGCAACGAGCTGAAGATCTTCGACAGCCGCAAGGTCGAGGGCTCGGGCAAGCCGGGCACGGTGCTGGCGGTCGAGGGCGACAGCATCGTCGTGGCCGCGCAGGGCGGCGCCATCCGCATCGACAAGGTGCGTCCGCACGACGACAAGAAGATTGCCGCCGGTGACTTCGCAGCGAAGGCCGGCCTCGCCGCAGGGTCGAAGCTCGGCAGTTAGACAGGGAAGCGTCCGGGTCCGGCCGTGGCGGGTGCGCCCCGCGGGCGGGCCACGGCAAAGCAACAATCATCAGATAACAGGCAGAAGACAATCATGGCCAAGTCCGACATCGAAATCGCCCGCGAAGCCAAGATCAAGCCGATCACGGCAATCGGCGACAAGCTGAGCATTCCTGCCGAGGCCTTGATGCAGTACGGACCGACGAAGGCCAAGATCAGCTTCGACTATCTCGACTCGCTCAAGAAGAACAAGGACGGCAAGCTTATCCTGGTGACGGCGATCTCGCCGACGCCAGCCGGCGAGGGCAAGACCACCACCACGGTCGGTCTCGGCGACGGCCTCAACCGGATCGGCAAGAAGGCGATGATCTGCCTGCGCGAACCCTCGCTCGGGCCCTGCTTCGGCATGAAGGGCGGCGCGGCCGGCGGCGGCTACGCACAGGTGGTGCCGATGGAAGACATCAACCTCCACTTCACCGGCGACTTCCATGCCATCACCTCGGCCCACAACCTGCTCTCGGCGCTGATCGACAACCACATCTACTGGGGCAACGAGCTGGACATCGACGCGCG
>CAYYIV010000032.1:0-52401 GCA_964472095.1 uncultured Pelagibius sp.
TCAGGTGGCGCACGCCGCCCAGCGCCAGCATCTGCGAGCCGTACTCGGCCGTGGTGACATGGCCGACCTGCTCGCCCTCGCAGCGCACGGCCGCCTGCTCCGGTCCCAGGTGGCGGTCGGTGTCGATCTTCACCTTCACGCCGCAGTAGCTGAAGATGCCCTCGGTGACCACGGTCACCATGTCGACGCCCTCGACCTTCGAGGACACGATAAAGGGCGCCGGCTTGTAGTCCGGGTAGGTGGTGCCGGCGCCGATGCCGGTGACGAAGGCCGCGCTTCCCTGCACCAGGCTGCCGTCCCACTCCGTCCCCGCCGCCTCGCCGGCGAGGAAGGGCACCATGTCGCGCGAATGCTCGGCCGCCTGGCGCGCCAGCAGGAAGGGATCCATGCGCACCAGCGCGTTTTCCACGTTGCCGTAGCGCCCGCAGGCGCCGGTCTTGCCGGGGCGGATGCGGCACAGCACCGGGCAGGCATCGCAGATCACGATGTCGTCGCCGGCGCTGCGGCGTTGCGTCTGTTCGGCTTCGGTCGTCGTCATCGCGTCCTCACACCACGCCGGCTGCGTGCAATGCCGCCAGCACGCGATGCGGCGTCGCCGGCGCCTGCTGCGGGCGCACGCCGGTCGCCTGCTCGATGCCGCCGAAGATCGCCGGCGCCGTGGCGATCAGCGAGTGCTCGCCGACGCCCTTGGCCCCGTAGGGCCCGAGCGGCTCCGGGTCCTCGATCAGGAAGCAGTCGATCTCGGGCATGTCGCCGAAGGTCGGGATCAGGTAGTCGTGCAGGTTCTCGCTGCGCCCGGGCAGGTATTCCTCCATCAGCGCGAGGCCGAGGCCCTGGGCGATGCCGCCGTGGATCTGGCCTTCGACCAGCGTCGGGTTCACCGCGCGGCCGACGTCGTGGGCCGCCGCCATGCGCAGCACCTTCACCGTCCCCAGGTCGAGGTCGACCTCCACCTCGGCGATCTGCGCGGCGAAGCCGTAGGTCGCGTAGGGCTGGCCCTGGCCGTTGGCGTCGAGCTTGGTGGTCGGCGGGTCGAAGGTGCCGCTGCCGCAGAGCACGTCGCCTCGGCGGTCCTCCGGCAGCTCCGCGAGATCGATGGTCCTGACGGCGACGCCGTCGTGCACCTGCAGCTTGCCGTCCCGAAGCTCCAGGCGGGCCTCCGCGCCGGCGTTGGCGAGGCGCAGGATCTGCTGGCGCAGGTCGCGCCCGGCCAGCTCCGAGGCCTTGCCGGAGATGAAGGTCTGGCGCGAGGCGGAGGTCTTGCCGGCATCCGCCGTCAGGCCCGTGTCGCCCATGACGATGCGCATTTGAGAAGCCTGCAGCCCCCCCATTGGCAGACCGAGCGCGTCGGCGGCGATCTGCGCCATCACCGTGTTGCTGCCCTGGCCGATGTCGACGGCGCCGTTGTAGAGCGTGAGCCGGCCTTCCCGGTCGATCGCCACGGAAATGGTCGAGGGATTGGACATGGAGGTGTTGCCGCAGCCGTACCAGACGCTGCCGATGCCGACGCCGCGGCGCTGGCGCCCCGTGGTGTTGACGGCCTCCTCGTTGAACGCCTCCGCGGCTTCGCGCCAGGCGCGCCAGACCGGCCTCAGGGCATCCAGGCAATCGGCGAGGCCCGCCGAGGCGGTCAGCACCTGGCCGGTCGCCGTCGCGTCGCCGACGCGGATCGCATTGAGGTGGCGGAACTCAAGCGGGTCCATGCCGAGCTGCGCGGCGAGATCGTCCATCAGCGCTTCCTGCGCCAGCGCCGCCTGCGGCACGCCGAAACCGCGGAAGGCGCCGGCCGGCGGCGCGTTGGTGAAGCTGCCCAGCGAGCGCGCCAGCACGTGCGGCACCTTGTAGGGCCCGCTGCAGTGCACCGGCACGCGGTCGGCCACCGTCGGCCCCCAGGAGGCATAGGCGCCGGTGTCGAAGGCGCCGTCGAAGACGATGGCGGTGAGCTTGCCGTCCCGGTCGCAGCCGGCCCGCGCCGAAACCCGCGAGGCGTGGCGCTTGGTGGTCGAGGCCATCGACTCCGGCCGCGTGTACTCGCAGCGCACCGGGCGCTCCAGCAGCCAGGCGGCAAGGCCGATCAGCGGGTGCAGCGAGAGGTCGAGCTTGCCGCCGAAGCCGCCACCGCAGGCGGAGGGGACGATGCGCAGCTTTTCCTTGTCGAGGCCGAGCACCAGGGCCGTCTCGTCGCGGTCCATGTAGGGCGACTGCGTGGTCACCCAGATCTCCAGGCAATCGCCTTTGCGCTCGGCATAGCCGGCTTCCGGCTCGATGTAGGCGTGCTCGATGAAGGGCGTCGCGCTGCTGGCGGCCGCGGTCAGCGGGCTGGCGGCCAGCGCCGCTTCGGCATCGCCCTTGTTGACGAAGCCGCGCGCCAGCACGTTGTCCGGCCGCCCCTCCTGCACCAGCCGCGCCCCGGCGGCGCCGGCAGAACGCAACTCAGAACGCAACGCGGGGCCGAACTCGGTGACCGGCTCTTCCGGCTGCCAGTCGATCGGCAGGTCGGACTCGGCCAGCGACCAGATCGCGCGGCGCTCGCCGACCAGCGCCAGCACCGCCTCGCCGCGGTAGCGCACCTGGCCCTCGGCCAGCACCGGCTGGTCCTTGATGTGGGGATAGACGCCGAAGCACTTGTTGCCGGGGATGTCGGCGGCGGTGAGGATGCGCTCGAGCCCCGGTGTGCGGGCCACCACGGCGTCGAGGTCGCCGAGGGTGAAGCGGGCGCGGGCATGCGGTGCGCGGATCACGCGCAGCCACAGCGCGCCTTGCGGTGCCTTGTCGGCGCCGTAGAGCTCGCACCCGGTGACCTTGGCCAGGCCGTCGGTCTTGACGAGGCGCGACCCCACGGCGGCGCCGGCCGCCGGCGAGGGCGGCGCGGCGGCGGGGGAGGCGCCCGCCGCCGCGGCGCAGACCGCCTCGACGATCTTCTGGTAGCCGGTGCAGCGGCAGAGCACGCCGCCGAGGGCGTCCTGTACCTCCTGCTTCGTCGGCGCGGCGACGCGCTTCAACAGGGAGGTCGCCGCCATCAGCATGCCCGGCGTGCAGATGCCGCACTGGGCGGCGCCGTGGTCGAGGAAGGCCCGCTGCAGGCGCTGCCCGTCGAGATCGCCGGCCAGACCCTCGACTGTAGTGACGCGGCGGCCCTCGGCCTGGCCGCAGGACATCAGGCAGGCGCAGAGCTGGTCGCCGTCGACCAGCACCGTGCAGGCGCCGCAGTCGCCGGCGTTGCAGCCGACCTTGGTGCCGGTGAAGCCCAGGTCGTAGCGCAGCGCGTCGCTGAGGCGCTCGCGCGGGTCGGCCGTCAGCGTCACCGCCGCGCCGTTGAGGGTGAAGCGGATGGCCCCGTCCGGCCCTGCGTCCGGCCCTGCGTCAGGCCGCTCGCCTGCCTTCAGCCCGGTCTCCATCATGTGCCCTCCTGCCGCAGCAGCGCTTCGAGGCTGCGCCGGATGAGGGTGACGGCCGCCTCGCGCCGGTAGCCGGCGGAGCCGCGGATGTCGTCGATGGGGCTCAGCGGATCGAGTTGCTCCTCGCCGATGCGCGGCAGCAGGTCGGCATCGAAGGCCTGGCCGGTCAGGGCCGCCTCCACCGCCGGCAGGCGCTGCGCGCGGGCGGCGCAGGAGCCGACGGCGACCCGCGCCGTGACGATGCTCCCCGCCTCGTCGAGGTCGAGCAGGGTGGCGACCATGACGATGGAGATCACCAGGTACCGGCGCGCGCCCAGCTTCAGGAAGTTGCTGCGCGCCCGCGCCGAGGGCTTGGGAATGTGCAGCGCGGTGACCAGTTCGTCCGCCCGCCTGGCTGTCTTGCGGTTGCCGAGGATGAAGTCGTCGAGGGCGAGGCGGCGGATGCCGTCGCGCGAGGCCAGCTCCACTTCGGCGTCCATCGCCAGCAGCGGCGGCACGCCGTCGGCGGCCGGCGAGGCGTTGCAGAGGTTGCCGCAGAGCGTGCCGGCATTCTGGATCTGCACCCCGCCGACCTCGCGGGCGGCCTGCTTCAGGGCGTCGAAGCAGGCCGGCAGCGGTGCCTGCAGGACGTCGCTCCAGGTGGTCAGGGCGCCGAGGCGGAAGGCGTCGCCGGACTCGGCGATGCCGCGCAGGCCTGCCAGGGCGGTGATGTCGAGGATGTCGTCGCCGGGCTCGCGGCCGACACGCGCGGGATAGACGTCGGTGCCTCCGGCGAGCACCGTGTAGCGGCCGTCCGCCAGGGCGGCGACGGCGTCTTCAAGCCCCTGAGGGCGAAGATAACGCGGGCGAAGATCGCACCCCACTTGCCGAACTCTCCCCTGTCCCATGAGTTCGATAGTCCGATAGTCCGATAGTCCGATAGTCCGATAGTTCGTTTTATAATTTTGTTTAGTATGCAATATAAATTCGTGCTGTCAATCGATGTCTAAGCCTCTGCCGCCAGCGCCCCTATGTTGTATAGCGCAGGGTTATCGCCACAAATAGCAGAGCAATTTGACCCTGTACGGTCGAGTCACAGAATTTATTTTGTATACAAACTTATAGCGGAAACGGGAGCCGCGGCCGAGACCGGCCGGCACCGCGCAGGGGTGATTTCTCGGATTACTGGCTACCGGATTCACACATTTCGCATGGCGCGGTCGGGAACAACACCCCGGCGCCGAGCCATGTGAGTTCATGCGACCTCGCCTGTCCTGCGCATTCATTCGGGAAATCTTAATCGCAGTACCCCAGTGTAGCTAAACATAACAATTAGCTGATGTTGGAAAGTAACAATGACGCTCTCGCTAAAGTTCATGCAGATCAACCGCATCCGGACCAAGCTCACTGCCTTGGTCATGTTCTTCGGAATTGTTCCGGCGCTTGCCATATTTGGCGTCTACAGCGCTTCGGAAAGCGAGTTCGAGCTGGCCTTCCGAGGGACCGTACAGCTGGAAGCTTCCAAGCTCGGCGACGTTATCGATCGCAACCTCTTCGAGCGCTATGGCGACGTGCAGGCTTTCGGCTTGAACACCGCGGCGCTCGACCCCGTCAACTGGCGCAATCCATCGAGCGACAACCCGCTGATCCGGGCCATGAACGGCTACATGACCGGCTACGGCATCTACAAGGTGATGCTGCTGCTCGACGACAGGGGCGAGGTCCTGGCTGTCAACACGCTCGATGCGCGGGGCGAGCCGCTCGACACCAGCCATCTCTACCAGCAAAACTTTGCCGGCGCCGAGTGGTTCCGCAACGCGATGACCGGCGAGTTCCTGAGCGGCAGCAACGGCTTCACCGGCACCGCCGTGGGACAACCGGTGCGCAGCGAGGTCGTGCGCGCGCTCTACGGCGAAGAGGATTTCGTGATCACCTTCTCGGCACCAGTCAAAGACGCCGCGGGCCAGGTCATCGGCGCGTGGGTCAACTTCGCCGACTTCGGCCTGGTTGAGCAGATCGTCGGCCAGTCCCACGCAGGGATGGCCGCTCTGGGCCAGACGCAGGCCGAGATAACCGTGCTCGATCCCGAGGGCCGGGTGATCGTTGACTACGACCCGGCCGGTCTCGGCTGGAGCAAGTATCAGCGCAACTGGGACGTTCTCGGCAAGCTCGACTTGGCGGAGTTGGGCGTCGAGGCCGCAACCGCCGCGGTACGCGGCGAGAGCGGCAGTGTAGACAGCCTGCACGCGCGCAAGCAGGTCCTGCAGGCTGCGGGCTATGCGCACACCGATGGCGCCTACGACTATCCCGGTCTTGGCTGGTCGGTCCTGGTGCGCATCCCGCATGAGCAAGCCTACGAGACAGTGCGCCAAGTCAAGCACACCATGTTGATCGCCATCGCCGCCTGCGTCGTCATCATCCTGACGGCCGGCCTCTTTGCCGGCAACTCGGCGGCGCGGCCGATCCGCAAGCTGACCGAGGCCATGTTCCGCTTGGCCGAGGGCGACAAGTCTGTGGAGATCCCGGCGACCGGGCGCAAGGACGAGATCGGCGAGATGGCGAAGACCGTCGAGGTCTTCAAGGAAAGCGCCCTTGAGATGGATCGCATGAGCGAGGCGCAGGCGCAGAAGGATCTCCAGGCGCAGGAGGACAAGCGGCGGGCGATGCTGGAGCTGGCCGACGGTTTCGAGGCCAGCGTCAAGACTGTGGTCGATGCGGTCTCTGCGACGGCCGATCAGATACAGCAGCGGGCGCAGACCATGTCGGCGACTGCCGAACAGACCAAGATGCAGGCTTCGGCCGTCTCGGCCGCCTCCGAGGAGGCGGCGAGCAACGTGCAGACCGTGGCGAGCGCCACCGAGGAACTCACCGCCTCGATCAGCGAGATCGGCCAGCAGGTCGCGAAGTCCTCGACGATCGCCGGCGACGCCGCCGATCAGGCGGCAAAGAGCAACGTCCAGGTCGAAGGCCTGGTCGCCGCGGCGCAGAAGATCGGCGACGTGGTCGGCCTGATCCAGGCCATCGCCGAGCAGACCAACCTTCTGGCCTTGAACGCCACCATCGAGGCGGCGCGGGCCGGCGAGGCCGGCAAGGGCTTCGCCGTGGTCGCTTCCGAGGTCAAGTCCCTGGCGACCCAGACCGCCACGGCAACCGAGGAGATTCGCGGCCAGATCACCGCCATGCAGGGCGCCACCAGCGATTCCGTCGCGGCGATCCGCGGCATTGGCGAGATTATAAAGCAGATCAACGAGATCTCCGCGACCATCGCGTCGGCCGTGGAGGAGCAGAGCTCGGCCACCCAGGAGATTGCCCGCAACGTGCAGCAGGCCTCGGCCGGCACGCACGAGGTCTCCGCCAACATCGACGGCGTCGCCCAGGCCGCCGGCGAGACCGGCAGGTCGACCACCGAGATGCTGAGCGCCTCGGGCGAGCTCGCTCAGCAGGCCAAGGCGTTGACGAGCGAGGTCGAGAGCTTCCTGCAGCGCGTCCGCGCCGCTTAGCAGCCAAGGCCTTCAAGGTCTGGCAGGCCGGAGGTGTGTGGACGCCCCCTTGGATGCAAGCAAAATCGACCGATGTGCATTGAGCATGTGGTCAGGTGCTGACCTGCGTCCGGCCTCGAGATACGGCTGTCACGCGCCGCGGGCCCTTATGGAAGTCTGCGGATCAGGTCCACTACGCCTACGACAGCCTCGGCAACCTCACCAGTAAGTCCGATGTCGGGGTCTCCTTCTACGGCACCGGAGATCGCGCGTTAGGTACTGATCTGAACCCCGAAAACTGGATCGTTTTGGCTTAGAGTTTTCCGCGGTGATGAGCTCTCCCATTCTTTGGACCGCCGGGGGTCTAGAGTTTCCCGGCTTCAGTCAGGGTGACGGGTAGGTCTGCTCGCCACCACAAAGCCAAGCTTGAGGCGTCGGAGCACCCGCATGGCAGGTTGATCGCCGTGACCGGACCTGGTGCAGCCGGCCATGGATGGGCAGGTCGCGACCCTGAGCAGACCCCGCGGTTTCAAGTGAAGAGGTCTGCTCAATCGAGACCACATAGACGCTAGGCGGCCTCTTCGCGCGACCGCCTGCGTCCTTACGCGGCGCAGGCCTCGGCGATCGACAGGCTGTTCTCGTAGAGGTGGTGCCGGGTGATCCGGCCTTCCTCGACGGTGAGGTGCAGCGCGAACGGGCCCTCGAACGACTTTCTCGTCGCGCCTACGGTCCCCGACAGGTGCCCCATCAGGACGGCGTCGGTGCCGTCGACGAGGAAGGTCTCGACGGAGGCGCGCGCGTCCTCGGGCACGGTGTGCTCCATCAACTCCGTGAACTGAGCGGCGCATTCGGCGGCGGTGGACCGCGGGCGGATCCATGGGACGGCGGGGTTCTCGGCGAGCAGCCAGTCGACCTCGTCGGCGAAGAGCGCGACGAGCCGCCCGGTATCCCCGGCCATCCGGGCGGCAAGGAACTCTTGCACGACTGCCCGGGTGGCCTCGACGACGGAACTCGCGGCGGTGGCTGAACTCGCCGTAGAGGCGGTGGACTTGACTGACATGGCGCTCTCCTTGTGGCTCCGGCCGGATCCGGGCGGGGTTCGCTTCGATGTGCTTGATCCTGCCGGGGGAGCGGAGACCGGTCGATTACCCCGGAGGTAATGAGCGGCCAATAGTAAAACGCGATTATCCCTTTGACCTACGTATCTCAGATCCCCATATTCATGGGTAGAGGAGATCGGAACATGGCCAAGAAGAACGAATCCAAGCTCATCACGGTACAGGAGTTCTTTCGTCGGTTCCCCGACGATGACACCTGCCTTGATCACTTGGTGATGGTTCGTTACGGCGAGACGGCGGATTGCCCCAAGTGCGGCAAGCACGGCAAGTTCCACCGCCTTCGCAAAGAGCCGGCCTACTCCTGCCAGTGGTGTGGCCACCACATCCACCCGATGAAAGACACGCCCTTCGAGCGCACCCGCACGCCGCTGCAGAAGTGGTTTTATGCAATTTATCTCTTCACCACTTCGCGGCATGGCGTGCCCGCCAAGGAGCTGCAGCGTCAGCTTGGTGTGACCTACAAGACGGCCTGGCGGATGGGCCACGAGATCCGCAAGTACATGGGCGCAGTAGACGGCGACGATCCACTTGACGGTCATGTCGAAGTTAACGAGACGATGCTTGGTGGTCGCCGCAAGGGCGGCAAGCGTGGCCGTGGCGCCCCGGGCAAGACCACCGTCATGGGTATGCTGCAGCGTGGCGACTCGGTGATGACGCGCGTTGTCGAGAACGTTCGCCGCGTTACCCTTGAACACCATATCCTCGAAAACATTCGCCACGGCGCGCAAATCAGCACCGACGAGCTGGCGTCCTATTCCAAGCTATCCCGCTTCGGCTACAAGCATCGCTCTGTCAATCACAGCGCAGACCAGTGGGTTGACGGCGAGACGCACACTAACGCCATCAAGGGCTTCTGGTCGCAGATCAAGCGCAGCGTTCGCGGCACTCATATCCATGTTTCCCGCAAGCATCTCCCGAAGTACCTCGGAGAGTTCGAGTTCCGGTACAACATGCGCGGCAATCCCGCTCTCATGTTTCCCCGCCTTCTCCTGAGCTTTTAGGGGGCTTGCCCTTCGCCATAGCGTCCAGCAGGACATTGAACGCTTCCGCATCACCCTTGGTCGGATGCTCTTTGGCAAACCGGTCAAGCTTACCGAGCTTACGGGCCTCTTCGAGACTTAGATACTTACCGCGAGCCATTACATCTGAACCTCGAACACAATTTTCATATCTGCCGGTTGGGGCTCAATGGGACCAGAGGAATTACCATGTTCAATAAAAATCCCATCCGAGATATGAACCATAAGAACGCAGCGACTTGGCCGTTGGTACAAAACCTTCAACGCAATACAGTCTCCACCCTTCACCACATATGTCCTTGGTAGATCTTTTATGAAGTAAAATTCGAACCGCCTGAACTGCCTGAATCCGTCCTCGTCGGTGTTGGAGATATCTTCAACAATGTCACCAACATTAGATCGATCTACAATTCCACCATCCTTGTTGAATACAACATATGTCTCTGTGGGCGCCACACCGTCGCGATCCTCTGGGAATAGGAAGGCAGGGCGTTGCTCCCGGCTCTGTGCGAATTTCCGCAAGGCGCCGCGAGTAACCTCTGTATTGATGTTCGGAAAATTCGTGCCGGCCTTAAAGGCCATGACCTCATCTGGCTTGCCGCACGGCGCAAGCTCCCGATCCGCAATCGCAGTTTTGAGCATACTGAAATGCGCGTACTCTGGGCCGCCCTTGATGGGAAGCGCGGGGGCCTTGCCTGCCCATAGGCACGCCGCCTGAAACAGTTTCAAACGACGAACCTGGTCCCAGTCTTCATAGTGAGGATCGCTTGGCCCTTGTCGGCTGACTGCACCACCACCCTGGCCTCGTCGCCACAATCCACCGAGCCATACGCCAATGCCGAACAGGTGCCATGCGACCGTCAACATTATGCCGAAAAAGGCAGCGATCATCCATGTACCTTCCTCATGCATGGCGTTTGGTACACCAAGCAGGAGGTCTGTGACCCAGTGATCGGGGAAGTATCCCCATGCATGAAGGGCACCAAGAATGCCGCGAGCGACTATCGTGCCGAGAGTTGGGCCAATGACATATTTGAGCAAGATCGACATTCGGCGACTCTGCCGCTATACGTGTACCTAGGTCAAGGGGATAATCGCGTATAGGAATTGGCGGCGGGATTCGAGGCGCGTCAACCCCGGTCAGTTTTCAAACTGACCCACTACCCCGCGCCCCGTCTCGTTGCTCCACCGAGCCTGATGGGCTCAAATGCACAGGAGACTCTACTTATTCGCGGATGAAAGAAGGGGATCAGATCAGTGTGGCGAGGGCAGGATCATCAGCCCGAAAAGTTGCAGGCGACTTGGAGCAACTTCCGGGGCAGGTCCAACCCTCTACCTCAGCCCAAGGAATCCGAGAATGAAGAGAATGATGACGATTAATCCGACCAGCCAGATAATGTTGTTCATGAGGTGCTCCTCGTCTGCAACCGTGCAGCGCTGCAACGTCAACGCCGGTTGATCCTGCTGGTTCCCCATGATCACCCGGTCGGGTACCTGAACTCCAGCAGCATCTCGGGTTCTTCCGTGGTGCCGCCCGGCGGCATCACGCTTTCATCGGAGACTATCAGCGTGCCGTAAGGGGCGGCAACCGCGCGACATCCCGTGCTCTGGAGGCCGGCGATTGACAGAATGAACCGACTTGCCCCGGATGACCTCCAGCTCCGCGCATCAGACTAGCGGTTCCGGGCCACGATGGCCATTCCGATGCCGATGCGGGTGGGCAGCAGGCTCGCCGGCCGGAACGGCTGGCGGCGAATGACGTTTTGCGGCGGCTGACAGGCCATTCTCCTGCCGTGGAGACATCCCTCTCCCGTGGTTTTTCTCTCTCCCATGGCAGCGCAGGCCAAGCCGGCACCGGCGGCGCGGGCGCGCGCAGGGAGGATGTCTCGGGTCTTCTGGGAGGGGCGCGCAAGGCGCCGGAAGCGAAGCTCCGGCGAAAAGAGCGGCCCGGGTGCGCGCTCTCACCCAGGCTGCGGCAGTCAGGTCAAAGGATGGCGTAGACCACCATGAGCACAGCCCAAACCGCGAGGCCGGCAAGGAAATGGTCGACCGACACGCCGGTGGAATTCTCGTTCATATCGCTGGACATGATCTTGCTTTCCTTTGGGTGGGCCCGGCGCCACTGCGTCCGGGCCAAGGCGTTACGCTCTCTTCTTCTTGAACATACGCAAGCGCGCCCCGGGGCGCTGTGCCGTTTCCCACAAGTTCCCGACGAAAGCCGGCAACCATCTGAAATATATAGCTATTTTTTATGAATTCTGCAGCCGGGGCCGGTCCCGCCCGGGCAAGGCCGGAACCGCCGGTAGAGCGGCCCGTCAGCCGTCCGCGCGGGCGGCGCAATCGGCGCAGCAGCCGCGCAGTTCGACGGTGGTGTGACGGGTCTTGAAGCCCTTGCTGTCCGCCACCGCCGTCAGGCCCGCCTCGGCGGGCAGGCTGAATTCCCAGATCGTGCGGCAGTCGTCGCAGATGGCGAAGGCGGCCGTCTCCCGGTGGTTGAGATGGCGGCAGGCGACGAAGGCGTTGAGGCTCTCGATGCGGTGGATCCGTTCCTGCTTACCGAGGGCCTCCAGCGCGCGGTAGACCTGCACCGGCGCGCGCAGGCCGGCCTCGCGCAGCTCGTCCAGCAGCTGGTAGGCGGTCATCGCCCGCCCGGCATCGCGCAGGCAGTTCAGCACCAGCTCCTGGTTGCGGGTCATCTTGTCGGTCGTCGTCTTGAGTGGGCTCGTGAAACGCGAAGTCACCCGGCCGGTCCTTTCTGCGCGCCCCTGGCCTGGCTCTGCGCCTCGCCTTGCCGCCGGAACAGGAACCGCAGCAGGCTGGCGAGGAACAGGACGAGGGCCGCCACCACCACCGAGGGGCCCGAGGGCGTGTCGAATTCTAGCGACGCGAAGAGGCCGAGGACAACCGCGATGGCGCCGATCGCCGCGGCCAGCACCGCCATGAGCTCCGGCCCGCCGGCGAAGCGCCGGGCGGTGGCCGCCGGGATCACCAGCAGCGAGGTGATCAGCAGGATGCCGACGATCTTCATGGCGATGGCGATGACCCCGGCCATCAGGATCATGAAGACCAGGCGCGCGCGCTCGGGCCGCAGCGCCTCGGCCGCCGCCAGTTCCTCGCTCACCGTGCCGGCCAGCAGCGGCCGCCAGACCGCCGCGAGGATCACCAGCACCGCCGCGCCGCCGCCGTAGATCAGCGCGATGTCGAAGCGCGAGACCGCCAGCAGGTCGCCGAAGAGATAGCTCATGAGGTCGATGCGCACCCAGGCCATGAAGGCGACCAGCACCAGGCCGAGGGCCAGCGTGGAATGCGAGAGGATGCCGAGCAGCGCGTCGGTCGGCAGCACCTGCTGGCGCTGCAGCAGCAGCAGGGCGAAGGCCACCGTCGCGGTGATGGCGAAGACGCCGAGGGTGATGTTGATCTCCAGCAGCAGGGCGAGCGCGACGCCGAGCAGCGCCGAGTGCGCCATGGTGTCGCCGAAATAGGCCATGCGCCGCCACACGATGAAGCAGCCGAGCGGCCCCGCCACCAGCGCCACGCCGACGCCGCCGACCAGCGCGCGCAGGAAGAAGTCATCCAGCATCGCCGCCCCGCTTCGCTGCCGCGTCGTCGTGCTGGTGCTGGTGCTGATGGGGTTGATGGTCGTGGTGGTGGGGATGGTCGTGACGATCGTGGGCGCCGACCACCCGCCCGTCATCGAGATGCACGTGGTCGTGGTCGTGGCGGTAGATCGCCAGGGCGGCGGCCGCCTGGCTGCCGAAGAGGGCGCGGTACTCCGGGCTCTCGGTCACCGCCTGGGGCGTGCCGGAGCAGCAGACGTGGCCGTTCAGGCAGACCACGGTGTCGGTCTTGCCCATGACGATGTGGAGGTCGTGGGAAATCATCAGGATGCCGCAGCCGAGCCGCTCGCGGATGCCGTGGATCAGCTCGTAGAGCGCGATCTCGCCGGCGAAGTCGACGCCCTGCACCGGCTCGTCGAGCACCAGCAGGGCCGGCCGGCGGATCAGCGCGCGGGCCAGCAGGGCACGCTGGAACTCGCCGCCGGAGAGCTGCTGCACCGGCGCCGCGGCGAGATGGGGAATGCCGACCTCCGCCAGCGCCGCCGCGACCTCGCCCGCCGTGTGGCGCCCGGTCAGCGTCATCAGGCGCTTCACCGTCAGCGGCATGGTCCAGTCGATGGCGAGACGCTGCGGCACGTAGCCGATGGAGAGGCCGGCCGTGCGGGCGACGTCGCCTTCGCTCAGCGCCAGGATGCCGAGCAGCGCCTTCACCGTGGTGCTCTTGCCGCTGCCGTTGGGGCCGATGAGGGTGACGATCTCGCCCGGCCGGATGGTGAGGTCGACGCCGCGCACCAGCCAGCGGCCGCCGCGCTGCACCCCCAGCCCGCGCGCCTGGATCAGCGCCGGCGCAACCGTCTGCGCCTGGGTCAGCGGTGGCGCAAGCGCGGGCGCCGCGGCCGTCCCCTCGGCGGGGAGCCGCGCGCCGTCATCCAAGGGCTTCACCTGCACGTCAAAGACTCTTGCCGCCTCGAGGAGATAACGTTATATCATTACACTTCATTCCTGCCCAGCAGTTTATCGAGAAGGTCCGCCATGCGTCGATCCCCCCTTTCGTCCGGCCTTGCCGCTGCCGCCCTCGGCCTCGCCCTGTCCGCCGCCGCCGCCGCCGCCGAGCCGATCGCCGTGGTCGCCTCGATCAAGCCGGTGCATTCGCTGGTCGCCGGCGTCATGCAGGGCGCCGGCAGCCCGCACCTTGTCGTGCAGGGCGGCGCCTCACCGCACAGCACCAGCCTGAAGCCTTCCGACGCCGCCGCCCTGGAAAAGGCCGCGGTGGTGGTCTGGGTCGGCGAGGGCCTGGAGACCTTCCTCGAATCGGCCATCGACACCCTCGCCACCAGAGCGGCGGTGGTCGAGCTGGCCGAGGCCCCGGGCCTGCGCCGCCTCGACTACCGAGAAGGCGGCCCCTGGGCCGCGCATGAGCACGAAGAGGAAGAGCACGCGCACGCCGAAGCCGGTCACGGCCATGATCACGAGCACGGCCACGATCACGATCACGAGCACGAGCACGAGCATGGCCACGACGAGATCGACATGCACCTCTGGCTCGACCCGGACAACGCCAAGGCCATGGTCGCCGCCATCGCCGAGGCCCTGATGCAGGCCGACCCCGACAACAGCGGCATCTACCTCGCCAACTCGAAGATCATGGCCCACCGCCTCGACCAGCTGAGCGCCGAGATCGAAGCCGACCTGGCGCCGGTGAAGGACATCCCCTTCGTCGTCTTCCACGACGCCTATCAGTACCTCGACACCCGCTTCGGCCTGACCAACGTCGGCTCCATCACGGTGAACCCGGAGCAGCAGCCCGGCGCCGCGCGCCTCAAGGAGATCCACGCCAAGATCGCCGAGCTCGGCGCGCGCTGCGTGTTCTCCGAGCCGCAGTTCGAGCCGCGGCTGGTCCAGGTGGTCGTCGAGGGCACCGCCGCCCGCACCGCCGCGCTCGACCCCCTCGGCGCCGACATCGCCGACGGCCCCGAGCTCTACTTCGAGCTCATGCGCCGCAACGTCGCGTCCTTGAAGGCCTGCCTCGGCGAAGCGAGCTGAGGCCAGCGCCGCTGCATCCTGACTGACGGCTGTCCGGTTTTAGATTTCGGGAGCGTCGCGCGACGCCAAGCGATGTCGAGCCGCCCTTTGCTCGGCGCCTCAGACCTTGGCAATCGCCTTGATCTTTGCGCGGCTCTGGCTGGAACGCGCTGCGATCTCGTTGTCCTGGTGCTGAATGGCGGTGCGCGCCAGGTCCAACAGCTTGTCGCCGAAGGACTGGTCGAGCAGTTCGTTCGGGACACGCCGGTTGGAGGTGATTGTCCCGTCCTCATAGGTAACGTTGAACATCGTATATGCCGCTGCCCTGCCGTCAGCCTTTTTGCGAGCCATCGTTCAGTCTCCGCTCTTTCTTGGGATGATCGCTGGGCCGGGCGAACTCAGACGGGGTTGCGGCTCTGGGCGGCCGCCCGAGACTGTCACTCCGTCGTCGGTCCAGGACCTTGGCGGTTGCTCTGTTCCGGCGATTCGCCTTGCCGCGATTTCTCTTCGCCCGCACCCTTCTTTTCGGCAGCGCGCTTTGCCTTCTTTTCGGCCTTCAGCCGATCTCGCTCTTTGCGCTCGAAGTCGTAATTGGGCTTTCTAGCCATCATCATTCTCTTTGTTAGGTATGTCGGACAGTCCGGCGATGAGGGCTTCAAGGCCCCCTGCAGGAGATGTGGCGCGCTCTCTTGGCCGCGCTCTCGGCACCGGACCACGAGGCACGAGACGCACGAGTTTCCGCGTTCATGACCCAGTTACGGAGCCGGCCGCACCCTATATCATTTATGGCCTAATGAAACGATCAATTGTCGTTTCAGGCAAATTCGGCAATGGGCCGGCCGGCGGCAGCTTTGTCAGCTTCGACTTCAACGCCATTGAATCCCAAGGCAGCTGTCCGGTGATGCCATCGATCAGGCGGACTGCGGAAGGCGCGCGATGACCTTGATCTCAAAATCGAAGCCGGCCAGCCAGTTCACGCCCACCGCGGTCCAGTTCGGGTAGGGCGGATCACCGAACGCCTTCAGTCGAACGGCAGTCACCGCCTCAAACTGCGTCGCCGGGTCGGTGTGGAAAGTGGTCACGTCAACGATGTCGTCGAACGTGCAACCGGCTGCCTTCAACACGGCCGCGAGATTGTCGAAGGCCAGCTGCACCTGCTTTTCGAAGACCGGCTCGGGCGATCCATCATCGCGGCTGCCGACCTGGCCCGAAACGAAGAGAAAGTCGCCCGAGCGGATCGCCGCCGAATAGCGGTTGATGTCGTAGAGCGCCTGCCGACCGGCAGGGAAGATCGCATCGCGTTTGGTCATTGTCTTACTCCTATTCAAACAAAACAGGCTTCAAATAAGGCAGGCCGGGCCTCCCGACGCGACACTGGTCGCGACGCGACGCGCGGTGCTGCCGGAAATTCACAGAGCCGCGCCTGCGGGAAGCAGGCATGGCTCAATGGCGAGAAGTTGAATTCGGACCATCGTCAGGTGGCCGCCGGTACCACAGTCATCGCCTTCGCCGGCAATTGTAGCTTGCAATTGCCGGCGAGCACGACGGTGAGCGCAGTGGCTCCCGCAACGACCGACACCCAGAAGCCGCTGCTTGCGCCGAACTCATCGATGACCCAGCCGGAGGAAGCCGAACCGATGGCCATGCCAATGCCGATGCCCGTCATTACCCATGTGATGCCTTCTGTGAGCTTGGCCGCCGGCACCAGCCGCTCGATCAGGCTGAAAGCGGTGATGAATGTGGGCGAGATCGACACGCCGCTGACGAAGAGGGCCAGCGCCAGCAGCGGAATGTTCGGCACGAACAGCAGCGGCACCGTGGTTACTGCAGCGACAGCGATGGCTATCGCGAACTGGCGCGACAGTGGCATTTCGAGCTTCAGGGAACCGTAGACCAGGCCAACGACAAGCGAACCGGCGGCATAGCCGCCGAGGATGAAACTGGCCTCCGCCGGCTGGCCGAATGCCTTCGACATGGCGATGACGGTCACTTCCGCGGCGCCGAAGAGGGAACCGATCGCGACCAGCGCGAAGGTGATGACCTGGACCGACCGCAGGCCGATGGTCAAACCGCCGCCTTCCGCTGTCGCCGGCTGGACCTGGGGCTCGGTGGAACGCTGCATGATGAACGCTGCCGAACCGGCCGCAAGGAAGACTGTCGACGCAAGCGGCCCCGCTTCGGGAAACAGCGCGACGCTCAGTCCGACCGCCAGGGCCGAGCCTGCCATATAGACCAGCTCGTCGGCGACCGATTCAAAGGCGAAGGCCGTGCTCAGCTTCGGCGTGCCGCGGTAGAGCTCCGTCCACCGCGCCCTGACCATCGCCGGCATGCTCGGCATTGCCGCTGCAAGCAGCGCAGAGGCGAAGAGCGTCCAGATCGGCCAATGGTAGTGGGTTGCGACAATCAGAACGGCAAAGGCGGCAACCGAAAGCGTCGTTGCCGGAACGAGCACGAGGCTTTGGCCGTAACGATCCACCAGGCGGGAAACCTGCGGGGAGACGAAGGCATTGGTGAGCGCGAATGTGGCCGAAACGGCGCCGGCCAGCCAATACTCTCCGTGCGTCTGGGAAAGCATGGCAACAATACCGATGGTTGCCATCGCGATCGGCAGGCGGGCCACGAAACCGGCAGCCGCAAAGCCCTTGGCTCCCGGCGCCTTGAAGATTTCGCTATAGGGGTTCGGCAAGAGGACGCTCCTGGATCTGGGAAAGGACGCCACTTATATACGGTGCGTATGTGAATTAGATAATTGCATACGCTACGTATGTCAACTAAAATACGCGACGTATGTGAAAGGAAGGCGCAAATGGCGCACAAGCCGCGCAGCGAGATGATTGCGGAAACGCGGGCCAAGCTGGTCGCCGCCGCCCGACATGCCTTCGGTACGGTCGGCTACGCTGAGTCGTCGATGGATGATTTCACCGCGGCCGCCGGGCTGACCCGCGGGGCGCTCTATCATCACTTCGGCGACAAGAAGGGCCTCCTCGAAGCGGTCATTGCCCAGATCGACGCGGAGATGAACGAGCGGCTGCACGCCGTTTCTGCCAGGGCCGGCAACAACTGGCGAGGTTTCGTGGACGAGTGCACGGCCTATATCGAATTGGCGCTTGAGCCGGAGATTCAGCGCATTGTCATGCGCGATGGCCCGGCGGTGCTCGGCGACCCAGCGCAATGGCCGAGCCAGAGCGAATGCATCCGCTCCATGACCGCCAGTCTGCAACGGCTGGTCGAGGAAGGGACCATCATGGCGCTCGACCCGGAAGCCACGGCGCGCCTGCTCAGTGGAGCCTCGTTACATGCGGCGCAGTGGATCGCCAACTCTCCCAACCCCGAAGCGACATCAAAAAGGGCGGTGGAGGCGTTCAATGCACTGTTGGAGGGCTTGCGTGTGGAGAGTGGCGGGCCTGCGCCTTCTCAGGCTGGAAAGCGCGGCAAATCGTTCAATCAGACTCCGTTCAAGAAGTGAGTCGAGCCCATCCGACGTGCTATTCTCGTCTCAGACTGTTGAGGAAATACCGGGATGCCCGAACGGGTGACGATCTGGACCTACGACTGGGTGCCGAAAGGTCCGCGCGGTTACGTGCGTGATCTCAGGCTTCGTTGGGCCCTCGAGGAGGCAGGCATTGACTATGCCGTTGCGTCCGTCCCGTTCGACAATCGGGGATCAGATCACCTCGCCAGACAGCCATTTGCGCAGGTTCCCTTCCTCGACGACGGCGATATTCACGTTTTCGAAAGCGGTGCTTGCCTCCTGCACTTGGCGGAGAAGAGCGAAGCGCTGATGCCCCGCGAGGCCCAAGGGAAAGCTGATACGCTTCAATGGCTCGTCGCCGCGCTGAACTCGGTCGAGATGGTCACCGTGCCCTGGTGGTTCATCAACATGTCCGGGCCGACGGAAAATCCCCTTGCAGGCTGGATGAAGCAGCGTTTCGACTCGTTGGAGGCGGTCTTGAAGAAGCGGGAATGGCTCGCGGCTTCGCGCTTCACAATCGCGGATATCATGATGTCCGATGCGCTTCGCATCCCAAACGAGCTGGGCGAGCTGGAGAACTACGGTGCTCTCAAAGCTTATGTCGCGCGTGCTTGCAGCCGCCCGGCCTTCCAGAAGGCCCACCAGGATCAATTGGCGCATTTCGAAGCAGCAGACGCGGCCAAGAGCCAAGCCTGAAATTGAAAGGCAGGTTCGTCTGCGGAGCGGACATCTGCTCGCAGCTACGAGTTGACCGGTGTTGGCACATTTGTGACCAGTGACAGATAGATCGTAGTGTCTGGGATCGTCGCAGGGGCAGACGAACCGCATTTCTTTTGAAGAAGATCTCTTCTTCGCAATGGCCCCCGAAAACCGCAGGATTCCGGGGGCCAGTGGCGATGGTTCTCTCGAATTTTCCCGTCTCCAGCAAACGACTGGCATCGAAGGGGGAGGGGAAGTTATTGAAGCCACCCCCTACCCATCCTTCCCCCTTTGATGGAGGAAGGATGGGTAGGGGGTGGCGCCACGCGCGCGATACGGGTCAGGCAGAAGAGCGTCGCCACAGTGAAAGCTCACCCCTCCCCCGCCGCCACCTCGCGGATCGCCTTCATGAGGATCTGCAGGCTCACCGAGGCGGGCATCCCGGCGCGCTGCGTGAGGCCGACCGGTCCGCGGCTTTCCGGCGCGTTCACCGTCAGGCGCCGCAGCGTGCCCTCGGCGAGGTCGACGGCCACCACGCCGAAGGAGATGATCCACACGGCATCGGAGCTGCGGGTGTAGCGCCGGCCGAAGTCGGCCGAGACCGACTCGATGACGTCGGGCAGGCGCGCGACGCCTTGGCTGACCAGCAGGCGGTCGACCTCCGGGCGGATGATGGAGGAGAGCGTCGGCAGGATCACCGTGTAGCCGGCCAGCGCGCCGAGCTCGGTGCCGGCCGGCGGCGCCAGCAGGGGATGGCCGGGGCGCACCGCGAAGACGATCTCCTCCGAATAGAGGTACTCGAAGGCCAGGGTCTGCATCTGCCGCGGCTCGGCCAGGCGCCCGACCACGAGGTCGAGCCCGCCCTGGCGCAGCTCGGCCAGCAGCACCTCGTTGGGGCCGGTGACGATGCGCAGCGTGGCGCCCATGCCCTCGGCCTTCGCGCGCTGCACGGCGGCGGGCATGATGCGTGCCGCCGTGGTCGGCAGCGCCCCGACCGCCAGGGTGTGGCCGCCGCGCGCCTGCGCCTGGGAGACCGAGTCGACGCCCTGCCGCAGCGCTGTCAGCGAGGCGCCGGCGTAACGCTGGAAGGCCTCGCCGTAGCCGGTCAGGAAGACGCCGCGCCGGCTGCGCTCGAAGACCGCGACGCCGAGGATCGCCTCCAGCTCGGCGATGGCCTTGGAGACCGCCGGCTGGGTGATCGCCAGCGCCTCGGCCGCCGCGCCGAAGCTGCGGCGGTTCGCCACCTCCAGGAAGCAGGTCAGGTGGCGGATCTTGATGCGGGTTTCCGGCGTGAGCATCTATACTCATTTGATTATGAAGCAATGCCAAGATAGCATTTTAAATGCTGAAACGGCTATGAAATGATCGGCGGCAAGGCTGGTCGAGGAGTCTGCGGCTGAGAGGCTGTCCCCCCTCACCCAGCTTCGCCTAAGCTCGATCTTCGATCTCGCTAAGGCTGCGCAACCCTCTCCCACCTTTCGGGGGAGAGGGAAAATGAAGGCGAGGCCACCAGGAATACCCTCTCCCCTGGCGGGAGAGGGATACGCAGCGTTGGCGAGCTTTAGCGAGCCTACGCGCAGTTGGGTGAGGGGGAAGGCCCGCGAAGAGGCCGCGGAAGGCTATGGAGAAGAGTGCGATGGACTTCATGGCGCTGAACGGCGTCGTTCTGCACATGCAGGATCTCGGCCCCGCCGAGCGCCCGGTGCTGGTGTTCTCCAACTCGCTGGGGACCGACTTCCGCATCTGGAACGACGTGGTGGCGCGGCTCGGCGACCAGTTCCGCATCGTGCTCTACGACAAGCGCGGCCACGGCCTCTCGGAACTGGGCGAGACGCCCTACCGCATCGCCGACCACGTGGCCGACCTGGCGGCGCTGCTCGACGAGCTGGCGATCGAGGGCGCCATCGTCTGCGGCCTCTCGGTCGGCGGCCTCATCGCCCAGGGCCTCTACGCCAGCCGCCCGGAGCTGGTCGCCGGCCTCATCCTCTCGGACACCGCGCACAGGATCGGCACCGCCGAGATGTGGAGCCAGCGCATGGCGGCCATCGAGCAGGGCGGCATCGAGTCGATGTCCGAGGCCATCCTGGAGCGCTGGTTCACCAAGGCCCTGCGCGAGAACGATCCCATCGCGCTGGCCGGCTGGCGCGCCATGCTGACGCGCACGCCCAAGGAAGGCTACCTCGGCACCTGCGCGGCGCTACGCGACGCCGACTTCACCGAGGAAGCCAGGCGCATCGCGGTGCCGACGCTGTGTATCGTCGGCGAGGAGGACGGCGCGACGCCGCCGGCGCTGATGCGCCAGACGGCGGACCTCATCCCCGGCGCGCGCTACGAAGTGATCACCGGCGCCGGGCACCTGCCCTGCATCGAGCAACCGGCGAAGTTCGCCGCGCTCATCGACGCCTTCGCCAGGGAGAACGGGCTTGCCTGAGAACCCACGCTACACCGCCGGCCGCAGGACCCGCACCGAGGTGCTGGGCGAGGCCCACGTCGCGCGCTCCGACGCCAACCGCAACGCCTTCAACGCCGACTTCCTGGACTTCATCACCGAGGGCGCCTGGGGCTCCGTATGGTCGCGCCCGGGCCTCACGAAGCGCGAGCGCAGCATGATCACCATCGCGCTGCTGGCCGCCCTCGGCCATTATGAAGAGGTCGCCATGCACCTGCGCGCCAGCGTCAACACCGGCGCCAGCGCCGAGGACATCAAGGAGGCCCTGCTGCACGTCGCCGTCTACGCCGGTGTGCCGGCCGCCAACCAGGCCTTCAAGGTCGCCCAGCAGACGCTGAACGAGATGGCGGCGGAGACGGGAGAGGAAGGCAAGCCATGACCTACGGCCCGCGCGACTGGGGATCGCACCCCCCGCTGATCGCCCCCGACTACAAGTCGACGCGCCTGCGCGGCGCCACCAGGCCGTTGATCCCGATCCGCCAGTCGCTCTCCGAGCTCACCGGGCCGGTGTTCGGCCACGACGCCCTCGGCCCGCTCGACAACGACCTCACCCGCAACGGCCGCAAGGACGGTGAACCGCTGGGTGAGCGCATCCTGGTGGCCGGCAGGGTGGTCGACGAGGCGGGACGGCCGCAGCCTGACATGCTGATCGAGGTCTGGCAGGCCAATGCCGCCGGGCGCTACGTCCACAGAACCGACCAGCACGACGCGCCGCTCGACCCCAACTTCTTCGGCGGCGGGCGCTGCGTCACCGACGACGAAGGCTTCTACCGCTTCTACAGCGTGAAGCCGGGCGCCTATCCCTGGGGCAACCACGCCAACGCCTGGCGTCCCAACCACATCCACTTCTCGCTCTTCGGCCCCAGCATCGCGACGCGCCTGGTGACGCAGATGTACTTCCCCGGCGATCCGCTGCTGGCGCTCGACCCGATCTTCCTGGCGACGCCGGAGCCGGCGCGCGAACGTCTGGTCTCCGCCTTCGACCTGTCGCTGACCGAAGCGGACTTCGCTCTCGGCTACCGCTTCGACATCGTCCTGCGCGGGGCGAAGGAGACGCCGATGGAGACCAAGCCGTGAGCAAGGGCCAGACACCCTCCCAGACCGTCGGCCCCTACTTCGCCTACGGCCTGACGCCGGAGCAGTACGGCTATCCGCTGGCCAGCATCGCCTCTGCCGATCTCCGCACGCCCGATGTCGAGGGCGAGCGCATCCGGTTGGAGGGCCGCGTGCTGGACGGCAACGGCGAGGCGGTGAACGATGCCATGATCGAAATCTGGCAGGCCGACCCCCAAGGACGCTACGCCAGCCGCTACGCGCATCCCGCCGACACGCGGGGCAATGTCGCCTTCAGGGGCTTCGGGCGCTGCGGCACCGGCACCGACCCGGAAAACCGCTTCATCTTCGAGACGCTGAAGCCGGGGACGGAGGACGAAGCGCAGGCGCCGCACATCACCGTCATCGTCTTCCTGCGCGGGCTGCTCAGCCACCTCTACACCCGCGTCTACTTCGCCGACGAGGCGGCCGCCAACGCGCGGGACCCGGTGCTGCTCTCGGTGCCGGAAGACCGCCGCGGCACCCTCATCGCCGCCCGCGACGAGCAGGACGGCGTCGCCGTCTACCGTTTCGACATCCACATGCAGGGCGACAAAGAGACCGTTTTCTTTGACGTCTAGTCAGACGCCTGGCTTCCTCGACGTCTGAGCCCTGCGCGAACCACCACTGGGAGGCCCCGCCCATGAGCGAGCCCTGCATCATCACCGTCGCCATCACTGGCTCCGTGCCGCGCAAGAAGGACACGCCCGCGGTGCCGGTCACCGTGGCCGAGCAGATCGAGTCGACCCAGGAGGCCTTCGAGGCCGGCGCCACCATCGTCCACGTGCACGTGCGCGACGAGGAGGAGCGGCCGTCGTCCGACCCGGAGAAGTTCGGCGCCTTCCTGGAAGGCGTGCGCGAGCACTGCCCGGAGATGATCGTGCAGTTCTCCACCGGCGGGCGCGGGCGCGGCGCCGACCAGCGCGGCTCCATGCTGCATCTGAAGCCGGACATGGCCTCGCTGGCCACCGGCTCGGTGAACTTCCCCACCATGATCTACGAGAACCCGCCGGAGCTGATCGACGACCTCGCCGCCGCGATGCTGACGTACGGCATCAAGCCGGAGTGCGAGATCTTCGACCTCGCCATGCTCTACGCGGCGGCCGAGATGGTGACGGACGGCCGCCTGAAGGGCCCGGCCCACGTGCAGTTCGTCTTCGGCCTCAAGAACGCCCTGCCGCCCAGGCGCGAGATCCTGGAGTTCGAGGTGGCGCAGCTGAAGGAAGTGCTGCCCGGCGCCACCTGGACCGCCGCCGGCATCGGCCGCAGCCAGCTGGAGCTGAACCACTGGGCGCTCGCGCTGGGCGGCCACTGCCGCACCGGCCTGGAGGACAACATCCGCTTCGACAAGACCCGCCTGGCGAAGAGCAACGCCGAGCTGGTCGCCCGCGTCGCCGATCTCTGCGGCGAGTACGGCCGCCGTCCGGCGAGCGCCCGGGAGGCACGCGAGATCCTCGGGCTGCCGGCGACGGTCGCCGCCTGAGCGACGCACCAAGATGAGCGTCACGCCCTTCGACAGCGTCCTTTTCGGGCCGCTGCTTTCCGATCCCGAGCTGGCGGCGCTGCTCGACGACCGCGCGCAGATTCGCGCCATGCTGGCCTTCGAGGCGGCGCTGGCGCGCGCCGAGGGGCGCTGCGGCGTGATTCCGGAAGCGGCAGCCGCGCGGATCGCCCAAGTGGCCGAAGCCCTGGAGCTCGATCCCGCCGCGCTCGCCCAGGGCACGGCCGAGGACGGCATCCCGGTGCCGGCCCTGGTCGCCGCCCTGCGCAAGGCCGTGAGTGGAGACGCCGCGAACTTCGTCCACTGGGGCGCCACCACGCAGGACGTGATGGACACGGGGCTGGTGCTGCGCGTCCGGGCCATCCTCGATCTCCTCGATGCGCGGCTCGAAGCGCTGGGCGACAAGCTCGCCGGCCGCGCCGCGGCGGAGCGCGACACCGTGATGATCGCGCGCACCCGCGGCCAGCAGGCGACGCCGACGCGCTTCGGCCTCAAGGTCGCCGGCTGGCTCGCCCCGCTGCAGCGCCATCACCGGCGCCTGAAGGAGCTGCGGCCGCGCCTGGAGGTGCTCTCCTTCGGCGGCGCCTCCGGCAACCTCACCGCCCTCGGCCGCAGCGCGCTGCCGGTCGAGACCGCCCTGGCCGAGATCCTGGCGCGGCCGGCGCCGGTCATGCCCTGGCACAGCCAGCGCGACGGCCTGGTCGAGCTCGGCAACTGGCTGGGGCTGGTGTCGGGCAGCCTCGGCAAGCTGGCCGGCGATATCCTCCTCCTGTGCCAGAACGAGGTCGGCGAGCTGCGCGAGGGCGCCGGCGGCGGCTCCTCCACCCTGCCGCAGAAGGCCAACCCGGTGCGCTCGGAAGCCGTGCTCTCCCTCACCCGCCACGTCACGGGGCTCGCCGGGCAGCTGCAGCAGGCGGCCTTCCACCAGCACGAGCGCGACGGCGTCGCCTGGCAGCTCGAATGGCTGGTGCTGCCGCAGATGATCGTCGCCACCGGCAGCGCGCTCCGGCAGTCGCTGGACCTGCTCGATGGCCTGCAGGTCGACCGCGCGCGCATGCTGGCCAACATCGAGGCGACCAACGGCCTCGTCCTGGCCGAGGCGGCGAGCTTCGCGCTCTCCGCCGTGATGCCGCGGTCCGCAGCCCAGGCGCTGGTGAAGGATGCCTGCAAGGAGGTGCAGGCCTCGGGCCGTCACCTCATCGACTTGCTGGCCGAACGCTCGGACGCCGCGGTCGACTGGGCCGCCCTGCGCGACCCGGCCAACCAGCCCGGCGCCGCCGACGCCTTCATCGACCGCGTGCTGGGCGGATGGAACGAAAAATAACGTCGATCACGCGCAGATTCAGTGGACCTTCGCGCTGAGCAGCACCTGCTCGGTGACTTCGGCATTTGCAGCCGCCCGGAAGACCTGCCACTTTTCAACGGCACTCATTTCCAGCACCGCTTTCCCGGGTCCCTTCTTCTCGACTAGCAAGAACTCGACGATATCCATGCTATCGATGAGAACCAGGGTGTCATCCACCCGCCGCGTGAAGATGGCAACAAAGGCACCGGCAAAATTCACGCAGCGCCCCACACCCGTCTCGGGATCGAAAGAGGTAAAGCTGAATTCAGTCCAGTGGGTTGTGAAACTACCGCAAAACCAGGCATGAATTTCGCGATCGTCGGCATCGCGCGGCACAACGAGGCTTTGCTCACGCCACTCCCACTCGTCAGGTACGCCAATCGGCATCAGTTCGACGAGCTGGATTTTCATTCGAGCCTGAATGCCCTTGCCAAAGAACCGGTCGAGGAAATCCGGATCCTGCGCATAATCAGGAAACTTCCTGGAGAAGGCATGATCTCGACCCAGGGTCACGAACTCCGCTCGGCCGGTGTCTTTGGGAGCCCCGGAACTCCGATTGGGACTGAACCTTTCATACAGCGTGTAGTTCTCCGAGACAGCCACCTCAAGGTGGCCATTGAAGAGCCTGTAGACTGTTGTGCGCTGCTGCGCGCAAGCGGACGTGGCCGCGAGGGCCACTACAAGAAACAGGGTGCGCAGCATGGGCTCCCCCCGGCAGCAGCTGGCCATTCAAAAATCGTGACAACCTTGCCGGGAGAATACGGCGGAACTGCGGCGCGGTGCTACCACAGCGACTTGCGCGCCCGCTCCGGCCATTCGCGGTCGTAGGCCTCGCCGCCGACGCGGGCCTCGCTCATCTCGGCGAGGATCTGGCCGGGCGTCGGCAGGGCCTTGGGATCGACGTGGCGCTCCGGGTTCCACAGCTCGGCGCGGACGACGGCCCGCGAGCACTGGAAGTAGGCCGCCTCGACGCTCACGGTCATCACGCTGCGCGGCGGCTTGCCGTCCACCGCGAAACGCGCCAGCAGGGCGGCATCGGCGCTCAGCTGCGCGCGGCCGTTGACCCGGAGGGTCGAACCCGAGCCGGGGATGAGGAACAGCAGCGCGACGCGCGGATCGCCGACAATGTTGCGCAGCGAGTCGATGCGGTTGTTGCCGCGCCGGTCCGGCAGCATGAGGGTGCGCTCGTCCTCGATGTGGACGACGCCGCCGAGCTCGCCGCGCGGCGAGCAGTCGAGGCCCTCCGGCCCGCTGGTCGCCAGCGCCATGAAGGGCGATGCCTCGATCAGGCGGCGGTACTGCGGCGTGATGCGGCCGGCCTCCTTCACCAGTGAGGCTTCGCCGGGCTGGTCGTAGAGGGCTTCCAGTTCTTCGACGGTCGTGATGACGGACATGGCGCTACTTGATCTCGATGTAGAAGGTCGCCCAGGGCCAGCGCAGCTCGTCCTCGGCGGTGAGGGCGCGGTCGTCCGGGTAGCTGTAGACGATCCACAGCGGGCCGCGCTGGCCGAGGCCGAGGTCCTTGCCGTCCTGCCGGATGCCGACGATCCAGTCCAGCGTCTCCAGCTCGGCCCAGGAGATCTCGCTGGCGTAGCCGTCGAGGGCCAGCAGGGTGATGCCGCTGCCGCTGCCGCCGACGGCGGCCACCAGGTCCTTCAGGCGCGGTCCTTCCAGGCGCACCGGCGCCGGCCAGCCCTCGAAGTCGATCACCACCTCGTGCAAGCCGAGCCCTTCCAGCATCGCGCGGTCGAAGGCGGCGGCCTTGGTGAAACTCCTGTCGTGATACTTCAGGAAGAGGTCCCGCTCCGCGTCGAAGGCCGGACGGTTGGTGTTCCCGATGCTGCCGGCGACGGTCACCACCACGGCGCCCTCGGGCGCGGCAAGCCCGACCGCCTCGACAGCCGGCGCCGCGAGCCCCAGCAGAAGCAGGATCCCGAGCACCGCAAAGCTTCGCCCGAACGGCATGGTCGTTTTCCCCCTTGGTGGAAAATCAGTTGAAAGCGATCTGGGCCTTCATCACCCGGCTGCGGTCGCCGGCCATCTCGAAGGCCTTCACCGCGTCGTCGAAACCGATCGTGTGGGTGATCAGCGGCTTCACGTCGATGAGGCCCTTGGCGATCATCTCCACCGCCAGGGGGAACTCCTCGTGGAAGCGGAAGGAGCCGCGCAGATCCAGCTCCTTGGCGGTCACCTGCATCATCGGCAGGGTCATGTCGCCGCCGAGGCCGAGCTGCACCACGACGCCGCGCGGCCGCATCGCGCCGATACCGGCGACCAGCGCCGGCTGCGCGCCCGAGGCCTCGCAGAGCAGGTCGAAATGGCCCTTGTCGGCGCCGTAGGCCGCCAGCGCGTCGGGTTCCTTCAGCACGTTGACGGTGCGGTCGGCGCCGGCGGTCCTGGCATGGGTCAGCGGCTGGTCCTCGATGTCGGTGGCGACGATCTCCGCGGCGCCGGCGCGGCGCGCCGCCAGCACCGTCAGCACGCCGATGGGGCCGCAGCCGGTAACCAGCACGCGCTTGCCGAGCAGCGGCCCGGCGCGGCGGAGGGCATGCAGGGCCACCGACAGCGGCTCGGCCATGGCCGCTTCGCCCGCGGTGATGCCCTCGGCCTTCACGCACTGGCCGGCATCGACCACCAGGGCCTCGCGGAAGGCGCCCTGGATGTGCGGAAAGGGCATGGCCGAGCCGTAGAAGCGCATGTCGAGGCAGTGGTTGGGTGTGCCTTCCAGGCAGTAGCGGCAGGCGCCGCAGGGCCGCGAGGGATTGATCGCCACCAGGTCGCCGGCGGCGAGGCCGGTCACGCCTTCGCCGAGCTCGGCGACACGGCCGGAAATCTCGTGGCCGAGCACCATCGGCTCCTTCAGGCGCACCGGGCCGAAGCCGCCGTGGTGATAGTAGTGCAGGTCGGAGCCGCAGATGCCGCCAGCGGCGGTGCGCACCAGCACCTGGCCCGGCCCCGGCGCCTCATCCTGCCAGTCGTCGGCCCTGAGGTCCTTGGCGGCATGAACAACCAGCGCACGCATCGGCATCATTCCTTTTTCCGCGAGAGGGTTCCGAGAGTGCCCAAGCGGTGATGCACTGGCAAGGGGCAGTTCTGTGCCGGTTGACGGGCCCGCGTCCTTGACCCACAAAGACCCCGCTTCCCCCTCGTTACCAGCAGGACCCACCGCCCATGCCCTCCCTTTCCCTCTTCGACCTCACCGGCAAGCGTGCCCTGGTCACCGGCTCCAGCCGCGGTATCGGCTTCGCGCTGGCCCGCGGCCTCGCCGGTGCCGGCGCCGAGGTCATCATCAACGGCCGCGGCGAAGCCCGCCTGATGGCGGCGGCCGAGGTGCTGAAGGCGGAGGGCGCGACCGTCCACCTGCTGGGCTTCGACGCCGTCGACCACGCGGCGGTGAAGGCGGCGGTGGATCGCTTCGAGCGGGACATCGGCGCTATCGACATCCTCGTCAACAACGCCGGCATGCAGCACAGGACGCCGCTGGAGGACTTCGACCCCGCCGACTTCGCGCGCCTCATGGAGACCAACGTGACCACGGTGTTCAACGTCGGTCAGGCGGTGGCGCGCCACATGATCGCCCGCGGCCGCGGGCGCATCGTCAACATCTGCTCGGTGCAATCGGCGCTGGCGCGCCCCGGCATCGCGCCCTACACGGCCTCGAAGGGCGCCGTCGCCAACCTCACCAAGGGCATGGCGACCGACTGGGCGAGGCACGGCCTGCAGGTGAACGGCCTGGCGCCCGGCTACTTCGAAACCGAGTTGAACGCCGCTCTGGTCGCCGACGCCGAGTTCACCGCCTGGCTCGCCAAGCGCACGCCGGCCGGGCGCTGGGGCAAGGTCGAGGAGCTGGTCGGCGCCGCCATTTTCCTCGCCGGCGAGTCCGCCAGCTTCGTGAACGGCCACATCCTCTACGTCGACGGCGGCATTACCGCGAGCTTGTAGGCCTTCCCGCTATCATTTCGAGAAGCGCGCACCGGCGCGGCCACACACTTTGACTGTCACCCCGGGCTTGACCCGGGGTCCATGGGCGATGCCGGGCGCCTGGCCCATCCATGGACCCTCGCAACAAGTGCGAGGGTGACAGTCGGATTAGTGGCACCGCTGGTGCCAACCTCACCCCCCACAGCACCCCGCCTTCCCCTTCGCCGCTTTGAAGGCCGGCTGCGGCTGCCAGTCGGCGGCGCCGCCGGGCAGCAGAGCGAAGAGATGCCAGACGATGCAGAAGTCGTCGTAGGGCTGGAAACCGGCCTCGGAGACTCGCAGAATCGCCTCGCCCTCGCGCCGGAACACCGAGACGCCCGGCAGCCAGTTGCCGCGCTCGTCGGCATAGCCCATGTCGGCGGCGAAGCTGGTGCCCCGGTGGCTCACCATGGGAAAGCGCCAGCCGCGGGCCTGCGCCAGACGCTGCTGGGCTTCCGGCGCGTCCGGGCTCGACATCACGAAGCCGGCCCTCGCGGCGAGCTGCGGGTAAACGCCGTTGTAGCCGTCCGCCCAGAGCGTGCAATAGCGGCAGTGCGCGCCCATGTTGTGAATGACGAAGAGGTCGTCTCTGTCGCCGAAAAGCTGCGCCAGGCGCCGCGGCCCCTCGGTCGTCGCGAAGACATAGTCGTCGACCGGCTGCGGCGTCACGCTTTCCTGTACCGCGCGCATCTCCTCGCGCAGCTCGGCGATGCGGCCCCTGAGCCCGGCCAGCCGCTCTCTGCCTTCCGTATAGTTCATCGCTTGTCCTCTGACTTGCGTTTCCGTTTCGCCTTGGGCGCTGGCTTGCGCGCCGCCGGCGCCGCGCCCGCGCGCGGCTCCTCGATGGCATCCAGCCAGGCCGCCAGGGTTTCGAACTGGGCTTCCCAGTACTTGGTGTAGCGGTTGATCCAGACCGCCGCCGTGAACATCGGGCCGACATCCAGGCTGCAGCGGGCGATCCGCCCGGTCCGCTCCTGCTGGACGAGGCCCGCGCGCACCAGGACCTGGATATGGCGCGACACCGCCTGCAGCGAGATCTCGAAGGGCGCCGCCAGCTCCGAGACCAGCCGCGGCCCTTCGTTCAGTTCGTCGAGGATCGCCCGCCGGATCGGATCCGACAGCGCGAAGAAGACGCGGTCCAGCGGCTGGTCGACGCCGCCTTCCGGCGGCGCACCCAACAGCGGCAGCAGCTGACCGCGTTGCTCCTTCATCGGGCCGGATACTCGTCGTGCAGCCGCACCCAGGACATGGTGTGGGGCAGGCCCGCCTCGTCCCGGCCCTTGGGGGTCAGGTCGAGGTACTGATAGGTGCCGTTCATCATGTCGATCCCCCGGGAGTAGCATGAGTAGGTGTGGAACACGCTGCCCTCGGCATCCTTGAAGAACACGCTGACGCCGGGCAGCTCGGTCATAGTACCGCTGTGCGGCGCGTAGTTGTAGCTCCCTTCGCCCTTGGCCAGGGCCTCGGGCCGGAAGGAGACGCCGTAGTCGAAGTTGAAGTCGCTGCCCAGCGACGACACCCACTTGAAGCGCCAGCCCAGCCGCGCGGCCTGATTGCGCAGCTTCTCGAGCGGCCCCTGCGAGATCGCCACGAAGCTGGTGTCGCGTGCCCGCAGGTGCGGGAGCATCCCGGCGAAGTGGTCGGCCCAGAACGAGCAGCTCTTGCAGCCGACCTCCCAGTCGGGGCCGAGCATGAAGTGGTAGACGATGAGCTGGCTGCACCCCTCGAAGAGCTCCGCCAACGTCTCACGGCCGTTCTCGCCGTCGAAGACGTAGTCCTTGTCGACGCGCACCCACGGCAGTTCCCGCCGCTTGCGGCTCAGCTCGTCGCGCAGGCTGGTGAACTCCTTCTCGGCCGCCAGCAGCGCCTTGCGCGCCTCCAGCCACTCGTCCTGATCCACGACCCTGTGGGCCGTCACGATCTCCGCTCTGCCGTCCATCGCTCGTTCTCCTTGTCGCGATATTCAATATGATTGTTGACTATCATCTGTTTTGTTGTTAGTCAACTGTTATGTTGAGTGTTATGGGAGACGAAGGTGTGCTGCTTTATCGGAGCATTGCTCGCGGGAAGTTTTCTCGTGCGGTGGCGGCAGGCCTGGCAGGGGCGCCTGCCGCGAATCGGCGCGGTCGCCCTGGCGGCCTGCCTCGCTCTGGCCGGCACGCTCGGGGCCTTTCACCTGCCCCACTACCTCTCCCGCGCCGAGGCGAACGACCGCTCGGTGCTGGCGGAGATCCTCGCCGAACCCCTGTGCCTCGCCCCGACGGCAAGGGCGGAGACCGCCCCTTAGGCCACCGAAACCCGTCCCCGCAAACAAGGAGAACAGAATGCTTGCATCGAGAGAGAGGAAACGCCTCGTGACCGGCAGCAGCCACTGCGGCAGCAGGATCCTCAGCGGGGCGCTCAAAGCCCTTCGAGGAACCGTGAAGGGCTCGCTGGCCCTGTCGATCGTCGCGGTCAGCCTCACGCGCCCGGGCCAGGCGGCCGAACCGGTGATCGAGCAGATGCCGGCCGAACTCGAAACCCGGTTTGCCCTAAGCGCCGTGCCTGCGGCATTGCGGGACCGGGCAACCGTCTATCTTCTCGATCCGCAGAAGGGCTACGATCTTTCCCGGCAGGGCACCAGTGGCGTGACCTGCCTCGTCGAGCGCACGGTCTGGGAGTTGGCCGACTTTCGCAACGACATCTACATCCCGCTTTGCTACGACGCCGAGGGCACCAGAACCTATCTGCAAGTCATCATGGACGCGGCCGCGCTGCGCGGCCAGGGACTGAGCCCCGCTGCCTTGAAAGCCGAGATCGAGCAGCGTTACGGGAACGCGACCTATCGGGTTCCCGAAAAGGCCGGGGTGTCATACATGGTCGGTCCGATCTTCCGCACGGTTGGCCCTCCCGACATGGCGGTCCGGACCCTGGCCATGCCGCATCTGATGTTCTACGCGCCCTACGTCACGAACGAAGACATCGGGGCGCTTCCCGATCTCGCGAGCCATGCCAGCCTTCTCAATCCGTTCATCGACAAGCAGGGGAACCCTGAGCAGAGCTACATGATCCAGCTCGTCGGAGAGGCGGAAAAGGCGAAGATCCTGGCCGATGAAAAAACGCTTATCGACGATCTCTGCGCCTATCGCGATGTGCTCTGCCTTCCGGATATGAAGCACCCGGAGTAGGCGGACTCCGCGCTATCCTCGATAGAGCACCAGGTCGATCTCGACCAGGGCGTCACGGGCGAGGCCGGTGACGCCCACGGTGGTGCGGCCGGGCAGCCTCGAGTCGTCGGGGAAGTAGGTCTGGTAGACCTTGTTGAAGCCGGGATAGTCACGCTTGAACCCGGTCAGGTAGACCCGCGCGAAGGCGGTGTCGGCGAGCGCGAAGCCGGCGTGGGCGACGATGCGGGTGAGGTTCTTGAACACCAGCCGGGTCTGCGCCTCGATGCCGTCGGGCAGCGGCGCGTCGAGGTCGTCCGGGTCCACCGGCAGTTGGCCGGTGACGTAGAGGAAGGGGCCGGCCGCGACCGCATGGCTGTACTTGGCGCCAGGCGGCGCCGGCGCGGCGTCGGGGGCGTTCAGGTGCTTCAGGCTCATGGCTTGGACCTCTCTTTGCGGGATGGGACTCAGCCCGCGGTCTGCCGGGCGGCGCTGCGCAGGTTCTTCAGCACCAGGTCGAGCACGCGGGGATCGCCGGCGGTCGCATGGACGACGTAGGCAGGGTAGTGGAAGGCGGGCGCCTGGGGCACCAGCTTCAGGCGGCCCTCGGCGAGCGGGCGCTGCACCAGGCGGCGCGGCAGGTAGGCGGAGGCGCGGTTCTCCAGCAGGTATTTCAGGCCCAGCGAGCCGATCTCCATGTAGAGGCCCGGCGTCACCAGGTCGGGGAAGTTCAGGCTGTGGTCGACCTGGAATTCCGGCCCCCAGTCGATGTAGATGTAGCTCTGGCCCAGCTTTGCGCTCGGCCGCGCCTCGCTGGAGACCAGCACCAGCTCCTCCTCGAAGAGCATTTCCAGCTCGAAGCCGGGCCGGCTCTGCGGGGTGTACATGACGCCGATGTCGAGGGTGCCCTCGACGAGGCGCTGCATGAGCGTGGCCGAGATGCCCGAGAAGGTGCGGATGGCGATCTCCGGCAGCTTGGCGCGCATCTGTGCCAGCCAGTCCATCAGGAAGCCGTCCCACAGGCTGTACTGGCCGCCGACGGTGAGCGCCGCCTGGTAGCCCGCCGGCAGCGAGACCTCCAGCCGCGCCTGCTCCCAGACCCGCACCATGGCGATGGCGTGCTTGTGGAACTGGGCGCCGGCGGGGGTCAGCGCCGCGCCGGCCTTGCTGCGCTCGAAGAGCGGCTTGCCGAGCTGGTCCTCCAGCGCGCGGATGCGGGTGCTGACCGTCGACTGGGTGACGAAGACCTGCCTGGCGGCCCCGACGAAGCTGCCGCTGTCGACCACGGCGAGGAAGGTACGGGCGAGATCGATGTCCATGAGAGATCCGGCACCCCTTGGGCCCAGCCCGTTAAGCATGATTCGCCGGGACGGCCCGGCAGCGCCTATATATTCGATTTGCCGATATTAACATGCAATAAAATTCGTTTGTTAAATAGATAGGTCGGGCGCATTTTCAGGGGGACGGCGCAGCATCGCCGTTTCTCACCCGGGCTCCCCCAGCCCGGAACGGCAGGAAGCGGGAGACCAGGACGATCACCAACCTACTGATTTCAGGCCTCTTCCTCGCGATTACGGCGTCGGCACTGCTCCAAGCCACCGTCGCCGCCGGGCCCCCCCGCCTGGCAAAAAGCCAAGCGCGAGGCTTCCGACCGTAGACCATCGACCTCCCGGGCCGCCGCAAAGGCCGGCCCGGGAGAGGGCAGCTGTAACCAGGGGGCGTCCGGCGAAAACCGGGCGCCCCCGCCCTCCTTTTCAGGACCCCGTCGAGCCCCCCCGCGCGGCATTCCGGTGGCAAAACGCCTTGCCCCGGCCGCCCCTCCTGCCTATGCTCTCTTTCCGATGTTTGGGAAATTTCAGCAGAAAAAGCATAACTGCTAATCAGCGGAAAAGAGGGGGCGGCGATGCAGGACTTCGGGGCGGCCTTCGGCCAGGCCTTCGCCCTCATTCTGTCGGGCGACGGCGACCTGCTGGAGATCATCGGCCTGTCGCTGCGGGTCACCTTCTCGGCGGTGGCGCTGGCCTGCGCGATCGGGCTGCCGCTGGGGGCGGCGCTCGCGGTCGGGCGGTTCCCCGGCCGCATGGCGGCGGTCACCGTCGTCAACGCCCTGATGGGCCTGCCGCCGGTGGTGGTCGGGCTGGTGGTCTACCTGCTGCTGTCCGGCGCCGGGCCGCTGGGCGTGCTGCAGCTGCTCTACACGCCGACGGCGATGATCATCGCGCAGACCCTGCTGGTCACCCCCATCATCGCCGCGCTGACCCGCCAGGTGGTCGAAGACCTCAACAGCGAGTACGACGAGCTGCTGCGCGCGATGGGCGCGCGCCGCGCCGCCACCATCGCCACGCTGCTGTGGGACGCACGCTACTCGCTGATGACCGGTGCGCTGGCCGGCCTCGGCCGCGCGCTCGGCGAGGTCGGCGCCATCATCATCGTCGGCGGCAACATCAACCACGTGACCCGGGTGATGACCACCACCATCGCGCTGGAGACCTCCAAGGGGAACCTCTCGCTGGCGCTGGGCCTTGGCATCATCCTGGTCGGCCTCTCGATCCTGGTGAACGGCCTCGTCATGGGACTGCGCAGCAGCGCGGCGCGCCTGGCCTATGCATGACGGGCTGCGCCCGGACGCGGCGCCGCTGCGGCAGGCGGCGGCCGCCGGCGCCGCCGGCATCTGGCCGGCCGAGCTGCGCGACGTCAGCTTCGCCGCCGGCGGCAAGACGCTGATCGACGCGCTCTCGCTGCAGCTCTCCCCCGGCACCCGCAGCGTCGTCATGGGCCCCAACGGCGCCGGCAAGAGCCTGCTGCTGCGGCTCATCGCCGGCCTCATCCAGCCGAGCGCCGGCAGCGTCGCCTTCGGCGGCCGGCCGGCCGACGCAGCGGCGCGCCGGCGCATCGCCATCGTGTTCCAGCGTCCGGTGATGCTGCGCCGATCGGTGGCCGCCAACCTGCGCCACGCGCTGGCCGTCTACGGCGTGCCGCGGCGCGAGCGCGCGGCGCGCATCGAGGCGCTGCTCGCCCTCGGCCAGCTCGAAGCGCTCGCCGAACGGCCGGCCCGCGTGCTCTCCGGCGGCGAGCAGCAGCGCCTCTCGATGGTGCGCGCCCTGGCGTCCGAGCCCGCACTGCTGCTGCTCGACGAGCCGACGGCGAGCCTCGACCCCCAGGCGACCGCCGCCATCGAGGCGCTGATCGGGCAGGCCGCGGCCGCCGGCGTGAAGATCGTGCTGGTGACCCACGACCGCGGCCAGGCCCAGCGCATCGCCGACGAGGTGCTGTTCCTGCATCGCGGCGCCCTGGCCGAGCGCGGCGACGCCGACGCCTTCTTCAACAAGCCCGGCTCGGCAGCGGCCCAGGCCTACCTGGAAGGCCGCCTGCTGCTGTGATGCCTTGGCACTCGAACGACAACGATAGGGAGACACCACTCATGACCGCACGTTCGCTGCTCGCGCTCGCCGCCCTGGCCGCCGCCACCGGCCTGGCCTTCGCCGGCCCCGGCCCCGCCCTCGCCCAGGAGAGGTTCATCGTCGTGCAGTCGACGACCTCGACGCAGAACTCCGGCCTCTACGACCACCTGCTGCCGATCTACCGCGAGAAGACCGGCGTCGAGGTGCGCGTGGTCGCCGTCGGCACCGGCCAGGCGATCAAGAACGCGCAGAACTGCGACGGCGACGTGCTCTTCGTGCACGCCAGGCCGGCGGAGGAGACCTTCGTCGCCGAGGGCTACGGCGTCAGCCGCGCCGACGTGATGTACAACGACTTCGTCATCGTCGGGCCGGCCGACGACCCGGCCGGCGTCGCCGGCAGCCAGGACGTCACCGGCGCGCTCGCCAGAATCAGGCAGGCCGCGGCGGCCTTCGCCTCGCGCGGCGACGACTCCGGCACCCACAAGGCCGAACTCGCCCTGTGGCAGGCCGCCGGCATCGACCCGACGGGCGACAGCGGCGGCTGGTACCGCGAGACCGGCTCGGGCATGGGCGCCACCCTGAACACCGCCGTCGGCATGAACGCCTACGCCCTGACCGACCGCGCCAGCTGGATCGCCTTCGGCAACAAGGGCGGCCACGCGATCGCCGTCGAGGGCGATGCGCGGATGTTCAACCAGTACGGCATCATCCTGGTGAGCCCCGGGAAGTGCCCCCGCGTGAGGGCCGAGCTCGGCCAGCAGTTCATCGACTGGGTGCTCTCCGACGAGGGCCAGTCGGCCATCGGCGACTTCAAGCAGGACGGCCAGCCGCTGTTCTTCCCCAACGCCCGCACGAGCTGAGGCGCCGCAGGCGCGACCGTTCCTGCGGGCTCGCCCCGGTCACTCGTCCTGCGCCGCCGATACCGGCTGCCCGCCGATAATCACGCTGTCCGCGCCTTCCAGGATGATCCAGGCGGTTCGCGGTTCACCGTCAGGCGGGGTGAGGGTGACAAGCCCGTCGGCCACGACGTAGCGGCCGGACCGCTCGGGCTGCCCTGTCGTTGCCGTGAAGCCGCCGCCGGTGTCGAAGCTGCCGAACGCGCCCGTGAACGAACTGTCTGTGAAGGTGCCGTCGCTGCGAAAGACCTGCGTGCTTTCACTTCCGACGCCGCCCGATACGCCGGCGCCGAGGGCGGTGTAGCGGACCGACCGGATCACCCCGGCAAAGCGGAACCCGTCGGGCGGAAACCTGGCGGGACGGATCCTGACATTCCCGGCGCCGATGGTGCTGTCGTTGAGCATGGGCATGCGCGAAACGTCGCCGTCGACAAAGCGCAGCTCGACCGCGTCGCCCGTTGCGACGTAGTTGCCGAGGCCGGTTTCGCCGGCGGCCGCCAGCCCCTCGAAGTCGAGCGGCCCGGCACCGCTGGGCGGGATGCCGCGGAAAAACCGCCCGTCCGCGTAGAAGGTCATCAGGCGCTTGTCGACAACGAGGTCCAAGGTACCGGAAAGGCCGTTGTACTGGTTGCGGATTGCGGTGCCGAACCACGGCCCCTCCAGCTTCCCGGGCTCCGGCGGGCCAAGCACCGGGTCCGCGCCTTCGCTGATGAACTGCAAGCCGTTCAGCAATGGCGGGACGGCCTCGTTCAGCGCGGTCAGGCTGCGGTTGAAGGTTTCCTCGTCGCTGGCCGAGCCTTCGAAGATGATCAGTTCGTTGCGCGCGGGCAGGTCGATGGCGAAATAGGCCTGGAACTTGGCACGCCGGCCGTCTTCGATCTGGCGCAACATCACCGCCACCGGCAAGTCGCCGATGCTTTCATCGTGCAGTTGCGGCTCGCCGATCACCTTCATATTCTCACCCGGTGCGGCCATCGCGTCGCGCCACTGCCCGATCGGACCGCCCCCCTCGACGCCCGGGTCCAGCCAGATGCGGCAATTGCGGCAGCGCTTGTCATCGTCGTCGTTGCGCAGCTCCAGCCGCCCGTCCATCTTGCCGGAGGCTTTCCACCCCTTCGGCAGCTCGTAGACGATGTTTGCGAACTGACGCTTCTCTGCCGAGGCCGGCAGCGCCCAGACCTGCAGGGCGCAAGCGATCAGCAACAGAGCGGTGAGCCTTGCCATGTTTCCATCCATGCTGCGCGCACTGCACACCGGGCGGACGTTCCGTGGGCGGGAACCTGCTTCCTCTTCCTTCACCGGCGGGGCTATTCATGCCAGCTTTCACGGCCGCGGTAAACCGGCCACGAAGGGCGCGCCGGGCATGAAGCGCGGCGGCGCTTCCGCATAGCGCGCGACCGCTTCGGGATCGCAGAACGGCCGCGACAGCGCGTTCGCGTCAGGGCGCATGCGCGGCCTCCCGACGTTCGGCAAACAGCGCCGACAGCGCCTGCGACGCCGAGATTGCCCGCGGAAAGCCGGCTGGAACCGTCACCATGTAAATGATCTCCTTCAGCTCATCCTCGGACACGCCGATATTGAGCGCGTAGCCGGCATGGACTCGCATGAATGCGGTCTCTCCGATGGCTGCGAAGACGGCCACCGCCGCAAGCTGGCGCGTTCGGTTGTCGAGGCCCGGCCGCGACCATACATCGCCCAGCGCATAGCCCTGGGTCGCCTCGGCCAGGAAAGGAAACTCCTGCCGCATACGCTCCAGCGTCGGCTGCGGCTGCCCGTTGTTGAGACTTTGGATGACGGCCTCGCCACGCTGCAGGCGCTCTTGCGTGGTCTGCGCGAAGGCTGTCGCAGGTGCCGTTGCCAGCATCAGCGCCACGGCCAAAGTTCGCAGGCGGGCTCGAAAGCGATCAGTCGTCGGACTCTCCGCCAAACGGGCGATGCTCGGAGCCGCGTTCCGGCCGGGGCCGCGGCGGGCGCCGGTTACGAGGGCGATCCTGGTCATTTCTCCAACTCCTGTTGTTGTGACCGCCCTGATGTGGGGCGAAGGCGCCGGCCTTCGGTGCCGAAACCTCGCCGTTCTTTGCCTATTCCTCCAAGATCGGCATGCGCCGCGGCCGGGGGCGAGCGCGGCGGCGGCGGTCTCCGGGAGGATCCAGAGGCCGACGAACAGAAATGCAGCCATGGCAGGGACGACGCGCGCCGGATGCAGCCGCGAACCTTGCAGCCCTGACAGCCTGCGAGGCTGTTGAAACGGCACCCGAGCCACGTCTACACCCCCACATGGCAGCCGCGCCTGGATTTCTCGGCTGGACAGCCACAGCAAGCGACGCCGTTCACAGAAATGAGGCCAGCAATGGGAGGCGACCACTCAAAGATGCCCAAAAAAATGGGCGATACCATACCTCCCGTACCCAATCTGCATGATCTAGGATGAGCGCGGCATCTCAAGTTTGGGCGCACACCAGCGGCTATGCGTCCAGATACAGGGTGGGAAAACCCTTGGCATTTCTGCAGGCCTTCATCGACGACTCGGCAAGCGAAACCGGCAACCATCGCTTGGTTATGGCTGGCTACCTCAACACAACGTCAAAGTGGGCGCTATTTGCCGATGCTTGGGATGAGGAGTTGAGGGCGGCGCCGGCAGTCGAATACTTGAAGATGTCGGAGGCTAACAGCCTGAGGGGCCAGTTCAGGGGATGGAATGACGACACGCGAGACGAAAAACTGCGCGGATTTGTTAGGGTGGCTCGGCACTTTAGGCCGATCTCTTTCGAAGTGTCCATTAGCCGACACAGCTACTACGAACTGGTTAGGCCAGCGTCGCCGCGGGGAATCAGTCCACATTTTGTGTGCACATTCGGTGTTGTGACCGCCGTTACGCGATATCTAACCAGCATTGGGGCTAAAACGCCGGTGGACTTCATATTCGATGAGCAATTGGGGGTTAGCGCAGATATTGCTTTGTTCTTCGACTATATGAAGATGAGCCTCCCGCGTTCGGCGCGAACCTTGATCAACGGGAACCCCATTTTCAGAGATGACAAAAAGATGTTGCCGCTACAGGCGGCAGACATGCTGGCTTGGCATTTGCGACGCGAGCAGGAGTTGGGCGATGCAGGAAGACTGCCAATGGCCGAAAAGCTACGCGGCAATTCGCACTTGGTGATGGAGATAAGCGATGAGAGTCTTCAAGATTGGGCGAGAGAATTTTCCACGGTGCCCGGCGTCAATCTAGTGCAGAGCAAGACGCAGTGGCAAGCGGTGCGACGGAACATCTCAGATCTCAATGCCGGGGGTTTTGTTCCCCCGTACGGGAATCGGGTCAGAAACCTGATCTATGGTGCGCGAGACGCCCTAATCGGACTTTTCCGACGTTGACGATTTTAGCGGATGCCTTGGTGGGAGCTGGGCGGCCCAGGGCAGGCGGTTGAGGTGGACGAGACCTACATTGGTGGTAAGGCAGGGAACAACAAGCACAAGTTACGCAAGACCAAGAAGAAGATGGCCGTATTGACCCTGATCGACCGCAAGGGCGAAGCGAGGACCTTCCATGTCAAGGACGTCAAGAAGTCCACGCTAGAGACCATCGTGCGGCCAAACATCGACGGCTACAGCATCATCATGACCGATGACAACGCGGCTTACGACGACCTGGACAAGCACTTCTGGAAGCACAAGTCAGTGCGCCACAAAGAGACCTTCGTGCGCGGCATCGTGCATACCAACTTCGCGGAGAGCTACCACTCGCTGCTCAAGCGTTCGATCATCGGCACACATCACCACATCAGCGAGAAGCACCTCAGTCGCTATTTGCAGGAGCGGGAGTTTCACTGGAATCGTCGGAAGGCGACGGACGGGGAGCGGACGGTTGATGCAATTGCTGGGGCGAAGGGGAAACGCCTGATGTACCGGAACCCAGCGGCGGAACGTTGATGATAATGGGTGCGCGCTCATCCACGCTACGCGCAGCCGTGATCCCACCGGAAATGCTAGTTGCAAGATCGGTCAATTGCGCGGGCAGGGAGTTAACGGCAGCCGCCACATAGACGATTGCGGCAAATAGGATCGCCGCCGTTCCCAGCACCGCACCGACAGTGATGTTTTGGGAGTGCTTCATACCGTCGATCTGCCCGCGCAGCTCGGCAATGGCTAGCTCCAGTCTTTCCAGCCTCGTCTCACTTCCTCCTTCGCCGCCGCCGTCCCCATGCCGGACGATGAAATCCAAGCCCCGCGCCCTGTCTCCGTAAGTACTCTGCGCAGTCGCTTGAAAGGTAAAAACATCATTGTCATTGCTTGGGTGCGGATCAGCCACGAGACTCATCCTCCTCGCGCATGATCTCCCGCTGCTCTTCAAAGAGCCGGCGAATTTCTCGGAACGCCTTTTCTGACTCTACTTCGGTGAAAACCTCGGCGTCCTCGACGCCCAGCACTCTGTTGGAAAGCCGCTCTAGCACATAGGCCATGCGAGCAAGAATCATCAGAGAGCGGCGATCCATCTGCATGATGAACCGCTGGTTTCTACCCAGGGAGCTTACGTTCTCCCGCAGGTTCTTTATGGTTTTCCGAGTGTCCTCGTCCATGCCCGCAACAGTCGCATGGGTAGGACAGGAGTCAATCCTGCGCGGATTTATCCTTCGGGTCTGGCCTGACCTTCAGCAGCCCCCTTAGCGCCTCTTTAAACTCCAAGGGCGCCAGGCTGACGGGCTTCTCGGCTGGCTTGGGCGCGGATTCGCCCGAGTCGCGGGCCTGAGGCGCACTAGGTGCGCCCTTCCGGCGGGCCTTGCGCGATTTAGAAGCTGCAGTCATCGCATTTTTCTGTGGCCAACGCCCCAGAATCCTCAATTTTCCCCGAATAAAGTGTGCTTACGACTTGCGCGCGGGGATGGAAAGCCTTTGAATCGGACTCGCGGAGGGAGAAGGTGCGAAGCACACCTCTCCGATCCGGGCAACGGGCCGGTCTAGACGGGCCGTTGTTCGCAGGTTCCGAGGGAACCAGGGCAACTCTGAGAGCTACAGACTGTCCAACCACCACCTCGGGACCTGCCGGATTGCTCCCCAGCGACGGCAGGTCCTTCTTTTTTGTGTGCCCGTGGCGAAACTGGTAGACGCACTTGGTTTGGAACCAAGCCCTAGCACGGAATTGCGGGTTCGAGTCCCGCCGGGCACACCACTCTCTGCGGGATATGTACCGCAGAGGTACAACATTCGTTGTTCAAGCCAGTTGAATCAATCCAAAAAGTGGACAACTTGTCCCTGGCCCTCAATTCACACAATCCCTTGTGGGTTTGCTTTCTCTATAATCGCCCGTTCTTTGCCTATTCCTCCAAGATCGGCATGCGCCGCAGCCGGGGAGCGCCGGGATCACCGCATGACGGGCACGCTGAGGAGCGAAGGTCTCGCTCAGCCAGCCGCCGGGGGCGAGCGCCGCAGCGGCGGTCTCCGGGAGGATCCAGAGGCCGACGAACGGAAATGCAGCAATGGCGAGGAGGACGCGCGCCTGATGCAGCCGTCGATGTCGGACAGTGTCCGTCTTAGATCACGCTGCCGGTCTCAAGGATCGAACCGGGCATCAAGACAGATTTGTCGGCCGTACGATACTTCGGCTGTGGTGTGCATTTATCCTGGCAGCGGGCCCAGAAAATCTTTCCGGTCTCATCTTTCGGCTCGGCGGCTACCATTTCACGAACGCTCTTCTTTCGCCGACCTTTGAACTGGACCCAGCACAACCAGACAGGTTGTAGTAGCGATCCCGCCGGAGAGCCGAGAGCGGGGAGGTTGGCTTTCGGCGGAAGACTACGGGCGATAGGACTACATCGTGCGGACCCGCAGGAGGAACTCGTCCACCTTTTCCTCCAGCCCGCCCGCCTGCTTGGTGAGCATCTGGGCGTCCCTCAAGACGCTGCTGGATGAACTGCCGGTTTCCTCGGCCGCTTGCGTGACGCCGCTGATGTTCGACGAGACCTCCTGGGTCGCGGCGGACTGTTCTTCGACCGCGCTCGAGATCGACGTGGTGATCTCGCTGACCTGCGCGATGATATTGGCGATCTGGCGGATAGCGGCGGCCGTGGTCTGGCTCGAATCCTGGATTCCATTGATCTGGGTTTCGATCTCTTCGGTCGCCTTTGCGGTCTGGTTGGCGAGGTTCTTCACCTCGGAAGCCACAACGGCAAAGCCCTTGCCGGCCTCACCTGCGCGTGCCGCCTCAATGGTGGCGTTCAAGGCCAGCAGGTTGGTTTGCTCGGCGATGTCCGTGATGATCTGCGACACCGCGCTGATCTTCTGCGCCGCGGTCACCAGATTGGTGACCATCTGCTCCGACTTGTTGGCCTCACCGACGGCTGAATTCACCACCCGGGTCGACTCGGCGATCTGGCGCGAGATCTCGTTGACCGACGCGGCCAGCTCTTCCGACGCCGCCGATACGGTCGACGACTGCTTGTTCGTCTGCTCGGCCGCCGCCGCCAACGACTGCGCCGTGATCTCCATGTTCTGCGCGGAAGCGGTGACCGTGCGCACCATGGACTTCACACCGCTCTCAAATTCGTCGGCGAGGGCGGCGTTTTCTGCCTTGCGCCTGGTCAGGTCGGTGGCGAACTTCACTACCTTCCAGGGCCGCCCGTTCAAGTCCATGACCGGGTTGTAGGAGGCCTCGATCCACACTTCCTTGCCGCCCTTGCCGATCCGCTTGTACTGGGCCGCCTGGAATTCGCCGCGCCCCAGCTTCGCCCAGAACTCCTTGTACTCGGCCGTCTCACGGTATGCAGGTTCGACGAACAGGCTATGGTGCTTGCCTTTGATTTCGTCCAGCGTATAGCCCAGAGTCTTCAGGAAGTTCTCGTTGGCGGTGATGATGGTGCCGTCGAGCTGAAACTCGATCACTGCCTGTGAACGCCCGATCGCCTCGACCTTGCCCAGCAGGTCCGTGAACTCCGCCTTCTGCTTCGACACGTCGATGGCGTACTTTATCACTTTGAACGGCTTGCCGTTCCTGCCCACCAAGGGATTGTAGGAAGCCTCGATCCAAATCTCCTTGCCGCCCTTGCCGATGCGCTTGTACTGCGCCAGTTCAAATTCGCCGCGCCTGAGCTTCGCCCAGAATTCCTTGTATCCAGCGCTCTCGCGGTAGGCCGGATCGACGAACATGCTGTGATGCTTACCCTTGATCTCTTCAAGGCTATAACCCATCGCGTTCAGGAAGTTCGCGTTGGCCGTGATGATGGTGCCGTCCATCTTGAATTCGATGACTGCCTGGGAACGGTCAAGAGCGGCGAGCCGCGCGGCAGTGTCACCGCCCAGTAGCGAGAACGACATGATGGGTATTCCTCAAAAATTTCGACAATCTACTCGCCATGGACCATGGAAGTATCGCTATGCGGGCATCGGCCCGATGAAGCCGAAGGCCTCCGCCTCCAGCGCCCAAGACCGATGGGAAAAGGCCTTCGCACCCGGCAGGTGGCTGATCAGTTCGGCGAGCGGCAAATCCGCCTCGGACAGGCTCTCGATCTCCGCACCGATCCGGCCCATCTGCCACATGCCGATGACGGCGACCTTCACGGTCGCCATCAGGCAATACTGGACTGCGTTGGCGAGCCACTTGTGCATCATCGGGTAAGGCAGCCCACTTACAGAAAATTCAAGCTTACTGGTACAACGATATGGATAAGAAATCCTAAACAATGCGATAGCCTCTAATGCGAAACGATCGCAGGGCGCGCGCCAGTAACAACAACTCGATCACGCTCATGAAATCAGGGGGATGCCGCCCGCCCGTGACCCTGATTGAAGCCGGGAAACTCTAAACCCCGGCGGTCCAAAAAGTGGGGGCACATCACACCCCCACATTGCAGCCGCGCATGGATTTCTCGGCTGGATAGCCACAGCAAGCGACGCCGTTCACCGAAATGAGGCCAGCAGTGGGGCGCGACCACTCAAAGATGCCCCAAAAGGTTGGATTAAACGTGGTAACTACTCTTTTCGATTACACGCTCCTACTCTCACTGCTAGGGTGGATAGGTTCCGGGGAGAGACCGATAGTGTCCTGAGGTACTTAGCGTCACAGTTGCGATCCCTGAGGGTCTGATCAGGCCGCCCCCCGTCCCGCTTGTGAGTTGCAAGGGTGCGGTATGGTCAAGGTGACCCCTTCCGGCGAAGCGCTTGCCAGCGACGTCGTGCGCAGCATCGACGTTGCCGACCAATCCGACATCGTTCTCGACGCAAGCTTGCTGTTCTCGGCGGAATTCACCCGGCTGGGAGACGATCTCGTCCTGCAAGGCCCCGACGGCGCGGAGGTTCTGCTCCGCGACTACTTCGCGCAGCTTTCGCCGCCGCCGTTGGAAACGGCAGAAGGTGCGAGCCTTGCGCCGGGCACTGTCGCGATCCTGGCGGGTCCAGCGGTGCCGCTTTCCTTTGCGCAGGCGGGTGACGCAGAGCTCGACAGGCCGATCGGCGAGGTCAGCTCGCTGAACGGCATCGCCCGCGTGCAGAAAGCCGACGGTACCCGCACCAACCTGCATGAAGGCGACCCGATCTTTCAGGGCGATGTCGTTTCAACCGGGGTCGGCTCAGACCTCGGCATACTCTTCATCGACGACACGGTGTTCTCGCTGTCCAGCAATGCCCGCATGGTGATCGATGAACTCATCTACAATCCGGGCAGCACGACCAACGCCATGGGGATCTCCCTCATTCAGGGGACCTTCGTCTTCGTCACCGGCAAGGTCGCGCCCAGCGGAGAGATGGACGTCGCGACGCCGGTCGGGACCATCGGAATCCGCGGCACGACGGTCGGCGTGCGGATCGCCACTTTCGGCGGCGCGACGCGGATCGCCAACATCGAGAATCCCGAGACGGGCGAAACCGGCAGCTTTACCTTCAGCAACTTCGGCGGCTTCGCGCAATTCACGCAGGCCAATCACTTCCTCGAAGTCCGCAGCGCCGCCGTCATCCCCGGCATGCCGGCGCCGGCCTCCAGCCAGGCCATCAGTGACGTCTTCGGCCGCCCCCTGAACAGCGCGACTGAAATCCAGCGGAGCCTTGGCCGGGACCAGACAGACCCGCCTCCGACGACGCCGCAGGAGACCGACCCGCAGCAAGGCGAACTGACCCAGGACCAGATCGACGCCCTGCTGTCCCAGCTTGTTATCGAGACCGGCGCCGGCGGGGACCAGCCGCTGGGCGAAGGCAGCAGCTTCGCCGCCGGCTTGACCCTTTCGGGGTTGGGCCAGGATGCATTCGGGCTTGCCGCAAGCGGCCTCCTGCCAAGCGGAACATTGAATGGCGTAGACATCTCGGGCTTTGGGCTCATTGGCTTCGATGACGGCTTCGCCTTCCTCGTGCCTTCAGTCACCAGCGCCCCTGTCGAAGGTGAAGCACCGCCCGCCATCAACGTGGTCTACCTGATCGACATCTCAGGTTCCATGAGCAGGGGCAGCGACGGCCGCGCACCCTCGCCGTCTTCGCCAAGCCGGTTGGACCTCGCCAAGCAGGCCCTGCTGGCCCTCAATCAGCAGCTTATCGACGACGGCCTCGCCGACCGCGTCACCATCAAGATCATCGCCTTTCGGGCACACACGGACATTTCCGTCATCGACGCCAGGAGCGTCGAGTTCGACGGACCCGACGACAGTGGCCTCGAAGCCTTCGTCAACGGCCTCCGCGCCGACGGCGGGACGCAGTATGAAGGCCCGCTTCAAGTGGCGGCAAACTGGCTGCGCGAAGACGTCGACCCCGGCGACGGGATCACCGAGCGCCACGAAGACGCTCTCAACTTCGTCTACTTCTTCGGTGACGGCGGCGACGACTATCTCCCGGACGCTTCTCTCGTCGCCGACCTCTATGACAACGGCAGCGGAGTGCCGAACATCTCCAATCTTACCATAGAGGCGTTTGGCATCGGCACGCCTGGCACCGCGAATTTTTCCACCGACCAGCTGGGGAAGGTCGAAACCGGCAGCCTGGGTAACGGCGACCAGGTCACCGTCATCTCCAATGCCGGCGACATCGAAGAGATTTTCCCGCCCACGCCGTCCACCGGCGAGGCCGTGGACGAAGACCCGGCGGCCGCCGAGGCCCTTCAACTCGCCGACCTGGTCGGCGATGCCGACCTCGACATCGACACCCTGCTCCTCGTGGACGGCCGCGAGGCGGAGATTCCGGCGGCTGCCTCCACAGAGAGCGGCGAGGCGGCCGCAACCGTTCAGCCGGCCGGCGCCTCTCTTGCCGTCGCGGCAGGGATCCCGCTGGCGGATCTCAACTCCGAGGAGCTCACCGCCCTAACTCAGGCGTGATGTCGATGGCATGAAGCCGGATGCTGAAATCCTCTATGCAGGAACCGAACCCGCGGTGAGCGGCCATGCCTCGCCCGGCAGGGCGGCGGTAAAGCACCACGTCGCTGCCTGGACTTCGAAGCTGCGCGGCCTGCTCAAGCTGGCAGGCCTGCTGCGCCTGCTGCGGCGGCTGGCACTCAGCCGCCTGCTCGGCCTCTGCCTGCTGGTCCCTCTGATGGCCTTGAGAGTCTGGGACCCGGCGCCTTTGGAAATCCTCCGCCTGAAAGTCTTCGACCTCTACCAGCTGGCCAATCCTCGCCAGCCTATCGCCGAGCCCGTCGTCATCGTCGACATCGACGAGGAAAGCCTTGCCGAAATCGGCCAGTGGCCCTGGCCGCGCATTGAGGTGGCCCGTATGGTCGACCGTCTGCGCCTTGCCGGGGTCGTGGCCATTGCCTTCGACGTCTCCTTTCCGGAGCCGGATCGCACCTCGCCCGGCGTCTACGCGGACTCCCTCGTCAATGTGGAACCTGAGGTCGTCGAGGCGCTGCGCGCCTTGCCCAACAACGATGAGGTCCTCGCCCGCGCGCTCAGCCAGACGCGCCTCGTCCTCGGCCAGTCGGGCTACCACCGCGCCGTCCGGGGCAACGAGAACCGGCGCCGATCGGAGGTCCCGCTGGCAATCATCGGCGAGGACCCCAGGCCCTATCTCTATCGATTTCCAACGCTGGTGCGCAACACGCCCATCCTGGAAGACGCGGCAAGCAGCCGTGCGGTCTTCAACCTCGTGCCCGGCAACGACGGTGTGGTGCGAAGCGTGCCTGCCTTCGTGGTCGCCGAGGACCAGATCGTCCCCAGCCTGGCGGCGGAGCTGCTGCGTATCGCCTCCGGCGGCGACGCCTTCGCCATCAAGACCGACAGCGCCGGAATACGCTCCTTCGTCGTCGCAGGGGTCGAGGTGCCGACCGATCGCCATGGCCATTTGTGGGTGCACTATGCCAAGCAACGCCCGCAGCTCTATGTCTCCGCCAAGGACCTGCTGGCCGGAGAGCTGGCGAGCGAGCGGCTGGCCGGCAAGCTGGCGCTGATAGGCACTTCGGCTGTCGGTCTCCTCGATATCAAGGCAACGCCGCTGCAACAGAGCATCCCCGGCGTGGAGGTGCATGCCCAGGTGCTCGAGATGATTCTCTCCGGGCAGCTTCTGCAACGTCCGCACTACGCGCTGGGGGCGGAGTTGATCGTGCTGGCGATCGTCTCTCTCCTGATCATCGCCCTGGTGCCGGTTCTCGGTGCGGCACTCACCATGCTGCTGGGCGCTATCGTGGCAGCCGCTCTTGTCGCCACGTCATGGTTCCTGTTCATCAGCGAAGGCATGCTGATCGATGCCGCCTATCCCTCGCTTGGATCCTTTGCCGTGTTCGCGCTGCTGGTCTTTACCAACTACCTGCGCGAGGAAGGCCGCCGCGAGCAGGTGCGCAGCGCCTTTCGGCACTACCTCTCGCCGGCTCTTGTCGATCAGCTGGCCAATGAGCCGGGCCGGCTCGTGCTGGGCGGGGAAAGCCGCGAGATGACGATATTGTTCAGCGATGTCCGCGGCTTCACGGCGATCTCCGAGCGCCTGCAGAGGCAGCCGGAGGTGCTGACCCGCCTGATGAACCGCCTGCTGACGTCATTGACCGCTGAGATCATGGTCAACAACGGCACCATCGACAAGTACATGGGCGATGCGGTGATGGCATTCTGGAATGCGCCGCTGTCCGATGGCGACCACGCCCTCAACTCATGCAAAGCCGCCCTCTCGATGGTCAGGGCACTCGATCGGCTCAACGCGCAGATGCTTGACGAAACCGAGAAAGGCGCGGCGGAGGCGACCATCCTGCAGGTCGGCATCGGCATCAACACCGGCCTCTGTGTGGTCGGCAACATGGGGTCCGAGCAGCGCTTCGACTATTCGGTGCTAGGGGATGCAGTCAACCTCGCCTCGCGCCTTGAAGGGCAGTCTCCCATCTATGGGGCGGACATCATTCTCGGCCAGGCGACGGCGGAGGCCGTTGGCAGCAGGGTCACCTACGTCGAGCTGGATCTGATCCGGGTGAAGGGCAAGCGGGAGCCTCAGCGGATCTTCGCCTTGCTGGGTGGGCCAGAGCTCATCGAGGATACTGACGTTCGCAGCACGATTGCGAGCATGAACGACCTCCTCACCGCCTACCGCTTCCAGGCCTGGGACGCCGCAGCACAGCACAGCGATGCCCTGTCGGGACGCCGCCTGAGCCACGTCGACCTGGAGACGTTTCGAAGCCTCTACAGTCGCCGTATCGAGCATTTCCGCTGTCACCCGCCGCCGCCTGCCTGGGATGGCGTCCATAGCGCCGAGACGAAGTAGCGTCTCTCGCTCACCCCGCCCGCCGCGCGGCGAAGCGGATGACCGCGGCCTCGCCGCAGTGCCGGGTGCCCTCGTCGAGGCGCACAAGCCCGGCGAAGGATTCGATCACCTGCAGGCCGGGCAGCGCCGCCTGCAGTTCGGCCAGATCGTAGAGCCGGTCGGGGTCGTAGGGCCCCATACCGGGGTGAGCGGCCTGCGCCTTGGCGAAGCCCTCCACCACCAGCCAGCCGCCGGGGGCCAGCGCCGCGGCGGCGGTCTCCAGGGCGCGGCGCCGGAGTGCCGAGGTGCCCTGCAGATAGATCACGAAGACCGCGTCCCAGGACCGCCCGGGTTCTGGCGTCCACCCGGCAAGATCGGCGGTGATGCGTTCCACCGCGACGCCGCGGCGGCGGTCGAGATCCCGCGCTCTGTCGGTCGCCACCGCCGAGACGTCGACCGCCGTCACCGCCAGGCCCTGTTCCGCCAGCCAGGCGCCGTTGCGCCCGTCGCCGTCGGCGAGGCAGAGCGCCGAGCGCGCGGCGAAGTCTGAGCGCGCGCAGATCATGCGCAGATACTCGTTGGGCGCCTCGCCAAAGGGCGGCTCGGCCGCCGCCCGGTAGCGCCGGTCCCAGCGCTCAGCCGAGGAGGCACCGTCCTCCTGCAGCGCCCTCACGGCGCGTTCCAGACGATACGGCCGTGGCCGGAGAGGTCGTAGCCGCCGAGTTCCCCTGCCTTGGCGGCGAAGGCCGGCGCGGCGGCGAAAGCCAGCAGCCGCTGGAACGGCGGCTCGAACCAGGCGCGGCGGTCGACCACCAGGTCGAAGCGCTCGACCACCGTCGGCAGGAATTCGAGATTGAACTGGTAGGCCATGCTGGCGAGGCCCGGCGCCGCCTCGGCCTGTCCCGAGGCCACGCTGACGGCCGCCTCGGTCTCGGTGCGCGCGAGGCCGGTGACGAAGGTGACCTCGCCCTCGCCGATGCCGGCTTCGGCCAGCAGATGGTCGAGCAGCAGGCCGGCGCCGGCCGAGGCCTGGCGGCGTGCGATGCGCAGCCCGGCGACGTCGGCCAGCCCGGTGACCCGCCCGGCGAGCCCGTTGGCCAGCAGCAGGCCCTGCTGGCGCCTGGCCCATTCGACCAGCACCACCGGCGCGCCGGCCAGGGCCGTGCGGACGTGGTCGAGGTTCCAGTCCTGGCGCGCCGGCTCGAAGACGTGCAGGCCGGCGATGGCCGCCTCGCCCGCGGCCATGCGCGCGAGGCCGTCGAGGCTGCCGTCGAAGTAGGCGGCGAGGCCCGAGCCGGACTCGCGGATCGCCCAGTCGAGCAGCGGGTCGTGGCTGCCGGCCACGATGTTCGCCGGCAGCGGCCGCGATGCGGCGCCGGCGCGGCCGCCGGCGAGCCAGGCCTCGATCTCGTCGCGCGGGAACAGCAGCTTGCCGGTCACGCGGCGGCAGGGGATGTCGCCGGCCGCGGCAAGGTCGTAGACCTTGCGCTCCTTCACGCGCAGCAGCTTGGCCACCTCGTGGGTGGTCAGGAAGGCGGGCGTCGTGGTTTCGGACGGCATGGTCCCTTCTTAGACGGTTCGATGAGGGAAAAAAAGCACGGCAGCCTGACGAAGCTATTTCAGCGGGACGTGACGAAGCGTTCCAGTTTGCCCAGAGTTTGCTGACCCAGTTCCACGGCACCGAAGCCTTTCGCCGCCTGATACTCGGCAGCCGTGCCGAGTATCATTCCCAGCGTGACCTTCGTCGCCCCGTCCTGATCCTCGAACGAGACCCAGGCATCGGCATGTTTCGGCCCGCTCTCACCCCATAGCAGCGTATAGGCGATCCTCTCCTCGGGCCGGACCTCGATATAGAGATGGTGGTTCGGGAAGACCGTGCCATCGGGCGCGATCATGTCGAATACCCATTCGCCGCCCATGCGCAGATCGATCCTTTTCGTGCGACAGGAGAAGCCTTCCGGCCCCCACCATTGCGGCAGCGTTTCAGGGTTCATCCACGCGCCCCACACGATCGATCGCGGCGCGTGAATCACCCGCTGCAGCACCATGGTGCGCTCGGCCGCGCCCGCGAGGTTGTCCAGGCCTGCGCCGAAGCCTTCCCGGTAGCCCGCCTCCATGTCCGCCGCCAGCGAGGAAAGCTGCACCGTCACGACCAACCGGCTGCGCTCGTGCGTGCCCGAGATATCCGCCGTCACCAGCGCCGCCGATTGCGTCACGCCTGCGGATGAGATCACCTCGTAATTGACGCTGCGCAGCGGCGGCTGCAACGCCAGCCAGCCGCATTCGCATCGGATGTCCGAATGGCCCTCCACCTTGCAGAGCGAGACCTCGCGTCCACCCACCCTGGTGTCGGCCTCCAGGAACTCAACGGTGACCGAGGGCGATGGCGCGGCCCAGACCGCCCGGGCGGCAGGCGCTGTCCAGGCCTGCCACAGGGTTTCGGCAGGTGCCGCAACCTGTCGCTCGAAGGTCAGCGTGCGGGTAAAGCTCAGGTCGGTATTCGGATCGAGGTCCGGTATCATTTCTCACGCTCCTTCATCACCTTCATCACACAATCGTCCAGCCGGTCGAGCCGGGCTTCCCAGATGGCGCGCTGTTCATCGAGCCATGTCCGCACCGGGTCCAGCGCCTCGGGCACGATGGCGCAGGTGCGTATCCGCCCGTCCTTGGACGTGGCGATCAACCCCGCATCCTCCAGCACGGAAAGGTGCCGCATCACCGTGGGCAGTCGCAGTCCTGTGGGGTCAGCCAAATCCGTCACCCGCTCGGGTGTTTCGGCGAGCCGCGTTAAGATCGACCGGCGGGTCGGATCAGCCAGCGCATGGAACAGCAGCGAAAGCTCAGGATTAAACTTAGCCATATCGCTAACTATCCGCCGATTTGCCGGCGGCGCAACCAAAAACTTCGTCGATCAGCTAAGTTTCTTCCACCCAAGCTCGCCGGGCCTTTGGCGCAGTCGGCATCTGTTGCTGGCCTCGCTGAGAAGGTCGATCGCAACGAAGGACGCAGAGGCCGATGCCTCACGGGGCATTCTGAAAGCAGGCAGACCGCTTCCCACCCATGGCGGCCACCGCCGTCGGGTACCAAGCGTCAGAGTTTCACCACTAGCGCCCGCCCCAGACCTCGCCGGCGACCTCGACGCAGCGCGCCAGCTTCTGCCACTGGTCGTCCTCGGCAAGCTCGTTGCCGTGCGCCGTCGAGGAGAAGCCGCACTGGTGGCTGAGCGCGCACTGTTCCAGCGGCACGT